>CAJTOJ010000034.1 GCA_910577665.1 uncultured Acetatifactor sp.
ATACTGTTCATCTTCCTTCAGATAAGAAAGTTCCACTGCTATGGTAAACGCTATTTTTCCTTCATCTACCATATCAAGGATTTTGGGAATAAGATTTGTCAGACGGATATACCTTGCAATCTGATTCCGGCTCTCCCCAACCTGTTTCGCTAAAAATTCATCAGAACGGAGTATTGGCTTTCCGTTTTCCCCCATATCCTTTGACAGCTTCGTCCCAACTTGGGACAAAGATTCAGTAATTTTCTTTCCCTGCTGCTTCATGGCTTCCAGCTTCATTTTATAGGCATAAGCTTTCTCGCTAGGCTTAATATGCTCCCGCTGTAAATTACTATCCACCATCGCTATCGTCGCTTCTGCATCATCCATCTGCACAATCATCACGGGAACCATATCTATGCCTGCCCATTCGCTGGCCGCTTTTCTTCTGTGCCCTGCGATAATTTCATACCCTGTTCCAGTTGGATTTGTTCTTACAATCAAGGGCACAAGCACTCCCTTATCCTCAATACTCTTTGATAATTCAAAAAGGTGCATATCATGCTCTACCTTGAACGGATGCCCCTGAAAATCATGCAGTTCGCTGATCTTTACATTTTCCGTCTGTACATTGTGGCCGAAAATCCCACATATACTCTTTTTGTCTGTCTGCTCCATCTGTTTGTCCTCCTACTTTTTAATTTGATTATCAAGGTGTCTGATGAATGCTGGCAGTTCTAAAATCAAAAAAGACCGCCTGCTCCATACCACAAAAAAATAGAAAACAAGCGGTCTTTCGACTTACCTATTATTCAGTTGTTGATAAGATTTTTCTGTAATGATTGAGTTTGTGAACGATACATTTTTGTGTCCACTCATACGAGTTCCATAACTACGGACACTTTAATCTCGTGAGAAATTTCTTTTTTCAGGATAGTCTTATGACTATCCTCCCGATATTCAGGTGTTCGGTTAAACTTAAAAATCCTCGCAAAGTGCGTAAATTCAAGGATTTCTACAAGCGAATCTACGGATTCGCTTTGTCCTCCCTTTGTAGACAACATGCGACTTCCACATGCACCGTCATCGCAAACTGATCCATCCCTCTGATTCTCCGTAATTCATATCCCCCATCACACAGCACCCGCAGGTCTCTGGCCAGGGTAGCGGAATCGCAGCTCACATATATAATCCGCTCTGGCTGCATTTTCAGCATAGTGTCCAGACATGCAGGATCACATCCCTTTCTCGGGGGATCCACCACGATCACATCCGGATGGCACGTATATGCATCTGATGAATTCCCTAAAGGAAGTTTTTTTTGTGGCAGGCTCTGTTGTTTTTGATCTGGTTCCTCTGTTCCCTGGGATATTCTTTCTTGTTCCTCTGGTTTTTGCGTATGGTTATAGAATCCCGGCAGCACCTCCTCCGCTTTTCCCACAAAAAATTCCACATTTGCAATCCCATTCCTGGCAGCATTTTCCCTGGCATCCCGGATGGCTTCCGGCACGATTTCCACACCGTAGACTTTCCGGGCACTTCCTGCCAGGAACAGGGAGATGGTTCCAATACCGCAATAGAGATCCCATACGGTTTCCCTGCCGGTAAGGCCTGCATATTCCAGGACCAGGCTGTAGAGTTTTTCCGTCTGGACCGGATTCACCTGGTAGAAGGACAGGGGAGAGATGTGGAAGGTGAGGGCCTGTCCGGTCATGGGGTAATCTTCTGTCCGCATGTCCCGCACATGAATGGTATCCGAGATCACAGGCTGTCCCCAGATGGTATGGATTTCTGTGCCCATGATAACATTTGTCTGTTGCGTGTTGATGCTGACTGACACACTTGTCATTCCTTTGATCCGGGATAGTCTCTGCACAAGTTTATCCTGATAAGGCAGATATTCTGCTTCCTGCTCTATTCTTTCCGGTTTTAATTTATCTGCCTTTATCTGATCCAGTTTTATCCTGCCTGGCTTTATTCTGTCCTTCTTTTTCTTTTCCGGTTTGCGGTTGATCACCAGGCATACCATGATCTCTCCGGTTGTAAAACCTTTCCGAATGAGCACATGGCGCACCAAGCCTTTTCCAGTGGCCTCTTCATATGCTGTGACATGGTTTTCCCGCATATAGTCCAGTATGATCTGGAGGATAGCAGTGTTCTCCGGGACACCCAGACAGCAGTCCGTATTGGCAATGATAGTGTGGGTTCTTCCTGCATAAAAACCTGTAATGATACGGCCTTCCCTGTCTGTGCCCACGGGATACTGGGCCTTATTACGGTAGTGATAAGGTTCTTCCATACCAATGATGGGTTCCATCCTGGCGTCTATGTATGCCGGATCAAAGGCTCCGATGCGGATCAGATTGTTCCGGATCTTGTCCTGTTTGAACTCCAGCTGTTTTTCATAGGCATAGGTCTGAAGCTGGCAGCCACCACATTGTCTGTGGAAGGGGCATTCCGGCTCCACACGAAAAGGAGAAGGTGTAAGTACCTTCTCCAGCCGTCCATAGGCGTAGCTCTTTTTTAATTTCACGATCCGTGCTTCTATACGGTCACCGGGCACTGTATCCTTCACAAAGAGGGTAAAACCGTCCACCTTTCCTATGCCTTCCCCCTCACTGCCCATATCTTCGATGGTTATCGTCACACAGTCGTTTTTCTTATATTCTGTCTGTTTCATGCAAACTCCGCTATCCTGACAATTCTGCCTGTTCCAGCAGTCCCGGTTATCCTGGCAATACTTTTCCTGCCATTTTACTTATTCTGTTACATTCACAGTGGCATTCCCATGCATCTGGATGTCCTTTCATGCAGGAAATTCTGGAAAATGTCCAGTTATTTCTCTTCTGGCTATATTGCTATCACTCTCTTTTCTCCACAATCAGAGGCACTTTTCCTGCAATTCCCCAGCTAATTTTCCGATCTTCTCCTTGTCTTGCGCTTTCATAGCCGACATTACGGTCACTGTATTTTCCGCAAAAGTGATATCCTTGCTCTTTTCAAACATTGCCTGCATGGTCTTGGCGGCCATAGGCGCCCAGGAGCCATTTTCCACCATACCAATGGTACGTTTCTGGTAACTCCGTTCCAAAAGCCTGGTGATAAAATCATGCATGAAGGGATTGATCCCTGCATTATAGGTATTGCTGGCCAGAACCAGGCAGCTGTACCGGAAAGCATCGGCCACTGCCTGGGACAGATCTGTCCTGGCCAGGTCATGTACTGCTACAGGGATATCTTTTTCCTTAAGCTGCTCCGCCAGGAAGAGAGCTGCCTCCTTTGTGTGGCCATAGATAGATGCATAGGCAATGGCTACCCCTTTTTCCTCTGCCTCATAGGAAGACCAGGTATTGTACAGATCCAGATAGTAACCCAGGTTCTCTGTCAGCACAGGGCCGTGCAGGGGACAGATGGCCTGGATGTCCAGGGCTGCTGCCTTTTTCAAAATATTCTGTACCTGTACACCGTATTTTCCCACGATGCCGATATAATAGCGGCGGGCTTCCCCAGCCCATTCCTCTTCCACATCCAGGGCACCGAATTTACCAAAACCGTCCGCGGAGAAAAGGATCTTTTCCTTCATATCATAAGTCATCATCACTTCCGGCCAATGCACCATAGGGGCAAATACAAACTGTAATGTGTGGGCACCCAGCTCCAGTGTACCGCCGTTTGCTGCTGTCACAGCCCTCTCCCCCAGTTCCAGGCCAAAGAACTGGTTCATCATCTTGAAGGCCTGGGATGTGGCCACCACCTTGGTGTCCGGGTATTTCTCCAGGAATGTGGGGATATTGGCCGAATGGTCCGGTTCCATGTGCTGGATCACCAGGTAGTGAGGTTTTCGTCCCCCCAGGGCTTCTTCCACATTGGACAGCCACTGCTGCCCGAAAGCAATGTCCACCGTGTCCATCACCGCAATTTTCTCATCCAGGATCATATAGGAATTGTAGGACATGCCGTGAGGTACAGGGTATTGTCCCTCAAACAGATCCACCTGGTGGTCATTTACCCCTACATATATAATATTCTCTTTTATTTTCATGATAAGCCTCCTTTACGAACTCATGATATCTTTTAAAAACTGTTTTCACCCGGACTTTCGCAGAATCCCTTCTTGCCTGGGTGCAGATGGATACCTTTGTGGCACCACCTTCTTCCCTTTACATGGCCGAAGAACCACTTCCGGAAAGGATGCTGGCCCGCATATTGGTCTCCAGCAATCTGTTATACCCCAGCCATCCTGTGTTTTCCCTGTTATTTTCCAGGATCTCCTTGAAGGTCTCCAGCTTCGCGTCTGTGTCATCTGCATGGTACAGGGCTACAGCTTCCATCAGGGCAGGAAGCTTCGGGGAGCCAAATTCATATTTTCCATGGTGGGCCAGGATACAGTGCTGCACCTCCGCAAGCAGCTTGTGGGGAAATCCCTCTATCTTCCCGGCATGTTCCGCCACCATCTGGGAACCTATCATGATATGGCCCAGAAGCTGGCCGTCATCTGTGTAATCATTCAGCGGAAAGGGGGACAGTTCCCGGGTCTTCCCCATATCATGGCACATAGCTGCTGTCAACAACAGGTCTCTGTTCAGAATAGGATAGCTGCTACAATAGTAGTCGCATAACTTAGTTACGCTCAAGGTATGTTCCAGCAGACCGCCTACAAATCCATGGTGCACCGTCTTGGCTGCGGAGGAAGACCGGAAAGCCTTTACAAATTCCTGGTCTGCCACGAAGAAGGATTCCAGCAGCTTTTTCAGATAGGGATTCCGGATGCCCTGCACCAGTCCCAGCAGCTCCTGGTACATGGTATCTATGTTTTTGGAACTGACTGGCAGGTAATCTGCGGGATCATACTCTCCTGCCTTACAGACCCGGATACGTTTCACACTGACCTGCAGGGAACCCTGGAAATGATTCACATCCCCATATACCTCTATGTAGTCTAAAATGTCATAGTCACCTATGCCTGGATTGTTTGGTTCCCAGACCTTTGCATCTATAGTGCCTGTCTTGTCCTGGAGAATCACGTTCTCATAAGGCTTGCCATTTTTTGTCACCGCTGCCTGCTTGTGTTTGCACAAATAGATGTCGGACAATCTGTCCCCTTCTTTCAGATCTCTGATAAATTTCAATTAAAATACCTCCCTGCATGTTTTTCATGCCCGTTTATTCTGATTTGTTCTCACATTTTGGATTCTTTCAGCTCTACACTGAAATTCATTTCTTTATAATCGTTCTGTGACTGGCGCATGACCACCAGTTCCATGGTATCCCCTGGCTCCATGGTCAGTAGCGCATTGGTGTAATCGTTAAAGGTAAGGATTTCCAATCCCTGGGCTTCTATAACCACATCCCCTTTCTGGATCCCCGCCTGCATGGCAGGGGAATTCAGATCAATGTCCTTCACAAAGGCACCCAGAGGAACTCCTAATTCTTCATTTGCTTCTCTGGTCACATCCAGACCGCTGATACCCATATAAGGCAGGGAGCTTCCATTTGACATTTTCTCGATGATTTTCTTCAATTCTGTGATACCGTATGCTGTGACTACATTTTTCAGATCGGATGTATTCTTACTGGAAGTAATGATACCAATCACCTGGCCGTTCATATTGAACAGCACGCCCCCTCCGTTCTGGCTGCCGAAAATGTCAGTGAGCAGCAACTTGTAATTCCGGTCCGGCGAATAAATGGGGATGCCAGTGGATGTGACCATACCATAACCCACAGAATTGCTGACTCCCATGGGGCTTCCCAGGGCCACCACCGGTGTTCCTGGCAGGTTCCTGTAATTAGAGGCCCCCAGCGAGGCGATGGGCAGTCCTTGCTCCTTCATGCTGTCCGGCAGGCTGTCCAGTTCCACGGACAAGATAGCCAGGTTTGTGACCTTATCCTGTTGCTTGATCTGGGCCTCCACCTGGGTTCCTTCCCAAAAAGTGAGCAGAAGCCTCTGGGCAGACCGGACTGGCAGGGCATCTGACAACACCAGCAATTCCTTCCCATTCTCTGCTACAATGACACCAGAGATCTGGTTCCTGCTCTCCTGGATATCATTGAACCAGTCTACATTGGACACCACAATGGTGATGGTCACCATGTACGCATTCAGTTCTTTTACATAACTGGACATGGAATCATACAATTGCTTATAGTTGTCCCTGGTTATAGCAGGCGGATTCTCCGACAGAATAGCCAGGATCTGTTCCTCCAGGGTGATCTCTTCCCCTGGTTCTGTCTCCTGGTCCGGTGTCGGCTCCGGTGTGGGGCTGGGACTCTCTGTAGGCAGATTCTCCGCCAGCATATCCTCAGGAGCCATCTCCTCTTGATCCTCTGGCAGCACCACGATCTTGGGCTTCTCCTCCGGATAGAGCCATTTGTTGATCACAGGTTCCAGGAGCAGAAAAGTAAAGCAGGCGATCAACCCGAAAATCACAGCCATAGCGGCTGTGATGATAGTACGCCTGACCAGCTTTTTCCTGTTGATAGGACGTACCTTTATCTTTTCTATCATAAAATCACTTTGATTGCTCTGCTCTTTGTCTGGCATGAAGTCTCTCCCTTCTGGAGGCATTGCTGTTATCTGCATATCCAAATCGCAACATGCACGTTATAAGTATATCGGATGTATGCAGAATAGTACATTGGGATTCTTATGGAAAACGAAACGATACCTCGTTCCGGAAAATACTTCATAATTTTATCATATTCTTATATGTTAAATTTGCAATCAAATAGATAAGGTTCCTATTCATAGAATTGCTTTGTTCTCTGACTATCTGATATAATTTTTTTAAATCTTCCTGTTCATTCTTTTTCAATGTATATACACTCATTATTATCCCACTCCTAAAGTATTCCCTGTACATGTGCAATCATACAGTTACTTCTTATTGTTGATTACCGCGGACAATGAGCCAAGCGGATGCGCCAGCATCCATTTGACTCTCGCCACCAGGGGTGCATAGTGCTGGTGGCGCATGATCAGCACCGGCCGAAGCGCAGCGAAGACCACATACCCCGCTGCTTGCAGCGCTATAAGCTTGATGCCCGCTGGGTTGTTGACCTTTCGGAAACCTTTATGATTTACCTACATTATATGCAATATCATATCTGCCGTCAAATATTTCCTTATATGCAATGAACTGGATCGTTCCTTTATCATTCTGCAATTTATCCTTTTCGTTTTCCACCATACACTGGAATTGTTACTTCTTTATTCATTTGTAGTTTTTCTTTGAATTCGATTGACAATTTCCATGAGACTTTTGCTCATTTTGTGTGCATCACGTTGCTGTATACAGTTACGCCTTGAAAGTAACATGATGGCTATTCATATACATAAAATCCCCAAGTAGACTCTCGCCTTTTCCCACAAACTATGATAAAATATGTGTTGGGTAAAAACAGCTGCAATGCCGCGCAAAACACCGCAGGCAGGATTTTAACAATGATTTTGGAGTATAATGGGATCTGAAGAACAAGGGGAAGTATCATGAATGAAAAAGTATTGCATACGTTAGAATATGATAAAATAATTGAAATACTTGTAGGAAAAGCGGATTCTGAGCCTGGAAAGCAGATGTGCAGGCAGCTTCTGCCCTCCACTGACATAGACTGGATCCGCAAGAGCCAGACAGAGACCAGGGATGCCTGCAACCGGATTTTCAAATACGGCAGCACTTCCTTTGGCAGCAACCGGGATCTTGGGTTCTCTATCCGTTCCCTGGAGATCGGCAGTACGCTTAACATAGAAGAGCTGATGCGTCTGGCTGCCATGCTGGACAATGTGAACCGTATCAAAGTCTATGGCAGAAAAGAACGGGAAGACCAGCCGGAGGACAGCCTGGATGAATATTTCTCCAGACTGACTCCTCTGACCCAGCTTGCCAATGAGATCAACCGTTGTATCATCTCTCAGGATGAGATTGCGGATGATGCCAGCCCTAAGCTTAAGAGTATCCGCCGCTCTATGATCCAGACCGGGGACAAGATCCATTCCCAGCTCACCACCATGCTGGGAGGCGCCTACCGCACCTACCTGCAGGATGCCGTGATTACCATGCGTAACAACCGTTACTGTATACCTGTGAAAGCCGAGTACAAAGGCCAGGTGAACGGTATGATACACGACCAGTCTGCCACAGGATCTACTTATTTCATAGAGCCTGCTGCCGTGGTAAACTTGAACAACCAGCTTAGGGAACTGGAACTCCAGGAGCGGGAAGAGATCAATGCCATCTTAGCGGACCTAAGTGCCATGGCCGCCTCCCATACAGAAGAACTGGCTGTGAACCAGACTGTTATGACCACCCTTGACTTCATCTTCGCCAAGGCAGAGATGGCCATAGAGCAGAATGCCACACAGCCACTGTTCAACGATGACCACTATATCAATATCCGGAAGGGAAGGCATCCTTTGCTGGACCGGAAAAAAGTCATACCCATAGACATCCATCTGGGAAAAGATTTCGATCTTCTCATTGTCACCGGACCCAATACTGGCGGTAAGACTGTATCCTTGAAGACCGTAGGCCTTTTCACTTTAATGGGTCAAGCCGGACTTCATATCCCGGCCCTGGACCGTTCCGAACTGTCTATTTTCACGGAAGTGTATGCAGATATCGGGGATGAGCAGAGCATTGAACAGAGTCTGTCCACCTTCTCCTCCCACATGAAGAGCATTGTCCACATCCTGGATCATGCAGACGGGGACTGTCTGTGTCTCTTTGATGAACTGGGAGCTGGTACAGATCCCACAGAAGGGGCTGCCCTGGCCATCTCCATTTTGAATTTCCTCCACGACAGGGGGATCCGCACTATGGCCACCACTCACTACAGTGAGCTGAAGATCTACGCCCTGTCCACCAGCTTTGTGGAAAATGCCTGCTGCGAGTTCAATGTGGAAACCCTACAGCCCACCTACAGACTGCTTATTGGCATACCGGGAAAAAGCAATGCCTTCGCCATATCCGCCAAACTGGGTCTGTCTGAGGAGATCATCTCCGCTGCCAGGGAACAGATCGGCAAAGAGGACAAGACATTTGAAGACGTGATTTCCGATCTGGAACAGAGCCGCATCACCATAGAAAAGGAACAGCGGGAGATTGCCCGGCACAAGGAACAGATCCGTGCATTGCAGGAACAACTACAGCAGAAAAACGAGAAAATTGACAAGGCCAAGGATAAAATCCTTAGGGAAGCCAACGAGAAAGCCCGTGAGATCCTCCAGGAGGCCAAGGATATTGCGGATGAAACCATAAGGGATTTCAACCGGATTGACACAGGTACAGACATCCGCGAACTGGAGAAGAAACGTCAGAAGGTACGTGACAAGATCGGGGAGAAGAACCAGCACTTATCTTTAAACCATGGAAAGCAGGAACCTATCCGGAAAACCGTTGACCCCGAAAAACTGAAAAAGGGGGATACCGTGAAGATCCTCTCCATGGGACTGAAAGGCACTGTTTCCACCCTGCCAGATGCAAAGGGAGGACTCTTTGTCCAGTGTGGTATCATTCGTACCCAGACCAATGTAAAAGACCTGATCTACCTGGAGGAGGATGCTGCATCCACTTCTGTGCCCAGGCGCACTGGTTCCAGCTCCGGCAAGATCAAAATGTCCAAGACCATGTCCATCTCCACAGAAATCAATCTTCTGGGTAAAACTGTGGACGAGGCCATTCCACAGCTAGATAAATACCTGGATGATGCCTACCTGGCCCATCTGCCAAATGTGCGGGTGGTTCATGGGAAGGGAACTGGTGCTTTGCGCAATGCCGTACACAGCCACTTGAAGCGATTGAAATATGTGAAGGAATACCGTCTGGGTGAGTACGGGGAAGGTGACGCAGGTGTCACCATTGTTACATTCAAGTAGATGCATCTGTATCAGAAACCACATATAACCAATAAGGAGAACCTACATGGTAAGCAAACAGAGAATCTTAATTGTAGATGATGACAACAACATAGCAGAACTAATTTCCCTGTATCTGCTGAAGGAATGCTTCGAGACCATGATCGTCAATGACGGAGAATCCGTGCTGCCTGCCATGGACACCTTTGCTCCCAATCTGATTCTTCTGGACATTATGCTGCCCGGCATGGACGGGTACCAGGTATGCCGGGAAGTCCGGGCAAAATATCCCGTTCCCATCATCATGCTCTCCGCAAAGGGAGAAGTGTTTGACAAAGTACTGGGACTGGAGCTTGGGGCAGATGACTACATTGAGAAACCCTTTGACTCCAAAGAGCTGGTGGCCAGGGCCAAGGCAGTATTGCGCCGGTATAAACCTGCTACCACGGTCTCTGAGAATTCCAATGACAAATATGTGGAATATGCCGATCTGACCATCAATCTTACCAATTATTCTGTTGTCTATATGGGGCGGACGGTGGAAATGCCCCCCAAGGAACTGGAACTGCTCTATTTTCTGGCCTCCTCCCCAAATCATGTGTTCACCAGGGAACAGCTTCTGGATCAGATCTGGGGCTATGAATACATCGGAGACACCCGTACCGTAGATGTCCATATCAAGCGATTGCGGGAAAAGATCAAGGATCACGGCAACTGGAAGATCACTACCATCTGGGGAATCGGTTATAAATTTGAAGTGAGAAACTGATGAATGTTACAATTTCTGTAAATAATGGGGCCGGAAACGCATGAAAAAAACCTTATACCTCAAATTTGTGCTGGCTTATTTTATCTTCGGGGTATTCAGCTTCATTGTAGTGGCCACTTTTGTGCCAAGTATGACCATGGAACACTTGATCCGGGAGAAAGCGGAAGACCTCTACACGGAAGCCACTATGATTGCGGATACTTATGCCAGTGGTCTCTACACCAGTGACACTGACCTGGAGACGGTAAAGGACCAGCTTGATTTCCTCTCCATCTGCCTGGGTTCCGCTATCCGGATCATCAATCCTTCCGGTAGGCTGGTGCTGGATACCGAAACCCCGCTGAATGTAGATGATGTGATCATCATTGAGGCTTTTGATCCCACTGTCACCAGGAATTCTTACTATACTGTAAATGATTTTTTTGGCAGCTTTGAATCAGATATGCTCAGTGTATTTGCTCCTATCACCAGTAGCTTTAAAGTCAAGGGATATGTGGTAATACACTATGATATGAACGATATTGCGAAATCCTGTAACAGTCTACTGGGTATCTCCTATGTGATGCTGGTAATCCTGCTGCTGCTATCCTTGATTATCCTGATCTTCTTCACGGAGATTGTCTATGTCCCCCTGCGAAAGATCACTTATGCCACGGAACAATATGCAGAAGGGAATATGCATTATGAATTCCAGGTGGAAAGTGATGATGAAATCGGTTATCTGTCGGCCTGTCTGAACTATATGGCCAGCCAGATTGCAGGCGCCGAAGATGACCAGAAGAAATTCGTGGCCAATGTATCCCACGATTTCCGTTCTCCACTGACTTCCATCCGTGGGTACCTGGATGCCATGATAGACGGTACCATTCCCCCGGAACTTCATGAGAAATATTTGGGAATCCTGCTCAACGAGACAGAACGCCTCACCAAACTCACCAACAGTCTGCTGACCTTGAATAACCTGAACACAAAGGGGATGCTCTTAGACCGCACAGATTTCGATATCAATACCATCATACGCAGTACGGCCGCTTCTTTTGAAGGTACCTGCAAGAAAAAAACCATGGCCATTGAACTGATCCTCACAGGAGATAAACTGTATGTACATGCCGACATGGAAAAAATCCAACAAGTGCTTTATAATCTGATCGACAATGCCATCAAGTTCAGCCATCAGGATTCTGTCATTAAGGTGGAGACTTCCCTAAAGAAAAACAAGCTCTTTGTTTCCATCAAGGATACAGGCATTGGCATTCCCAAGGATAACCTGAAGCTGATCTGGGACAGATTCTACAAATCAGACCTGTCCAGGGGAAAAGACAAGAAAGGAACTGGTCTGGGACTATCCATTGTAAAAGAGATCATCAACTGTCACGGTGAACACATCAATGTAATCAGCACGGAAGGTGTGGGAACGGAATTCATCTTTTCCCTGCCCCTTGCCGCCGAAGACGATGAAGAAGACTGAATCCGCATGTTTTTCCAAAATTTATCACACATACAGTACCGTATACAGATATTCCCTCCCCTTCTTCCCTACCCTGGTGACGATACCTACATGGTACAGGATATGCAATACTGTCTGGGCCAGGGATAAAGGGATATGGGCTGCCTTTGCGAATTCCCTGGAGGTAAAAGAATCCTCCAGCTGGTAAGGCACGAACTGCATGTAATCCTCCAGCCGGGCAATATCCACTTCCTCCACCAGTTCCAAGGGAATGCGGTCATACCGGCTGGAACCTTTTTTCTTATCCTTGCTCCAGCCATTCAGCAGCCTGTATTCCTCCACATCCAGGAGTACCAGCTTGATCCGCAGATTCGGATCTCTCAAGAATGTCTTGATCTTATACAGTTCCGCGAAAGCCATATAGGGATTCCCTTTCACAGGGGACTTTCTCCTGTTGCTCAGCTCACCGCTCTCCTCATCGATCCAGATCAGCCATTTCTGGCGGGGGATAGGATATACAATTGTCACCGGATACTGGGCAAGGAAACAGGTTAGTTTCCCACGCAGCTTGTCAAACTGTCTCGTCTGGATCTCAATGATCTCCCCATCCGCATAGATATCTGCCACATAATTGTCTATGGGAACCTCCTGCCTGTCCTCGTCCGGCTCATAATAATTCTTCAACACAGCATGGACAGACTTCTCCGCCAGGGTACCGATTCCCAGGCGCTGCCTGTCCACACCAATTATTTTTTTCCTGGCAATTTCAAAATTTTTCTGATCTATCATGATTTTAGGAGATAAACTGAAAATGTTCTTCCTTTCGTTATAACAGTCATAAAATTCATTTTCACCATTATACCTTTTTATCTACCTGCGGGCAACGGAAAATTTGACTTCTCTGGAATGCACTTAAAAGCACGATTGCTTTTTAAGGCTACACGTGATACATACAAATATTTGCCAACCTGAAAATAATGATGTAAATATTGGTAATAATATGATACAATAAGTACAGGAAATTTGAAGACAATTAGGACAATTAAGGGCAAAATATAACAACAAGAAAGGCACGGTGTTAAATTATGAAAATTTTTGCAGCAAAGGACTACCATGACTTAAGCCGCAAGGCGGCAAACATCATCTCTGCGCAGGTCATCATGAAACCAGATGCGGTTCTGGGGCTTGCAACCGGCTCCACACCCATTGGCACTTACAAACAGCTACAGGAGTGGTATGAGAAAGGAGACCTGGATTTCTCAAAGGTGCACAGCATTAACCTGGATGAATACAAAGGGCTCCCGGGTACCCATGACCAGAGCTACCGCTATTTCATGAACTACAATCTGTTCGATCATATCAATATCAATAAAGCCAACACCGATGTACCAAACGGGCTTGCAGAGAATGCCGCAAAAGAATGTGCCCGCTATGATGCGCTGATTCAGGAAAAAGGTGGAATTGATCTCCAGCTTCTGGGCATCGGAGGCAATGGCCATATTGGCTTTAATGAGCCTGCTGACATCTTCCAGGCAGGAACCCATGTGGTGACCCTGACGGAAGAGACCAGGCAGGCCAATGCCAGGTTCTTCGAATCCATTGAGCAGGTTCCCACCCACGCGCTGACTATGGGCATCAAAGGTATCATGACTGCCAGGAAAGTACTGCTCTTAGCCTCCGGGGAAGGCAAGGCAGAAGCCGTGTACAATTCCTTCTTCGGGCCTGTAAGCCCTACAGTACCAGCCTCCATCCTGCAGCTGCACAGGGATTGCATTGTAATCGCAGATGAAGAGGCCCTTTCCCTGACCAGGGAAAAGATCTCCTGGGAGGGCGCTGTGTATGATTGTTAAAAACGGAACCGTATTCCAGGAGAATAAGACTTTCTGCAAACGAGACTTGTATATAGAAAATGGCAAAATCACAGACAACGCCACAGGACTTACAGATACCACTGAAATTGATGCCCAGGGGCTGTATGTCCTTCCCGGGCTGGTAGATATCCACAGTCATGGCGCTATGGGATATGACTTTTCAGATGGCAACCTGGAAGGACTAAAAGCCATCCTGGCCTATGAATATACCCATGGCATTACATCCTACTGCCCTACTTCCATGACCATTGAGAAAGAGCTGCTACAGAAGCTCTTTCACTCCATGGGGGACTGGGAGGACCAGCCAGGACTTTCCCATGTAGCCGGCATCAATATGGAAGGACCCTTCCTGGATGCATCCCGTAAAGGTGCCCACAGATCAGAATGTATCCTTCCCCCGGATGTGGATTTCTTCCGGGAATGCAATGAAGCCTGTGGAAATCTGATCCGCCTTGTCACACTGGCACCCAATGTGGACGGTGCCATGGAATTTATCCAGGCCCTTTCCGAAGAAGTGGTGATCTCCCTGGGGCACAGTGCTGCTGACTATAACACAGCCAGAAAAGCCATCCAGGCCGGTGCAGACCATGTGACCCACCTGTACAATGCCATGAATCCTCTGGGACACAGGGCGCCTGGTATCATTGGTGCTGCCTCTGAATCCGATACCTGTGTGGCAGAACTAATCTGTGATGGCATCCATGTCCACGAAAGCATGGTGCGGGTAGCTTTCAAGCTCTTCCCTGACAGAATTGCATTAATCAGCGATTCCATGCGTGCTACCGGAATGAAGAATGGTACCTATGATCTTGGCGGACAACAGGTAACAGTAGATGGAAGGCTAGCTACATTGGCAGATGGTACCATTGCCGGATCCGCTACCAATGTGTTCGACTGCATGAAGATGGCTGTCTCCTTCGGCATTCCACTGGAAGACGCCATTGCCGCTGCTACCATGACTCCGGCCAAGAGCATTGGCATTTTTGGGAAAGTTGGATCCCTTGTTCCTGGAAAACGGGCAGATGTGATCCTGGTGGATAAAGACTTGAACCTGGTGAAAGTTATCTGAAATATACATCTAAGTAAACTCATAAGGAATTTCCAATAACACATACCCCGCAGCATATCTGCGGGGTATGTGTTATTTTATGTTATTCTGGCCCTAAACTTTTCTTCCAGTCTTTATGCGGTTGCCTGTGCCGCTTTTCCATCCTTGGCATATAGGATCTTCAAGATGATTGGCGTAGAAATACTGGATACCACAATCAACAGGATCACCGCCGCAAAATATTCCGAAGTCAACAGGCCCACAGACAAACCCTTCTGGGCGACAATCAAGGCTACTTCTCCCCTGGTCATCATCCCCACCCCTATTTTCAAGCTATCTGGCATGGAGAATTTACAGGCTTTTGCCATCAGACCACAGCCCAAAATCTTGGCAACCAGTGCCACTGCCACAAATCCCAGGGAGAACAGCAGGATACTTCCATTGATATGATCAATGCTGGTCTTGAACCCGATACTGGCGAAGAACACAGGCCCAAAAATCATATAGGAACTGATCTCCATCTTCTGGTCTATATAGGAGGAATCCCGGATGGAACAGAGCACGATACCTGCCACATACGCCCCTGTGATATCTGCAATCCCAAAAAAGTGTTCAGCTGCATAAGCAAAAAAGAAACATAGTGCAAGACTTAAGATGGGAATTCTCTGGGTATGGGGATAACGGTCATCCAGTATCTTAAACAATTTATACACAATAATTCCCACTACAAATGCCATAATAAAGAACAGGATTGTGGATAACACCACACTGCCAGGATTGGATTCCGGGTTCTTGAACCCGATTACAAAGGTCAGTACAATGATACCGATTACATCATCAATAATGGCAGCACTGAGTATGGTAGTACCTACTTTACCCTTCAGCTTTCCCATTTCCTTTAGGGACTGAACTGTAATGCTGACACTGGTAGCTGTCATGATGACTCCGATGAATACAGCCACATAGAATTTTTCGGATCCCCAGGGGGCTGCCCCATAGAAACCCATATACAGCAGAGTACCTCCTATGAGAGGTACAAATACGCCTGCGCAGGCAATCAGAAGGGCCACAGGTCCTGTCTTCAACAGTTCCTTCAGATCTGTCTCCAGTCCTGCAGAGAACATCAGCAATACCACACCAATCTCTGCCATCTGTACCAGAAAATCCGACTGCTGCACAAATCCCAGCACACTTGGGCCTATAAGCAGACCGGCAATAATCTCTCCCACTACCTGTGGTGCCTTGCATTTTCTGGCCAGTATCCCGAAAGATTTCGCGAATATAATGATAATGGCCAGATCTTTAAATACATTGTAAGCTTCCATATTTCTTTCCCTCACTTGGTTTCTCAAACTTCTAAACTATGATTATAGCACAATTTTTTTATCCGTAAAGTGGTATTTCTGCCAAAAAATATACAAATGGAAGAAATACAGGAATGCATAATTCACTGAAAAATACGCCAGGTCATTGTGTCCCAGCGTATTTATCATTTATTTATAAATTTCCAGATGTACTGCCTTTTACATTGGTTTTCACACTTCTGTGGCGTCCTCGCCAGATTTCTTGTGAATCTCTTCGTCCTGATCCAGGAACACCTCCACATCCCCCGGTTCCACTGGATATTCGTCCTCTATATCCTCCAGGGCATCATCTACATTGTCGAATTCCTGCTCCCCATTGGATACTTTCTCCCTAACCTTGGCGATCTGGGCCACTTTGATTCCTTCATCCAGGTTGATCATCTTTACGCCGGAAGTAATCCTGCCAAGTGTGGAGATATCCTGCATCCTAAGCTGTATGATGATACCTTCTGTTGTGATCATCATGATCTCATTCTCGTCCACTACGGCTTTTACGCCTACCACATCCCCTGTCTTCTCCGTGATCTTATAGCATTTTACACCCTTACCGCCACGTTTCTGGACAGTGAACTCATTTAGGTAGGTGCGTTTTCCCAGACCATTCTCCGATACGAACAGCAGGGAATCTCCCTGGCTCTGAAGCTGCATACCGATAACATCATCCCCATCATCCAAGTTCATACCAATGACACCCATGGAAGCCCTTCCTGTAGCACGGACATCTGTCTCCTTGAAACGGATGCACATCCCCTGCTTTGTCACAAGGAATATCTCGCTGTCTTTGTCTGTAATCTTCACCTCTATGAGTTCATCGTCATCCCGTAGGTTGATGGCAGTAAGACCATTCTTCCTTACATTGGCATATTCCATCAAGGATGTCTTCTTCACGATACCTTCCTTTGTCACCATAAACAGATTCTTGCTGTCGTCATATTCCTTGATTGGTATCATGGCCGTAATCTTTTCCCCAGGGGAAAGCTGCAACAGATTGATCACTGCGGTTCCCCGGGCAGTCCTTCCAGCCTCCGGGATCTCATAGGCCTTGAGTCTGTAAATCCTGCCCAGGCTGGTGAAGAAATTCAAGTAATGGTGGGTGGTAGTCATCAGCAGATCCTCAATGAAATCATCTTCAATGGTCTGCATACCCTTGATCCCTTTTCCGCCCCTGTTCTGGGCCTTGAAATTGTCCACCGTCATCCGTTTGATATATCCTAAATTGGTCATGGCAATGACCACGTTTTCCCTGGAAATCAAATCTTCCATGGAGATATCCAGATCATCATAGCCTATCTTGCTTCTCCTGTCATCTCCGAATTTCTGGGCAATCATCATCATTTCTTCCTTGATCACCCCGAGCAGAAGGTTTTCGTCTGCCAGGATGGCTTTCAGTTCTCCGATACGGATCTGCAATTCCGCGTGCTCATTTTCCAGTCTCTCCCGCTCCAGTCCTGTAAGTGCCCTCAGACGCATCTCCACAATGGCCTGGGCCTGGGCTTCGGACAGTGCAAAACGTTCCATCAGCCTTTCCCTGGCAATCTGGGCATTCTGGCTGCTGCGGATAATGGAGATCACTTCGTCTATGAAATCAAGGGCTTTCAGCAGACCCTGTAAAATATGATCCCTCTCCTCCGCCTTGTTCAACTCATATCTGGTTCTCCTGGTGACAACATCCTCTTGATGCTTCAGATAGTACACCAGCATATCCAGCAGGTTCATGACCTTTGGCTCATTGTTCACCAGGGCCAGCATATTTACGCCGAAGGTATCCTGGAGCTGTGTATGTTTATAGAGCTGGTTCAATATCACATTGGCATTGGCGTCCTTGCGCAGTTCTATGACCACACGGACACCTTCCCGGTTGGATTCATCCCGGATATCGGTAATGCCATCCACTTTCTTCAGTTTCACCAGCTCGGCAATCTTTACGATCAGATTGGCTTTATTTACCATGTAAGGAAGCTCCGTGGCAATGATCTGGCTCTTCCCGTTTGGCAAGGTCTCTATATTGGTTACGGCCCTCACCACCACTTTTCCACGGCCTGTTCGGTAAGCTTCATTGCAACCCCTGGTACCCAGGATCAGTCCCCCTGTGGGAAAATCCGGTGCCTTTACGATCTCCATGACCTCTTCGATGGAGGTCATCCTTCCCTCTGTCACCCGGTTGTCAATGATCTTCACTACGGCATTTACCACTTCCCTCAGATTGTGAGGAGGAATATTTGTGGCCATACCCACAGCGATTCCTGTGGTACCGTTTACCAGGAGATTGGGATAGCGGCTGGGAAGCACCACAGGTTCCCTCTCTGTGTCGTCAAAGTTCGGCACAAAATCCACAGTATCCTTGTTGATATCAGCAAGCAGTTCCATGGAAATCTTGGAAAGCCTCGCCTCTGTATAACGCATGGCGGCAGCACCATCACCGTCCATGGATCCGAAATTCCCATGCCCATCCACAAGAGGATATCTGGTAGACCATTCCTGGGCCATATTCACCAGGGCACCATAGATAGAACTATCCCCATGGGGATGATATTTACCCATGGTATCACCTACGATACGGGCACTTTTCCGATGCGGTTTGTCCGGCCCGTTGTTTAGTTCGATCATGGAATAGAGCACCCTGCGCTGCACAGGTTTTAAGCCATCCCTTACATCGGGAAGCGCCCTTGCCGCAATAACGCTCATGGCATAATCAATGAAAAAGGTCTCCATTCTCTCTTTGAGATCAACCTCATGTATCTTGTCAAAGATATCATCGTTCATTCTGATACTCCCTGCGTGCTATGTATGGCACGCCCATCTGTCCGGATTTGGATGCTGTGTTCCAGGTTCTTTTACCCTTAAATATCCAGATTCTTCACAAACTTGGCATTCTCTTCGATATATTCCCGCCTGGGCTCCACCTTATCTCCCATGAGAGTAGTAAAGGTGAGATCAATCTCCGATTCCATTTCCTCGTCATAATTCACACGCAACAGGATCCGTCTGGCAGGATCCATGGTAGTCTCCCACAGCTGATCTGCGTCCATCTCTCCCAGCCCTTTGTAACGCTGGATCTTATTGTTCTGGTCACGTCCCACTTCCTGTAAGATGCCGTCCAGTTCTTCATCGCTGTAGGCATACCATACCTTCTTGTTTTTTTCCAGTTTATAGAGAGGAGGCTTCGCCAGATACACATGCCCCTCCTTGATCAGCTCTGGCATGAACCGGTAAATAAAGGTCAGCAACAGCGTACTGATATGGGCACCGTCCACATCGGCATCTGTCATCAAAATAATTTTGTTATAACGGAGTTTTGTAATATCAAAATCCTCATGAATTCCTGTTCCAAAGGCAGTGATCATGGCCTTGATCTCGGCATTGGCATATACTTTGTCCAGCCTTGCTTTCTCTACATTCAAGATCTTACCGCGCAGGGGAAGGATAGCCTGTGTGGCTCTGGAACGGGCAGTTTTGGCACTGCCTCCTGCAGAATCTCCCTCCACGATATAGATTTCGCAATTTGCCGGATCCTTGTCGGAACAATCCGCCAGCTTACCTGGCAGGGACATTCCCTCTAAGGCAGTCTTACGCCTGGTGAGATCCCTGGCTTTCCTGGCTGCTTCCCTGGCCCTCTGGGCCAGGATGGACTTCTCACAGATGGATTTGGCCACAGTGGGATTCAGCTCTAGGTAGTAAGTGAGCTGTTCACTGACAATATTGTCAACTGCTCCCCTGGCTTCGCTGTTTCCTAACTTCTGCTTGGTCTGTCCCTCAAACTGCGGATCTTCAATCTTTACACTGATGATGGCCGTGAGACCTTCCCTGATGTCCTCTCCCGACAGGTTTGGTTCATTGTCCTTGAGAAGCTTTGCCGTCCTGGCATAATCATTAAAAGTCTTTGTGATGGCATTGCGGAAACCCTGTAGATGTGTTCCCCCTTCCGGCGTATTGATATTGTTCACAAAGCTGAACACACTTTCATTGTAAGAATCATTGTGCTGGAAAGACACTTCCACATTTACTTTGTTCTTCTCCCCTTCAAAATAAATGATACTGTCATAGAGGGGTGTCTTGCTCTTGTTCAGATATTCCACAAATTCCTTGATACCGCCCTCATAGTAGAATTCAATGACTTTCTGTTTCCTGCCGTTTTCCAGGGGCACGGAATGTATCTTACCAATTTTCCCACCTGTCCTGGAGATATGGTTCTCCTCTGGTTCCGGGGAATCTGTTCCTGTCTGGTTCTTTTCCTCTTTTTGTACCTCCTGCCTGTCGGCTTCCGCCCTCTGGAGCAGTTCCTGGATCTGGCTGTTTTCATTGTCAGTCACAATTTCCGCCAGCTCCTCCTGTCTGTCATCCCGTAGTATGATACGCAGTCCTTTAGTGAGAAAAGCCATCTCTCGCAGCCTTCTCTTCAACACATCAAATTCAAATACCGTAGTTTCAGTGAAAATGGTATCATCTGGCAGGAAGGTAATAGTAGAGCCAGTCTTTTCCACAGGACAGGTACCGATCTCCTGTAAGGGATAACACACCTGTCCCCTCTCATAACGCTGCTTATATACCTTTCCCTCCTGGCAGATCACTACCTCCAGCCATGTAGAAAGAGCATTCACCACAGAAGCACCTACGCCGTGCAGGCCTCCTGAGACCTTATATCCCCCTCCGCCGAATTTTCCCCCTGCATGCAGGATGGTAAATACCACCTCCACTGCAGGGATTCCTGCCTTATGGTTGATTCCCACAGGAATACCACGTCCATTATCCACCACAGTGACGGAATTGTCCTCATGGATGGTCACATCTATGGTATCACAGAATCCGGCCAGGGCCTCATCCACGGCATTGTCCACGATCTCATAAACAAGATGATGAAGACCCCTGCTGGAAGTGGAGCCTATATACATGCCGGGTCTTTTCCTAACGGCCTCAAGCCCCTCTAAGATCTGGATCTGGTCTGCACCGTATTCTTGCTCTGCTGCTACTTTGTTCATGGTCTCTTCTATCATTCTAACTCCTATTTATCCGTTTTTTCTTCCAAAGGCTATTCTGTCAATACATCTGTTTCAGACATCTGCATACCATCCTGTTGTACTACAGGCTGCGGTGTATTCTTCCATTCTACTTTTCCATCCTGTACCTGGAATACCTTATTTAACTCAAACCTGTTGTTTACAAATTCTTCCAGACCTGTGCAGGTAATAATGGTCTGTATATCTCCTATGCTATTCAACAGATAATTCTGCCTGTTGGAATCCAGTTCCGATAACACATCATCCAACAACAGGACAGGGGTATCCTTCGTGATCTTCTTCACCAGCTCGATCTCCGCCAGCTTCAAGGACAGGGCTGCTGTGCGCTGCTGGCCCTGGGAACCGTATCTGCGGATATCCACATCCCCAATCAAGAAGGAAAAATCATCCCTGTGTGGCCCCACGGAAGTCATCTTTGCCCGGATATCTTTCTCATGGTTCTCCTTGAGTTTCCTTTCAAAATCTGTGATCTCCACATCCGGCTCATACCGGACTGACAGTTCTTCCTTGCCTCCGGACAGCTTCCTGTGAATCTCCTTAAGGATTCCGGCAAGCTGCTCCACGAACAGCTTTCTGCGCTCTATGACCTTACTGCCGAAAGAGGCAAGCTGCATATCCCAGATGCTGAGCGTTTCCTTTAAATCCGGATTCAGGAACATATCCTTCAAAAGTTTGTTGCGCTGGTTCACAATTTTATTGTAATGGTTTAAGTTGTATAGATAAAAGCTGTCAAGCTGACACAGCTCCATATCCACAAACCTTCTGCGTTCTGACGGTCCATTCTTGATGATTCCCAGATCTTCCGGGGAGAAAAATACCACATTACACAATCCCAGCAGATCTGCAGCTTTCTTGATCTTCTGTCCGTCAATGGCAATCCCCTTGGACTTGTTCTTCCTAAGATGCATATCCACCCTTGTCTCTATGCCATCCTTTTCCACATAGGTGCGGATGTGGGACTCTTCCTTGTGGAAATTCACGATCTCCCGGTCCTTGCTCCCTTTGTGTGACTTGGTAGTAGCTGCCACATAAATGGCTTCCAGGATATTGGTTTTGCCCTGGGCATTGTCGCCGTAGAAGATATTTGTACCCCTGTCAAATTCCAGGGAAAGAGTATCATAATTTCTGTAATCTGCCAGTTCTATTGACTTGATAATCATTTTCTTCTCACGCTTCTATGCGGATGGTCTCCCCGTTATATTCCACCCTGTCTCCGGCTACAAGCTTTTTCCCCCTCTGGACCTGAGTCTGACCGTTGACCTTCACTTGACCGTCTTGAATCACCACTTTGGCCTCCGCCCCTGTCTGAACCAGTCCGGCGGCCTTGATGGCCTGGCCCAATTTGATATATTCTTCTCTCAGATGGATTACCTGCATAGCATTCCCTCTACTTTCTTCCCAAAGGATATCCCTGTTCTGGATTCCTTTTTACGGTTTACCTGCGGATCCCTTTTACCGCTGTTTCCATTCCTTTTGTCAGCTGACAGTGGTAAAGTTCACAGGCAGGATCAGATAAATGTAACTTTCCTCCTGGTTCTTGATAAAGCAGGGAGCCTTTGGATTCACCATATATAATTCCACATCCTCATCATCTATAACCCGCAAAGCATCGATCAGGAACTTGGGATTGAAACCTATCATAAGGTCTTTGCCCTGCTTCTCAATGTCAATATCCTCATTCATGCTTCCCAGAAGGGAGTTGATCTTCAGCTCCATGCTTTCGTCCGTAATATTCATGATAATGGGCTTCTTATCCCCTTCCTTCACCAGAAGGGTGGCTCTGTCAATACAATTCAAGAATTCTTTCTTGTTGATCTTCACCTTTGTCTCATAATCGCTGGAAAGCATTTGGTCGATCCTGAAATACTCTCCTTCTATCAGTCTGGATACCACAGTAGTCTCATCAAACTCAAACACGATGTGCTTGGGGGTAAAGGAGATGGTCACAAAAGAATCCGCCCCACCTGGCAGGATCTTGCTCACCTCGTTCAAAGTCTTTCCAGGTACTACCACCTTTTTGGGACTGCATTCTTCCCGTAATTCGATCTTGCGGATGGAAATCCTGTGGCCGTCTAAGGACACCACCTTCATCTCACTGCCTTTCATCTCAAACAACTCACCTGTCATAAGCTTATTGTTGTCATTGTCAGAGATAGAGAAAATAGTCTGTCTTACCACTTCCTTTAGAGTAAACTGGCTGATTACGATACTATCTTCTTTTTCTACAAGAGGGAGATAGGAGAAGTCTTCTCCCGACTTTCCGATGATTGTGAATTTCGCTTTCTCACATGTAATAACTGTCTTGTAAGATGGATCCGTCTCAATGGTGATATCACTGTCCGGCAGTTTCCGTACAATCTCCAGGAAAATCTTGGCATCCAAGGCTATGGCTCCCTTTTCCACGATATTTCCTTCTATGATGGTTTCGATTCCAAGATCCATATCATTTCCCGTAAGAGTGATCCTTCCTTTGGTAGCATCAACCATGATGCATTCCAGAATGGACATGGTTGTTTTGTTGGAGACGGCTTTTGATACAATTTGTACACCGCCAAGAAGATTTGATTTGGAACAAACTAATTTCATATATACACCTCCATGCCTGCTTTTGACGGGCACTCATTTTTCCACAGAATTGTCTTGTTATTTTGGCCGCTTTTCCTGGGAAGGATATGCGGGTGCAAAGTATATTGATAAAGATAAGAAATTCATAATATAGATAATAATAGCTGTTGATATGTGCATAACCAGTACTATTATACTATTTTTCAAGGAAAAAGGAAATGGGAAACTGTGATTTCTTTCAGAATAACTTCGGGATAACTTTAGGACAACTATGAAGTTATTCACATGAAACCAGAACCCTATCCAGAATCTGTTCTTCCTGGTTATCAGTTATCAACAGGAAGATTTCCTTTTTCAACAGGAAACCCACAGCCAATGTGGAATTTCCTGCGCTTCTCCATGGCTGGCATGGAAGCAGACACTGTGTCTGTAAGTGTATCAGACAATCTGGAATAGAGTCAGTATACCAAAGCCTGGTGCCAGTTAAGAAGGAGGATTCAGCTTCTTAATGATGATATCCACTTTGTTACGCAGTTCTTCGCTTGCTTCCATATCTGCAGTGATTTTTCGGATCCCATGAATCACGGTGGTGTGGTCTTTTTTGCCCAGAAGCTTTCCGATTGTTCCCAGAGATGTGTTTTCCACAAGCTCCCTGCACAGATACATTACAACCTGTCTGGGCTGGACGAATTCAGAGTTCCTCTTCTTGGAAGTGATGTCCTCTGGTTTTACACCGAAATGTTCTGCCACTACATGGATGATCAGCGTGGGTGTAATCTCCTTGGTCTTGTTGGGATAGATCACATCCTTCAAGGCTTCCTCTGCAGATTCCTTGTTCAGTTCCACTTTGTTCAGTTTGGCAAAGGCGATGATCTTGTTAAAAGCGCCTTCCAGTTCCCTGATATTTGACTTGATATTGGTAGCAATGTATTTGATGATCTCTTCATCAATCTGCTTGTCGCAGGTTTCAGCTTTTTTGCGCAGTATAGCCATTCTGGTCTCATAGTCAGGAGGCTGGATATCCGCAATCAGTCCCCACTCAAACCGGGAGCGGAAACGTTCATCCAATGTCTCCATCTCCTTGGGAGGCTTGTCCGAGGACAGGATAATCTGTTTCCTGGCAGAGTGGAGCACATTGAAGGTGTGGAAGAACTCTTCTTGTGTGCTTTCTTTTCCTATAATAAACTGCACATCATCTATCATCAATACATCCACTGTCCTGTATTTCTCCCTAAGCTTTGTCATGGAGGCGGCATTACCGCTTCGTATGGATTCAATGACTTCGTTTGTAAAGACTTCACTTGTCACATAGAGTACCTTTTTATCCGGGATTTGTTCCAGGATAAAATGACCGATGGAGTGCATCAGGTGCGTCTTGCCCAGTCCGGGTCCCCCGTAAAGGTACAGGGGATTATAGGTCTGTCCAGGAGATTCTGCCACAGCCAGGGAAGCAGAATGGGCAAATTTATTGTTGTTGCCCACCACGAAGGTATCAAATTTGTATTTTGGGTTTAGGTTAGCCTGTTCATAACTGGTGTTAAAGTTATAATTCAGTACAGGAATCTCCATTTTTTGACTGCTTAACGGTACGGCATCCTTCTCCAGGATGAATTTGATGTCATAGGCATGGTCATACATCTCCGTGATGGTCACCTGGAAAAAGCTCTTATATTTGGAAGAAATGTAATTCAACGCATGGGCCTGGTCTGAAGGTATGATGATATGAACCACATCATCTATTACATCATAGAATTCCAATGGTTCCACCCATGTCTGAAAAGATATGACAGATATGTCGTATTCTTCCCGGATCGTTTGTTTTATATTGGACCAGTTTTCCCTAATCGCATCCATGATTCTGTCCTCCTGCGTGTTCTGCCACGCGCCCCCAATCCATTGGTCTTCCTGTCTGTTCCAGACAGGAAATCAGTGTAATTCTTATTGTAATATAGATTCTGATACATTTCAAATATTAGTTTTAAACAGGTCATGGATAAAGTTATCCACATGATGTTGATAAGTATGTTCATAATTTTGCTTTTGACAAAAGTATGTGGATATCATTGTGAATAAGTGGATAACTTGCTATTTGAGGAAACGTATGTGTTTTGTAGGGAAAAAGATGATTTTACACATGGTGTGCACAGTTTTTAAGGAAGGCTTTACTTGGATATCCACAAGTAATCAACAGGCTGTGTATAACTTTTTTGCAATTTATCCATGTGGATATCTATGTGTATAACCTTTTGAAAATTTTTTATTGCCTGGAAACTGTGATTTTTACTGAATTTTCCTTGACATGAGTCCTTTTTTCTTATACAATCAATATGCTATTTTCCTGTCAGACCAGTGTGGATCTGTGCGTTTTCAAGAACCACACACATGCAAGTAAAAATAAAACAGTTGCCTTGATAGAAGGGGATCAGAGAAGGAGGTGCTTTTCCATGAAAATGACATTTCAGCCTAAAAAGCGTTCCCGTGCCAAAGTGCATGGCTTCAGAGCCAGAATGAGTACGCCGGGCGGAAGGAAAGTGTTAGCGGCCAGACGCGCAAAGGGAAGAAAGAGATTATCCGCATAGGTCACAGAAATGTGACCTTCTTTTCTTTTGTATATTCCCGTGTGGTATGATTTTGATCTGAAGTCAGACGCCCGCTGAAGCGGACAGTGTATAGTGTATATATGAAATTTTCAGAGAGCTTGAAGAAAAATCACCAGTTCCAGTTCGTTTACCGGTATGGGAAATCTTATGCGAATAAGTATCTGGTCATGTATGTGAAGGAAAATGGTACGGACCGGAACAGACTTGGAATCAGTGTGAGTAAAAAAGTTGGAAACAGTGTTATAAGACATCGTGTCACAAGACTGGTGAGGGAGAGTTACCGATTACATGAAGCAGTATTCAATAGTGGTTTGGATATCGTAATCGTTGGCAGACCGGCAGCGGCAGGGGCCGGGTATCTGGAGATCGAAAAGTCCCTTCTTCACCTTGGAAAGCTTCATCGTTTGATTAAGGTTTATTTTTATCACGATTGATATGAAAAAATTTTTGATTGCCGGAATCAGATTTTATCAGAAATATATTTCTCCTATGAAACGTACCAGATGTCCCTATATTCCTACTTGTTCCCAGTATGGGCTGGAAGCCATTGAGAAATACGGGGCTGTGAAGGGAAGTATTCTGGCTATATGGAGAATATGCAGGTGTAATCCTTTTTCCAAGGGAGGCTTTGACCCTGTACCATAGAGATGGCATGGGAAGTCTGAAGACAAATGGGAAGTTTTCTGTGGAAAAAGAGCCATTATAAAATCTGCGGACGGTGAATCCAATGAGAAGGTGTTATATTCACTTTCGCAAAATAATTGGTATGCGTGCGGAATATGTGCGCAGAGAGGTATATACATGAATTTTATCTTATTAACCCAGAATGAAACATTTCTGATAGGCCCTATTGCAAAGCTGTTGGGACTGATCATGAACGGTATCTTCTATGTGATTGATTTTATAGGGATCCCAAATATCGGACTGGCTATTATACTTTTTACCATTGTGGTAAATCTGCTGATGTTGCCTCTGACCATCAAACAGCAGAAGTTTTCCAAACTGTCTGCCAAGATGAATCCGGAGATACAGGCTATCCAGGCCAAGTATAAGAATAAGAAGGACAATGAATCCATGATGGCCCAGAACCAGGAGGTTCAGGCTGTGTATGCAAAATATGGTGTATCTGCCAGTGGCAGCTGTGTACAGCTTCTGATTCAGATGCCTATTCTGTTTGCCTTATACAGGGTCATTTATGCAATGCCGGCCTATGTGACGAAAATAGGGGATACCTTCCGCGTGCTGGCAGAGAAAATCATTGATGTGGAAGGCGGCGTTTCTGCGTTTACAGAGAGTACTTCTTATCTGCAGAATTCCGGTATAGATACGATCAGCAGTGTGGTGTCCATGTACGGACAGTCTATTGTCAAGGGAAATGTGTCCAACGGTATCATTGATGTGCTTAACAAGCTTTCTTCCCTGGATCTGGTGGCTGTATCCAATCATTATGGCCTGGCTGATCTCACCTACAACGGGCAGTTGATCTTAAGTAATGAGACAACCAGGGGACTGATTGACACTTACAATAATTTCCTGGGACTGAATATGGCGGATTCCCCTATGACATTGATCCGTTATGGACTGGGTGTGGGTGCCTGGGGGATTGTAATCGGGGCTGTGATGATTCCTGTGTTATCTGCTGTAACGCAGTGGATCAATGTGAAGCTGATGCCTCAGCAGGAATCCAATAATAAGGAGCAGTCGACCCTGGCTTCTTCCATGAAGACCATGAATATGGTGATGCCTTTGATGTCTGCCTGGTTTTGTTTCTCTTTCCCTACGGGTATGGGTCTGTACTGGGTGGCAGGCAGCGTGGTGAGAAGCATTCAGCAGGTAGTGATTAACCGTCATATTGATAAGATGGATTTTGATGAGCTGATCAAGAAAAACTCTGCAAAAAGTGCCAAAAAGCTGGAGAAACTTAAGAAAAACCAGGAGCGTATGGCAGCCTATGCTAATATGAATACCCGCAATATCCAGAAGAGAGCGAATATGGATACAGGACTGTCAGATCAGGAGAAGGATGCGGCAGCGAAAAATGCTACAGGGTATTCCGGAACAGAAAATGTGAAGCCTGGAAGTATGCGGGAAAAGGCTAATATGGTAAGGCAGTATAATGAGAGGAATAATAACAATTAGAAACTGTTAAAAATGAATTCTGCATATGACGCCGGATAAAGCTTTTTATGCAAGGTTGATGTCCCATCAGCTTGTTGTGGGTTTGTTGCTTTTTTAACAGTTACTTAGGTAGGTAGGAACAGAAGTTTTGCGCATGAATATGCCCGTTGAAGCGGGCAGGGAGGGGTCAAATGGAGTATATTGAGATATCTGCCAAATCCGTAAATGAAGCAATTACCATGGCCTGTCAGAAACTGGGGGTTACCAGTGACAGACTGGACTATGAAGTAATTGAGGAAGGTTCCAGCGGTTTCCTTGGAATCGGTTCCAAACCTGCCATAATCAAAGCATCCGAGAAAGTGGTCAAGCTTTCCATCGAGGACAATGCGAAGAAATTTCTGGATGAAGTGTTTTCTGCCATGCAGATGAATGTGGTAGTGACGGTAAAGTATGATGAGATGGAAAAGAATATGGACATTGATCTGGTCGGGGATGAAATGGGTGTGTTGATTGGAAAGAGGGGACAGACCCTGGATTCCTTACAATACCTGGTATCCCTGGTGGTGAACAAGGATGTGGAGGAGTACATCCGGGTAAAGGTAGATACGGAGAATTATCGTCAGAGGAGAAGAGAAACACTGGAAAACCTGGCGAAGAATATTGCCTACAAGGTAAAACGTACCAAGAGACCTGTTTCCCTGGAGCCTATGAATCCTTATGAGAGACGTATCATCCATTCTGCTTTGCAGAGTGACAGGTATGTATCTACTCACAGTGAGGGAGAGGAACCTTTTAGAAGAGTAGTTATCACATTAAGGAGATAGCCGGGCCAGGGGATGTTGTGTCAATGACTGGTTATTGTTCACTGGGGTATCGCCACGAGGTGTTTTCACGCGCCTTTTGTGTGACAAACCCGAAACTGTGTGCGCCAAAATGAGCGTTTTTTGCTCATTTTTGTGTGCATCATGTTGCTGTGAGCGGCGTTGCTGTGAACAGTAACAATGGCTGCCATATTTTTCTGGTTTTCCAGAGAAAGTGTGGCAGTTTTTATTTTGGCGTGATAAAATATAGGTGTTTAGGGTAAATGTATAGATAGGATTCTTTTTGTATCAGAGGGATATTCATTTTTTTGGATTGTTTGTGAGCCGGAGGATTGGAATGTTGAGGAAAGATACCATTGCCGCAATTGCCACAGGATTGACAGATTCAGGGGTAGGCATCATCAGAATCAGTGGGGAGAATGCTGTCCAGGTGGGGAATTCCATCTTCCGCACATCTTCTGGTAGGTCTGTTTTGAAAAAAGCGGAAAGCCATAAATTTTATCATGGTTTTGTAGTTGGCAGGGGAGGCAATACCATAGATGAGGTAATGGCAGTGGTAATGCGTTCTCCCAGAAGCTATACCGGGGAAGACACGGTTGAGATCCAGTGCCATGGCGGGGTGCTGGTAATGAAGAAAATCCTGGGTGAGGCTTTAGAGGCGGGAGCCAGACTGGCAGAACCTGGTGAATTCACAAAGAGGGCTTTTCTGAACGGACGTATGGATTTGTCCAGGGCAGAAGCTGTAATTGATGTGATTCATTCCCAGAATGAATATGCATTGTCTTCTTCTGTAAACCAGTTAAGGGGTGTGCTATCAGAAAAGATAAGGAAATTGAGAGAGGCTATTTTATATGAAATTGCTTTTATCGAGTCTGCCCTGGACGATCCGGAACATATGAATATAGATGGATATGGGGAACAATTAAATGGTAAGATCAATCAGCTGATTGATATCTTGATCGAAATGTTGTCTGCATCGGATAATGGAAGGATCTTGAAAGAAGGTATCCGTACCGTTATTGTGGGGAAACCCAATGCGGGAAAATCATCCCTTCTCAATCTGATGGTGGGAGAGGAGAGGGCTATTGTTACGGAAATTGCCGGTACTACCCGGGATGTGATCCAGGAAATGGTAAGTTTCCATGGTATGACATTTCATATCATTGACACAGCCGGTATAAGGGATACCCAGGACATCATAGAAAAAATAGGGGTTGAGCTGGCCAAGAAATATGCCATGAGTGCAGATCTGGTATTATATGTGATAGATACTTCAGTGCCTCTGGATGACAGTGACAGGGAGATTATCTCTATTATAAGGAATAAAAATGTCATATGCCTTATGAATAAAAGTGATCTGGCCCCTGCTGTGACGAAGGAGGATATCAGTGCTATGTTCGGGGATCATGCGGCCAGAAACCGTAAGTTGTCCATGATTAGGACATCCACCAGGGATGGTGTGGGAATGGAAGAATTCCAGAGGATTGTACAGGATATGTTCTACAAGGGTAAGGTTAAGACGAATAACCAGGTAGTAATTGCAAATATGCGGCATCAGGAGGCAATGCGGGAAGCCCTGGAAAGTCTGGAACTGGTGCAGAAAACTATACAGAATGGTATGCCAGAAGATTTCTATTCCATAGATTTGATGAATGCTTACAAATCCCTTGGCAGGATTCTTGGGGAAGAAGTAGATGATGATCTGGTGGAAGAGATTTTTTCCAGGTTCTGTATCGGTAAGTAAATGTTATATTGTTCTGGAATGTGTTTGACAATTGTTTTCTGGCAGCTGTGCGTCACAGCTTATGGGATATTGAACCTGATGAACCTGAATGAGGGAGGCATTGGTTGAGTGACCGAATAATGGCTCGATATACTGCAAATGAGGGAATGGGGTTAACCACGTCGGGTGACGGAAATATATTTTCAAATACGCTCCAGGAGAAGAGGAGTTGGCATGAGTCAGGTGTGTACAAAAGTAGATGTATGTGTGGTAGGTGCAGGGCATGCAGGTTGTGAAGCGGCCCTTGCCTGCGCCAGGCTGGGATTTGAGACGGTTATTTTTACGGTAAGTGTCGACAGTATTGCTTTGATGCCTTGTAATCCCAATATAGGTGGAACCTCCAAAGGACATCTGGTGAGAGAACTGGATGCGTTGGGTGGGGAGATGGGGAAGAATATAGACAAGACCTTTATACAGTCTAAAATGTTAAATAGATCAAAAGGACCAGCCGTCCATTCCCTTCGTGCCCAGGCTGACAAGGCAGAGTATACCAGATCCATGCGGAAAGTTCTGGAATCCCAGCAGCATTTAACCATCAAACAGGCGGAAGTCTGTGAAATCCTATGGGAGGAGGAATTGCAGGGAAAAAAACGGATAAAGGGTCTTAAGACATTTACCGGTGCTGTGTATACCTGTCAATGTATCATATTGTGTACAGGAACTTATCTAAGGGCCAGGTGCCTCTGTGGAGAATCCATTACCCATACAGGGCCAAATGGATTACAGGCAGCTACCTATCTGACAGATTCCCTGGAAGAGATGGGAATTGAGATGAGACGTTTTAAGACAGGGACTCCTGCCAGGATGGATGGAAGAACCATAGATTATAGTAAGATGGAAGAACAGTTTGGGGATGAAAGGATCATACCTTTTTCTTTTTCCACAGCTCCGGAAACAGTGCAGAAGGAACAGGTCTCCTGCTGGCTGACTTACACCAACCAGGATACACATGAGATCATAAGGAATAACCTGGATCGTTCTCCCATTTATGCAGGAATCATAGAGGGAACAGGTCCCAGATATTGTCCTTCCATAGAGGATAAGGTGGTAAAATTTGCCGAGAAAGAACGTCATCAAGTGTTTATCGAGCCAGAAGGGATCCATACCAATGAGATGTATGTAGGGGGTATGTCTTCTTCCCTTCCGGAAGATGTACAGATTGCCATGTACCGCACTGTACCTGGGCTGGAAAATTGTAAAATTGTCAGAAATGCTTATGCCATAGAATATGACAGTATCAATGCCAGGATGCTTTATCCTTCTCTGGAATGCAAGGAGATCAAAGGACTTTTCAGTGCGGGTCAGTTAAATGGCAGCAGCGGATATGAGGAAGCGGCATGCCAGGGACTGGTGGCTGGGATCAATGCGGCCCTGTCGATCCAGGGCAAGGAGCCTCTTATTCTGGACAGGTCAGAAAGCTATATCGGTGTATTAATAGATGATCTGGTTACAAAGGAAAACAGGGAACCTTATCGTATGATGACTTCCAGGGCAGAATACAGGTTACTGCTCAGACAGGACAATGCTGACCTGCGCCTTATGGAAAAAGGTTACCAGGTGGGTCTGGTCTCTGAAGAGACTTTCAGAAAATTGCAGGAGAAAAAGAAACTGATCCAGGAAGAAATTGTGCGGCTGAAGAGTACTATGGTAGGAGCAGGCAGTAAGATACAGATTTTTCTGAAAGCCCATGGAAGTTCTCCTTTGAAGACAGCTGTCAGTCTGGCAGAATTGCTTTGCCGCCCGGAACTTTCCTATGAAGTACTGGCGGAAATAGATATGGACAGGCAGCCTTTGCCGGAAGCTGTCCGGGAACAGGTTGAGATTGAGATCCGTTATGAGGGATATATCACCAGACAGAAGAGACAGGTGGAGCAGTATAAGAAGCTGGAGAAAAAGAAAATCCCGAAAGACTTAGATTATGATGCAGTGCCTTCCCTACGGCTGGAAGCCAGGCAAAAACTGAAAATGTTCCGACCGCTTTCCATTGGGCAGGCTTCCAGGATATCAGGCGTATCTCCGGCAGATATCTCTGTGTTGCTTGTATATCTGGAGCATGGCAGTCATGAAAGATAATCTGGTTCATGTAGGATGTAATGCAGTCACATACAATGGAGAGTAGGAAAGTTATGATGGAATGTAAGACATACAGTACCATACAATTTGAAAAGGATATATTAGCCATGGGAATCCAACTGTCAAATGAGCAGATGGAACAATTTCTCATTTATTATGAAATGCTTCTGGAGTGGAACCAGGTCATGAACCTGACTGCAATTACAGAATATGAAGATGTAATGAAAAAACATTTTACAGATAGTCTCTCTTTGGTCAAGGCAATTTCCATGGATAGTGGGAAGACTTTAATGGATGTGGGAACCGGTGCAGGTTTTCCAGGTCTTGCCTTGAAAATTGCTTTTCCAGGATTGCAGGTCACTTTAATGGATTCTTTGAAAAAGAGAGTGGATTATCTGGATGCAGTGATAAACAGATTGCATGTAAGCGGGGTGGAGCTGGTTCATGGAAGGGCGGAGGATGTGGCCCGGTTGAAGGGTAAGAGGGAGCAGTATGACATCTGTGTGTCCAGGGCAGTGGCTAATCTGTCCACATTATCGGAATACTGTATTCCTTTTGTAAAGGTAGGAGGCGTATTTGTATCTTATAAATCGGAGAGACTATCAGAGGAGCTGGAACAGGCAAAACATGCAATTTGCCTTCTGGGGGCAGGAATAGAGAGACAGGTTGAATTCAGCTTGCCGGATTCCCAGATTTACAGGAATCTGGTGGTGATCCGGAAAAAGAAACTTACCTCACAAAAATACCCAAGGAAGGCGGGACAGCCACAGAAAAATCCGATTTTTTGACATTTTTTTCATTTTCGTATTTTACATTTGCTTGTTTTTGGTATATGATGGAAGCAAGAAGATAATGTTTTGTATGTTTATCTAAAATGCAATTCATACGCAAATGACAGATCACGAAATAGTGAAAAAATACATGTCCTATTTATAATAGGGAGATGAATATGATATCAAAAAACTACAATATTCTAGATGAGATGTTGGATGAGTTGTACCAGGAGCTGGCAGAGATAAACAGACAGATCCAATTTCATTTGCGTTGTATAAAGGAGGCTGATGCATATGTAGAATCTATAGAGAAGAAAGACACGGATGATTTTGCTATATTTTCTCCCAGAAAAAACAGTGAAATACATAAGTATGAAATACAGAAAACTGCAGACGAAAAGATTTCCCATGAAAAAGAGAATAAAGATCTGTTTTATAAAAGGGAAGTCCTTACAGATAGAATAGGGCGTCTGGAAAAGATATCTGTAAAGGACGATTATGAACTGAAGCTGATTAATCTGCAGGAGAAAGAAAAGGATAGAATTGCAAGGAAATTGCAGGATACACTCCTACAGGATATATCGCATCTGCTTCATAAGGCGGAATTGTGTAGTATGTATGTAGAACAGAATCCTGTAAAGGCAAAAGAAGAGATATCTGTTATAAGTGAACTTCTGCAGGATTCCATTGATGAAGTCAGAAATATCATCTATGATTTAAGACCGATACCCTTTGATAATATGGATCTGAAAGCTGCAATTGAAAACATATTCGATGACTTTAACAAGAACCATCATTGTTACCTGGATCTGGAGATTGAAAATGTTCCATGTGAAAACAATGTAATTCTTATCTCTATCTATCGGATCATACAGGAGAGCATCAGTAATCTGGAGACTCATTCAGATATTAAAACGGTGGTTTTTTCCTGTAAGGCAGAAAACAGAATCTGTAAGATTGATTTTCTGGATGATGGATCTGGAGAAGAAGATTCGAAAGTCAATACTAATGAATATCTGGATATTTCATTCATGCGGGAAAGGGTGAAGTTATTGAATGGAACAATCAGTATAGAGTCCAGTGCGGAGAAAGGAAATAGTGTTCATATAGAAGTACCTTTGGAGGAAGGTATGTCTATTTGTTAGTGGATGGCAGAAGGGACTGTCCACAGTAAGTGAAACATGAAAACGGAAAACGATGAAGAGCTATACCTGTAAGAACGAAAAGTGGGGGTGTCAGATATCATGTAAATGATGTCTGATAAAGGTCAATAACTTTGTCACGAAACATGAGTACACTGAAATGTGCTGGAAAAATCCGGTGAGAGGTATATTGGCATCTGCGGCATTTGCCAACTGTCTGTGTAAGTAAAATGACTTGGCTGATTGCTTGCAGGAATAAAACATTGAGTGAGTGAAACCGCTAAAAGACAGAATGAGAGAGGTAATATGAGCATAAGGGTAATGTTAGTGGATGATCATGCTTTGATGAGAGAGGGTATAAAGCAGTTATTGGAGTTCGATGGAAGTATTGATGTAATAGAGGAAGCCAGGGATGGAGAAGAATGCCTGCAAAAGCTTATTGAATGTAATCCACAGGTTCTTCTGTTAGACATTATTATGCCAAGGAAAGATGGAATAGAAGTTCTGGAGGAGATCAGAAAAAGGAAGATCAATGTAAAAGTATTGATTCTTACAGTGCACAATGAAATAGAATACCTGCTTAAAGCTATCAATATGGGTGTGGATGGCTATATTCTGAAAGATTCGGAGTCTGCAGAATTAAAGAAAGCAATTGAGACAGTGGTCAGTGGGGAAAGCTATATCCAGCCAAAATTGATTCCATCTCTTTCTGCCCAGGACGAGGCAAAGGAGAAAATTGAAGATCTTACCAGCAGGGAATTGGAGATACTGATCCATGTGGCAAATGGATCTCTGAATAAAGAGATTGCAAAAAAGCTTGAGATCAGTGAACAGACAGTGAAAAATCATATGTCCAGAATTTTTAAAAAGATTGGCGTATGTGACAGAACCCAGGCTGCGGTTTTTGCCCTAAAGAATGATATAACTAGAATTTCTTAAAAGTATATGTATGGTGCATATTTGTAAGGAACTGTTAAAAATACATTTTATATAGGATGTCAGATAAAACTTTCTATGTAAGGCGGAAGAATGAGATGTATCAAGGTACGCTTGATAACAACGCAGCAGGGGAAGCTTCAGATAAATCAGAAGTGAAAATAAATTTTTTGACAGTTCTTAAGTAATGATACAAATGAAAAAAGCGGGAATGCTAGTATACTGAGAATACTACAAAGTCTTGTGTTGTATATTTTTGATTTTCGTGGATAATGTGCTAGCGGCTGCAAAGTAGATGTTTGGTGAATGCTGCAAAGTGTGCGTACCACTGATGGCGAATGATCAGCACCGACTGAAGCGGAGAGAAGACAATATACCTTGCAATTTGCAGCTTTACACGCTTGATACGTTGTTACTTGCCTTGGGGTTTTGACTTATGAAGATGGACAATGTTTCACGTGAAACATTGTCCATCTTTTTCAGCAGTCTACTATATAATGTTTCACGTGAAACATACATACCCTATATTTAGTAAAATACTATGTGAAACATATTGTGTTTCATGTGAAACACAAAAAAATCCGAGAATGATAAAGAGAACAGTTATGTTTCTTTATATAACTGGTGGAAAAATATTAAGAATCATATCAAAGAAATTCTACAGCACATAAGCGCCCTTTTTACACAGATGAAAGAAAAAGAAAAGTTTCTGCCCACAATATATGTGATGTAATTGGAATAATACATTTAATTTCCGTGGGCAATGAGCCAAGCGGATGTGCCAGCATCCATTTGGTGAATGTCACGAGGGTCACATACCCACTTGCAGCGGGTTTATTGACTATATAAATAGAGTACATGCAATTGGTTGTATGGATACAGTGACATGACGATAAGTGCAAATGAAATAAAGATTTTCCAAGACCAGAAAGTAATTGACTTATGAAGATTGAAATTATTTTGGAAAGAATGCCAGAACACTTTGTATTTGTCAATCATACGTCATTTCCACGGACAATGAATCAAACAATCGTGCTTGCATGAGTAGCAAATTCAATGAAATTATTCCTTGAAGAAAATTGTTTTTTGGAAAGTATTCAAGATATATCACCGATTGCTCATGCAGTCGAAGCAGTATATCTGCAAATTTGAAATGTAGTTTATCTGTAATAGGGCATTAGTTTTTCACCAGCAAGGAGCTAAACCAATGAAACCGACTTTATAACTTGCTGGCATATAATTGCAACAAGGGTTGTATCTCTTGATGCTTACACATTGCGAAATAAGTGCCATTGCTGGAAGCGTTGTTGTTCTTTTAAAAAAAGATTTTAAAATAAGCAATTACATATAAAAAATCAGAAGACTATATAAATATTTTGTTTTGGTGAACTTTTATATAGCTATCCGCCCAAAGAAGTGATATAATGGAAAAGCAATTCCGAAAAGACCAGATTTTTTAATCTAGTCAGCAATGAGTCAAGTGGCTTTACTGTCAATACAGACAATGAGTTGGACAAATAGCGAATGTTACCAGGGATAAATACTCCTGGTACATAGCAGCCAGTACCAGACAAAACAAACCAGAGAACAAATCTGCAGTAAACAGATCAATATTGACTGATACACGCACAAGAGGAGATATGAGCATCTATCTCAAAACACACAGGGGGTGTGAAAATGGGAAGAACTATTGCAATAGCAAATCAAAAAGGCGGAGTAGGAAAAACGACTACTTCTATCAATTTATCTGCCTGCCTTGCAGAAAAAGGGAAAAAGGTACTGGTGATTGATACCGATCCACAGGGTAATACTACCAGCGGTTTTGGGATTGACAAGAATGAACTGGATAACACAATATATGAACTAATACTAGGAGAGTGCTCTATCCGGGATTGTATTATCCAGAATGTAATTGACAATGTATCTGTACTTCCTTCCAATGTAAATCTGGCGGCGGCAGAGATTGAGTTAATCGGTGTAGAGAAGAAAGAATACATATTAAAAAATGAGGTGGATTATATCAAGGAAGAGTATGACTTCATTGTGATAGACTGTCCTCCTTCCCTCAATATGCTTACGATCAATTCCATGACCACGGCAGACAGTGTATTGGTACCGATTCAATGTGAATATTACGCATTGGAGGGATTGAGTCAGTTGATTCACACTGTAAATCTGGTAAAAGAAAGGCTGAATCCAGATCTGGAAATGGAAGGAGTCGTATTTACAATGTATGATTCCAGGACAAACCTTTCTACCCAGGTGGTGGAAAACGTGAAACAACATTTAAGCCAGAAGATTTATTCCACACTGATTCCCAGGAACATCAGACTTGCAGAGGCACCGAGCCATGGAATACCTATCAATCAATATGATGCCAAGTCTGCCGGTGCAGAGGCTTATATGCAGCTTGCAGAAGAAATTATCCAAAATCTGTAGATAGCACCTGTTATGAGGTTTAAACAAAGTATAAAGAACGATATAAATTGTTTGTGCTGCCTAAGGCAGCATGTCTGGAAGTGTGTATTATAAATCTATGAGCACACACGGGGGTAGAAGAATGGCATCAAGAGGTTTAGGTAAAGGACTTGATTCTTTGATTCCAGATGCAGTAGGGGAATCAAAGGCCAAAAAGGAGGAAAAGGGTGGCGGAGAAAATACAGAGAAAGAGAGCCAGACTCTGGTAAAGATCACAAAAGTAGAACCGAATAGAAAACAGCCACGAAAAAAATTTGATGAAGATTCCTTACAGGAACTGGCTGATTCTATCAAACAATTTGGATTATTGCAACCCATCCTGGTACAGGACAGGAAAGATCACTATGAGATCATAGCCGGAGAGAGAAGATGGCGTGCGGCAAAGATGGCAGGGCTGAAAGAGGTACCTATCATCGTGAGGGATTACTCGGAACAAGAGATCATGGAGATCTCTCTGATAGAGAATATCCAGAGAGAAGACTTGAATCCCATTGAAGAAGCACAGGCGTATAAGAGATTATTAACAGAATTTAACTTGAAGCAGGATGAGTTGGCAGAGAGGGTTTCTAAAAGCAGGGCAGCTGTGACGAATTCCATCCGTCTCCTTAAACTCTGTGATGAAGTGCAGCAGATGGTTATAGAGGACATGATCAGCACGGGACATGCCAGGGCATTGCTTGCAGTGGAGAATGCAGAGGACCAGTATAATCTGGCTCAGAGGATCTTTGATGAAAAGCTCAGCGTCCGTGATGTAGAGAAGCTGGTGAAGAATCTCAACAAACCGGCCAAGCCTAAAAAACTGGATGATGAAACTATGCAGATGATCTACCGGGATATTGAAGAAAAGCTGAAACAAAGACTAAGCACAAAAGTCACAGTATCCGCAAAGGGAGAAGGATCCGGAAAGATTGAGATAGAATTCTATAATCATGAAGATCTGGACAGACTGTTGGAAATGATGGGGAATCATTGATGCATATTTAAAAATATATTCTAGACACTAAAGTAAGAATGAAAGAACTTTAAGAATGAGAGAATTCTGAGCTACGTGCCTTAAAAAGGAGATGTATCCTTAAAAGAGGGCAAATAGGAGTAATTATGAGCAACAACAGCATATTTTTGAAGCAAATCGGATTAGAATCACTGGATCTGGGATATGTGTTTATAGGTGTTATTGTATTGGCAGCCCTTTTGCTGGTCCTATTGATACTTTTAATTGTACAAATGGTGAAAGTGAATAAACTCAAGAAAAGATTAAATCAGTTTTTCCAAGGAAAAAGCGGAGCCAGCCTGGAAGAAAAAATTGCCACACTTTTCGAGGATAATAAGGCACTGAAAAATGCAGCTGATAAGAACAAAAAAGATATCCGAATCCTATACAAAAAAGCAGAATCTGCTTATCAGAAAATGGGACTGGTAAAATATGATGCGTTTCACCAGATGGGAGGCCAGTTAAGTTTTTCCCTTGCCTTGCTGGATGAGGAGAATAATGGATTTATCATCAACTCCGTTCATAGTACGGATGGCTGCTACTCATATACAAAAGAAATCAAGAATGGAGAAAGTCTGATTACTCTGGGAACAGAAGAAGCGGAAGCACTTGCCATTGCAATGGGTGAGTAAAAGAAAGTTTCAAATAGTAGAAAAGAGAGGATACCTAAGTTTGAAAATATACTTTCAAACTTTGATTGGTATATGCGCTGAAGCGCGCACGGAGGTGTAAAAATGATAGACATGAAATTCCTGCGGGAAAACCCGGAAATCGTAAAAGAAAATATTAGGAAAAAGTTCCAGGAGGAAAAGCTTGTCCTGGTGGATGAAGTCATTGCCCTGGATCAGGAAAACAGAAAGGCCAAACAGGAAGGCGATGACCTTAGAGCTGCCAGAAACAAGATTTCCAAAGAAATAGGTGCCTTGATGGGACAAGGAAAAAAAGAAGAAGCTGAGGCTAAAAAAGCAGAGGTGGCAGCGGGTGCCAGAAGACTGGCAGAACTGGAAGTATTGGAAGCACAGTTACAGGAAAAAATCACCAAGATCATGATGGTGATTCCAAATATCATTGATCCTTCTGTACCCATAGGAAAAGATGACAGTCAGAATGTGGAACTTGAAAAATATGGGGAACCTGTGGTTCCGGATTTTGAAGTGCCTTATCATGCAGATATTCTAAACAGTATCCAGGGATTGGACAAAGATGCTGCAGGTCGTACCAGTGGGAACGGATTCTACTATCTCATGGGAGATGCTGCCAGACTTCACTCTGCTATGATCAGCTATGCCAGGGATTTTATGATTGACAAAGGATTTACTTACTGTATCCCTCCTTTTATGATCCGCAGTAGTGTAGTAAATGGAGTCATGAGCTTTGCTGAGATGGAAGCCATGATGTATAAGATAGATGGAGAAGATTTGTATCTGATTGGAACTTCTGAACATTCCATGATCGGAAAGTTCAAGGGACAGATCGTGGAAGAGAGCAGCCTTCCGATTACTATGACTTCTTATTCTCCCTGTTTCCGAAAAGAGGTAGGTTCCCATGGCATAGAGGAAAGGGGTGTTTACCGCGTACACCAGTTCGAAAAGCAGGAGATGGTGGTGCTCTGTAAGCCGGAAGATTCTATGGAATGGTATAACAAAATGTGGTCTTATACAGTGGAATTTTTCCGTAACCTGGATGTACCGGTTCGCACACTGGAATGCTGTAGCGGCGATCTGGCGGATCTTAAGGTGAAGTCATGTGATGTGGAAGCCTGGAGTCCCAGACAGAAGAAATATTTTGAGATTGGTTCCTGTTCCACTCTGGGAGATGCCCAGGCCAGACGTCTTGGTATCCGCACCAAGGGAGAAAATGGAACTTACTATGTGCATACTTTAAATAATACTGTACTGGCTACCCCCAGGGGACTGATTGCTGTGTTGGAGAATACAATACAAGAAGATGGGAGCATCAATATCCCCAAAGCTTTGCAACCTTATATGGGAGGCAAAGAAAAAATAATGCCTGTAAAGAGGAGTAAATAGCAGGTATCAAAAGCAAACTATAAGAAGCAGATCTATAGAGGCAGATTTGTAATTCACAACATATGATACGCTATGGCTGTCACGAATCCAGACAGACTGATAGACATGGATGTGGGATGAGCATGCGAAACGAATGCGCATGCGAAATGCCCCACATATATGTATCTGTACAAGTCATTCTGTACAAAAACAGGAACCATTTTTTCATGTTGTTTTGTACCATAACAGTTCAAACAGATGAAAACCTATGACAGATCTGTGGGAATGAAAAAAGATCCTGTAGTCTGTCAGATAAAGACCGAATCAGAAAGAAGGTGATTTTTTTGCATAAATATATGCGTGCCATTGGTTTCAGCAGCTTCGAAAACCGAAAAAAGCTACAGGAGCTTCTGACAGAAGTAGTAGTAAATTCAGACAGACGCGCCTATACGGTAAGCCAGGAAAAAATATTTCTTGGGGAATTTTGCAAGGACTTCGCCGCAGGTCTTGGAATTGCAGTATGCGGGGAATTTGACCAGGATGAAAAATTCACATATGAATATTATTTTCCCTACCTTACAGGTACTGGAATCACCTCCTATGAAGATGTCTCCGTGGAACGCCATGCAGATAAAGAATCCTATGCCGGAGTCTGCGATGATATAAAGGTAGGGATATCCTTGATCTTCTACTTGAAAAACAAGATTCCCTACATTATGGCCCAGACTATGGAAAAGCTGCCTATAAAAGGTACTTCCCTCACATTGTCTGCCTTGTCAGTAAGTGGTATTGTCATGCTGCCCATCCAGAAGGATCAGGAACAGATCGAAAGAGGGAAGCAGGCATCTGCTAACAGGAATACGCTGATAGCAGCTGCCAGAAAAGGGGATGAGAACGCCATTGAAACCCTTACCTTAGAGGATATGGATATGTATACCACCATCTCAAGGAGAATCCAGAAAGAAGATATCTTCAGCCTGGTGGATACTTACTTTATGCCATATGGCGTGGAATGTGACCAATATTCCATTCTGGGTGAGATTGTAAATATGCGCCTTGTAACAAACCAGATCACAAAGGAACAAATCAACATTCTCACCATATGCTGTAATGAATTAATTTTTGATGTCTGTATCAATACAGCAGATCTGTATGGGGAACCTATGGTGGGAAGGCGCTTCAAAGGAGTGATATGGCTTCAGGGACAAATTAATTTTCCAAAGAATGCAATTTAAGACTTGAAAAATATTGGCTTATGGATTATAATTGCAAAGTAAGTTCTGTTGGCCCGTCTTCTGGACGGGCTAAGGAACAAACGGATATACTATAGTGGTTTATGTAGCGTCTTCTAAGAGAACCTAGAACGAATACCCTTCTGGAGACACAGGAGACACAAAACACAATTTGATATCTGTTTCCATAGTTCAGCTGGATAGAGCACACGCCTCCTAAGTGGTAGGTGTTCGATTGCCGGAGCAACGTAAAATTAACAATTTCATAGCTGAAACACTTGCTTATTAGCAGGTTTTTCATACAAGTCCTCGTAGCTCAGTTGGATAGAGCACACGCCTCCTAAGCGTGGGGTCGGAC
>CAJTOJ010000035.1:0-1194 GCA_910577665.1 uncultured Acetatifactor sp.
TGGGTGTGCTGCATACTTCGACCCATTGTGATAATTCCTGCTTCTATAATAGCAGACAAACAGGACAAATTCAACCTCCAAAATGAATTCCTGGAACCAAAGAAAATCAACCATAATTTTCGGTGCAAAATCAAGAATCTGTTCATAAATATTTCATGGAAATTTTTCAATCTTCCAAAAGACTTTCCAAAAGCGTGTCAGAATGTCCATAAAAAGGGTGAAAATCAAGCTGAAAATGTAAAACATTTTAATGTGTCATTTTTTAAAAGATTCCATTATGGTTGTTTTTGCATGGTTTTCTCTGCTGATTGCTTAGAAAAAGCTGGCAGAATGTATGATAATAGACATAATAAAAGGGAAGAACTGTACAAATTGACGGGGAATTTATACGGGAGGAAAATGGAGGAGGTCAAGTATGGCAAAAAGTAAGAATGCCAAGGCAAATGTCCAGACGTCTGTCACTTGGAAAAATGCTTTTAAGAGGGACTGGCAGCTATATCTGCTGTTGCTGTTTCCCCTTGTGATGGTCATTGTATTCAGCTATGCGGCATATCCGGGTCTCAGGCTGGTCTTCATGGATTATAAGCCGGCAAAAGGTTATGAAGGCAGTGAATGGGTGGGGATGGCAACCTTTGCCAAGATATTTAAGGATGCGGATTTCTTCCGGGCTCTGAAGAACTCCATAGTATTTAATCTGATGGACCTGGCGGTAGGATTTCCTATGCCGATTATCCTGGCCTTGATGCTGAATGAGCTTCGCTACCCCAGGTTCAAAAAAGTGACCCAGACAATCCTCTACCTGCCGCATTTCCTGTCCTGGGTTATCATTGGTGCAGTGGCATATTCCATGTTCCGGCCGACTACGGGTCTGGTAAACATGGCGCTTATGAATGCAGGTGTGATCCAGGAGGGCATTCCGTTTCTCACAGAGAAATACCATTGGGCAGCGACTTATCTGCTGGTGGGTGTCTGGCAGGGCATGGGCTGGGGCACCATCATCTATCTGGCTGCCATAACCGGTATCAGCGGAGATTTGTATGAAGCAGCCATGATCGATGGGGCCAATCGGTGGAAAAGGATGTGGCACATTACACTTCCTGGTATCAAGGGAACGGTGGTCACACTGCTGATCATGAATCTGGGACGGGTGATGGGAAGCAACCTGGAGCGACTGAGGGAGTTTGGCAATACCCA
>CAJTOJ010000035.1:1293-37623 GCA_910577665.1 uncultured Acetatifactor sp.
CTGGGACGGGTGATGGGAAGCAACCTGGAGCGACTGAGGGAGTTTGGCAATACCCAGGTCAAGGATTTCCAGTACCAGCTGGCTATCTACATATATGACAAAGGCCTCGGCGGCGGTAAATTCAGCATGTCTACAGCGGTGAACCTGTTCCAGTCTGCGGTTGGTGTGGTGCTGGTGCTATTGGCAGACCGGGTTGCAAAGAAGCTCGGTGAAGATGGTCTGTTGTAGGAAGGCGGGAGGTGAGATAAGTGGCTAAGAAAAAAGAAGAAGTAATACGTGGCGCGGAAGTGTCCAGTGATGGCAGCAGGGCTATCAACAAATTCCGGTTCAGTGACTTTGTCATGATGGCAGTGATCGTCCTTCTGTGCTTGACATGTATCCTGCCGTTCCTACACCTGGCAGCAAAGTCCATATCCAGCAATACATTTGTTGTGGCAAAGCAGGTTGCGTTCTGGCCGAAAGGCATTACCTTTGATGCTTATGTGTCAATCTTCAAGGACGGCAGCCTGACCTACGCTATGATTTACAGTATAATCGTAACACTGATTTTTACCGCCCTTGGCATGGCAGTCTGTACCTGTGCGGCGTACCCCTTGTCTAAGAAGCGGCTGAAAGGCAGGACATTTTTTACCTTTGCGCTGATGATCCCCATGTATTTCGGGGCTGGCCTGATTCCCAGCTATCTGCTGATGGATAAGCTGAATCTGCTGGATAATATGTGGGTGCTGATCCTGCCGCTGATTTATTCGCCCTATAATATGCTGATCATGAAGAGTTCCCTGCAGAGTACCATACCGGATAGCCTGGAGGAGTCCGCATTTCTGGATGGGGCCAGCAACCTGCAGATTCTGTTTAAGATCGTGCTGCCCCTGTCCAAACCGGTGATTGCAACCCTTTCCCTGTTCTACGCAGTGGGACGCTGGAACTCTTATGCAGATAATATTTACTACATTCAGACAGATAAGCTGAAGATGGCACAGTATAAGCTGGCCCAGATGGTATCCTCGGCCAATGCGGCCCAGACAGTATCCCTTTCCGAAGGGGCTGCTGTGACCAGCACGCCGGAAGTGCTGCAGGCAGCGGCGGTCATGGTAGTGACAGTGCCTATCATCTGTATCTATCCTTTCCTGCAGAAGTACTTTGTGAAGGGCGTGATGATCGGGGCTGTAAAAGGATGAATGGAGATTGGAAGTGCAAATTTCATACAGGTAGTTTCCCGCATGGGCGGGTCGACTATATACACATTTTTTAAAGGAGGACATTTTTTATGAAGAAGAATTATCTTCAGAAGGTTCTGGCTATGGCCCTGGTGGGAACCATGGCATTGGGAACCCTGGCTGGCTGCAGCGAAAAAGAAACACCTGCATCCGGCAGCAATGAAAGTACTTCTGTGCCTGAGAGCAGTGACCAGCAGAGTACAGAGGAGAGCAGCACCCAGGACGCGGGCAGTGAGGATGCAGACGGCGCCGGTGTGGCTGGCGTGGAAGGCTATACCGCTTTTGCAGAGAATGTGACCTTGAGCATCCCTGTATATGACAGAGGACAGGAGGGTGTTCCTGCCATCGGAGAGAACTATTGGGAGCAGTGGCTTCAGGAGAATTTTGGCGACAAGTACAACATTACCTTGAAGTTCGTGCCCATTACCCGTACAGATGTATTGACATCTTATTCCCTGCTGGCTTCCTCCAAGAGCCTGCCTACTTTCCTGATGGAATATGATTTCCCGAAGCTGGCCGGCTGGGTTGCTGACGGAAGCCTGACCACATATGACCTGGATCAGTTTGCGCAGATTGCACCTACTTATTATCAGAGAATGGTGGATCTGGATCAGATCAAATACACCACCATGGACAATGGAACCTATTTTGTGCTGGCTGAGAGGCCTTATTACAATACCAGCTATACCTTTGTAAAATGGGTGCGTATGGACTGGCTGAGGAAGGTGGGCTATGACCATATTCCTGCAACCCGTGCCGAGTACATTGACGCCATGACCAAGATCCAGGAGGAGGGCATTGCAGATCATCCGGCAGGAGGCGCTACATCCGCGGATATGCGCGGCATCGACCAGAGCTATCAGTTTAGGGATTACCCCATGAATGAGGAAGAGTGGGTTATGTATGGTGACTACGCCATTCCTGCTCTTGGCTGGGAACCCAACAAGAAACTGCTGAGAGAGCTGAATGAGAATTACAATCTTGGCTTTACCAATCCGGAGTACTACGTAACCGATGTGGAGACTGCCAAGGCTAATTTCATCAATGGCAAGACATATGAATACAGCGATTACATTGCTGCCAACATTGACTGGCTGAATTCCTTCTATGCCACCAATCCTGATGCAGAGCTGGCCATTGCCGTACAGGCTACAGAGGCAGATACGGAATATGGCACTGTGCCTGCAAGCCGTTCCGATAACCCGTTTGGTATGATGATCGGCTTCTCTTCCCAGGCTTCTGAGGATGAGATCAAGGCGGCCATGATGTACATGGAGTGGATGCTGCAGGAAGAGAACCTGTTTGTGATGCAGTGGGGCTTCGAGGGCGACAATTTCAACTATGGGGAAGACGGGCTGCCTGCATCCGTGAACTATGCGGACTACGAAGGCGAGCATAAGCAGGGCTTCAGCAACAACAAGGACTATTGGTGTGTGGCAATTGAGGCCAGAAGCGCCGGTACCATTGAGGATACCATCAAGGCTGCCACTCCTCAGGGCCTGCCTCAGGACTTCAGCGAAGAGCTGATCCAGCACTACTACAATAAGGTGGCAGCAGCAGAGAAAGGCTGGATTATCACAGACTGTATGTTTGGTACTGTGCTGACAACCATTGAGGAATACCAGGGAGACCTGCTGTCCATGTATGCAGAAGCCAGGGATGATCTGATTATGTGTGATCCTGAAGAGTTTGATGCAAAATATGATGAGTGGGCGCAGAAGTATGCTGATGCAGGTTACAGAGCCATTGCCGAGGAGAGATTACAGGCAATGAAGGATGGTCTGACCTCCGCAATGCAGCAGTAATCTTCGTAAAGCGTATACCGGATTCACAAAAGTTATATAAGAATGGAACGGATAGCCTCCCAGCAACTGGGAGGCTATCTTATACAACAGGAATTGCTCCAGGTTTTTGGAATTGGTAATTGCACATATCTCCATAAAAGTTTAAAATAGAGAATGAGGTACCAAAACGAGAAAAGTGCCGCGGAAGGCGGCGGGACGGAGGGTGTTATGCTACAGTTACAGTACGACAGGCAACAGATTGAGGATGCAATTGATAAAATCGTGAGAAAGACCATGAACATGGATCTTACCTGGGACTGGCCTTGCGGTGTGGCCTACTATGGCATCAGTGATGCCTATGAGAAGACAGGGAAGGAAGAATATCTGAACCTGCTGAAGGACCGGGTGGATGAGCTGATTGACTTAGGGCTGCCCAGGGTGTGGACTGTGAATGCCTGCGCCATGGGGCATTGTCTGATCACCCTGTACAAAGCCACGAAAGAGCAGAAATACTATGATATCTTGATGAGTAAGATTGCCTATATCCAGAAGGACGCTCTCCGTTTCGGGGATCATGTGCTGCAGCATACGGTGTCTGCCAACAATGATTTCCCGGAGCAGGCCTGGTGCGATACCTTGTTTATGGCAGCGTTCCTGTTGCTACGGGTAGGTGTCATGAACAAGGACGAGGAGATGATCAACGATGCACTGAATCAGTATTACTGGCATATCAAATATCTTCAGAATCCCAGCAGCGGTTATTATTACCATGGATACAACAATATTACAGGGGATCATATGTCCGGCATCTACTGGGGCAGGGCTAACGCATGGGCGGCTTTCACCATGGCCCAGGTGGGAGGGATCCTGCCGGAGTGCTACCTGTATCCCAAATATATGGATGTGGCTGGTTCCCTGAATGAGCAGCTTGCAGCCCTGAAGACTGTGCAGACGGAAGATGGCCTCTGGAGAACCGTGCTGGATGACCCGGACTCCTATGAGGAAATCTCTGCTTCGGCTGGAATCGCCGCAGCTATGCTTACCAGGGGCAACCCCCTCCACTCCAAGTACATCAACAAATCCATCAAAGGATTGCTGGCCAATGTGAGCGAGGACGGCAAGGTGATGAACGTGTCTGCGGGTACAGCTGTAATGAAGGACAAAGATGGCTACCGGGGCATCTCCAGGGACTGGATCCAGGGCTGGGGGCAGGGCCTGATGCTGGCGTTTCTGGCCACATTGCTGCAGGCTGATAAAATCGAGAAGGACGGTGCACTGTAATCATGTTTCGGAAGCGGTTTGTCTTCGGGAAGGAATCTACAGGGGAAGGAACCATAGGTGTCTCCCCTGCGGATCTTTACCGGCCGGAAAAAGGATATGGATTTGTAACAGAAGCAAACAGACGGGAACAGGAGTTGCTCCGGTTCCCGGAATTGAATGCGGGATTTGAGCCTGTTTATTGGTATGGGGATCAAGAACTGTCGCAGGTGGAAGCAGGGGAAGGAGCCTGCTTCCTGGACTCAGATGGGGAGGTTGTGCGCTTACAGCAAGAGGCAGGAGAACACTGGCGGGGGGAGCGCAGGCAGATTCCCCTTTCCTTCAAGGCAGATGTGCCCGGACAGGGCAATTATAAGGTGACAGTGGAGATTCCCGCCGGGGAATCCGGGGAGGGCGCAGGACGGGTGCTGCTCTTTACCGGGCGCAGGCGGCTTGGGTATATGGGGGATCTTTCCGTATGTTCCGCCGGTACAGGAGGGAGCGTATTCTCTTATACCATGACTGTGAATGTGTGTGATATTGTGCCCAGAGGGCAGACAAAGGTATATGAGGACAAGAGCCTGGATATTACCCTGGTGGCAGACCGGCCACAGATCCATGCAATCAGTATAGAAGAAACACAATGCCCCACCCTTTATATCGCCGGGGATTCCACAGTGACTGACCAGAGTGCGGAGTATCCTTATGCCCCTGGCACCAGCTACAGCGGATGGGGACAGATGATAACGGCTTACTTGAAGGAAGGAATTGCAGTGTCCAACCATGCCCACTCCGGGCTTACAACAGACAGTTTCCGCAGGGAGGGACATCTGCAGGTAGTAAACCAGTATGGCAGGTCCGGGGACTATGTGCTGTTCCAGTTCGGCCACAATGACCAGAAACTGGAGGAGTTGAAGGCCAGGGAGGGCTATCGGGAGAATCTGCTGCGATACATCAGGGAGTGCAGAGAGAAAAGAATGTATCCATTGCTTGTGACTCCTCTTGCCAGGAATACCTGGAAGGGAAATGACGGCACCTACAATGACCTGCTGGCAGAGTATGCGGCAAGCTGTATGGAAGTGGGGGCGGATACGGGCACACCGGTGCTTGACCTGCATGGCCGTAGTATGGCGTTCATTCTGGAGAAAGGGCTGGAGGAGGCAAAGCCTTATTTCTTCCCTGGGGATTATACCCACAGCAATGACTATGGTGCCTATCATATGGCAGGGCTGGTAGCAGAGGAGATAGGAAAGGTCTGCACCAGCCATCCGGATCCGGCATACCGGTTCCTGGCGACCTGTGTCACAGAAGGCTTCGGGGCCTGGGAGCCGGCGGGAGAAGTGATACCTCTTTCCAGACCGGAGAAGTTCAAGGATGTGGCAGACCCCGCAGAAGGAGCGAAACTCCTGGCAGAGACCGACCGTCTGGATGAGCCTGTGGACCGGGCCTGTGCCCTGGACATGGTGATCAAAACGGCCCGTTTCTTCCCTACCAATGTATACAATGATATGTACACGGATGTGGTGGGGCACGAGTGGTATGCAGGAGCGGTAGAATGCGCCTGCCAGAATGGGCTGATAGATCCTGGCATGGTGGAGGATGACCATTTTTATCCGGAACGGCCAGTGACTTTGGAAGAATTTCTGGTGTTTGCCGTGAACGGATACAAGAGCAGGAAAAAGCTGCCTGGGTTAGGAGCCTGTGCCTATGATGGCTTGTGCAGGGCGTATGCCAGGCCTTACATACAGGCAGCCTGTAGGCTGGGGCTGCTGGCACCAGATGGCAGCCAGGATCTGGGGAAAATACTTACCCGCAGGGAGGCTGTGGAGCTGTGCCGCAGGCTGGGAATCTGAGACGGCACCGGGAAACCATGGGGTAAGCCTGGAAGGAATATTGCAATAAAGGAAGACCCGGATCTGACCAGAAGTGGAAGAGGGATATGAGGAATAGGAGGAGAGAAGAGATGTCAAAGACGAAGGGTGGATTTACACTCCCTGGGGAATCGGGCTATGAGAAGCTTACCCTGCAGATGGCAGAAAAGTGGGGCGCAGATGTGATCCGGGACAGTGACGGCACTGTGTTGTCGGATGAAATTGTCCATGCAGGATATGGGATATACTCTACCATTTGCATTATAAGGGATCACAATGCATGGGCCAGGGAGAACCTGGACAAGTTACAGCAGACTTTCCTGTGTACGCCCGGAGTGGTGGCCCGGGACACGGAAGTAACCATTCATCTGATGGAGAGCTTTTTTGCAGAACAGTTTGCCATCAACGACAGTGCCAGGGCATTTCCCTACTGGGAAGTGTATGACAGAACCACAAATGAGAAAGTGGACAATGGGAAATGGAGCTATGACAAGACGGCAGGCGCTGTGACGGTGAAGGATATTGTGCCCTTCCACAAATACACAGTGAGTTTCCTGGCCTACCGGATCTGGGAAGAGATCTCCATGTACAACCACACCACCAACAACTGGGATAAGGAGCACCTCATGCAGATAGATCCCAGGTATCCGGAGACCCAGGCCTATATGTTGTCCTGGATGAAGAACTGGTGTGAGACCCATCCGGATACCACGGTGGTGCGATTTACCTCCATGTTCTACAATTTTGTATGGATCTGGGGCAGCAATGAGAGGAACCGGCAGCTTTATTCTGACTGGGGTTCCTATGACTACACGGTCAGTGACCTGGCCCTGGAAGAATTTGAGAAGCAGTACGGCTACCGGATGACGGCGGAGGACTTTATCAACAAAGGACAGCTTCATGTGACCCATATGCCGGGGAACCAGAAGAAAGCGGACTGGATGGCTTTTATCAATGATTTTGTAATCGGATTTGGCAGAAAACTGATAGACATGGTGCATGCATATGGCAAGAAAGCCTATGTGTTCTATGATGACAGCTGGGTAGGGGTGGAACCGTACAACGGCAGATTCCAGGAGTTTGGTTTTGACGGACTGATCAAGTGTGTGTTCTCCGGCTACGAAGCCAGGCTCTGTGCCGGGGTGGATGTGCCCACCCACGAGCTGCGTCTGCACCCCTATCTGTTCCCGGTGGGGCTGGGCGGTGCGCCTACCTTTATGGAGGGCGGGGATCCGACCCTGGATGCCAAGAAATACTGGAACAGCGTGCGCCGCGCCCTGCTTAGGGCGAAGATCGACAGAATCGGGCTGGGCGGATACCTGCATCTGGTGGAACCGTTTCCGGATTTCTGTGATTATATAGAGAAGGTGTCCGATGAATTCCGCCTGATCCAGTCTTTCCATGAGGCTGGCCGGCCCTATTCCATCAAGACCAGGGTGGCGGTGCTTCACAGCTGGGGGGCACTTCGCTCCTGGACTCTGTCAGGGCATTTCCATGAGACCTATATGCATGACCTGATCCACATCAACGAGGCTCTTTCAGGCCTGCCGGTGGAGGTGAAGTTCCTCTCCTTTGAGGATGTGAAGAAGGGTGCGCTGGAGGATGTGGATGTAGTGATCAATGCAGGCCGCGCAGGCAGCGCCTGGAGTGGCGGGGACAACTGGAAGGATGAAGAAGTGGTGACCAGGCTCACCAGATGGGTCTATGAGGGAGGTACCTTCCTGGGCGTGAACGAACCTTCTGCAGTGGAGGGGTATGATTATACCTTCCGCATGGCGCATGTGCTGGGGATTGATGAGGATACCGGAGCCAGGGTATGCCACGGCAGGTGGAGCTTCCAGGTGGAGGATGCTGTAGGGTTGCTGCCGGAAGGCGCCACGGTAGAGGCCAGGGAGCATCTGTATCTCACAGACGGCCAGGCGAAAGTGCTGCTGGCAGAGGGGGAGAATCCTCTGGTGACGGTGAAGGAGTTTGGCAAAGGAAAAGGGATTTATCTGGCTTCCTTCCAGGTGAACCAGGAAAACACCCGTATGCTTCTCCAGCTGATCCGCTATGCAGGAGAGGAAGGCCGTGACGGACTCTATATGACAGATAATCTCTATACGGAATGTGCCTACTATCCTGAGAGCAGGAAGCTGGTGGTCATCAACAACAGTGAAAGGGAACAGACTACCACAGTGCCTACAGAGTCCGGTGCCAGGACTGTGACCATTGCGCCTTATGATACCGTGTTTATGGAAATATAAAGCAGGATGAGGCATAAGCAGGGCTGGCGGTAGGGCGGATCATAGGGGCTGTGGTAAGTCAGAAGCTGTTCCGCCTTGGCTTCCGTTCCTGGATACAGGAAGCCCGCTGCAGAATACCAGGACAAGAAAGAGCCGCGTGGTGAACGCCACGCGGCTCTTTTCTGTCTATACCCTATGTACTCTTTCACGCATCTGCCAAATCCATAGATGCATTTGCTTTCAGGGCTCCGGATATTACTGGGGATTGTTGAATCCGTCTGCCTCTACCGGATTGTGGTCCATGGTGTTAAAGCGCAGATCCAGGAACTGCTGGTACTCCTTGAAGAACAGCCTGCGCAGGTCTTCGGAGTAACCCACCACAGCCCAGGGGAACATGTCACCGACTCTCTTCAGGAATTCCTGTGTAGTGGCTTCGTTGGGCATGGCCAATGTCACGGCAGATTTCTGTCCGCGCAGATACAGGATGGAGCTGTATGAAGTGCCGGTCTTGATGCCGTTGGTGCGGTGTGTGGTGGTACTCTGGTAAGCCCACACGATATCCTTGTTGGCGAAGGCCCGCATGGTGGCGCCACTACTGTAGTAAGTCAAGAGCCGCCCCACCTTGATACTTCCATTCTTGGTAATAGAGGTGGCGGAAGCATAGTCAGATTCCACATAGGACTCGCTGTATCCGGCATTCACAATATCCTGGCGCAGCTTCTTCAGATAGCCGCCGGTGGCAGCTTTCACGATCCGGAGAATGCCGATGACCAGACAGACAACACCACCTGCAAAGCCAATCAAAAATACAGCATTCATGCTGGCCGGGCTGGCATATACATTGATATAATAAGGAAGGGTCATCTGCTCGTACTCTGCCTCTGTGAATCCTTCCGTGCCATCGTCATAGACGAAAAATTCTTTGAAATAACGGAGTTCCTCCTCATCCAGCTTCTTGATTTCGCCTAAGAAGGAAATGGGGTCAGAATAGTAGCCTGCAGCTGTATTTTCAAGCATTTCATCCATCTGGCTCCTGTACTTTACGGGAACCTTGATGGCCATATAGCGCGTATCTGTGCTGTTTTCATCGCCGGTCCAGATCACATAATACAGGCTGGTGGTCTTCTGGGTATATTTGGGAGCGCTTTCCTGGTATTCATATTCTTCTATGCACATACCAAAATTTACTGTCACATTGGCCTCCACCAGTTGTCCGGGACGGATCTTATCAGGGGCTAAATCCTCAAAAGTGGTGTAGCCGAACGCAGCGGAAAATGCCTTTGCACCCAGGAATACGGTAAGTGCTACTCCGGCGATCAGCAGGATGATGGTTCCCAACAGGGAACTTTTCAAAGATTTTTTCTTAAGCTCGTCAAACATTTTATCTCCTCCGACATGAAAATTTTAGCTAATATTAAGTATAATACTTTAGGCCGGGATTCGCAAGTAATAAAAGGAAGGTTTTTTCATGTTTTATGCCGGATTTCCACAGGGTCTGGAAAGAAATGGTTGCACAAGGGATGCAGGATGCGTTATATTGGAAAAAGCAGGAAAACATGCATCATGCAGGACAGATGGGGAAGGGGCGTCCGTTGCGGCGGACAGGAAGGAGCAGATATGAAATTTCGGGACATGCCATACCAGCGCGTGGACTTTGCGCAGGTAGAAAGCAGGATGAAGGAACTGATGGAGGCATTTGACGGGGCAGCGGACGGGCCGGGGCAGTTTGCGGTCCATAAGCAGTATTATGAACTGATGGACCAGGTGAACAGCCTGGTGACCATCGGCAACATCCGCTTTGATGTGGATACGGCAGATACTTTCTACAGCCAGGAACACGAGTACTATGACCAGCAGCTTCCTGTTTTTCGGAATTTGGTTCTGGAATATGAGAAGAAGCTGTACGATTCTCCTTACCGGGCGTACCTGGAGGAGAAGATCGGGCCGGTGGCTTTCAAGAACATGGAGATTGCCAGAAAGGCCATGGATGAGAAGCTGATTCCTCTTATGCAGGAAGAGAACACTCTGGTCATGGAGTACAATAAGCTGATCGCCGGCGCTAAGATTGATTTTGACGGCAAGGAACTGAATCTGTCCTTGATGCGTCCTTATACGGTGAGCAGGGACAGACAGGTGCGTCAGGCTGCCTGGGGGAAGATCAGCGCCTTTTTCCAGGAGAACAAGGAACAACTGGATCAGATCTTTGACAAGCTGGTGAAGAACCGCACGGCCCAGGCACAGAAGATGGGATATGGGAATTACCTGGAGCTGGGCTATTACCGCATGAACCGCAATTGCTATGGCAAGGAGGAAGTGGAGGCCTTCCGCAGCCAGGTGAAAGCCTGTTTTGTGCCCTTTGCGGAAAAGCTCCATGAGAGGAGAAGACAGCGTCTGGGCCTGGATGAACTGAAATTCTATGATGAGGCAGTCTATTTCCCGGAGGGGAATCCAGCGCCCATAGGTACCCCGGATCAGATCCTGGCGGCAGGACAGAAAATGTACAGGGAACTGTCCCCTGAGACCGGGGAATTCTTCGACTTCATGATGGAAAATGAACTTTTCGATGTGCTGGGGCGTAAGACAAAAAGGGCAGGCGGTTATATGACATATATTCCCCTGTACAATTCCCCCTTCATCTTCGCCAATTTCAATGGTACCAGCGGTGATGTGGATGTGATCACCCATGAGTGCGGTCATGCTTTCCAGGGATACCTGGCGGGCAAGGATCCCATAAGGGAACACGCAGACATCACCATGGAGACAGCAGAGATCCACTCCATGGCCATGGAATTTTTTGCCGAAAAGTGGATGCCGCTGTTCTTCGGGGAACGGGCAGGGGACTATGTGGACATGCATCTGGAGGATGCAGCGGCCTTTATTCCCTATGGCTGTATGGTGGATGAGTTCCAGCACATTGTGTATGGGAATCCTGGGATGACACCAGAAGAGCGGAATGCGGCCTGGCTGGAGCTGGAGAAAGCATACAGGCCCCATATGGACTACCAGGGGGATCTTTTCCTGGCCCAGGGCGGTTTCTGGCAGAAACAGCTCCATATCTACAATTATCCACTTTACTACATTGACTACTGCCTGGCCCAGACCTGTGCCCTGCAGTACAAGGTGAAAATGGACGGGGACTTTAAGGGCGCCTGGGAGAGCTATCTGCGGCTCTGCAAAATGTCCGCCAGTGACTTCTACACCAATATGATCAGAGAGGTGGGTCTTGGGAGTCCTTTCGAACCCGGATGCCTTAAAAATATTGTGGAAAAACTTGAAAAATATGTGAAATAACTTCCCTTTTCCCAAGAAATGCGGTAGAATAAGCTTTGTGTTTTGAGATCCTGGCTTAAGTCTGCCTTAGGAACCCGCGAAAGGGCCAGGCAGGGAGTTGGATAGACAAAGACAGGGAAGGAAAGGGAGGAGACATTTACTATGTCTAAGAAGGAGATAAAGGAGACGGAAGAAAAAAAGGAAAAAATCATTACAAAATATGACCGGAAAGTCCAGCGCCGGAAGGAGCAGAAGGAGAAGGAAGAGAGGGAAAAGCGTGCCAGCATGATCACGGGAATCGTCATTGTGGTGGCGCTGGTATGCCTGGTGGCTTCTTTTCCGATCCGCACCTATCTGACGGTGAACGGCACCTTTGTGGAAGTGGCAGGAGAGAAGGTGTCCAGGGTAGAGTTTGATTACAATTACAATCTGGTGAAGAACCAATATGTAGCCCAGAATGGCTATATGCTCAGTTACTTCGGCCTGGATCCCTCAAGGGATCTCTCCACCCAGATGTATACGGAGACACTGACCTGGCAGGACTTTTTCGAAGAGCTGGCGGCAGAAAACCTGGTGAACAACAAGGCGCTGAAATTGCAGGCCGGGAAGGCAGGATTCACCTATGATACGGCCCAGGAGTATGCAGAATATGAAAAGGCCATGAAGGACGCTGCATCTGAGGCAGGTGTGTCCCTAAAGGAGTATGTGAAGCAGCTGTATGGTCCCTATGCCACCATGTCCCGTCTGGAAGGCATTGTGAAGGAGACCATGGTGATCGGTGCTTACTACGATGCCATGGAGGAGGAGAGACGCCCCTCCGGTGAGGAGATTCAGGCCTACTATGATGAAAACATGGATAGCTATGACTCTGTGGACTACCGCGTGGTTACAGTAAATGCAGAGCTTCCAACAGAGCCTACAGATCTGGCTGACCCTGTGGAGGACGAGACACCTGCAGAGGGAGAAGGGGAGACCGAAGGTGCCGAAGGGGAGGAGGCCCCATATGAGCCATCCGAGGCGGAGATTGCGGCTGCAATGGAGGAGGCCAAAGAAGAGGCAGACAAGGAACTAAAGACAGTGTCCAGGGAAGGCGAGCTGAATGAGAATGTGAAGCGCTCCGATGCGTCCTCCCTTCTTAGGGACTGGCTGTTCCAGGAGGGCAGGAAGGCAGGTGACACAACTGTCATTGAAGATTCCACCAACCACAGGTACTATGTGCTGGCCTTTGAGAAGCGTTATCTGGATCAGACACCTACAGCCAATGCCCGCGTCATCACCACCCAGGAGGACAATGGCCAGGCAATTCTGGACGAGTGGGCCGCAGGAGCCGCCACAGAGGAGAGCTTCGGGGAGCTTGCAGACAAATACAATCCCACTTCCGGCGTGGAGGGCGGCCTGTACAAGGGGCTGGTGTATGACAACATGGCCCAGGAGCTGACGGAATGGGTCTTTGACAGTGCCAGGGCACAGGGTGACACCGCTGTCATTACGGTGCCCCTGGGAGAGACCCAGACCACTTACGTGATGTACTATGTGGGAGTCAATGAGCCGGAATGGTACCTCAATATTGAAAATACCCTGCTGATTGAGGCCATGAACAATTATATGGAAGAGATCAGCGCAGACTGTAAAGTGGAGGATCCCAAAGGTAATCTGAACTATCTTGCGGTACGGGCTGCGGAGGAAGCGGCCAGGCAGGAGTCCCAGGACGCAGAGGGGGAGAGCCAGGCAGCAGACGGGGAAGGCAGCCAGGATAGCCAGAGTGGTCAGGACAGTGAAGGAGGCCAGCAGACAGAAGAAGACAATACAGAAGACAGTGAAGAGAGCCAGTAAGCGGCCGGAGGGAAACGATTCGAGCCAGGACATGGGGAGACCATGGGGGACTGGCAGTGACAGGAACCGGTTTCCGGTAAAGGCAGGACAGGATACAGAAGGCGGCGGGGAGACTCAGCCGCCTTTTCTATAGACAGGGAGCAGCGCTTTAGCCCGGACAGATTCCCTGGGGCAGCAGCAGCACCTGTGTGCCAATGGATATTCCAAAGGAAGGAGGCGGATTTGTGGAACCAGGGATTGTAATCGACCTGCCCCCAAAGGCAGAATATATACTGGAGACCCTGTACGGTGCGGGCTATGAGGCTTATGTGGTGGGGGGCTGTGTACGGGATGCCATTCTGGGCAGAGAACCCGAGGACTGGGACATCACCACTTCTGCAGAGCCAAAACAGGTGAAGGCATTGTTTCCCAGGACCATTGACACGGGCCTCCAGCATGGTACCGTTACGGTGATGCTGGGCCAGGAAGGATTTGAAGTCACCACATACCGGATAGACGGGAAGTATGAGGATGGCAGACATCCTGCCCAGGTACAGTTTACTCCCAGCCTCAAGGAGGATTTAAGGAGACGGGACCTGACCATCAATGCCATGGCCTACAACAGGCGGGAGGGGCTGGTGGATGAATTCGGGGGACTGGCAGACATCCGGGCTGGCAGGATCCGCTGTGTGGGGAATGCAGAAGAACGGTTCGGGGAGGATGCCCTGCGGATCCTGCGGGCCATCCGCTTTTCCGCCCAGCTGGGCTATGAAATCCAGAAGGAAACACAGGAGGCCATCCGCAGCCTGGCTCCCACACTGGAGAAGATCAGCCTGGAGCGAATCCAGGTGGAGCTGGTGAAGCTGCTGTGTTCCCCCCACCCGGAAGTATTGCGGCTGGCTTATGACAGTGGTGTCACAAAAGTGTTTCTGCCGGAATTCGACAGGATGATGGAGACAGCCCAGAACCATCCACACCACTGCTACAGTGTGGGGGAACACACACTCCATGCCCTGTGTTGTGTGGCACCTGGACGGATATTGCGGCTGGCGGTTCTGTTCCATGACATGGGGAAACCGGATACCCTGGAGGTGGACGGGGAAGGCATTACCCATTTCCACGGTCATGCCCGGGCAGGCGCTGCCATGGCCCGGGAAGTTTTAAGGCGGCTGCGGTTCGACAATGAAACCACCTGCCAGGTGTGCCGTCTGGTGCTTTTCCATGATTATGGCAATGGCCAGGAGCCGGACCTGCGGGCAGTCAGGCGCCTGCTGTATAAGGCAGGGGAAGACATCGTACCAGACATTTTTGCACTGAAACGGGCTGATATCCTGGCCCAGAGCAAACTACAGCGTGAGGAGAAGCTGCACCGGGCAAGGCAATGGCAGTTGCTTTGCGAAAAGGTACTGGAGGAGAGACAATGCGTCTCCTTGAGAGACCTGGCGGTCACAGGGAAAGACCTGCTGGGACTTGGTATGAAGCCTGGGCGAAGGCTGGGGGACCTGCTGGAACGTCTGCTGCTTCTGGTGCTGGAAGATCCGGACCTGAACACCAGGGAAGCACTGCTGGCCAGGGCCAGGGAGATGCTTACAGAAATGGAAACAGGATAACATACTTTTGTAACCCGTCTCATAGTATATAAAGACCTTTAGGAACTGTCTTCACAGTTCTTTGGCAAGGGGTTTGAAAACGATGGGAGGGTCTTAAGATGAACGACAGGTCAGTGGAGCTGCTGGAGCAGTATGAGGTGGAAGTGCATGGCACCAGAAAGGGAAGGGGAGCCATCCTGTGTGATACGGATCGGGGGACATTGATCCTAAAAGAGTATACAGGAAATGCGGGCAGGATAGCGTTACAGAACCTGCTGTTGCAGGAGATTGCACGCAGGGGGCAGGTGAGGGCTGAAACCATCATTCCCACCAGGGAGGGAGAACTGCTCACCCAGGACATGGACGGCACAAAATACCTGCTGAAGACCTGGAGCGATGGCAGGGAGTGCAATATCTATGACAAAGGGGAGTGCGCGGAGGCTGTGAGGCTGCTGGCACGCCTGCATGGCTGCATGGAACTTCCCGCGGACACGCCGGGACTGCCAGAGCGCTTCTCCCAGGAGCGGGAATACGAGAAGCACAACCGGGAACTGAAACGGGTGAAGAAATACCTGCAGCAGCGGGGACAGAAGACCTGGTTCGAGATCTGCCTTCTGAATGATTTTGATTTCTTCCTGGAACAGGCCCTTACGGTGACAGAGGAATGGCAGGCATACAGCAGTTCCTGCCAGAATCTGGACCAGGAGGCAGGGGGTTTTAGGGACTTCTGCCATGGGGATTACCAATATCACAATATATTAAGGGGAAGAGAAGGGTGGTTTCTGGTAAACTTTGAGAAATGTCTGCCCGATAATCCCATTAGAGATGTATACCTGCTGATGCGCAAGTTCCTGGAGAAGGGCAACTGGTCTGTGGCACTGGGCAGGGAACTTCTGGAGACATATGGAAAGGAACGTCCCATCGGGGCATATAGCTGGATTGACCTGTACTACCGTCTGTCTTACCCGGAGAAATTCTGGAAAATTGCCAATTTCTACTACAATTCCGGGAAAGCCTGGATACCGGGGAGGAATCAAGAGAAACTGGAGAAACTGGTAGCACAGGAGAAGGATAAACAGAGTTTTCTGGATGTGGTTTTCCGGGATGTAACCCGGAGGGCGCATGGATAAGGAGCGTTAAGTGACAAAAAGAAGCTATCGCAAGAAGAACACAGGGAGAAAGGCAGTGGCAGTGATGGGGCTGACAGCCCTGCTGGCAGCGGCAGCCCTGGGAATCTATGCTTATTTTATGGATCAGAACGGTGGGGAGAACCCAAAGGATACGCCCCTTTCCACACCGGTACCGGAGAGGGCAGATACAGGATTCCTTGTGGCAGGCCCGGACAATTATGACTCGGCAGATACGTGCCTGCTGGTGGAACAGGATGAGGAAGAGAATACAATGACTTTCCTGAACCTGGAGCTGGGCAGAAGATATACCCTGTCTGTGGATGGCACGACACGGTTTATGGACAAATATGGGGACGGGCTTTCCAAGGAACAGGTGGAGCCGGGGGATATTGTGGACATCACATTCCTGAAGACCCAGAAGCATCTGACGACCTTGCAGCTATCCACCCAGTCCTGGACCTACACAGAGGTAGAGCGCTATGAGATCAATTCCGTGAGAGGATGGGTGTCCATCGGTGCCGAGACCTACCGTATCACCTCCAACACCCAGTATCTGTCCGAGGGCCGTCCCATTGAGGAGATGGATCTGAACCCGTCAGATATTCTTACGTTTCAGGGAATCGGCAAGCAGGTGCTCTCTGTAAAGGTGGAAAAAGGACATGGCTACCTGCGTCTGGAGAACGATGCCAGTTTTGTAGGGGGCTGGATCGAGATTGGACAAGCCCTGATCCAGAGGATTTCCGAAGGCATGCTCCTGCTGGTGCCGGAAGGAAGCTATCAAGTGAATATCAGTCACAGAGGGGGCGGGGGAACCAAGGAGGTGGTGATCCGCCGGAATGAAGAGGTGACGCTGGATATAGGCGATCTGGAGGTTCCGGAGCCGCAGTACGGAATGGTCCTGTTTTCCATGGATCCGGCCGGGGCACAGCTGTATATTGACGGATCCAAGGTGGACACTTCCGGTCCTGTATCCCTGGAATATGGCCTGCATCAGATGATTGCCAGGGCAGAGGGATACCAGTCCGTGACCCAGTATATCCGGGTGGGTCAGGAGTCTGCTGGGATCAATGTGGTGCTGGATGCCAACAGGACTGAGGATTCCAGCACAGACAGTTCCCTGCCAGGTTCTACCGACACCACATCCGGCTACTACAAGGTGTATGTAGATGCACCGGAAGGAGTGGAAGTATACCTGGACGGGAATTATATGGGAGTGACGCCCTGCAATTTCAAGAAAACAGCTGGCACCCATGTGATTACCCTGCGGAAAACAGGATATACTACAAGAAGCTACACCGTACAAGTGGATGAGGAGGCAAAAGATATCTCATACTCTTTCGCGGATCTGGTGGCAGGAGAAAGCTCTCTTACGGACAGTGTGTTAAACGGTATGTGGGACAACCTGTTACAGTGACTCCCGCGGGCAATGAGCCAGGTGTATGCGCCAGCATCCATCTGGCTCTTGCAGCGAGGGTCAACAACCTCGCTGCGAGTAGCAGGGTTGTTGGCTCCGGACAGCAGGACGGGGAGAGGGATGGCGGCAAATGGCGGTTAGTTGCTGAAAATCCTTGACAACCCCTGGAAAAACAGTTATATATATGTATAGACGTTTCACAAGAAGCATCTACAAGAATACAAAATGAAAGCTCAATACAGGAGGAGTTCAATATGAACAAAACAGAATTAGTGGCAGCTATGGCTGAACAGGCTGGCGTATCCAAGAAGGATGCCGAGAAGGTTTTGAAGGCTTTTACAGATGTTGTGGAAGAAGAGTTGAAGAAAGGTGAGAAGGTTCAGCTGGTTGGCTTTGGTACCTTTGAGGTATCCGAGAGGGCTGCCAGGGAAGGCAGAAATCCCCAGACTGGCAAGGCTATGAAGATTGAAGCTTCCAAGGCTCCTAAATTCAAGGCTGGCAAGGCCCTGAAGGATGCTTTGAACTAAATCGGACGGATGACTGCGGAGAACCTTTTTCGGGTTCTCCCTTTTTGGCCTTATGGGAAGGTCTGGCGCCAGGCATACATGGAACCGGAAAGGCGGAATTGTCCGCTATATTACCTTTATGGAAAGCAGAAGGAATGTGCAATGAGACTGGATAAATATCTGAAGGTGTCGCGTCTGATCAAACGCCGCACCGTGGCAAACGAAGCCTGTGACGGCGGGCGGGTGCTGATCAATGATAAGCCGGCTAAGGCTTCCACCAATGTGAAGGTGGGGGATGTGATCACCATCTCCTTTGGCAACAGGGAAGTGAAGGTGGAAGTGCTGGATGTGCAGGAGACTGTGCGCAAGGAAGAGGCGGGGGAACTGTTCAAATATATATAAGTGTGAGAAGGAGTTGTAAAATGGTTCTTCTGGGATAATTTCCCGGGATGCATGGACGGACCAGGTGCTGCATATATATAACTAGGAGAGAACCCTGGAAGGTCTCTTCCAAGGAGGGTATATGGAGGATTTAAACAGCAGTTCGCGCATGCACAAGGTCACTATGACAAATCGGAGGAGCTGCCTCATAAACGGTGTGAATGATGTGTTGTCATTTGATATACATGAGATTCTTCTGGAGACGGAGCAGGGGATGCTGATGATAAAGGGAGATGAGCTGCATGTGAGCAGACTGTCCCTGGAAAAAGGCGAGGTGGATATAGACGGGAAGATTGACAGCTTTACATATTCTGATGTGGCAAGTGCAGGCCATAAGGGCGGATCAATCTTGAGCAAATTGTTCGGGTAGGGCCATGGCAGGCGAAAATGAATTCCTCCTCCATGCTTTGCTGATGGGAATCTTCATTACCTTTATATACGATCTGCTGCGGATCTTCCGCCGGGTGATCCCCCACAACGGATTCTTCGTATCCATGGAGGATCTGGCCTTCTGGATCTACTGTGGTGGGGAAGTGTTCCTGATGATGTATCATGAGGGAAATGGCAGTCTGCGGTGGTTTGCCGTGCTGGGGGCCTTATCGGGAATGGTTCTCTACAGAAAGCTGGTGAGCGGGATCTTTGTAAAATATGTATCACTTTTTCTGACCAGGATGCTACAGTTTCTGGCAAAATGTCTTGCTTTTCTGGCCAGACCCTTTAGAGTGGCATGCAGGAAGAGCGCCTCCATGGCGTCAAAGGCAGGGTACGGTATATGGGGCAGATTCAGACGGGGAAAGAGGGATTTCAAAAACAGGTTGACGCACTCCTTGAAAGTACTTAAAATGGTTATTAAGAAGTAGTATAGGTGCGACTGCCACATGGGACAGCTCGGATCAGGGAAGGACGGATTGCAGGAAGGGAGGGGCAATGGCGAGACACAGGATTGCGTACAGGAAGAGAAGCCAGAACAGGTTCAGCATGTTCCTGGTATCGCTGGTAGTGCTGATGATCATGGTGGTGGTGGCGGTCAAGAGCGTGGAACTGAATGGGAAGCTGGAAGCCAAGACTGCTGAGGCAGCCTTGCTGGAGGCGCAGATTGCCGCTGAGAATGCCCGCACCGGCGAGATAGCGGAATTTGGCAAAGAGGTCCAGACCAAGGGTTTCATAGAGCGGATCGCAAGAGAGAAGCTGGGGCTGGTGTATGAGGGTGAGATCCTGTTTAAAGAGGAATGAGCAGCAGGGAACGGATACAGAAGAGACATCCACATGGTGAGAGGCAGGGGTTATAAAGCTCCTGCTTTTTTTGTCGCAAAACTTTAAGGGAAAGTGCCCTCGATTTGACAAAAAAATGGAGACAGGGATTCTATAATGGGTGGCGTTGCAAAATCCGGCTGTTTGCAAACAGAGAAAGCAGCCCTGGGGATGCCGGGCGGCCAGCCCGTCCTTTGGCATTCGTCCGGGAAAAGGCCGGGGGAAGGTGCAGGTTCAGGAATTGATGACAGCGGGAAGGGACTTACAGCTATTGCAGAACCGTCTGCATGGCGGCAGGAAAAAGAGACAGGAAAGTGAACTGCTGACCGCACAGGTATCGGATCTGTGCAGAAGCCGTCTGCTGAACTATGCGGATACGTTTATGGAGCTGGCCAGGAGCTATGACAGGGAGTTTTTTACTGGTATGAAGGACAGGCAGGCAGTGCTGGCGGAGAGAAGGCTCTGGGAGAACCGTCAGGTGATTAAGGGGCACCTGTATGAGATGGCCAAGATCATGACGGAGATTGCCGGGGAGGTGGTCTGCTACCATCCCATGGAGGAGAAAAAGAGGAGACTGCTTACCCAGGCCATGAAGGAGGAGGGAATCCGGGTAGAGAATCCCTGTTACATACCAAAGGAGAATGGAAAAGAAGCGGTGATGGCAACCTTGAGCACGGACAGGTATACCGGGATATCCGGGGAGGAGGTGGCAGACATGATTTCTGTCCTGCTGGACAGGAGACTGAAGCTGTCTGCCTCCAGCCCGTATATGGTGGAACGGACGCCACACTGTTTTGTGCTGGAGGAGGAAGCCAGTTTCCTGGTGCTCACGGGCTTTGCCAGGGCTGCAAAAGAGAATGAGACCATATCCGGGGATAACTATTCTGTGCTGGAGGAAGACGCAGGCAGGATCATCCTCATGTTGTCAGATGGGACAGGCTCCGGGGAGCAGGCGGGGAAGGACAGCGGCCAGGTGCTGGATCTTATGGAGAAGATGCTGGAGGCAGGCTATGGGACGGAAGCGGCCATCAATATGGTGAATGCGGCCCTGTTTGCCCTGGGGGAGGACCAGAACCATCCCACCCTGGATCTATGCGACATAGATCTGCACCAGGGCAGCCTGGAACTGCACAAGGCCGGGGGGGCGGTCTCCTTCCTGAAAAGAGACACCCTGGTGGAGCAGCTTGCCACGGGTACGCTGCCCCTGGGCATCTTCCAGAAGGTGGATGCCCAGCCCCTGTGCCGGACGCTACAGGACGGCGACTGCCTGGTAATGGTCACGGATGGTGTGATTGATGCCTTCTGCGGGGAGGAATATGAGAAGGGGCTGGTCCAGATGCTCTCCCGGATGCAGGAGGTGAATCCGGAGGAGATGGCGGAGCGGATCCTTCGGATGGCACTGGTGGCATGTGGCGGCAGGATCCGGGATGATATGACAGTGGGGGTGGCCGGGATCTGGAAGCCGTGAAGCTGCTTTTTTCGTGTCCGCTCTGTTGACTTTTCCCCTGGAATAGGCTACCATGCACATATGGATATGCGGCATAGGACGGAGGAAAAAGTGTTCTCCTACATTAGGGAGCACAATCTGATACACAGCCAGGACAGGATCCTGGCTGGTGTTTCCGGAGGGGCAGACTCGGTTTGCCTCTTATTTCTGTTGCTGGAATACAGAAAAAGGGTACCATTGGAACTGGCGGTATCCCATGTGAACCATGGGTACAGGGCAGATGCAGCAGAAGATGCCAGGTATGTGGAGGAACTGTGTACCCGGGAAGGGCTTCCATACTATCTCACAGAAGGAAATATGGAAGAGATTGCATACCGGGAGAAATGCTCCATGGAGGATGCAGGAAGAAGGCTCCGCTACAGATCCTTCGGGCAGGCGGCGGCACAGTTCGGGGCAGGGCGGATCGCAGTGGCCCACAATGCCAATGACCGTGCAGAGACCATGTTGTTCCATTTGTTTAGGGGCAGTGGGCTGAAAGGATTGTGTGGGATAGCGCCAAGACGGCAGGAGATCATCCGGCCGATCCTCTGCCTGGAACGGTGGGAGGTGGAAAGATACCTGGAAGAGAGGGGGATCGCTTACTGCACGGACAGTACCAACGGGGAGGACGGCTATACCAGGAACCGGATCCGGCATTATATGCTTCCTTATGCCCAGGAGCAGGTGTCGTCAGGGGCTGTGGCCCATATGTGCCAGACGGCAGACATGCTGGCTGAGATATCAGATTACCTGGAAGGCCAGGTGGCTCTGGCCAGGGGAGGATGTGTCACAGGCAGTCCCGCCACGGCAATGCAGATACAGGTGCACAATTTCCTGAAACTGCATGTTGTGCTACAGAAATATCTTCTGCTGGGTCTGTTACAGGAATGGTCCCCCACAGGCAAGGATATCCTGGCAGTGCATGTAAGGGATGTGCTGGAACTATTTACCGGGACAGGGAACCGGAAAGTGGACCTGCCTTTCGGAATACAGGCCATGCGAAGCTATGGCCAGGTGATACTGGGAAGGAAAGAGCCAGGAGGCCCGGACTGTATCCTGCCAGGGAGCCGGCATATAAGCCGGCCGGCCCAGACAGGTCTGGCAAGGAACCTGGATGCCTGGGGCGAACTTCCCTGCGAGGTTAAGCTGCCGTCCGGTGATGTCAAGGGGGCCACAGGAGCTGGAACTGGCAGGCCTGCGGTCTGGCAGGTGGTAGATGGAGGTACCCTGGGAAGTTTCCATTTCCGGCAATTTTTCCCCAAAAGTCAGCAAGAAATTCCTCTAAACAGGTATACGAAATGGTTTGATTGTGATAAAATGAGAGAACCGCTTGACATACGGTTCAGACAGACAGGAGATTATATTACCATTGCGGACGGCAGAGGGGGCATGATCCACAAGTCCTTGAAGGACTACATGGTGACAGAGAAGATACCCAGGCTGCTTAGGGACAGGATACCGGTTCTGGCGGAGGGAAAGCATGTTTTATGGCTGGTTGGTTACAGAATCAGCGAATATTACAAAATTAGCGGGAATACAAAACATGTTTTGCAGGTACAATTAATAGGAGGCTGTGCAGGCAGCGAAACGGAGGACGAAGATGACGGAACGTATCAGGGTACTATTGTCGGAGGAAGAGGTGGATGCCAGGATCCAGGCGATTGGGGAACAGATCAGCAGGGATTATGCGGGGAAGCAGGTGCATCTGGTATGTGTACTCAAGGGGGGCAGTTTTTTCATGTGTGAGCTGGCCAAGCGGATCACCATACCAGTGTCCTTGGATTTCATGTCTGTGTCCAGCTACGGAAGTGATACAAAATCCAGCGGTGTGGTGAAGATCGTGAAGGATCTGGACGAGTCCCTGAAGGAAAAGGACGTACTGGTGGTGGAGGATATTGTGGACAGTGGCAGGACATTGAGCTACCTGCTGGAGATGCTGCGGGACCGTGGACCGGCATCTTTGCGCCTGTGTACCCTGCTGGATAAGCCGGAGAGACGTGTGGTGAAAGTGAAGGTGGACTATACAGGGTTCCAGATCCCGGATGAATTTGTGGTGGGCTATGGTCTGGACTATGACCAGAGATACCGCAATCTGCCCTATATCGGGGTGGTAGAGTTCGACAAGTAGGAGGCTTTTGATTTGAGGCAGAATAATAGAGGAGTTTTCTCATATATTTTATTTATTTCAATCATGCTGCTGGTGATGGCAGGGTTTTACTTCTGGGGCAAGACCAGCATGGAGGAAGACTATACCCGGGCAGAATTTCTGGTAGACATGGAGGCCGGGAAGGTGGAAAATGTGGAGGTGATGCCCAACAGCGAGACGCCTACCGGTGCCCTGCGGATCTATCTGAAGGGGGGCATGGAGAAGAAGCTGTATGTGACGGATGTGGTGGAGGCAGAGAGCCTGATCCGTTCCTATGGGTTTGACCCGGTGGTCCACGATGTGCCCAGGGATAACTGGCTGGTGACTACCCTGCTGCCCCTGCTGATCGTCCTGGGAGTGGGTGTGGTGCTGTTTCTGATGATCAATGCCCAGAACGCAGGTGGTGCAGGCGGCAAGATGATGAACTTCGGCAGAAGCAGGGCCAGGATGAGCATAGGGGACAAATCCATCACCTTTGACCAGGTAGCAGGACTGCGGGAAGAGAAGGAAGAACTGGAGGAGATTGTCAGCTTCCTGCGGGAGCCGGGCAAATACACCAAGGTAGGTGCCAGGATCCCCAGAGGTGTGCTGCTGGAGGGACCGCCCGGAACAGGTAAGACACTGCTGGCCAAAGCGGTGGCCGGGGAGGCAGGGGTTCCCTTTTTCAGCATCTCCGGTTCCGATTTCGTGGAGATGTTCGTGGGTGTGGGTGCTTCCCGTGTCCGGGATCTGTTTTCAGACGCCAAGAAGAACTCTCCCTGTATCGTATTCATTGATGAGATTGACGCGGTGGCCAGACGCCGGGGAACTGGTATGGGCGGCGGCCACGATGAAAGGGAACAGACCTTGAACCAGCTGCTGGTGGAGATGGATGGTTTCGGCGTGAATGAAGGGATCATTGTGATGGCAGCCACCAACCGGGTGGATATCCTGGACCCGGCCATTCTGCGTCCGGGGCGGTTTGACAGGAAAGTTGCAGTGGGAAGGCCGGATGTGCGTGGCCGGGAAGAGATCTTAAAGGTACACTGCCAGAACAAGCCGCTGGGAGATGATGTGAATCTGAAGCAGGTGGCCCAGACTACGGCCGGCTTCACCGGGGCAGACCTGGAGAATCTGATGAACGAGGCGGCTATCAATGCAGCCAGGAACAGCAGGGTGTTTCTGCTCCAGGAGGACATCAGCAAGGCTTTTGTCAAAGTGGGAATCGGCGCAGAGAAGAAGAGCCGCATTGTATCGGATAAGGAGAAGCGCATCACGGCTTACCATGAAGCCGGACACGCGATACTGTTTCATGTGCTGCCGGATGTGGGACCTGTATACACAGTGTCCATCGTACCCACAGGGGCAGGGGCGGCAGGGTATACCATGCCATTGCCGGAGAAAGATGAGATGTTTCTGACAAAGGGGCAGATGCTACAGGATATCATGGTATCCCTGGGGGGCCGGATCGCGGAGGAAATGATCTTCCAGGACATTACCACCGGCGCATCCAGTGATATCAAAAGGGCGACCCAGCTGGCCCGGAAGATGGTGACACGTTACGGAATGTCTGACAACATCGGCGTAGTCTGCTATGATGACGATGATGATGAGGTGTTTATCGGACGGGACCTGGCCCATGCAAAATCCCATAGTGAGACAGTGTCCGGGGAGATAGACAGGGAAGTGAAGTCCATTATTGATACCTGCTATGCGCAGGCGCAGGATGTAATCCGGAAGTACGAGGCTGTGTTGCACAGCTGTGCAGATAAACTACTGGAGAAGGAGAAGATTGGGCGGGAAGAGTTTGAAACCCTTTTTGCCGTATATGACGAACATTAAAATCACACATGGGTGAAAGTCCTTTTTCAAGGTGCCGGGTGCCCGGGGATATACCTGCGGTCAAGGCCGTTATGGGAATAATTACCAAAGGATCATTGGTAATAATGCATAAAAAACTAGTATGGCTTTTGTCATATTTGTGAAAATTGAGACTAGCCAAATGGTGGGACGGATGGTATTATAATATACGTAACCCCCCCAATACATTATATAGTTTTTTGCTATACCCCATAAAAGAAATACCTTCTCTGAAAAGGACAGTCACCCCATGACTGTCCTTTTTACTCGTGGACAGCCAGGTTAGTCTTCCAGACAGCAGGGTGGAAAAGGTTTATTTACCGGACAGAAGGGAGTGGAAGAGATGATTGACCTACAGGAAAACGAAAGATTGGAGAATATTCGTCAATATATCGCTACTATGCGCCCGGTATTCAACAGGAGGGCCCTCTTCACAGATACCACAGAGGAGTATCTGGTGCCTGCCGAGCCGGAGCCGTTTGAGAAGGTCACAATCCGGTTCCGCACAGCCAAGAACAATGTGGATCATGTGATACTGGTATGCGGGGAGAAGAAGTATGCCATGAAGAAAGCCTGGTGGGATAAGCATTTTGACTATTATGCCTATGAAATCCTGCTGGGGGAGGAGAAGCTGACCTACCATTTTGAGGTGCTTACAGGAAGGCTGAAAGGGTATTATGATTCCCGGGGCGTGGTGGAGGAGATCAACGAGTACTATGATTTTGTAGTGATTCCCGGGTTCAAGACACCCCAGTGGGCCAAGGGAGCCGTGATGTACCAGATCTATGTGGACCGCTTCTGCAACGGGGATCCGTCCAATGATGTGCAGACTGGAGAGTATACCTATATCAATGAGCAGGTACGCAGGGTGGAGGACTGGAACCGGTATCCGGCCCAGATGGATGTGCGGGAATTCTATGGAGGGGATCTGCAGGGGGTGCTGGACAAGATGGATTACCTGCAGGATCTGGGAGTGGAGGTATTGTATTTTAATCCCCTGTTTGTATCCCCCTCCAACCATAAATACGATATCCAGGATTATGACTATATAGACCCTCATTTTGGCAGGATCGTGGAGGACGGGGGAGAACTGCAGCCTGCCTGGCAGAAGGAGAACCGCCAGGCTACCAGGTATGTGAAGCGGGTGACGGATTACAGGAATCTGGAAGCCAGTAACCAGTTGTTTGCCGAACTGGTGGAGGAGGCCCACAGACGGGGCATGCGGGTGATTCTGGACGGGGTGTTCAACCACTGCGGCTCTTTCAACAAATGGCTGGACCGGGAACGGATCTATGAGAATGCGGAAGGGTATGAGAAAGGGGCCTTTGTCAGTGCGGACAGTCCGTACCGGGACTATTTTCTCTTCTACCAGAAGGACTGCTGGCCTTACAATGGTTCCTATGACGGCTGGTGGGGGCATGATACATTGCCAAAGTTGAATTATGAAGATTCCCAGGAGCTGTTTGACTATGTGATGAAAATCGGCAGAAAATGGGTATCCCCGCCTTTTTGCGTGGACGGATGGCGGCTGGATGTAGCGGCTGACCTGGGGCGGAGCCAGGAGTTCAACCATTATTTCTGGCAGGAGTTCCGGAAGGCTGTGAAGGAGGCCAACCCGGAAGCCATCATTCTGGCAGAGCATTATGGCAATACCAGGGACTGGCTCCAGGGCAATGAGTGGGATACCGTGATGAACTATGATGCCTTTATGGAGCCGGTGACCTGGTTTTTGACTGGTATGGAGAAGCACAGCGATGATTTCCGGGAAGATCTTCTGGGAAATGCGGAGAGCTTCTGGGGTGCCATGCGGCATCACTGTGCAAGTTTTGCCATGCCCAGCTGGCAGGTGGCCATGAATGAGCTTTCCAACCATGATCATTCCCGCTTCCTTACCCGCACCAACCATAAGGTGGGCCGGACGGGAACCCTTGGACCCCACGCAGCGGAACAGGATGTGAATAAGGCGGTATTCCGGGAAGCAGTGGTGATCCAGATGACCTGGGTAGGAGCCCCCACAATCTATTACGGGGATGAGGCCGGGATGTGTGGTTTTACCGACCCGGATAACCGTCGCACGTATCCCTGGGGTATGGAGGACCAGGAACTGATCGCTTTTCACAGGGATATTATCCGCCTGCGCAGGGAGAATGACGAGTTGCGCAAAGGCTCCTTGAAATATATGGATAGCGATTATAATTTTCTGGCTTATGGCAGGTTCCACAGGCGGGGACAGTGCATGGTGCTAGTCAATAACAATGATACCCCTGTCACAAGGCAGTTCTTTGTGTGGGAGCTTGGAACACCCAAGCATGGCAGGATGCGTACCTTGATCTGTACGGATGCAGACGGGTACCGTCTGGGAGGAACCTGGTATCCGGTGGTGGCCGGGAAGATTGTGGTGGAGATGCCCGCTACTTCTGCCATGGTGCTGAAGTATGATAGCGGTGAAGCTGCACAGAACGGACAGTGAGGAACTGTTACGAATTTAAAAAAGAGAAGAAAAGGATCTTCTTGCAAAAATGATGCATTTCCGGAGTATACTGGTAGATGTACAGTTCATGTGCAGCGTAAAACCAAAAGCACGTTGGCAGTGGCGGCTCCAAACAGGAGCCTGGCAGGCTGCCGGCAGCATACCAGGAGGAGCACATCTTGAACAAGAAACGGATATCTGTAGTCTGGCTGACCTGCATCTGTCTGCTGGGGCTGGTGCCTGTACCGGCATCTGCCCAGGGGCAGTGGGAAGAGCTCACCAGACAGTACCAGGAATACCAGGAGCATTTTGATGCCATTCTGACCCTGGAGGATCTTGCGCACAATGGATATGTCCCTATAGAGGATCAGAGCTTTCCGGTGTTTCTGGAGTCTTTTGGGGAGGAAGAGGTAACATTCCTGCCTGCCATGGAGGAACGTTATAACAGGCTGGCGGTCCTGATCACTGACAGCCGGGGGAATGTGTTGTTCAAAACCAATCAGCTGGAGACCAATTTCAAATGGATGGGCCAGCTGCCACAGCCCACCAGGGATATCGCCTCCGTATCCTTCCAGGACCTGAACGGGGATGGACTCACGGACATTGTGCTGATCACCGACTGCCAGAATGAGACGGGGGAATATGCGGGAAAAAGCTACAAGGTAGGGGATGTGCTGTTCCAGAAGGAGGGCGGCTTCTACCGGGACTGGCGTATTTCCGACAAAATCAACCGCTTCAGCATGAACAAGAGTGCTGATTTCATTGCCTCCTATGTGAGAGATGGTGTCTCCACAGAAGTGCTGTACACGGCGACCACTCTGGAGGAGCTGCTGGAGAACGGGTTCCAGGTGGCTCAGGAGCAATGCTACTACAGGAATTTTGAGAAGCAGGGCAGGCTGCAGGTGGTGCCCGGCAGCATACGCATGTCAGGGTATGATACATTCATGATTTATCTGGTCAATGAGCAGGGTTATATTGTATGGAGTTTCCAGCCTATGGGGGACTATGACAATCTCTATGCCTTGAAGGGAATGGCCTGCCGTGACCTGGACGGCGACGGACTGAAGGATCTGCTGGTGCTGGCAAGATACAGCTATCCGGGGGAAGACGGCAGCCTGAAGGTGGACACAAAGTGCTCCATCTATTACCAGAGAACCGATGGATTTGTACAAGATGCGGAATTTGCAGATACTTACCAGTGCACAGAGGAAGATACGGTGAACGGCCTGGTGGATATCATCCGGGAATATTGGGGGTGGACAAAGGAAGAATGATACGGATACTGATTGTGGATGATGAGAAACCCATCTGTGATTTGATCGACATCAACCTGTCGGCGGCAGGATACCACTGTAAGGCAGTCCAGGACGGTCTGAAGGCCATTGACATGATAGAGTCTGAGCCTTTTGACCTGATCCTGCTGGATATCATGCTGCCGGGTGCGGATGGATATGACATCATGGAATACATAAGGCCCCTTAAGATACCGGTGATCTTCATTACGGCAAAACATGAAGTGAAAGACAGGGTAAAAGGACTGAAACTGGGAGCGGAAGACTACCTGGTGAAACCTTTCGATGTGGTGGAGCTGGTAGCCCGGGTGGAAGTGGTGCTGCGCCGGTACAATAAGACGGAGGTGCTGCTTGCTGCCGGGAATGTGGTGGTGGACGAGGAAGCCAGGAAAGTGACCAGGGCGGGCCGCCCTGTCGTGCTGACTAACAAGGAGTACGGTCTGCTGGTGCTCTTTATACGCAACAAGAATATAGCATTGTTCCGGGAGACCTTGTATGAGAAGGTTTGGGGGGACGAATACCTGGCAGACAGCCGTACCCTGGATCTCCATGTGCAGAGACTGCGGCGGAAAATGGGCTGGGAGGACAACCTGGTGGCGGTGTATAAAGTGGGCTACCGTCTGGAAATATAAAAAGGCAAAAAGGTTGAATGGAAATGCGTATGCTGCGGGGGTGTTGACTTGATGGCCCGTTGCAACGCGCAGATGGGTATAAAGATGAAATTTTTATACAAGATCCTTCTGTGGACGATTATTATCATGGCAGCAGCTTTTGGAGTCAGCGGGTACTTCTTTGTGAACTTCGTGTTCGAGACAGCCCTGGAGCGGGAGATTGACCAGGCTCTGGACGGCAGCAACATCCTGCGTTTTGCCTTTGAGACGGCGGCGCTGAATGTGCCTACCAAATACGACATGCTCCAGGATACTGCGGTGGAACAGATCGGCGCAAAGCTGGAGAGCAGCGGTCATGGGTCCGGGAGACTGCTGCGTCTCTCCGATGAGGAGAAGGAAGTCCTGTACGCCAGTGAGGGATTTCCCGGGGACGCAATGCTGTTACAGGAGATAGCGGAGGATACCAGGATCTGGCAGGTGGTACCCTGGGAGGGGCATTATTACATACAGACGGGGATCATGGTCAATGCCCTGGACAGGCATCTGTACCTGGAGACCATGGAGGATGTGACCAGAGTGTTCGCAGAGCGCTCCATGGGATTTTCTGTCTACAGGCAGGTGACGCTGGCCATGTTGTGTTTAAGTGCGCTGGTGCTCTTTTTCATCTGCAGCTGGCTCACCAAGCCCATCCGCAGGCTGGCCAGGGCTACCAGGAAGATGGCGGATGGGGATTATGGCTACCGGGCCAGACAGGTGAGCAATGATGAACTGGGCCAGCTTACCCTGGATTTCAACCGCATGGCCAATACCCTGGAAGGCACCATCGGGGAGCTGAAGGAGGAGGTGCGGGCCAGGGAAGATTTCATTGCTGCCTTTGCCCATGAGCTAAAGACCCCGCTTACGGCGATCATCGGCTATGCGGACCTGCTGCGTTCCAGGAAACTGGACGAGGAGAAACATTTTCTCTCTTCCAACTATATCTACACGGAGGGCAAGCGTCTTGAAAATATGTCCTTCAGACTGCTTGACATCATTGTCACAAAAAGAGAACAGGTAGATCTCCAGCCGGTGGAGGCAGGAACGCTCTTTGGATATCTGGAGGATATGTTTGCGGGAAACAGGGAGCAACAGCTGTATACCTCCTTCCAGGAGGGAACGGTATATGCGGAGGCGAATCTGCTGAAATCCGTGCTGCTGAACCTGGTGGACAATGCCATGAAGGCATCTGAGCCAGGAGGGGTGGTAGAGGTCTTTGGGGAATGCCAGGAAAACGGTTACATGTTCTGGGTCAGGGACTACGGTGTGGGCATCCCTGCGGAAGAGCAGAAGAAGATAACGGAGGCGTTTTACATGGTGGACAAGTCCAGGTCCCGGAGCAGGAACGGTGCGGGACTGGGGTTGGCGCTGTGCGTGGAGATCCTAAGGCTGCACCACAGTGAGCTGGTCATTGAGAGCACAGTGGGTGAGGGCACCTGGATCAGTTTCCTGCTGCCCAATAAGGAGAATATACATGAAGATTAGAAAGGTTGCCCTTCTGCTGCTGCCACTGGCAGCACTGACAGCAGGACTTGCCATCTGGGGACCGGAGGCCCTGGCCAGGTACCAGGACAGAGGAGTGCTCAACCAGATCCATACCCAGGAGGTGGAGACGGGTACGGAAGGGTACCGCTATGCCCTGGGAAGCAATGACAAGCTCTATATCTTATCCAAATGCCTGAATAACCAGATCCAGCCGGAGAGCGAACAATCTGCCATGACAAGGACGGGCCAGTCAGACCTGGATTACCAGGAACTGACCGGAACCTATGCCTTTGTGGTGAACCGCAAGGATTCAGCGGGAAAGGAAGTGTCCGGGGAGACCGGAATCGAACTTTGCAACCATGCAGTCCGGGAACTGAAAGAACTGGGCATCCTGCCGGATTCTGTCCGGGAGCTGACTGTGGCAGGCTATGAGGCAGAATTGTATTCGGCAATTGATGTGCCGGAGCCACAGAACAATGTGCTGGTGTGGAAGATCAGCCTAAGTACGGGAAAACAGAATGCAGACAAGCAAAACCGTCTGCTGGATGCCTATGTGGATGCGGATACCGGGAAGATGTATGAGTTCTATGTGAGATCCTCCGTGGCAGCCTGGACGGAGGTGGATCCGGATCAGATGATCGCAGCCTGGGCAGAATACATGGGTCTGGGGGAACCACAGGAATATGAAGGTACCAATCCGCTGGGGGAGACCACACCCTATTTCAGGAAGTACAGCTTTGAGGGTATGGAGGAAGGCAGCACGGTGGTCACAGTGGGCTTTTATGAAGACATCAATGAACTTTTTCTGAAGATATCCAAGTGATGGGCCAGGCCGGAACAGCCAGAAAACTGACATGTATGTCATGATGCAAAAAATATGGAAAAAGTTTGAGACTTAGATGCAAATAATATGAGAATATGACGGGGCTTCCCTATATGCTTTTTTTAAAGCAGCGGGGAAGCTTTTCTGGTTTCCGGGCAATAACCAGTGCCTTGTCTGAAGGGGTATGGGGCAGACCACATATCCTGGCGGGAGGTAAGGGACAGGAGTCCGGGAAGAGAATCCGGGGCAGGGTACTGTAAGGCGGCAGTGAGAAGAAAGAAGGGGCGGAAGATGTACGGACAGGCGGGCAGAAGACAGGCAGGGGATGTAAGGCTGGTAAGGATGAGCCAGTATGACAGGATCGGGCGCGGGACAGGAAGACCTGCGGGAAGAGGCGGCAGGCGGCGTAGCGGTGGACTCTGCCTGGCCTTTTTCCTGGCGTTCCTGGCCGTAGCCTGCATGGGGGTGCTGCTGTTTCTGTTTTATATGGACGGACAGGAGAACATGACCATGGTGGAGAGCGAGATCCACTCCTATGCCGGAGAGCCGGAAGCAGTGCCTGTGCCCGTAGAGGATATTGTGCTGGTGGAGGAAGTGGAACCATATGTTCCCCTGGTGGTCATTGACCCCGGACACGGAGGTGAGGACGAGGGCTGTAGCAGGAACGGTATCACGGAAGCCGGGATCAATCTGGAACTGGCCAGGCGGCTGGCCGGGAAGCTGCAGGAACTGGGTATGGATGTGGTGCTCACCAGACAGGAGGATGGCGTTGGCATGAGCCTGGAAGAGAGAGTGAAGATAGCCCAGGACTATGATGCCGACATCTATGTCAGTATACACCAGAACGCCTGCGAAGAGCGGGAAAATGCTACCACGGGGATTGAGACCTGGTATTATGGAGAGGGGGAGGAGAGCAGACGCCTGGCCAGGCTGGTGCATATGGGAGCCCTGGAGAAGACCCAGGCCAGGGACAGGGAAGTGCGGCAGAGTGAGGAACTGTATGTGCTGCGGGAGTCTTCCATGCCATCCTGCCTGATTGAGACGGGCTTTCTTTCCAGCCGGAAGGAGCGGGAGATGCTCTGCGATGCAGCATACCAGGAGAAGCTGGCGGCGGGGATGGCCTGGGGCATCCAGCACTATTTCTATCCCAAGACCATGTACCTTACCTTTGACGATGGACCATCCGAAGAGAACACAGGACAGATCCTGGATATCTTAAAAGAAAAAGGGGTCAAGGCTACCTTTTTCGTGGTGGGGGAAAACGTGAGAAAGCATCCGGACATGGCCAGAAGAATCGTAGAGGAGGGTCATACCATCGGCATCCACTGTAACCGGCATGTGTATGATGAAATCTACAAAAGTGTGGACAGTTACCTGGAGGATTTCCAGGCAGCCTATGATGCAGTATATGAAGTTACCGGGGTGGAGGTAAAGTTGTTCCGGTTCCCGGGAGGCAGCATCAATGCCTACAACAAGGAGGTGGCCGGGGATATCATAGAGGAAATGACAAACCGGGGCTATGTCTATTTTGACTGGAATGGCAGCCTGGAGGATGCAGTGAAGAAAACCACGCCGGAGCAGCTGCTTAGGAATGCCAGGGAGAGTACACTGGGCAGGAAAAAGATTGTGATGCTGGCCCATGATATCCAGTCCAATACCGCCCGGTGCCTGGAGGCGTTGATCGACCAGTTCCCGGAGTACAAAATGGAACCGCTGACCCCGGAGGTGGATCCGATACAGTTTTAAAGACCTGCTGGAAACGGGCTATAAATAACGGTCAGGAGTCTGCCAGCAGCATATCACCCAGGGCGCGTGCAGGCGCATGGAGACGCTTACCCACATCGTACATCAGACAGATGGAACGGTGTGGGATTGTTTCTTTTATGGGAATCTGGAAAACTTTGCCTTCCGCAAGGGATTTCGCGGCCAGTTCCATGGGGAGAAAGCCGATGCCCAGGTTATTTTCCAGCATGGGCAGGATCAGGTCTGCAGTGGCCACCTCTATGTCTGGCTCCCACACCAGGCCGTGCTCCAGGTAGAAACGGTTGTAGAGGTCGTAGGTGGTGGTATGTTTGTCCAGTGCCACCAGAGGACAGCCGGAAAGATCCTTGAGGGAGATAGGGGCGGATGGCAGGGCGTGCCCGTTTCCGGGTGAAGAGTCAGGATCTGCCACATTGTGGACAGGGAAAGATTCTGCAGGATACCACAGAGGCTGCCGCAGGTGGGCGAAACGGCTTCCGCCTGCCAGGATGTCCTGGAAGGTTTTCAAGGGTATGGCCCGGATGGATGGTGGCAGATCACCAGGAGAAGTGGTCACAGCGTAATCAATCTGGCCACTCAGCAGGGAATGCAGTGCCTGCGGGGAATTCAGATTGTAGACTTTCAGACGGATACCGGGATAATGCTCCAGAAACAGGCGCAGCTTCCCAAGCAGGAACAGATGCAGGGCTGTCTCACTGGCGCCAATGGACACAGTGCCTCCCTGGAGGCTTAGGGATTGGAGCAGCTCGGCTTCTCCCAACTGTAGCTGCTCAAAGGCAACTGCCACATGGGAGTAAAGCTGCTCGCCCTCGGCGGTGAGCCGGATACCCTTGTTGGAACGGATGAGAAGCTGACAGCCCAGCTCGTGCTCCAGCTGTTTCATGGCACGGCTCACATTGGGCTGGCTGTTATACAGGGCAGAGGCAGCCTGGGTCAGGTTCCGGTATTTTGCCACATAATAGAAAATGCGGTAGTACTCGTAATGGATAGCCATGGGATTCCTTTCTTATATCAATTTGATATGGACACTATATCAACGATACATTTTTCATGTTTCTCTTTTCAGAGTATAATACCACAGGAATCAAAGATCAAGGCAAAACAGGCGGCAGTCTCGGGTATGCCACGCAAAGAACGCGTGAAACCACCTGGCGGTAATACCGGGAGAACCGTAACAGGCAACCGCTTGTATGTGTACAGGGAGGTATGGATATGAATAAAGATCTGACGGTGGGGGATCCGGGAAAAGTATTGTGGAGATTCTGCCTGCCCTTGTTTGGAAGTATCATTTTCCAGCAGCTGTACAACATAGCAGACAGTTTTGTGGTAGGGAAATTTGTGGGAGAGAATGCCCTGGCAGCAGTTGGTAACAGCTATGAGATCACGCTGATCTTCATAGCGTTTGCCTTTGGGTGTAACATCGGCTGCTCGGTGATTGTATCCAGACTTTTCGGAACCAGGGAGTACGGGGAGATGAAGACAGCGGTGTATACTTCCCTGATTGCCACAGGCGTGCTGTGCGGTGTGTTGATGCTGTCTGGCATCTGCTGCTGTGGAAGCCTGCTGCAGATGATCCACACCCCGGCGGAGGTGCTGGCAGATTCGGCGTTATACCTGGATATCTACATCTGGGGACTGCCTTTTTTGTTTTTTTACAATGTGTGTACGGGAATCTTTTCGGCTCTGGGAGACTCCCGGACGCCGTTTACTTTCCTGGCGGCTTCCTCCCTGGCCAATGTGGGTGTGGATATCCTGTTCGTGCGCTCCTTTCACATGGGGGTGGCCGGGGTGGCCTGGGCCACCTTTCTGTGCCAGGGTGTCAGCTGTGTGCTGGCGCTGCTTTTTGTACTGCGGAGGCTGGCAGCCATCCGGCTGGAAAAACGGGTTTCTGTCTTTTCCTGGAGACTGCTGGGCCGTATAGCAGTGATTGCCATTCCCAGCATCCTACAGCAGAGCTTCGTATCTGTGGGGAATATCATATTGCAGGGAATTATCAACGGATTCGGCCCTGGCGTCATGGCAGGTTATTCGGCGGCGGTGAAGCTGAACAACCTGGTGATCACTTCCCTGACCACCCTGGGGAACGGCATCTCCAACTTTACCTCCCAGAACATCGGGGCCGGGAAGATGGAACGGGTGAGACAGGGCTTCAAGGCCGGGTGGAAGCTGGTGTGGCTGCTGTGTGTGCCCCTGGTGGCACTGTATCTGGCGGCAGGCCGTTACCTGGTATACCTGTTTATGGAAAATATCACCGGTGAGGCGATTGACACAGGTGTCATATTTCTGCGCATTGTTTCGCCATTCTATTTCCTGATTTCCATCAAGCTGGTAGCAGATGGCATCCTGAGGGGAGCAGGACTTATGGGCCGGTTCATGATTGCCACCTTTACCGACCTGGTGCTTCGGGTGGTGTTGGCCTTTGTGCTGTCGGCATCCTTCGGTTCCACAGGAATCTGGTGTGCATGGCCGGTGGGCTGGGTACTGGGCACGGTGTTGTCGGTGGTGTTCTACAGAAAGGGACCCTGGAGGGAGAAACGGCAGGGCGTCCTGTAAACGATCCGTAACAGTTCAGTCAGGGCACTGAACTGTTACGAGAATGCACACAAAACGCGAA
>CAJTOJ010000036.1 GCA_910577665.1 uncultured Acetatifactor sp.
GAGCCGGACACACCAGATACACCGGATGAGCCGGACACACCAGATACACCGGATGAGCCGGACACACCAGATACACCGGATGAGCCGGACACACCAGATACACCGGATGAGCCGGACACACCAGATACACCGGATGAGCCGGACACACCAGATACACCGGATGTGCCGGACACACCGGATGAACCAGACATACCAGATGAGCCGGATACGCCAGATACCCCGGATGTGCCAGACACACCAGATACACCGGGTGGTTCACAGGAATCCGGAACCGGTTCTACAGATGGGGCAAATACAACAGAAGGGGAAGCAACGGCAACAGCCAATGGTTCCGGGAACAGTACAGGTGCTACAGGAAACAGACCTGGTGCAACAACCAATGGCCAGAATACAACAGCCAACGGACAGGATGCATCCTCAGACGATACATCCACAGGAACAGAGGATCCAGGAAACGGAGATACGGCTTTGGATGGGACGGATGCTGAGGAGGAAGAATCTACTGATACAGCAGAAGACTCCGAACTCACGGATCTGGAGACAGAGGACGGTGTTCCTCTGGCAGTACCTGAAGCCGGTAAGGGCTTTCCTGTCTGGCCGGCTCTGCTGACAGGGCTGGCAGTGATCCTGGCAGGTACATTCTTCCTTCTGGTTCTCTATAAGAGAAGAAAAGCCCAGGAAGAGGAATGAGTATAGCAATGATGGAAGACGGGAAATGAAGTGTTTTCCCGGATGAAACGGCGTGGCTTTGACCACGCCGTTTTTCCCTTATGGGAACTTTCTGTTTACCTGCCATCTGCAATGCATAATGATTCCCGCGGGCAATGCGCCAGGCGGCTGCGAAGCAGACATTTGGCTCATGCCGTGAGAGGTGCATAGCGCTGGTGGTGCATGGTCAGCACCGACCGAAGCATAGAATATTCCATAAAAAATCCAGAAAGTTTGAAATTATGCCATATGAAAAAAGCGGTAAAAGAATTATAATGAGGAAGATAGTCTACAGGTATTGCCGGAAGCTATTCCGGGAGATTGATTTGAGGAGGAATCGAAGATGCTGCAGGTGACCAGGATCAGAATGGAATATCTGGAGGAGCCGGTGGGGCTGGGGGAACTGCCCTGGTTCGGCTGGGTGCTGGAAAGTGACAGGAAAGGTGTGATACAGCAGGGGTATCGTCTGCAGATTGCAGCGGATGGTGAATTCGCAGAGCTTGTCTATGACAGCGGTTATGTGGAAAGCCGGGAGTCCGTCCATGTGGAGGCGGCATATAACAGACTTCCTGGCAGGGAGGGAAAGCCCATCCTACAGTCCTGTAAGCGGTATTTTGTCCGGGTACAGGTCCAAGACAGTATAGAGGAGAGTCCTTTCAGCCAGACGGCTTCCTTTGTCACAGGCCTTCTGGAGGGAAAGGAATGGGAGGCAGGATTCATCTCCGGGGAGACACCAGAGGATAAGGAGCTGTCAAAGAGTACCTGTCTGCGGAAAAAAATCACCATAAGGCCAGGGGTGCAGGAGGCTTATGCCTGCATGACAGCGTTAGGGCTGTACCGCCTGTGGGTGAACGGTAAAAAAGCCGGAAGCCAGGAACTGGCACCAGGCTGGACTTCCTACCGGAAGCATTTGTGCTACCAGACAGTGGATGTAACCGGACTCCTGAAAGAGGGGGACAATACCCTGGAGGCCATGGTGGGGGCAGGCTGGTATAAGGGGAAGATGGGATTTCTGCTGCTTAGGAACAATTATGGGGAGCAGACGGCCTTTCTCATGCAGCTGACTGTGCGGTACCAGGACGGGACGGTGGAACGGTTTGCCACGGATGGAAGCTGGGAGGGCACAGAGGGACCGGTTACTTTCTCGGAGATCTATGACGGAGAGTGTTATGATGCCAGGATAGATGTCCACAGCCAGGACAAGCGCTGGAAAAAGGTACAGTCTGTGGAATTTCCCATGGAGGCGCTCACTGCCCAGCCGGGCTGCCGGGTGGAAGTGATAGAGACCCTTCCGGCGAAGAACCTGTTCCGGACGCCAAAGGGGGAGCTGGTGGTGGACTTTGGCCAGAACCTTACAGGCTGGGTGGATTTTTCCCTGGAGGGAAGGGCCGGGGAGAAGGCCCGGCTACAGTGCTTTGAGACATTGGATGCGGCGGGGAACGTCTATACAGACAACCTGCGCACGGCAAAACAGGAAATCACCTACATCTGTAGGGGAGAGGGAAGGGAAGCGTATCATCCCCTTTTCACTTTCATGGGATTCCGCTATGCCAGGATTTTAGAATGGCCCTGTGAGGTGAAAGCGGAGGATTTCAAGGCACTGGTGCTGCATTCCCGGATGGAACCTACAGGCAGTTTTGCCTGCTCCCACCCTCTGGTGAACCAGCTTGCCCACAATATTCTCTGGGGGCTGAAGGGGAATTTCCTGGATATCCCCACGGACTGTCCCCAGCGGGACGAACGGATGGGGTGGACAGGAGATGCCCAGATCTTCTGCCGCACGGCATGTTTCCTGATGAATACCTATCCCTTTTTCCGGAAATGGCTCAGGGACGTGGCGGCAGACCAGACCCCGGAGGGAGGGGTGCCGCATGTGGTGCCGGACATCATCAGCGGCAAGGAGGAAAACGACTGGCTCTTGTCCCAGGGTACCCATTCGGCGGCGGCCTGGGCGGATGTGGCGGTGATCAATCCCTGGACCATGTATCTGGTCTACGGGGACAGGACCATACTGGAAGAGCAGTATGACAGCATGAAGGCCTGGATCGGCTTCATGCGGGAACATGCGGTAGACAGCATCTGGAACTACCGGCTGCAGTTTGGGGACTGGGTGGCCCTGGATGCACAGGAAGGAAGCTATTTTGGTGCCACACCCAATGACTTGACCTGTACGGCTTATTATGCCTATTCCACGGGACTGTTTGCCAGGATTGCCGGGATCCTGGGACGGGAAGAGGATGCAAAGGAGTATGGCAGACTCTATGGGACAATTGTGGAGAAATTCCAGAATACTTTCTTTGACGGGGCAGGCCGTATGACGGCACAGACCCAGACAGCCCACATTGTGGCGTTGTATTTCGGACTGGTGCCGGACAGATACCGGGCACAGACAGCGGAAAGGCTGGTGGAACTTCTGGAGAGAGAGGGAGGACATCTGGTCACGGGCTTTGTGGGAACGCCCTACTTCTGCCATGCGCTGAGTCAGAACGGATACCAGAAGGAAGCCTACAGGCTTCTGCTCCAGGAAGATTTTCCTTCCTGGCTGTACCAGGTGAAGGCAGGGGCTACCACCGTATGGGAGCACTGGGACGGGCTGAAACCGGATGGAACCATGTGGAGTCCGGATATGAATTCTTTTAACCATTATGCCTATGGTGCGGTGGGAGACTGGTTGTACCGGGCGGTCCTGGGGATTGACACTTCGGAAGAGGAGCCGGGATACCGGCACTGTCTGATCTGTCCACTGACGGATGAGGCCTTTGACTGGGCGGAGGGATCCCTGGAGAGCGTGTATGGCAGGATACAGGTCCGCTGGGAGAAATGCGCCGGGGAAGGGTCGCAGGCAGGCCGCAGGCTGAAGATAACAATCCCACACAATACCACTGCCACCATCCGGCTGGAAAAGGGGGCGAAGCTTTCCGGCGGGGAACCGGCCAATGGACTGCTTTTCCTCAAGAAGGATGGGCAGCTTACGGCGGAATGCGGTTCCGGGGAATGGGAAGTGATTTATACGGTGATGTGAACCATTACCGCGATGTGGGGATCGTAACAGTTCAGTGCCCTGTCTGAACTGTTACTGGGGATCTGACCGGTTCCACCTGTGAAAATTGACTTTTTTCTACATCTGTGATACTTTTAGCTAAGGATTGTCCGCTACAGACAGGGAGGGTGGGCAGGCCAAAGAGAAGGGTAAGGAGATAAGAATATGCCAGTTACAGAATATCTGGAACGGAATGCCAGAGAGTACCCGGATGAGGTGGCTTTGGTGGAATTGAACCCAGAAGAGCCGGATACCCGGCGGATGACCTGGAAGGAATACGGACTGATTGAGTCAGACCGGTTCCAGCCCTACCGCAGGGAGATTACCTGGAGCGTCTTTAACGAGAAGGCAAACCGCGTTGCTAATATGCTGATTGGCCGTGGAATCAAAAAAGGGGATAAGGTAGCCATACTGATGTACAATTGCCTGGAATGGCTTCCTATTTATTTCGGGGTCTTAAAGAGCGGTGCCATTGCGGTGCCCTTCAATTTCCGTTACGATGCGGAAGAGATTCTCTACTGTGCGGAACTGGCAGAGGCGGATATCATTGTATTCGGACCGGCCTTTATCGGGCGTATTGAAGTGAATGCCCAGCGGCTCTGCAAGGGACGGCTGCTGATCTATGTGGGGGATAACTGTCCCAGCTTTGCGGAGAGCTATCACGAGCTGGTGGCAGATTGTTCCAGCAAGGCACCTGGTGTGGAGATCACGGAGGAGGATTTCGGGGCGATCTATTTTTCCTCTGGCACTACAGGATTTCCCAAGGCAATCTTACATAAGCACCAGAGTCTCACCCAGGCGGCCCAGATGGAACAGAGACATCACGGGACGGGCAGGGAGGATACCTTTCTGTGTATCCCGCCCCTGTACCACACTGGCGCGAAATTCCATTGGATGGGAAGCCTGGTGGCAGGCAGCAGGGCGGTACTGTTAAAAGGGACCAGGCCGGAGACCATTCTGTCCACGGTTTCCCAGGAACATTGCACCATTGTCTGGCTGCTGGTGCCCTGGGCACAGGATATTCTGGATGCCCTGGACAGAGGGGACCTGCGTCTGGAAGACCACAGGCTCTCCCAGTGGAGGTTGATGCATATCGGCGCCCAGCCGGTGCCGCCCTCTCTCATCAAACGCTGGAAGGAATATTTTCCAGGACATGCATATGATACCAATTACGGGCTTTCCGAGTCCACAGGGCCTGGCTGTGTGCATCTGGGCGTGGAGAATATCCATAAGGTGGGCGCCATTGGTGTGCCAGGGTACCGCTGGGAATGTAAGATCGTGGACGAGTGCGGCCAGGAGGTGGCACAGGGGGATGTGGGGGAACTCTGCGTGAAGGGACCTGGCGTCATGACCTGCTATTACCGGGATGAGGCGGCTACCGCGGAGGCGATCCGGGACGGATGGCTGTACACAGGAGACATGGCCATGCAGGATGAGGAAGGCTTCTACTTCCTGGTGGACCGCAAGAAGGATGTGATTGTCAGCGGTGGGGAGAATATCTATCCTGTCCAGATTGAGGATTTCCTGCGGCGGCACGGGAAGGTGAAGGATGTGGCTGTCATTGGTCTCTCCGACAGACGGCTGGGGGAGAAAACCGCTGCTGTCATTGAGGTTAAGGATGGCGTTGAATGTACCAGGGAAGAGATAGAGAATTTTTGTCTGGAACTGCCCAGGTATAAGCGGCCAAAGGAGATCATTTTCCATGAAATACCCAGAAATGCCACAGGCAAGATTGAGAAGCCGAAACTCCGGAAGATGTATGGTGCAGACAGACTGGTGGCCCAGGAAAACAGGGGATAAATCTTTGGTTCCCCGGTATTTGCCAGTACCGCCGGACGGGCAGTTGAAGGAGAGAAGATGCATTTTGTGGAGGCAAAGGGAATCTTATCTGCACAGAACGGTATGAATGTGTACCGGGGCTGTACTCATGGCTGTATCTATTGCGACAGCCGGAGCCGGTGCTATCAGATCAATCACGATTTTGAGGATATCGAGGTGAAGCGTAATGCCCCTGTTCTTCTGGAGAAAGCCTTGCGCTCCAAACGGAAGAAGTGCATGATCGGCACTGGCGCCATGTGCGACCCTTACATGCATTGTGAGGAGCAGCTTCAAATGACCAGGCAATGTCTGGAGCTGATCGACCAGTATGGTTTCGGGCTGGCCATACAGACTAAATCAGACCGGATCCTGCGGGATCTGGAACTGTTAAAGCGCATCCACCGGAAGGCGAAATGCGTAGTGCAGATGACGCTGACCACCTTCGATGAAGAACTGTGTAAAATACTGGAACCCAATGTCTGTACCACCAGAAGGCGCTTTGAAGTGCTGGAGATCTTCAGGGAGGAAGGGATTCCCACAGTGGTATGGCTTTCTCCCATACTGCCCATGATCAATGATATCCGGGAAAATGTGGAAGGTATCCTGGATTACTGTGTCCGTGCAAAGGTACATGGCATCCTCTGCTTTGGCATGGGTATGACTCTGCGGGAGGGGGACCGGGAATATTATTACCGCGCCCTGGATCGTCACTTTCCAGGGCTTAAGGAGCAATATCAGAGAAAATTCGGCTATGCCTATGAGATCCCCAGCGATCATAACAGGGAACTGATGAAGCTGGTGCATGACACCTGTAGGAAATGGAATATTCTGGATGGGGTGCAGGATATATTCGCGTATCTGCGCGAGTTTCCGGCGGATCGGGGGTATGAGCAGTTAAGCTTATTTTAGGTTACTGTGAACGGAGTGAACCGTAACTATTTTCGTAGTACTTATTTGTAACTGTTTGCGCTGGCAGGCTTGTATTTTACCAGCCATTCCGCTATAATTTATAGACAGACAATAGATACATAGGGCATGCAATTTTACAATTTTATATGACAGGAGGAAAGTAAAATGGCACAAAACAGACTGGTGGGGGATTATCCGGTGATCGGTATCCGCCCCACAATCGATGGCAGAAGAGGCTATCTGAAGGTGAGGGAATCTCTGGAAGACCAGACCATGAACATGGCGAAAAAGGCCGCGGAGCTTTTTACACAGAACCTGCGTTATTCCAATGGGGAACCGGTGAAGGTCGTGATCGCTGACACCACCATTGGACGTGTGGGGGAGGCAGCCGCCTGCGCAGACAAGTTCCGCAAGGCAGGTGTGGATATCACATTGACCGTGACACCCTGCTGGTGTTACGGCGCTGAGACCATGGACATGGATCCTATGACCATCAAGGGTGTCTGGGGATTCAACGGTACAGAGCGGCCCGGTGCGGTGTACCTGGCTTCCGTGCTGGCTACCCATGCACAGAAAGGCCTTCCTGCTTTTGGCATATACGGACATGATGTGCAGGAGGCGGACGACACTTCCATCCCTAAGGATGTGCAAGAGAAGCTGCTTCGGTTCGGCCGGGCGGCAGTGGCAGTGGCCACCATGCGGGGCAAGTCCTATCTGCAGATCGGTTCCATCTGTATGGGAATCGGCGGCTCCATCATCGATCCTGCGTTCATTGAGGAATATCTGGGCATGCGCGTGGAATCCGTGGACGAGGTGGAAATCATCCGCCGGATGACAGAAGGCATCTATGACCAGGCAGAGTACGAGAAGGCCCTGGCCTGGACGAAGTCCAACTGCAAGGAAGGCTTCGACAAGAATCCGGAGGCTGTGCAGAAGACCAGGGAGGAGAAAGACAAGGACTGGGAGTTCGTGGTGAAGATGATGTGTATCATCAAGGATCTGATGAACGGCAACCAGAACCTGCCCGAAGGCCGTGAGGAGGAGATGGTGGGACACAATGCCATCGCCGCAGGCTTCCAGGGACAGAGACAGTGGACAGATTTCTACCCCAACTGTGATTTCCCGGAGGCTATGCTGAACACTTCCTTTGACTGGAACGGTGCAAGGGAACCCTATGTGCTGGCCACGGAAAATGATGTTCTGAATGGGCTGGGTATGTTGTTTATGAAACTGCTCACCAACAGGGCGCAGATCTTTGCAGATGTGCGTACCTACTGGAGTCCCGAAGCCGTGAAGAAAGCCACTGGGTACGAGCTGGAAGGCGTGGCGAAGGAGGCAGGCGGATTTATCCACTTGATCAATTCCGGTGCAGCCTGCCTGGATGCCAACGGACAGGCAAAGGATGCCGCAGGCAATGCTGTGATGAAGCCCTGGTATGAAGTGACAGAGGAAGACCAGAAGGCCATTATGGAGGCCACCACATGGAACGCAGCTGATTTCGGATACTTTAGGGGCGGCGGCTATTCTTCCCGTTTTGTCACAGAGGCCCAGATGCCTGTGACCATGATCCGTCTGAATCTGGTGAAAGGACTTGGCCCTGTGCTCCAGATCGCAGAAGGCTGGACCGTGAAGCTGCCGGAGGAAGTGACAGATGTTCTGTGGAAGCGCACGGACTACACCTGGCCCTGCACCTGGTTTGCACCCAGGGTTACTGGAAAGGGTGCGTTCAAGACGGCTTACGATGTGATGAACAACTGGGGAGCCAACCACGGCGCTATCAGTTACGGTCATATCGGCGCAGATCTGATCACCATGTGCTCCATGCTGCGTATTCCGGTATGTATGCACAATGTGGAGGACGAGAAGATCTTCCGTCCCGCCGCATGGAATGCTTTTGGTATGGATAAGGAAGGACAGGATTACAGGGCCTGTGCGAATTTCGGACCTATGTACAAGTAGTAGAATGAGTAATGTATCAGTAACGGTATAAACCTAAACTCCCATGCAGCCAGCCGCACCACCATACCTAAAAGCCTGGGAGTTTAGGTGATGCACACAAACCCGCAAGGGAAGCGTGTTTGGCGCACAGCAGTCTCGGGATTTCGTGCAAGAGAGCACGAAACAACTCGCGGTGTCGCAGAGTCCAATTTGGAGACTTTCATAGTAAGAAATTAGCATAGATGACACAAAAGGAACAGGGCAGTTGCATGCGCAACTGCCCTGTTTAAGCATGTACTAGTATAATCCGCCTAATTGCCTGCATGTTTGGCGTAAGGTAAATTTTCAGCCTGCAAGGTGGCTGAACGTGTGAAGCCAACGTAGTCAGGCGGAAATTTAGACCAGCGAAACATAGGGATAATTTAGGTGGATTATATTAGGAGCTGGTAGGAGAAAGCAGCGCCAGCTTTGCTTTTAACGTGACGCACATCTGCCGGAAAGCAATTTTCAGACATGTTTTATGTATAGCGTTTAGAAACCGGCATGTCAAGTATATTTTCGTGACAATGAGTCAAGAAAAATGAGTCGGGCAGCCATGCGGAAGTTATTTCTCACGGATAAGGGGAATCAGGGCATGAAAAGGCTACTGTTCACTCGTCAGTAGCATGAAAAGTGTTACTATTCGCTCCGTTCACAATAACAGATGCACACAAAACGCAAAGGACATGCGTTTTAGCGCACGCTGTCTCGGGTTTTTATGCAAAATGCGCATAAAAAATGCCTCGCGTTACTGACGAGTGAACAGTAACTGAAAAGTAGTCATGCTATATCGGAAAAAGGGACTTTGACTTGACCGGTCTGTTTTCCAATGTTACACTTGATGATGAAATAGGAGTGTAGTTACCGATTCATGTGTGGAAATAGGAGAAGAAACTTATGGGTCAGGATAAATTGGTGGAGGAAATCTTAAGACATTTGGATCAGGAAACCCAGGCCGGTGTGGTGCGTATGAGCGTAGAGATGGATGAGGAGAAGGCTGGAGGTGGAGAAGTCTCCCACAAATGCTGCAATATGTATGGCCGTCCGGCCAATGAGACTGTGGGAATGTTAGATTGCTATACGGACTTGAATGCGGGGGAGCCGGATAGGGGCTAGGGAAAAGAGCAAAGGCTCTATTTGTGCCGCCGCTGGCGGCATGACGGGAAGTTTGAAAGTTCTTTTCAAATAGTCCCAATTCGACTTTGTGTTCCCGGTAAAAATGCGTTGGATGAATATACAGTATGATACAAGAAATAGTCTTAAAGACGGGGGCTGCTAAATGAATGACTTAATTGAAAATATTGATAAACTTCACACAACAGAGATGGGTGCAGAGCGAATAAAAAGGAACTGCCAGATCAAAACAGATGATGTTGTCCAATGGAGCAAAGCACAGATTTTGGATACAACAGCAAGCATTGAAAGAACAGGGAAAAATTGGTATATAGTTTTAGGTAATTACAAAATAACCGTAAATACATATAGCTATACAATTATCACTGCGCATAAGGTCAAAGTATGATCTGCATCATTTATAACCGTGAATGATTATATACCAGAAACGAGTGTCAAGGCGCCAGGAACACAAAAAAAGGAATTGGGAGTTCAAATATTGAATTGATGCGTGCAAGAGGGTGTGTAAGCACCTCTCTTTAGGCACGCAGGGGGATATATATGAATACCATCTGCCATGATATTTTCCGGGCTATCCATGAGGGAAAATGGCTGAAAATAGAATATCAGAACCGCCAGGGGCAGATTACCAGCTACTGGATCGGGATCCGGAACCTGTCCCCCGCAAGGCGTACCCTTGCCGTGGATGGACTGCATCTTGGAAGGTATACTACAGATTCTTATGAGAGGATATACATTGATTCCATTCTGTCTTCCCAGGTGGTGGAAGGCTCCTACTGTCCGGTGAATGAGGACCTGGTCCGGGACATCAGCCTGAATGCCCACAAGTACAGGGGGCTTTTTGACAATGTGGCCAACTTGAAGATACTGAATTACCTGGAGATGTGCAACCGCATGGACGGGGTGCCTTACAAGGCGGACTTTGGGCTGGTCCGCTTTCTGGACAGGGAACGCCTTGTGGGGGAGGTGTATCCGCTGGATGAGGAACAGTTCCGCACCATAGTCAGGCAGTTTCAGATCAAGTCGGAAGAAAAAGAGTACCATGAGGGGCGGCTGAAGATGCAGCAGCTTGCCATGAATGTGCTCAGTATCCATACGACCAGGGGACTTTATGTGCTGGCCTGCAGAAAACTACAGCTGGACGTAAAGAACCGGGTGCTAAGACCTGCCCGGGAGATTACCATCTGTACGGAATACCGTTTTGGGGAGAACAAGGAGAGCATCCGGAAATATCTGGACGGGGAGGAGTATGGCCTTCTGGCTGATTTTGAGAAGAACCAGGAGGAGATCAAAGACCGTGTCATGAGGAACACCCGGCAGGTCATGGGAGTAGATGACATGCCCTATATCATTGGCCTGGGAATGGATATTGCGCTGGACCTCCACAGGGAATACGCAGCTATTATCAAGATGGTGAACCAGGGGAAAGAGACAGTGCCTATCAAGGCATTTTTCGGGGATCTGCTGAACCGTCCCATCCGGCGGAAGGAATATCCCATTGCCCTTCTGAGTCGCCAGATCAATCTGGATCAGCTTCTGGCTGTGCACAATGCCATGAAGTACCCGGTGGCTTACATACAGGGGCCACCTGGCACTGGCAAGACCAACACCATTATCCATACCATTATCACGGCCTTCTTCAACGAGAGGACAGTGCTCTTTGCATCCAACAACAACCATCCCATAGACACTGTGTTCGGCAGGCTGGCAGGACTGGAATATGATGGCAGGCGGATTCCTTTTCCTGTGCTGCGTCTGGGGAATATGGACAAGGTGAGGGAGGCTCTGAGATACATCCGCTATGTGCATAGGCAGGCAAGGGCCATTCCGGTATTCCAGGGTGTCCTGGAGCGGAGAAAGGAAGAGCGGGCTGGAAGGGCCAGGGAGCTTTCCCGGCTTCTAAAAAAATATGAGGAAGTACTGGATCTGAAGGAGCGCAGGGAGACTCTGCAAAGGCTTCTGGAGTATCAGGGGAAGAGGACGCCATCCATGGCTATGCTGCCTTTCCAGGCAGATCTCCAGGGGCGCCAGATGGAACAGGTCCAGCGGAAAATAGAAAGCGCAGGGGAGATTACCGAGGCAGATGCCTTAAAGCTTCTGGACAACAACCTGGAAGAGCTGTGGACATATCTATACTACACATCGGCCCGGTATCTGAAGAAGCTGGATGGGGAAGAGTTTGGCGATCTGCGGGAAATCCTGTATGGGACAGAGGAGGAAGACAGGCAGGTAATTGCCTTCTCCAAGTACCTGAGTGAGACCAGACATGTAAAAAAGCTTCAGAAGGTGTTTCCCGTTATCATCACCACATGTATCTCCGCCCACAAGCTGGGAAGTCCGGAGCCTGTGTTTGATATGACCATCCTGGATGAGGCAAGCCAGTGCAATACGGCAGTGTCCCTGGTGCCGATCATCCGGGGGGAGAATCTGATGCTGGTGGGGGATCCCCAGCAGCTGAATCCGGTGATCCTGCTGGATGAGCTGTCCAACCACATGCTGCGCAGGAGATACCATGTGGCGGAGGAATATGATTACAGGAAGAATTCCATCTACAAGACCTATCTGGCCTGTGATGCCGTCAGTGATGAGGTACTGTTGCACAACCACTACCGGTGCCATGAGAAAATCATCCAGTTTAACAACCGGAAATACTATAATTCCAGACTACAGATTTGTTCTGCCAGTGTGCAGCCGCAGCCTCTGGTATACCTGGATGTGCGGAACCTAAAGGCCGGCATCCGCAACACGGCACCTGGGGAGATCCAGGAGATCCTGCAGTATGCTGGCAGCCACCGGGAGAAGAGTGTGGGAGTCATCACCCCTTTTGTGAACCAGAGAAAGCTTATAGAGGAGGCCCTGGAGCGGGAAGGGCTCTCCAATGTGGTATGTGGCACGGTACATGCTTTTCAGGGGGACGAGAAGGATGTGATACTCTTCTCCACGGCTCTCACGGATCAGACGCAGGCGGGTACCTATAAATGGCTGAAGAACAACCGGGAGCTGATCAATGTGGCTACCTCCAGGGCCAGGGAGAAGCTGATCGTGCTTGCAGATTCCCGGAATCTGAAAAGACTCCATGGCACGGACGGGGAGGATGACCTCTATGAGCTGGTGGAATATGTGAAGAAAAACGGGGAGTCAGAGGTCACAGGGAAGAAAACATACTCCCGTGCCCTGGGAGTGAAGCCCTTTGGCACGGCCACAGAGGAGGCTTTCCTGCAGAATATGAACCATGCCCTGGAGAATATCTGGCTTTCCCAGAACCGCTTTACGATCCACAAGGAAGTGCCCATCTCCCAGGTATTCCGAGACAACACGGACTGTAGTGACCTGTTCTACTCCGGGCGGTTCGATTTTGTGGTGTATGAGAAGGGAGGCGGCGAGGAACTGCCAGTGCTGGCCATCGAGTTGGACGGGAAGGAGCATTTTGAGGACGAGGTAGTCAGATGCCGGGACCAGAAGAAGAATGCCATCTGTGAAAAGCATCACCTGCAGCTGATCCGGGTGGAGAGTTCCTATGCCAGGAGATACAGTCATATTAAGAATATTCTGATGAATTATTTTGCAGTGAAACACTAAAACCAGAAGATTTCCTATTGCATTTTTATGCACCCAGTGGTATATTATGCAAGTATATTCATAGGGACAGTTTCAATCTGCATTGGTCCGAAGCAAGTGTATGCACTATCGGACCCGGAAAAGGGAGGAAAATAACATGATGAAAAAAGTACTGACAGGAATCCTGGCAGCCGCTATGGCAGTATCCATACTGGCAGGCTGCGGGAATGACGGCGGCTCCAAGACAGCCAAGGTGATTGACATTGCCCTTACGGATGAGCAATATGCATTTGGCGTGGACAAGACCCAGCCGGAACTGATGGAATCCGTGAATGCCTTTATCAAGGAGATCAATGAGAACGGCACTTTTGAGGAGATCTGCGACCACTATTTTGGGGATGGTACCCCGGTGGCAGTGAAGTCAGCGGCCTATGACGAGAGCAAGGACCAGCTGGTGGTGGCTACCAATGCCTCTTTTGAGCCATTCGAGTACATAGACGGCGACAGCTATTATGGCATTGACATGGAGATCGCAGCCAGGCTTGCGGAATATCTGAATAAGGAACTGGTGATCCAGAACATGGACTTTGAGGCAGTATGCCTGTCTGTGGGACAGCAGAAATGTGACATTGCCATGGCTGGCCTCACGGTGCGGGAGGACCGGATGGAGTATGTGGATTTTTCCGATGCTTACTACAATGCCTCCCAGGTGCTGATTGTAGCTTCTGACGACAAGGATTTTGACGGCTGCACGGATGCCGCTTCCGTGGAAGCCATTCTCAAGGAAAAGGGCAGCAGCGCAAAGATCGGTGCCCAGAACGGTACCACAGGGCTGTTCTATGCGGAAGGCGATGCGGATTGGGGATTTGAGGGTTTCGGTGCCCAGGTAACGGGTTACAAGAACGGTTCCCTGGCTGTCCAGGATCTGCTGAACGGCAACATTGACTATGTGATCATTGACTCTGCACCTGCAGCATGTATCACGGAGGCTATCAACAAATTACAGTAGAACCCCTGCATTCCGCTGGCTTCCATGCAGAAAAGACAGGGCTATTGTGGATACAGGACTTTGATGGCAGGTACCAGTGTCCCTGTCATGGCAATGCCATATTCTAAGGCACTGGTATGACAGAAAAAGCGGGAAAAGCACAGTACAGGGGAGGAACAATGGGCAATTTTCCACAGAAAGTAGACAGGTTTATAGAGAGCTTCATCCATCAGAACGGCTATGCGCGGGTTCTGGAAGGGTTGCAGAACACCCTCTTGATCGCTGTGGCAGGTCTGGTCATCGGGATCCTGATCGGCACACTGATCGCTACTGTCCGGGTGATTCCCAAATATAAGGTGCTGCCAAGGGTCTTGAATGGATTCTGCAGCTTTTATGTGGGGTTGTTCCGGGGGACACCTATGGTGGTGCAGCTTTTGGTGTTCTACTATGTCATGCTGCCGCTGATGGGAGTACGGATGACGGGAGTCCAGGTATCCATCCTGGTGTTCGGCTTAAACAGCGGGGCCTACATATCGGAGATCATGCGAAGTGGCATCCTGTCTGTAGACCATGGACAGATGGAAGGGGGACGTGCGGTAGGATTGAGTTTTGGCACTACCATGCTGCGGATTGTGATTCCACAGGCGGTGAAGAACATCCTGCCTACCCTGGGCAATGAGTTCATCGCCCTGATCAAGGAGACTTCCGTGGTGAGCTTTGTGGGAGCCACAGATCTGTATGTGGCATTCAATTATATGGGCAGCAATACGTATGAATTCATGGTGCCTTACCTGGTGATGGCGATGATCTATATCCTGCTTGTGCTGGTCATCAGCGCGGGAATCAAACTCATGGAAAGGAGCCTGCGGAAAAGTGATAGACGTCATTAATCTGGAGAAAAAATTCCAGGATACAGAAGTCCTGAAGGGTATCAGTGTGACCATCGAAAAGGGAGATATCGTGGTGGTGATCGGTCCCTCCGGTTCCGGAAAGAGTACTTTCCTGCGCTGTCTGAATTGTATGGAAGACCCCACGGGAGGACAGATCATCTTCAATGGTGTGGATATAGCGGATATGAAGGTGGATATCAATGTCCACAGGCGGCGCATGGGAATGGTGTTCCAGCATTTCAATCTGTTCCACAATAAGACCGTGATCCAGAATATCATGCTGGCACCGGTGCTGGTACAGTGCCAGGATCTGTCCAGGGCAAAGCGCCGGAACGTATGGCTGCGTGTCACCAACCTGTTTAGGAAGGGGCCAGCCAGAAGGGAGCCGGTATCCATAGATACCACAAAGGCGAAGATCAAGGCAGATGCCCGTGAGAACGCCCTTTCCCTGCTTCGGCGCATCGGTCTGGAGGACAAGGCGGATGTATACCCTTCCACGCTCTCCGGAGGACAGAAGCAGCGGGTGGCCATCATCCGTTCCCTGGCCATGAATCCGGATGTGATCCTTTTTGACGAGCCAACCAGTGCCCTGGACCCGGAGATGGTGGGGGAGGTGCTGGATCTGATGAAGGCCCTGGCGAAAGAGGGAATGACCATGATCATTGTGACCCATGAGATGGGCTTTGCAAAGGAAGTGGCTAACAGGGTTATCTTTATAGATGACGGGAAGATACTGGAGAGCGCACCTCCTGCGGAATTCTTCGGGGCGCCCAGGAATCCACGCCTTAAGGAATTCCTGTCCAAGGTATTGGCATGACTTTGCCCAGGCTGGAAAACCGGCAGGATGCTACAGGAAAGCAGGCAGGATAAAAGCCAGGTTTTGTGATGTGCCGTCTCTGGAAGGAAAGGTGGAAATGAAGAACCCGTTAATCCGGTTGAGAGATATATCAAAGTACCTAAGTGATTCGGAACGCCTTGTGGCAGAGTATCTGCTGGGGGAACCAGATGCCGTCATGAATCATAATATCCGGGAACTGGCAGATAAATTATACGTGTCACCATCCACCATTGTCCGGTTCTGCAAGCAACTGGGCTTTAGCGGCTACCGGGAATTCCGCCAGGCAGTGATCTATGAACTGGCCATGTACGACAAGAGCCGCAGGCAGGAAAACAGCGATATTGCCCGGGATGATACCATAGAACGCATAGCGGAAAAGATTACCAATAAGAATATCCTGTCCCTGCAGGAGACGGGAAATCTGATTGATACAGGAATCCTGAAAAAGTGTGTGGAACTGCTCTTATCTGCACGCAATGTACTGCTGTTCGGGATCGGGGCATCCCAGTGCGTGGCAAAGGATGCTTATCTGAAATTTTTGCGGCTGAACAAACCGTGTTTTACCCATGAGGACTGGCACGCCCAGCTCTTGATGGCCAAGAATGCCACAAAGAAAGATGTGGGGATTATCATTTCCTACTCCGGGGAGACGGCGGAGATGGTGGAGTGTATGCGGGAGCTTGCCAACAACCAGACGCCTACCATAGCTGTGACCAGGTTTGCGCCATCTACGATTGCATCCAATGTCACTTATATTCTGTATGTTTCCGCTGAAGAGTCTGTGTTTCGGAGCGGAGCCATTTCTTCCCGTATTGCCCAGCTGAATGTCATTGATATTCTCTATACGGCTTATGCTTCCCTCAATTATGATGAAAGTATGAAGTATCTCCAGAAAACACATATTGAGAAACGGGACAGACGCTGAGGTAAAGGATGTATATACAATAAAAATGTGCTTTTATGAAAAGAGGGACAAGGCCCTCTTTTTTTGTGGGCCGATTCCCGCGGGCAATGAGCCAGACGGATGGGCCGGCATCCATTTGGCGCCTGCCGCCAGGGGTGCGTAGCGCCGGTGACGCATGATCAGCACCCACCGAAGCGGAGCGAAGACCACATACCCCGCTGCCTGTAGCGCTACAAGTCTGCCGCCCGCGTGCTTTAGCACGCTTTGCTTCGCAGCGGGGTTGTTGATTTTTGACGGTATGCCACTGACAGGAGGGTTTTTCAACAATTGAAACAAAGTTCCAAAAAAGAGTGGAAATATTGAAAAAATGTGTTTGACATTGTAAGATAAAGGCAGGAAAAGAAACAGGAGAAAGAGAATACCAGAGAGGGAGGGGAGTATGGGACAGCAGGGAAAAGGACAACTGGCGCGGGCACTGACGCTTCGGGAACAGCTGGGACAGCGCATAGCGGTAGGGTTTCCGGGCACAGAACTGACGGAAGAATTTCTTGACTTTCTGGCAGAGTTCAAAATTGGAAATCTGATATTATTCAAACGGAACATTGAAAGTACCAGGCAGATACAAAGACTTGCCGGGCAACTACAGAAGATTGTGTCTGACAATACCGGATATCCGGCATTTTTGATGATTGACCAGGAGGGAGGTCCCATTGTCAGACTGCCTGAAGAGGCGGTGAATGCGCCGGGAGCCATGGCCATAGCTGCCACCGGCAATCCCGGGAACGCTTATCTGGCTGGACAACTGACGGGAAAGCAGCTGGCGGAAGTGGGGATCAATTTTGATCTTGCACCGGTGCTGGATATCAACTGCAATCCGGACAATCCGGTGATCGGGGTCAGAAGCTATGGCGATACACCAGAACAGACAGCGGAATACGGACTGGCTATGATGCAGGGATTGTTATCCCAGAAAGTGATTCCCTGTGTCAAACATTTTCCCGGGCATGGGGATACCAGGGAGGATTCCCATCTCAGCCTTCCTGTGGTAGATAAGACCAGGGAGGAGCTGTGGCAGATGGAGCTGGTTCCGTTTGTGCAGGCAGTGAAAGCAGGCGTGCCGGCTATCATGACATCCCATGTGGTTTATCCGGCCCTGGAGCCTGGGCGGATTCCTGCTACCATGTCCAGGGCTGTCATCACCGGTCTGCTGAGAGAGGAGATGGGGTATCAGGGAATGGTGGTAAGCGACTCCATGGAGATGGCTGCCATACATAAATATTACGGGACTTCGGAGGGGGTATTGTCCGCTTTCTGCGCCGGCGTAGACATTGTCTTGATTTCTCACTCCATGGAGCAGGCAAGAGAGGCGATCCTGATGGCAGAGAAGGCTGTGGCCAGTGGTGCTTTACAGAGGGAAGCTGTGGAGGAAGCGGTGGACCGCATCTTGTCCTGGAAGGTGGGGCTGGCAGGGCCGGAAGCCGGTACAAAGGTGGAGGCCGCAGACCGGGAACTGGAGGCAAAGCTGTTGAGACAGACCTTTGCAGTGACCCATCTTCCCAAAGAGGGGCTTCCGCAGCTGGGGGAAAAGCCGTTTTTCACAGGCTGTTATGCCTATCAGTCCTCCCTGGTATCCAATGAGGACGATAAGAAAGTGTGCTTCCCGGAATGGCTGGCACATGTTTTTGGGGGAGATGCATGTGTGTTTTCCCCGGATCCCACCGAAGAGGAAATCGACCAGATCCTGGAGCGGGCAGCAAAAGGCAGCTGCATTGTGACGGGAACCTATAACGGGCACCTTCGCCAGGGCCAGCGGCGGCTTCTGCGCAGGCTCTCACAATTGGGAATTCCCATGGTGGCATTTGCATTGCGGAACCCATACGAACTTCTGGAACTTCCTGAGACTGTGGCTGCAATCGCGGTGTGGGAATATTCCCATAGAAGCCTGGAGGGAATCCGCAGTATACTGGAAGGACATTGGCTGCCAGAAGGAAAACTTCCGGTTACGATTATGCCGGGGCCGGAATCTGATGAATCAACATAGAGAGGATGAAGAAATTGATTGATTATAAGAATCTGGAAACAGAAAAAACCAATCCTAGTACGAGAGATGTAGATTCCTGTAGCACCATGGAAATGCTTCAACTGATCAACCAGGAAGACGCAAAGGTGGCGGAGGCTGTAAAAAAGGCAATTCCACAGATCGCCCAGGCGGTAGATGCCGCATATGAAGCATTGATGCAGGATGGTCATATGATTTACCTGGGAGCGGGGACATCCGGCCGGCTTGGCGTGCTGGACGCCTCAGAGTGTGTGCCCACCTATGGGGTGGAGCCGGATCTGATACAGGGATTTATCGCAGGCGGTGACAGGGCATTGCGTACAGCGGTGGAAGGGTGCGAGGATGACCGGAAGCTGGGAGAGGAAATGATCATAGAAAAAGGGATCACCTGGAAAGATATTGTGGTGGGGATCAGTGCCAGCGGAACGGCGCCTTTTGTGGACGCAGCCCTTGCCAAAGCCGGGGAAATCGGGGCCGTGACGGTGGCGATTGTCAACAACCCGGACAGCGGACTGAAGAAGAGGGCAGACATCTGCATAGAAGCCGTGACAGGGCCGGAGGTAGTCAGCGGCTCCACCAGGATGAAGGCAGGTACGGCGCAGAAGATGATTTTGAATATGCTCTCCACCGGAGTGATGATCAAGATGGGCAGGGTCTATAAAAACTGGATGGTTGACCTGAAGGCTTCCAACATAAAACTGGAGAACCGGGCCAGAAGGATTTTCTGTGATGTGACAGGCAGGGACAGCCAGGAGGCGGAAAGGTATCTGGAGGCTGCGGGGATGGACACTAAGCTGGCGATTATGATGTGCCTGTCCGGACTGGAAAAGGACAGGGCAGAGGAAGGATTAAGACGTTGTAACGGATTCTTAAAACAGGCACTGGATGAAGCAAGACAGACAGCTGGGATGAGATAGCATTTTTTTCTAAACCGGCAATAAAGGGATATGGAATGCTTTGGGGATTTTGGGATGAGAAACCTATACTGGATAAAAGGAGGCATGGATGAAGAAAGCAAAAGCATACCGGGAAAAAAGAAGTTTTCGTAAGCTGAAAAAAGATATCTGGAGAGCGCGGCATATCTACTTGATGATATTGCCGGTGGTGATCTGGTTTCTCCTGTTTGCATACTGGCCAATGTACTGGCTGCGTATCTCTTTTTATGATTTCAGTCTGTATAAAGGGTTTGAGGGGAGCACCTTTGTAGGATTTGAGAATTTTATAGAATTATTTACCAGAAGAAATTTCCTGAAGCTGATATGGAACGCACTGGCGCTGAACCTGTACTCTCTGCTGGTGGGGTTCCCGGCCCCCATTATTTTTGCCCTGCTCTTAAATGAAATGCGGTTTGCAAAGGCGAAGAAGGTGGTGCAGACTGTCAGCTTCCTGCCCCATTTTATATCCATGGTGGCATTGGTCACCATCGTGAAAGAGTTCTTATCACCTACCCTGGGACTGTCAGCAGACATTCTGAATTTCTTTGGGAAGGAACCGGTGTATTTTCTGGGAAATGCAAAATATTTCCGTTCCATTATGGTCTTCTCGGGCATCTGGCAGGAACTGGGATATAGTGCCATCGTTTATCTGTCCGCCTTGACGGCCCTGGACATGGATCTGTACGAAGCGGCTATGGTGGACGGTGCTAACCGCTGGAAGAGGCTGTGGCATATTACAATGCCGGGGATCCTGCCAACGGTCATGGTGATGCTGATCCTGCGGATCGGATCCCTGATCAGCACCGGGTACGAGAAGATATACCTGCTACAGAATTCCATCAATCTGGGTGTGTCTGAGGTCATATCCACTTACGTGTATAAACAGGGGCTTCTGAAGATGGACTACAGTACAGGTACCACAGCAGGACTATTCAACAGCGTTGTAGCGTTTATTCTGGTGTTTGCTGCCAACAGGCTCAGCAAGCTGTACTCAGAATCCGCCGGAATCTGGTAAGAAGGAGGGGTAATATGTTTCATAATAAGATGACGAAGATGGATTATGTAGTGGAAGCCTTTCTATGGTTGTTTGGCGCCTGCATCTGTATTGTGATCCTGTATCCCATTCTCCATATGTTTGCCATATCGCTAAGTGCCCATGGTCCTGTGGTGCGCAGGGAGGTGAATCTTTTTCCCAGACAGTTTACCCTGGAGGCGTATCAGGTCGTATTCTCCAATACCAAGATATTAAGAAGTTTCTTGAATTCCATTTATGTGACAGGCGTGACCTGCGTATTAAGTGTGACGGCAGTGTTTTTTGCAGCGTACCCCCTGGCCTGCTGCAAATTCCCGGGAAAGAAAATTTACAATATGTTCGTCTTGATTCCCATGTGGTTTGGTGGCGGCATTGTTCCTGCCTATCTTTGCATACAGAAGCTGGGACTGGTCAATACGTATTGGGCATTGATCTTAGGAGGGCTGATTTCTTCTTACAATGTGCTGATTACCACCAGCTTCCTGCGGGGAATACCTGTGGAACTGACAGAGTCGGCACGTATTGACGGGGCAGGGGAGTTCCGCATCATGCTGCAGATCATAGGTCCTATGTCCAAGGCAGTGCTGGCCACTGTAGCAATCTGGGTGATTGCCGCTACCTGGAACGCATACCTGGGTCCCATGATTTATCTCACAGATTCCACAAAGTACACGCTGCAGCAGGTGCTGCGTGCGATTGTCCTGGAGGCTGAAATGTCGGCATATGACATATCGGTTACAGGGCGTGACTCATCCAATATGGCAGACCAGATCCGCTATGCAGTGCTGATCGTGTCCATGGTTCCCATGACCATAGTCTATCCCTTTGCACAGAAGTATTTTGTCAAGGGCGTAACACTGGGAGCTGTCAAGGGATAATACCCAGCCATGGATAATACTTAGGCATTCTGACTTCCTGGAATGGTTGTTTCAAGTTATAAGTAACCAGAAAGAAATATTAAAGAATATACATCAAACAAGGAGGAAGAAGTAGATGAAAAAAGCAACAAAAAGACTTGCAGCCCTTATGATGGTATTATGCATGTCGGCATCCATGGCTGGCTGTGGCCAGGACCAGGGTGGGGGAAATGCAGACAGCAAAGCCGGCACAGGCACAGAGGGAAGTGAAAGCGCCGGCGGAAGTGAGAATACCAGCGGAAGCGGGGATACAGGGAGTGAGAAGGAATTTGAGTACTTTGGAATGCTCTGGGATCCCTACCAGCAGGATACGCCCATTTATGAGGCCCTGCAGGAGGCCACCGGCATCAAGGTGAACTTCACCTGGAGTACCCAGGATGCTTATTCCACCCTTCTGGCGGCCAGGATGGCAGATAAGGATCTGCCGGATGTGATCGGCTACGGTGTGGAGAGCAGTATGCTCCAGGGCATGATCGATGAGGGGCTGATCATTCCCCTGACGGATCTTCTGGAGGAGAAAATGCCCAACTATATGCGCAATATCTCTGATGAAGATTATCTGTACATGATCAATGAGAGAGACGGTGAAGTGTATGCTTTCGGTATGTTGATGGATGTGCCGGGTTCCTACAGTTATATGGTCCGCCAGGACTGGCTGGATCGTGTTAACCTGGATGTGCCTGAGACATGGGATGAATGGGTGGAAGTCTGGACTGCTTTTAAGGAGCAGGATGCCAATGGCAATGGCGACCCCAATGACGAGATCCCTGTTGCCTGGATTTACAGTCTGACCTACTTCCTGGAGAATATCTACGGTATAGAATCCAATGGCACTTATTCCGTGGTGGATGGGAAGTATGTGTATGATCCGGAGCATCCGCTCTATGGGGAGTGGCTGGATGCTATGCGTGACCTGTATGAAAAAGGCCTCATTTCCCAGGAATATCTGGACATTGATACCGCCATGTTAGACTCCCTGGTAGGCAGCAACCGGGTGGGAAGTTCGGTGAGTTATGCAGTGCTTTCCACTGATGGGGCCAAGAATGCACTGGAGATTGATGAGAATGCATACTTTGTCTGTACGCCTCCTATCATCGGGCCTTATGGAGACCAGATGATCCAGAAAAGACCGAAGCTCACATTGAATACCTACATCACAAAGGCAGCAGTGGATGAGGGAAAGCTGGACACCATCCTGGAGTTCTTTGATTTTGTCTTCAGCGATGAGGGAATAATGATTACGAATTACGGTATTGAAGGCGAGACTTATGAGGTGGTGGATGGCAAGCCATCCCTGCTGGAGCCTTACAGCCAGAGCTTTACAACAGCCCGTGAATACGGCTTGATCCCCACTCCCATTGCTTTCTGCTTCACCCAGGATGTGTACAATCAGATTCTCTATCTGGGACAGAGCTATGAAGAGATGGATAAGTACAGCAGGGCGGCATCGGATGGACTGACCACCCTGAACGAGCCGTATTTTTACACAAGACCTGTGAGCATCAGCACAGATGCTTCCAGCGAGTACGCTGACTTGATGGAGGATCAGAAGTCACTGCGCGATCAGTATATCATGGGTATGATATCCAAGGACGATTACAACAAAGGCTATGAAGCTTTGAAGGAACAGGGCTTGAATGAAGTCATTGCACAGGCGGACGCAGCTTATCAGAACATCCTGTCGGCAGCCGATTAAGAAACTCATATGCAGCCAATGCAGGGAGGCCGGTGATTGCGGTCTCCCTGTCTTGGATCATAAGATGAAACGGGCAGGGGGTATAGGGATATATGGAACAGATACAGGTCATGGAACTGGCCAGGGAGCTGGAACTCCCAAAAGAGGTACAACAGCATCTGGGGAGTGTCATGGAAGGGATGCCCTGGGAGAAGCTGGAACCAGTGATAAGGGACTTGACGGAGTATGATAGCGCCCAGGATGCCCAGGTCAGGCTGGCGCAGCTGGCCACGCTCGGGGGGGAGACTCCCGGTATGGGACAGATGGCAGGGATGCTTGCTGCCGCCTGTGATACCCGGGAAAAATATAGGGACTGGGGAATTCCGGACAGCGTCTTCCTGGCCACCATGAAGTGTTTCCCGCGGTTCTTAAGGGAGACGAAGCAGATGACAGGGGAATGGATCTTCGACAGGGCCTTCTGGACCTGGCGTCAGACTTCGGGCCTGTTGTTCCGTCTGGGTACCCTGGAATTTGAGTATGTGAAGGACCGGGGGGAACCTTCCCTCAGTGTACATATTCCCTCAGATGCCACGCTGACCTGCTCTGAACTGGAGAAAGCTTATGAAGAGGCAGAAGATTTCTGGGAGAGGCACGAGGAAGCGCTGTGTCCTTACGGAAAGCCCGGGAGTATCCGGTGCTGTACCTGGCTGCTCAGTCCCGCCCTGGAAGGACTTCTGCCGCCGGATTCGGGTATCCGGCGTTTTGCCCAGGGGTATGAGATTAAGACCGTATTCCCGGAAAGAGAGAGCTTTTACCGCTGGCTGTTTGCGGGGAAAAAGGAATGGGAGGAACTTCCGGAGAAAACAAGCCTCCAGAGGGCAGTGAAGGCATATCTGGCTTCCGGAGGCAGGATTGGAGAGGCTTTCGGGCAGTTAAAGCCGAATAGGGAAAGAGGATAGGGATGGTATGAAGACATTTGTGGGACTTGACCGCAGGGAGGAATGGACACGTCTTCTGCGGGGGAAAAGGATTGGTCTGATCACGAATTATTCCGGTGTGGATGCCTGCTGGAGATCCAATGTGGAGCTGTTTTTAGGGGAAGGGCTTCACCTTGTAAAACTATTCACCCCGGAACATGGATTATTTGGGGCTCTGGCGGGGGAAGAGGTCTCAGACACAGAGCATGAGGAATATCATATTCCCGTCATTTCCCTGTATGGGGACAGACTTCATCCGGACAAGGAGGATTTTGAAGGAATAGATGTTCTGGTCTATGATATCATGGATGTGGGACTTAGGTATTATACCTATATCTATACCATGACCTACTGCATGGAGACGGCTGCTTCCTGTGGGCTTCCCTTTGTGGTACTGGACCGCCCCAACCCTCTGGGAGGAAGGATTGTTTCAGGCGGTGTCATGAACTCCCGGTATGCCTCCTTTATCGGAGACTACGGACTGCCGGTGCGGTATGGTTTGACCCCTGGGGAAATGGGTTATTATTATCTGAGGTGGAAGAAGATAGACCTGGACTATCAGGTGGTACCTCTTGGGAACTATACCAGGGATACGTATTTTCCGGATACAGGCTGCCTCTGGAACATTCCTAGTCCTGCACTGGCAGACTATGCTGCCACGGTGTGTTATGCAGGCGGCTGTTTTGTGGGGGCCACTTCACTTAGCGAGGGAAGAGGTTCTTCCAGGCCTTTTCAGATGTACGGTGCCCCTTTTGTGCGCATGGGGGAGTTCTGCAAAGAGCTGGAAAGAGAACTGGAAAAAGAATTGGAAAAAGAACTGTGGAAAGAAGAGGTCATGCTGCGCCAGAGGGCTTTTGTCCCCCTGGACAGAAAATATGTGGGAAAAGTCTGTTACGGTGTGGAATTTGCCCCCTTGAAAAAGGATCTGGACTTTATTCCCATAGCGCTGGTTCTCATGCGCACGGCAGCCAGGCTGTATCCGGAGGATTTTAACCTCCCGGAACACGAAAAGGGGGGGAAGAAGCTGGATTACCTGGCCGGGGACTCCAGGGCAGCCCGGTACGTAGAGGGGAAAAGCAGCCTGAGGGAGCTATTGGAGGAATGGAAGGAGGAGGCGGAAGCCTTCCGGGAGAAGACAGAGGATATCCGGCTCTATGGAGCAGAAAAAGGACTTTGACAAAAAGGCAGAGTGACATGTAAGGATATAGGAGGGACGGACCATGGTACTATGCGGGGCAGACCGTATTGCAGAATATGAAAAAAAACTGAAAGGGAAAAGGGTGGGGCTTCTGACCAATCAGTCGGGGCAGGATTCCAAGGGAACTTCTACGATTCACCTGCTGATGAAAAGCTGTGAGCTGACGGCGCTGTTTGGGCCGGAGCATGGTGTCAGTGGAAAGGGAGATGCCGGACAACACCTGGAAGACGGGGTGGATCCGGAAACAGGACTTCCGGTGTACAGCCTCTATGGGGAGCATCGCCACTTTACAGAAGAAATGCTGGCGGCTTTCGATGTGCTGGTATACGACATACAGGATGTGGGAGCACGTTTTTATACCTATATCTCTACCCTGCACAATGCCTTGACAGACTGCGCCAGGGCAGGGAAACAGGTGCTGGTGCTGGACCGGCCCAACCCTCTGGGAGGAAGGACTGTGGAAGGTGGTCTGCTAAAGGAAGGGTATGAAAGCTTCGTTGGCTGCTATCCCCTGCCTATCCGGTACGGGCTTACTGTAGGGGAGCTTGCGCTGATGATGAATGAGGAACAGAAGATTGGCTGTGATCTGGAGATTGCAGTCTGCCAGGGATGGCGGCGTGACAGTCTGTTCCCGGACTGGGGATGGGAATGGCATGCCCCCAGTGTGGCCCTGACCAGTTTTGAGTCTGCATTGCTGTATCCGGGTACCTGCCTGTTTGAGGGAGTCAATCTATCTGAGGGCAGGGGGACGGAAGCGCCATTTCGCATCATAGGGGCAGACTATGTGGACGGTGAGCAGCTATGCCATGCATTTGAAAAGTGTCACCTGCCAGGTGTAAAGGCAGAGCCTGTACATTTTACCCCGACCTGCTCTAAATATGAGGGGATCGCCTGCCAGGGACTGCGGCTTCATGTGACAGATGTGGATGCGATCCGTCCGGTTACCATAGGGGTGGTGTTGCTGGATCTGGTGCGGACTCTTTATGCAGGAAGCTATGCTCTCAGGCCTCCACACCGCGAGGGCGGAAAACCGGGTCTAGCCCTGCTTAGCGGTGGGCAGGTGCTTCTGGGGAACTGGGACTGTAAAGAGGTCCTGGCAGCCTACCAGGAGGAGTGCAGGGCCTTCCTGGAGCGCAAGGCCAGGTTCCATCTGTACGCATAGGGAGAAGAGGTAACAGTTCAGACAGGACACGGAACTGTTGCCACATCTCATATCAGATGGAATGACAGATACAAGGAGTTTTGAACAGTTCCTGCTTTGCGGGGAGGAGGATGGGCTATGAGGATTGCCGCAGGCATGGATGGGGGTGGGACCGGCACCACCCTGGAACTTAGGACAACAGATGGTACCTTTCTGGAGAGAAAACGGTTTGGGCCTTTTAATGTGAACAGCATTGGCAGCAGGCAGGCCCTGGAGAGGCTGGGTGAAATCTTTGCATACATTGCAGGATGGGGAGAGTGCCGTGCAGTCTGTATTGGCGCGGCGGGTATCACCAATCCGGAGACAAGGAGTGTCATTGGGGAAGCGGCAGGCCTCCTGGGCGGGGACTGCAAGCTGCTGCTTATGGGAGACCAGGAGATTGCCCTTTATGGTGCATGCGGGGGAGAGAGTGGTGCGATTTTGATTGCAGGTACAGGAAGCATCTGCATGGGCAGGGACCAGAAGGGGAGAAGCTGTAGGGCCGGAGGATTCGGACACTTAATTGACGATGAGGGCAGCGGCTATGCCCTGGGCAGGGATGCGCTGTGTGCTGTGGTCCGTGCCTTTGACGGCAGAAGGGACCACACGGTTCTGACCAGACTGATCATGGAGGAGTGGAAGGCATCCGGGATTGAGGAGCTGGTCCGGCAGGTGTATGCTGCCCCGGACAAAAGCCATATGGCCGCCCTGGCGCCCCTGGTGGAGCGGGCAGGCCGGATGGGGGATGACGCTGCCATGGCTGTCATCGACAAGGGAGCCACAGGTCTCCTGGAGCTGGTGCTGACGGTGCAAAGGAAGCTTTCCCTGCAGCACATGTCTCTTTCCCTGATGGGAGGCCTGCTGGTGGCAGATACACTGCTGAGACAGCGGGTTCTCGCGCTGCTTGCCCGGCAGGCCCCGGATGTGGAACTCCGGCAGCCCCTGGCCGATGGCGCTGCCGGTGCCGCCATGCTGGCGGTCAGGGAAGCCACACAGACAGGTTCTTGAACCGATGGAAAGAGGAGGGAATATGGACATCATTCGGAAGGTAAGTACCGTAAATACAACAGAAGCAGTGGGGAGAGAGATCCGGTATATTGTGGTGCATTATACAGCAGGTCTCTGCTCCGGTGCCGGGGCCGCACAGGAGGTTGCAGACTGGTTTGACCACGGACCAAGACAGGCATCGGCAGATTTTATCGTAGATGACGAGACCACCATCCAGTATAATCCGGACCCGGCTAACCGCTATTGCTGGTCTGTGGGGGGACCACGCCAGGAAACCAGCGGAGGAACCCTGTACGGAATCGCTGGAAATGCCAATTCAGTCAGTGTGGAGATATGTTCCACAAACCATACAGGTCAGATGACGCAGGCCAATGATCCTGCCTGGAGCTATACAGATGCCGTGCTGGACCGGGCGGTAAAACTGATCCAGTATCTGATGAAGACGTATCACGTGGATAGCAGTCATGTGATCCGTCATTATGATGTCAATGGAAAACTTTGCCCCGGCATCATTGGATGGAATGCGGAGACAGGGGATGAAAGCAAGTGGGAAGCGTTTCGGAAAAGACTGGAGCAGGAAGTGTGAGAAGAATTTCTAAGACGCCAAAAGACATTGTCTAAGAAATCCTACGGCGCATAAATGCGCCTTTCTCACACTGAAAAGCACAAGGGAAGCGTTTTTCCAAGCGCGGTTTTTGCGCTTTGCGTATTGTTTGTGTCAGCTGCGCTGACATGTGGGAAGTGTGAAGGGAATGGGTATGACAGATTTTAGGAGGACAAGGGAACTGTTGGAGGATGGGGAGGCTTATGGTGCAGGGCCAGGACGGGAATGTGTGGTGTTTTATAAGCAGGAGCCAGTGTTTTGCCATATTGCAGGTTTCCGGGACAGGGAGAGGGGGATTCCACTTTCCGGAGAGGAATTCTTTGATTTGTTTTCCTGTACCAAACTGCTTACCTGCACTGCTTCCATGATGCTCTGGGAACGAGGGGCTTTCCGGCTGGAGGATCCGGTGGAAAAATACCTTCCCGAATTTGGAAACATGCTTGTGCAGGAAAGGCTGGAAAACGGCAGGAGTACGTTGCGTCCGGCCAGGACACCTATGCTGGTGTACCATTTGCTTACCATGTCCGCAGGGCTGAATTATGACTTGAAGGATGAGGCAGTCCAGGCGGCCAGGGATGCCACAGAAGGATTCTGCCCCACACTGGAAACCATCCGTTTTCTGGGAAGGAGGCCTCTGGACTTTGACCCTGGAGAACGCTTTCAGTACAGCCTGTGCCATGACGTGCTGGGGGCACTGATCGAAGTGTGGTCCGGGATGGGGTTTTACCGGTTTCTGAAAAAGGAGATTTTTGATCCCCTGGGGATGAAGGAAACCTTTTTCCATCTGCCGGGGAAGTGGAGAGAGAGAAAGGCAGTCCGTTATATGTGTGAGGGGGAAGGCAAAGACATTCTGCCCTGTGCGCCGGGAAATCCCTTTGTGCCAGGAGATGCCTATGAAAGCGGGGGCGCAGGCATTGTTTCCACCCTGGATGACTATGCCAGGTTTGTGGGTATGCTTTCCAGGGGCGGGAAGATGGCAGATGGAAAAAGGATCCTGGAAGAAGAGACTCTGAAGCGGATGGCCACACCGGTGCCCGATGAGAAGTGGCAGGAGACTTTTCAGACCGCCTGGCTTCCGGGCTACCATTATGGTCTGGGCGTGTATGTGCTTTGGGATGCCAAAAAGGCCGGATCCCTGGCCAGCCCCGGAACCTTTGGATGGAATGGGGCGGCTGGATCCTATGTGTCTGTAGATCCCAAAGCACAGATTGCGGTACTATATATCCAGCACATGCATTCTCCCGGAAACAAAGTGTATCATGACAGACTGCGGAATACCATTTACAGGGAGATTCTGGGGGAGCAGGAGGCAGGGGAATGAAAGATCTGACAGTGGTGAGACAAAAGCCTTCCCGCCTGGTCATCGGGTTGATGTCGGGCACTTCAGCGGATGGCATTGATGCTGTGCTGACTGTCATAAGTGGCAGCAAAGAGACACTTAAGGTCCGCCAGCTCTCTTTTGTGTATCTGCCATTTGATGTGCAGGTCAGACAGAGGATTCTCAAGGTGGCAGAAGGAGATTTTGGCGGGGCGCGGGAGCTTTGCTGCCTGGATTTCCTTCTGGGAGAGCTATATACAGATGCCTGCCTTGCATTGTGCCGCCAGGCAGGGGTATCCCCTAAGGAGATTGACCTTGTGGGAAATCATGGGCAGACAGTATGGCATATGCCCATGGAAGAAGTGTATCTGGGTCATGCTTTGCGGGGGACCCTGCAGATCGGGGAGGACGCTGTCATTGCCCAGGCCCTGGGATGTCCTGTGGTGGGAGATTTCCGGGTGCGAGATCTTGCAGCCGGGGGACTGGGCGCTCCACTGGTGCCTTATGCGGACTATCTGCTGTACCACGATCCTTCCCGGACTGTGGCGTTGCAGAATATCGGAGGGATTGGAAATATCACCATCCTGCCTGGGAATGCAGGACCGGAGGGGATCCTGGCCTTTGACACAGGTCCTGGCAATATGGTCATGGATGCCCTGGCTTTCCGGCTGACAGGAGGAGAAGCGCGTTTTGATACAGGTGGGAAAATGGCGGCTTCAGGCAGGGTCAGTCCACAGCTGCTGGAGCATATGATGCAGGATGCCTATTTGTACAGGAAGCCTCCGAAGACAACAGGGCGGGAAGCCTATGGTTCTGCGTATGTGGACAGACTCCTTGCTTATGCCCGGATGGAAGACATCAGTCTTCTGGATGTGCTTTCCACGGCCACCCGGTTCACGGCGGAAACCATTGCCTATGGCATCAGGCATTTTTCGCCTGTATATCCAAAGTGCCTGGTCATTGGGGGAGGGGGCAGCCATAACCAGACACTACTGGATCATCTGGAGGAATGTCTTCCAGGGATGGATATCCTCACAAATGAGGATATGGGCTATGACAGCGATGCCAAAGAAGCGGTGGCTTTTGCCATCCTTGCCAACGAAGCTGTCATGGGAGTTCCCAATAACATGCCCTCTGCAACGGGGGCGTCCGGGCCTGTGGTTATGGGTAAGATAACACAGTAAACCCCCATGCAACGGGCTGCGCCACCTTGCATGAAAGTCTGGGGGTTTCCTGTGAAGATGCACACAAACCCGCAAGGGAAGCGGGTTTGGCGCACAGCAGTCTCGGGATTTCGTGCAAGAGAGCACGAAACACCTCGCGGTGTCGCAGAGTTCAATTTGGAGACTTTCATAGTAAAATACATCCATCAGGA
>CAJTOJ010000037.1 GCA_910577665.1 uncultured Acetatifactor sp.
AATGATAGAGGAATCCAGGGAATTAGAAAATCCGCAGGAATATTTGGCGCTTACATTGGAACAGGCAAGAGGTCATATCTGGACTTGTAAAATAAAAGAGGAAGGGATGGCAAGGGAACTGGAAAAAAAATATCATGTTTCATTGAAACAGTATGTTGGGGATGAACTGCGGATGAAATTCATCAGTGAAGCGCCGCCCGGGATGGAGTGCAGTTCCTGTGAGGCAACGCTTGAGGACGCTTATATTTATATTGCGAACAAAGAAACATAACGGGTATGACTTTCTGGAAGTGTAAGGAGATTCTGGGAAGATTGTTTGTAAGGCGGTATCACCTGTGTTGTGGGTGATACCGCCTTCTTGTCAGGATTCCGGGGTGATGATTATATTGTCAGCCATGGTGAAGACAGAAGTGACTCCTTTGTAGCAGCACCAATCGGGCATTTTCGGGTATCTGCGCGCCACCAGGCGGAAGGCACCTATGGTGTCGTGAACCGGGATCTGTGCATCATACCGGGCAATCTCCCTGGCACAGGGACCGGCAGGAAGAAAGAGTGTATCCTGTAGTACCAGATGTTCCAGGTCCAGGCCAGTATAAAGCTCCATGGATCTGGGGTATACAATGCCGGCCCGGTGATGGGACAGGAATCCAACAGTCAGGGCCTTTACGGGCACTACTTCCGGAAAGGAACCGGTGATCTCCAGGTCCTCCAGCGTACCCCGCCAATGTCCGTCCAGGTAGTCCAGGGATCCGCGCAGGGGACAGAGCAGGTCAGTGATGCCTCTGCCGTGGAAGACAGGCCGGGGGTCGAAGACGGTATGGCTGGACAATTGCACATCCACAAGGCTGAAGGAGAAGTCAGCCACTGTGGTCTCGCTGCTGCGCCCATCCGGAGTGAAAAGCCTGGCTGAGAGCACCGTGTCCTGGTACAGGGTTATAGGACCTGTATAAAGGGCAGATTCCAGGGTGGGTTCCGTTTTGTCTGTTGTGTAGCGGATCTGCCCGTTTTCTGTTGCTTTCAGTTCTACGGAAGCTTCCCTGTGGGCAGGGAAAATGCAGGAGGCGGGCAGGAATTCCGGGGCCATAGGGGGAACCTGCAGACGGGAGCCTGGTGTGCTGGTCAGGACTTCAGCATGCTGGCTTTCAGCCTTCAGACTTAAGTTCCCTTCTACAGGAACGGAAGTCTCCACAGGACTGGAATCGTTCGTCTGGCGGAAGATAGTCGTCTTTTGCAGCTTTTCCCCCAGTTTTATCAGGATTCGTCCTTCCTCCGGTGCAAGGAGCAGGCCGTCTGTACCGGCGCGGCAGATTTTCCCCTGCAGGACTTCCAGGCTGTAGGAGAATCCCTGGTGCTGCATGATGATCTTGCGGTCTTTGCTGGCAAGGAAAACAGGAAGGATGTCAAAACACAGGTAGAAAGGGCTTTCCAACAGCAGGGAATCCGGTTTCATGGTAAAGAGGGCCAGGCATTGGCCGGTCTTATATTCCGTCAGCTCTGCGCAGGTGGTCAGGGAATCGGGTCCGTTGGCATCTCTGGGGGTAAAGTAACGAATGACACCGGCTGGTTCCTGGCCGTCCTGGTTTTGGAGCCGGATAAAGGGCCTGGAGCCGGTCTTACGGATCCAGAGCTGCGGAAACAGAACGGGCAGGGCATCAAAGGTACTCCTGGCGTCTGTCATGGCGGCCTCCAGGTACCGGGAGGGATAATCCTGGCGGTACAGGAAGAAATCCCGGATCCGCAGATGCCCCATCTCTCCCAGAAAACCTACCCGGTAGGAAGGACATGCATACCATTGGGCGCTCAGATTGCGGGACTTGTCCCAGTCCTGGGAGGCCTGGAAGGTCATGGGAGGCGTCATCCGGCAGGTGTCGGTAAAATGTCTGGCCGTGGAAGCCATGGTTTCCACCTGGATCCTGCCTTCCCCAGCCAGCTTTTGTAGCAGCGCAAGCTGAGGCTTCAGGCCGGGACTGATGTTCTCCCAGAGGAAATTGTTCTCCTGGCCTACATGGGCATAACCGGTGCCCAGGGAATCTTCTTTTGTCAGACATCCGAAGAACCAGGAAAGCCAGTCCGGATCCCTGCCGATGATCCAGGAGGGTTCCAGGGTGTACACGCCTTGCAGACCTGGGCGGACATCTTGTTCGAAATTGTAGATGGGATCAGGACCCAGAAGGCGGAAAATGGGCACGGAGAGCTGTCCCTCCAGGGTGGAGGCCGGGATGTTCTCATTTTTTATGCTGGGATAATAGGGGCCGTTGGGATAGCCACCCCAGAGAGTGAAACCATCTGTTCCCATCTGGTCCCTGCAGATGGCGCCACCCAGGATGCCGTACCTGGAGGCAGCATAAGAGAGGGTTACGGTATCCAGGACCCAGGAACCGATGGTGCTGGGATAGGAGCCGTATACTTTATGGAAATCCTGCATATAGGCATCCACCAGGAGCTTCCGCTCCCAAGGTGCATAGCCGATACAATAGGCACTGTTTACGCGCTCGTCATATTCCTCGCTGGTTTTTCCACGGAAAGCCACACCAGCCTTCTGGCAGAGTGGTTCTGTGATTTCCCACCAGGCAGACACCTCATCGGTCTCTTCCAGGTAGTCAGCAAACAGTGCCTGATAGCGGGGATCCATCAGACAGTCATATTTCAATGCCCATGTGGATGGGAAACCGTATTGCTTTACCAGTATCAGCTGCTTTTCCACAGTCTCGAAATCATCCTGGATAAAGCGGCTTGGTTCCGCATGGGACATGCGGATAAAATTGTAGATATTTACAATGGGTGTTTTTCCCATAGGATGCTTCCTCCTGGTTCCGTTATGCTTTTGCGCCTGGTAAACTGCTCTCTGGTTCTCTATTTCAAGGCAGAAGAATATTTTTCCTCACAGTATTTGCAGCGGTAGATTTCCTTCTCCGCATCAGCCAGGCAGAAGATGTGGGGCAGTTCCTGCTCGATGGAAGTGATGCATCTGGGGTTATGGCATCTGATCACATTCTTGATCTGCATGGGGAGGGCCAGTTCCTTTTTCTCTACGATCTCCCCGTTTTTGATCACATTGACAGTGATGTTGTGATCAATGAAGGCCAGAACATCCAGATCCAGCATGTTGAGGTCGCACTCCACCTTCAGTATATCTTTTTTCCCCATTTTATTACTGCGGGCGTTTTTGATGATGGCCACAGTGCAGTCCAGTTTGTCCAGCTGCAGGTGGTCATAGATATCCAGGCTCTTCCCGGCTTTGATGTGATCCAGTACAAAGCCTTCTTCGATTTTCCCTACGTTTAACATATATGTTTTTCCCTTTCTATGAGCTGTATGGTTCCCTTAGGTGTTCTGGAAGTCTTGCAATCGTTGCAAGGCGGCCTGTCGTCACCATGGAGTGGGATATTATTTTGCGGATACATGGAATGATCCCCGGCTTAGGTTCAAGGGATCTGTATCCCAAGCAGTGTGAGGATCAGTGCCATGCGCACATAGACGCCGTACCGGGCTTGTCTGAAATAAGCAGCCCTGGGGTCGCTGTCCACTTCCACGGAGATCTCATTGACCCTGGGGAGGGGATGGAGGACCAGCATGTCTTCCCTGGCCAGGGACATCTTGGCGGTATCCAGGATGTAGAAGTCCTTCAGGCGTACATAATCCTCCTCGTTGAAGAAGCGTTCCTTCTGTACCCGGGTCATGTACAGCAGATCCAGCTGGGGCATGACCTTCTCTAAGCGGATGACTTCCTCATAGGGAATGTTCCGGCTCCGCAGCATATCCGTGATATAATCGGGAACCCGCAGTTCCTCCGGGGAGATGAAGATGAACCGGATGTTCGCATACCGCACCAGGGCACCGATCAGGGAGTGGACGGTGCGGCCGAACTTCAAGTCGCCGCACAGACCGATGGTGAGATTGTCAAGACGGCCCTTCAGGCTGCGGATGGTCAGCAGGTCTGTGAGGGTCTGGGTTGGGTGCTGGTGTCCTCCATCACCGGCGTTGATCACGGGAACTTCGGATTTCTCGGCGGCTACCATGGGTGCCCCTTCCTTGGGATGGCGCATGGCACAGATATCCGCGTAGCAGGAGATGACACGGATGGTGTCAGACACGCTCTCGCCCTTGGTGGCAGAGGAGGAGGCTGCATCCGAGAAGCCGATGATGCGCCCTCCCAGCCTGGTCATGGCTGACTCGAAGCTTAAGCGTGTGCGCGTGCTTGGCTCATAGAAACAGGTGGCCAGGATCCGGCCGTCACAGGCGTGGGCATATTTTGCCGGGTTGTGCTCGATGTCCCCGGCCAGAATAAACAAATCTTCCAGTTCCTTGGTGGTAAAATCCAGCGGACTCATCAAATGTCTCATACGTTTCCTCTTTTCTCTTCTAAATAGATTTAGGAACTGTTCAAAAATATTTTTTATTTATTCTTAACAGCTCCTTACCCCAGAAAAAGAGCCGAAGACTAAACGAAAATCTTCGACTCTGGATCATTACGACTGGAAGGATAACAGATCCTCCACGGTCTTACGTCTGGGGGCGGTGGGGGATTCAGCGGGATAGCCCACGGGAATCAATGCAACTAACTCCCTTTCCTGGGGGAGTTCCAATAATTTTGCGGCATCTTCCTCATCAAACAGTCCCAGGATGACAGTTCCGAGACCCTGTTCATATGCGGCAAGGCAGAAGGCTTCGCTGGCAACGCCGGCATCGTACATCTGCCAGCCGTCTTCCTTGGGGGTGGAGAAAGAGCCGTCCCTCTCATAGCCGCTGCGGCCCTTGATCATGGTCACGGCGATTACCATGGGGGCATTTTCTATAATGGTGCCATTGCCGGGAAAAAGTGTGGTGCATTTTGCAAGTGCCGCTTTTTTTGCTCCTTCCACGGCAATATAACGGACGATCTGGGTGTTCTTCCAACTGGGGGCAAAAGAGGCTGTCTCCACGACCTGTGCCAGCAGTTCATGAGAAACCGGCTGGGAAGTGAACTTGCGGATGCTTCTGCGGCCCTTGATACACTCGTTTGCTGTCATATTTTCCTCCATTTCTCGGCGGTGTGCTTACCGCCAGCGAAATCCTGTGTCCTGGCTGGACTGTTATTATGTATGATACCATTTCCTGTAGGGACTTGCAATGGGGTAAATTTATAGTTTTTGTATAAAAAGTTCAGCCAGCGGGAAGCAATGGGTGAAAATCGTGCTTGCACAAATTTTCATCCATTGTTTCCCACTGAGGGAATGCCCGCCTATGAGCAAAAACGCAGCGTAAGCAGCGGGGAGTGCCGAAAGGCACGATTTTGCGAATGGGCATAAGCTGAACTTTTTAAAGAAAAGTTTTGCATCCGGGGAAGATTTCGACTATAATAAAAATAAGAAAAAAGAAGGAAGCAGCAGGGATAACAATAAATGGATACATAGAAAGGAAACGGGAAAATGGAATTTACAGAGAGAAAGCGTTGGCTGTTCCTGGGACTGCCTTTTACTTTTACGAAGTATATGATCCGGGAAGATATGATCACGGTGGACACGGGACTGCTGAAGACAGTGGAAAATGACTGCTATATGTATAAGGTGCAGGATGTACAGCACAGTGCCACCCTGGCAGAGAAAATGTTCGGACTGGGTACGGTCATCTGCTTCACCGGGGATACCACCCATCCGCAGCTTGTGCTGGAACATATCCGCAATTCCAAGGTCATCAAGGAATTCATCCTCAAGGAGTCTGAGGAAGCCCGGCTGAAGAGACGCACGGTGAATATGCTGGATATCGGCTCCGGGGACCTGGAGGATGTGGAGGAGTAGGGGATAGTCTGGTTATTTTTCACGGGGTGGTGTCGCGAGGTGTTTTCACGCGTTTTTTGCGTGACAAACCCGAGACTGCATGCGCCAAAATGGGCTGCTTTGCCCATTTTGTGTGCATCATGTTGCTTTGAACGGCATGGCCGTGAAAAGTAACATATTCTGGCCTGCCAGGGCATTGCCAGGAAGCCGGAGGCGCGGCAGACTTGGTTAGGATTCTTCCTGCCTGGTATCCCTGGACAGCAACAGGCGCTCGAACAGGAGTCCCGCACCGAACCAGTAGGGGGCGAAGTCCAGACGGATGACACGTCCCACATTCCAGCGGCTCCGGCCGTAATCCCAGGGGCAGAATTTGTGGCGCCTTAGCAGGGTACCGGTGAGATATTCCCCGGAGAAGATCAGTCCCATATAAGCCAGTCCCCGCAGCCATACGGGCTTCTTCCGAAGCAGGTGCATGATGGGGGAGAGGATGGCGGCGCTGCCATAGATGGGAAACATCCACAGGGAGGTGTTTCCTGTTAAAGTCATGTCCCGGCGCCTTAGGGAATCGGCGGCAGTAAAGAGAATTTCCATACACCAGCCTGTGAGTCCGCATTTTAAGAAATTTTGAAAAAAAGTGGCTATGGGCTGGCTCTTTTTATTGTTGTCAGAGGTCATTTCGTTTACTCCATACAGTGAGGTCGGGGTCAAAAGGTATACTGCCCCCTATGGTGGACATACAGTTCGGGTATGTTCTGGATCTTATAAAGCATCTGGGGATAGGATGGCCAGGGGAAAGGATTTTATACGTAATTTTGGTGGAGTGACTGGAACAGGAAGACAGAGGGATATGGAAAAGCGGAATGCAGGGCTGTAGGCAGGGGAGCCTGTAGATGCAGGGAGAGTGTAGATATGGCAGAATGGCAGGGGATGGCAGAAGGGTACATCCTGATTGCAGAAGATGACAGTGATATCAACCAGATGTTGGCAGAACTCCTGTCCGGGAACGGCTACCGGGTGGTACAGGCCTATTCCGGGACGGAGGCGCTGTTGCATATGAAAGTTCACGTCCCGGCAGCGGTGATTCTGGATCTGATGCTGCCGGGCATGGCGGGGGAAGAGGTACTTAGGCAGATCAAAGAGGAGCATCCTGACACTGCCGTGCTGGTCATCTCTGCAAAAGACGGGGTGGGACACCGGATCTCCCTGCTCCAGGCCGGGGCAGATGACTATCTCACCAAGCCTTTTGACACCGGGGAACTCCTGGCCAGGCTGGAAGCAGTGCTGCGTCGCAGCTGGAGAAGGGAGGCAGGCAGCAGACAGCCAGGAACGGATGGAGACCGGCAGGGGACATATGGACAGCAGGAACTGGAAACCTGGAGAGAACCAGGAATACAAAGGGAAGCAGCAGGAAAATGCCTGCGCCACAGGGATCTTGTGATGTACCCGGAGAATTACACGGTGTTCCTGGGAGAGGAGGAACTTTCCCTGACTCGCAGGGAATTCCTGATCCTGGAACTGCTCATGGGTAATCCGAAGAAAGTCTTTACAAAGAACAATATCTATGAATCTGTGTGGAACGAAGAATTCCTGGGGGAGGACAATGCCGTGAATGTCCATATCAGCAACCTGCGGCAGAAGCTGGCCAGGGTGCGGCCTGGAGAGTCCTATATCCAGACAGTGTGGGGGATTGGGTTCAAGATGCAGTAGAAGGTGCCGCGAACAATACTTTGTCCTGCTGCCTGGGGCAAAGGGATTGGCAATATGCCAGAAACTTTATGCTTTCTTTAAACTTTCCCTAATATTTCGAAAGAAAGAACAGGTATCCTGTATATATAAAGCTTAGGAACAGAATCGGCTGGAAGGGGAAAGGAAGGAAAGATGGAATATGTATTACAGACGCAGCAGCTTACCAAGGCCTACGGCAGGATGAAGGCTGTGGACAAAGTGAGTATGAATGTGCGGAAGGGGGATATCTACGGTTTTATTGGGAGAAACGGTGCCGGGAAGACTACCTTCATGCGGCTGGTGGCAGGACTGGCGGCCCCTGATTCCGGTCATCTGCAGCTGTTTGGGGAAAGCGGTTTAGACCAGGCAGGGATAAGGCGGCGCATTGGCACCTTGATTGAGAACCCTGGGCTGTACCAGGGCATGACGGCCAGGGATAACCTGGAGGTCCTGCGGCTGCAGTACGGGATCCCGGACAGGGAACTGCCGGACAGGATGCTGGCCCAGGTGGGACTGGAGGACACGGGGAAGAAAAAAGTACGGAAATTCTCCATGGGAATGAAGCAACGCCTGGGAATCGCCATAGCTCTTCTGCACGGTCCGGATTTCCTGATCCTGGACGAACCCATCAACGGCCTGGATCCGGCGGGGATTCGGGAGGTGCGGGAACTGTTGGTGAAACTGAACCGGGAGAAGGGGATCACGATCCTGGTATCCAGCCATATTCTGGGAGAACTGGAGAAGGTCGCCACCTGCTACGGGATCATCCGGGACGGGAAGCTGGTGGAGGAACTTGATGCGGGGGAGCTGGCAAGGAAAAACCGTAGGTGCCATAAGCTGGTGACGCAGGATGTGGAAGTGGCAGTGAGGATCCTGGAGGACCAGCTTCATATCCAGGATTACGATGTGCCACGGCCGGGAGTGCTCCGCGTCTTCGAATATCTGGAGGACACAGCCCGGGTCAACCGTGTGTTGGCAGCAGGTGGTGTGGCCATACAGGAAAGCTTCTTAACCGGGGTAGACCTGGAGGCATATTTCATGGAGCGCATGGGTGGACAGGAATAAATTTGAAAGGAAACGAGGGAACGAAGTGTATAATTTATTACGTGGGGAATTTTTCAAATTAAAGAGGAACAAGAGCTTTAGGTGGTGCGGATTTGCCACTGTGGTGATGATCGTCATGATCTTTGCCACCCTGGAACTGGTAGGACAGATCATGCAGGGAACAGTGGAAAACGGCACGGGGGGTGTCACGGTGACTGTCATGGGGAATCCTGTGCAGGAGGGTGAAAAACTGCCGCTGGAGGAGATGGGGCTGCCAGGGATTATACAACAGTTGTTTGCCGGTGAGTATATGATGATTGTTCTGGCGGTGTTCGTGGGGATCTTCGTGGCAGGAGAATATAGCAGCGGCACCTTGAAGAACATTATCGGGAAAGGATATTCCCGGACGAAGGTGTATCTGTCCAGATTCCTTGTAGCTGCGGCGGCCATGGTGGCATTGATCCTGTTTGGCGTAGCAGTCTGCCTGGCCTGCGGCCTGGTCTTCCTGGGGACAGGGGCATTTAAGGGTTCGTTCTGGGGTGATTTTGCAGTCTATATCGGATTGCAGCTGGTGATGAACATTGCCCTTGTGGCTGTGTTTATGTTGATAGATGAGGTGATCCGGAATATGGCTGGGAGCATCTCCGGGGGACTGGCCATTGCCATCTTTGCCACTCTGGTGGTAAATGGGCTGGATCTGCTCCTGGTGCGGCTAGGAGTTCCAGTGCAGCTGACAGATTACTGTATCCTGGATCTGAGCCTGGGATGCCCCACAGAGGGTCTTGGAGCAGGAGCGATAGGCAGTATCCTTCTGATATCCCTGCTGTGGCTGGCGGCCGCACTGGGGGTTGGAATATGGCATTTCAGACAGACGGATCTGTGAGGCCGGACATGGGGTATAGGACGAAGCCGGGGGAAAGACTTTCCACACAGGTATGGTACAACCTGTGGCAGACTGGGGGCCCGGAAGGGCAGCACTTTTCCTAGGGAGGAAAGACCTGCCTGTAGCAGGCAGGATCAAGAGCCGGGACTGCCAGACGGGCCGGCAGCGTGCCTGGGGCAGGACGGAGGAGGATTATGGAGTGGATATGGGGCACAGGTCTGATTGTGTTACTTGTGGGGGCGGGCATATTGTCCGCCCGCCTTTCGTGTTATAAAAAGCAGGTGGGACATATGCGCAGGGAGTTAGGGGAACTGGAGCGGGCGGGAGACACCAACCGCCTGCTGTCTTCGGCCCTTCCTGTGGGAGAGACCGGGGAGGTCATTGCAGCCATGAACCGCCTCCTGGAGGGACAGAGATGTATCAGGGAGCGCCTGGAACGGGAGAACAAAAGCTACCGGGAGAGTATCACCAGTATCTCCCATGACATCCGGACGCCCCTGACCTCTGCCAAAGGGTATGTGCAGATGCTGGGGGAGGAGGGCCTGGGGGAGGAGAAGCGGAAGGTCTACCGGGAGATTGTGGAACGGCGTCTCACAGACTTGTCGGAGATGCTGGACCAGCTGTTTTTATATGCCCGCCTGGAGGCCGGGGAGGAGGAATTCGCCTGGGAGACCCTGCATGCAGGGAACCTGTTCGCGGATACCATCTCCCTGTTCTATGAGGAGTTTGCAGGGCAGGGCCAGGCCCCCCGGGTGCAGATAGCCCCCGGGGCCGCTTATATCCGGGCAGACAGGCGGGCCTTTGTGAGGATCCTGGAGAACCTGGTGAAAAATGCCCTGGTTCATGGAACAGGTGGATATGGGTTTATACTGGCACAGGAAGGAGAAAGGGTACGGATTACGGTGGAAAATGGCACGGACAGCATCAAGGAAGAAGACCTGTCGCAGATATTTGACCGTTTTTACACAACAGACACCTCCAGGAGCCGCAGGGCCACAGGGCTTGGGCTTGCCATTGTGAAAGAGCTTACAGGGCAGATGGGGGGAGAGGTGACGGCTACACTGATCCAGGGAATTTTCCGGATAGAGGTATCTTTTCCCTGTTTGCAAAAACCTTAAAATCGTGTATACTGAATCTGGCATGTGGGGAAGCGGTGAATGCGGGAGAAGCTGCTGCCTGTGACGGTATTGTGACAGGGAATGTTTAGCCTGGGACAGGGAGGGTGACAATGAAGATTGCGGTCTGTGACGATGAGCCGGTATACCGGCAGGTTCTGACAGAGAGGATTCTGCGGGAGGGGATCGCCGGGGGATATGAGACCAGCATCACGGAATATGCGGACGGCAATGCCCTTCTTGCGGCTGTGGACAGGGACGGGGGAGCGGATGTGTATTTCCTGGACATAGAGACAGACGCAGGCCCGGATGACGGGATCCGGACAGCCAGGGAACTCCGCAGGCGTAGGGATAGGGGACTGATCGTGTATGTGACAGGTTTCATGGAATACATGCAGACGGGCTATGAAGTCAAGGCGTTCCGCTATCTGCTGAAGAACCAGATTGACCGGGATCTGGGGCAGGTGCTCTTGGATATCCGGAGGGAACTGACAGAGGAAGATTGCTTTTCCTTCCAGAGGAATAAGGAGACGGTGTGTGTGAAGCTGCGGGACATTCTCTATCTGGAGAGTGACAGACGCCTGGTACACATCAAGTGCCGCCAGGGACAGGAGAGCTTCTATGGCAGCCTGGACAAGGTGGAGGAAGAACTGGCAGAAAAAGGCTTCCTGCGCTGTCACAAGAGTTATCTGGTGAACAGGGACAGGGTGAAATCTTTTTCGGGGGAACAGGTGGTACTGGAGGAGGGAACGGTGCTGCCGGTAAGCCGCGCCTATTGCAAAAAGGTGAAGAGGGAACTTACCCTGTATTTCTCCCGCTGATCGGGACAGTGAACAGTAACACAGAGGGGACTATCATTTTATGGAAGTATTTTGCATGAACCTGGGGATCACGATGGTCTATGCAGGAGTCTGTATATGGTGTATGAGGTGGCAGGGCAGGGCCAGGAGAATCACAGGAGTGTCCTGTTTTTTTATGATAGGATGTTTTCTGGACAGACTGTGCAGCCTGGTCATGGAAGGGATCGTGCATGGGAATAGCTGGGGGCAGATGCGGTTTGCAGGGCTGGTGCTGTCCAAAAGTATGGCAGGAATCCTGCTGTTTGTAGCCTGCTGTATGGGAAGGAAGTCTGATAAGGACCAGGAAGAGACGGACGATGCCAGTGGGAATCGTTTTGAGGAGGACAGTGCTGGAACGGATCCTGCATATAGAAGAGGCACAGACAGGGACAGTGGGGAACAAAATGGCAGGGGCAGGGATTCTACAGGCAAAGGTCATATGCATAGAAGCGGCACGGACAGGGAAAAGAGAAAGGGTAAGGCCTATGGGCGTAGGCGCATGACCTATATGGAGAAACTGACAGTGTCGGGATCCGTTTTCTTCTGGTGTGTGCTGATGGCATCGGGGGCAGCTCTGGGCAGGGGGCCTGGGATCGGACAGAGTGCCAGTCCCAGGCAAGGGAAGATCCTGGCAGCGGATTTTGCCTGGACGGGACTGCTCTTTGCCGTATTGCTGGCCTTCTATCTGTCTGTCTATTGTCATGTCCGCCTGGAGCGTGACAGGCAGGCGGCCAGGAACAGACAGCAGGAGCGTAGGCAGACAGAAGCCTATCTCTATACCATCGAAAGCCATTACCAGAGAACCAGGGAGCTGTGGCATGACTTGAGGAACCATATCAGCCTGCTGGATCTGCTTCTCCAGGAGGAGAAGTACGGACAGATGCGGGATTACCTCAAGGTCTTCGGGGAGGAAGTGGACAGGATCGCATTGCCGGCAAAAAGCGGGAACTTGATTGTGGATGCGGTGCTGGCAGACAAGGTGGCCAGGGCAAAACGGGAAAAAATGGATGTGAAAGTGGAATTGTGCGACCTCACAAGATTATATTTAAGGCCGGATGAGATCTGTAGCCTGTTTGGAAACCTGCTGGACAATGCCATGGAGGCATGCAGACAGGTGGAGGGGGAGAGGAAGATCACTGTCACTTGCCGGACGCGGGGGGAGGAGACTTATCTGTCTGTGCGCAATACCATGGCAGAGGAGAAATCCGGGCAGGGAAAGCTGCTGGTGAGCCGGAAAAAGGACAGGGAGAATGTGGTGGGACATGGGCTTGGGCTGCGCAGCGTGGAACGTGTGGTGAACCGTTATGCAGGAGAACTGGTGACGGATGCCAGGGGAGGGATCTTCACGGTGGCGGTGCGTCTGCCCGGGGAAGCGCCTATATCTTGCAGGGAAAGTGACAGACAAGCCATGTCCTGTCAAAAATGACAAGGAGAGGGTCAATTATGACAGGATGTCCCCAGGCGGGGTATCCTGTGGTAATCTGGAAAAGGCTGGGACGGGTGCCGGAAGACAGGGAATGCCGGAAAAAGGGTATGTCCTGTTTTCCCGGTGCTGCCAGCCGGGAAGGAGTGCAGTGAATGAAAGTAATCAGAAATTGTACCTATGCCATTCGGACAGTCTTTCACTATGCGCCCTGGAATGTGGTGCTGTACACCATCGGCTATTTTGTGCCTGCGTTTTTCACGGGGTTACAGATGCTGCTGGTACAGCAGATCGTGGATAGTGGAGTAGCCCTGGTCCAGGGGGAGGGAGAACTTCGCCCTGTGGTCTGGTGGAGCGGGCTGCTGGTGGTCATGCTGACCTTGTGGGTGTCCCTGCAGAAACTGGCACAGTATGAGACCCTGGCCATCCGAACGCGGCTGACCAGGCGCATGGCACCGGATATTGCAGACAAACTCATCGGGCTGGAATATGCCAGCTTTGAGGAGAAGGGTGTTCAGGAAGTGTTCCAGAGGATGTCCAATGAACCCCAGCAGATGGTGGCAGATTGTTTTAACAGGGCCATGATCAATATCCAGGGAACCATGTCCCTGCTCTTTAGTATGGCAGTGTTCTTCTCTATCTCCCTGTGGGTTGGGGTGGGTGTGCTGCTGATCGGGATCCCTACCACCATACTGGGGTTTTTCTCCGCGGGCAAAAGACGGCTGATTTCCAGGCAGTCGGCGGATGCCAGGCGGCGGATGGCAGACTTGAAGGGACTGCTGTCCAACAAGCATGCCATGTATGAGATGAAGCTGTTCTCTTCAGAGGAATTGTTTACCAGGAAATGGAATCAGAGCAGTGCCGAACTGGCAGATATTACCATGCGGGAGGGGCGCAGGGCCCTGGCCATGGATGTGGCCAGTAACCTGCTCCAGATCCTGTACATTATCTTCATCATCTTCACAGTGTCCTACAGCTTCTTCCAGGGGAGTGTTACGCTGGGACAGTTTACGGCCGCCATCAGCGGGGCCAATTCCATTGGAACAAAGCTGTACTATGCGGCCTGGCATCTCTCCATGATGCTGCGGTGTGCCCTGGAGATGGATTTCTATATGGAATTCCTCCAGCTGGAACCGCGCAGGGATCTGGGGGAAGTGGAGAATCTGGAGCATTATGACATTGCTTTCGAGAATGTGAACTTCCGTTATCCCGGTACAGAGCATCAGATCCTGCGGAATGTGACATTCTACGTCAAGGAAGGGGAGCGGATTGCTTTTGTGGGAGAAAACGGTGCGGGAAAATCTACAATCATCAAGCTGCTCTGTGGGCTCTACGAACCTACGGCGGGCCGGGTGACAATAGGGGGGGTCCCTGTGCGTTCCCTGTCCGAGGAATTCCGGCAGAAGGTGCTATCGGTGGTATTCCAGGATTATCAGGGATACCAGATGAGCCTGCGGGAGAACATTGCCTTCGGCAGTATGGGGAAACTGGACCAGGACCAGAAACTGGCACATGCCCTGGAACTGGCTGGCGGAAGTGGGCTGCTGGCACATAGACAGGGGATTGACAGGAATCTGGGGAAACTGGTCGAAGACGGGGAGGATCTGTCCAAGGGACAGTGGCAGCGGGTGGCCATGGCCAGGGCTTTTGTGTCCGATGCCCGGTATGTGATTCTGGATGAGCCTACAGCAGCCCTGGATCCTATTGCAGAGAGTCAGATGTATGAGAATTTTGCGAAAATCTTCCAGGAGCGGGGAACTGTCATGATCTCCCACAGACTGGCTTCTGCCAGGATGGCGGACCGGATCCTGGTGCTGGACGGCGGCAGGATCGTACAGGCCGGGAACCATGAGGAACTGATGGGGAAGGACGGGCTGTACCGGCAGATGTATGTGGCGCAGAGTTCCTGGTACCAGGGAGCCGTGAATTTGGTATAGGGGGAATCCTATGGAAAAAAAGAAGAATGCTAATTATATGAAACTAGTGTGCCAGGACTGTTTCCAGGCATTCCCGGCCATGATGGTATTGCTGGTGCTGCTGGAAGTCCTGGATGTGATATTTGTGGTATTACAGCCTGCGGTGCTGGCAGGGGTGATAGAGGGGGCCACCCAGGGAGCCGGAAGATATCTGATTCCGGGAATTGTACTGTTCGGCAGCCTGTTATTGGCAGCACCCTTGATGAATTCTGTTTACCGGTGGGCAGACCTGGTGCTGGAGGTAAAGTCAGAACAGTATTTTGGCAGGAAGATGTTTACCTTTTCCAAAGGGATCCGGCTGGAGGCCCTGGAGGACACGGCAGTGCTGGACCGGTTCAAGAAGGCAGAGCGGGCCATGCAGCAGAATACCATGGTGGGGCTGTTCCGGAATGTGCTGAATGTGCTGGGGCGGGTGGTAACTTGTGTGGGAATCATGGCGGTGGTCGGTGCCTACTCCATATGGCTTCCGGCGATCGCCCTGGCTGGTGCCGTCCCCAGCCTGCTGGTACAGATTTACAGGGTGAGGATAATGGTGAAGGTAAGGCGCAGACAGAGTACAGCCAGGCGCAGGGTGCAGTATCTGTGGGAGTTATTTACCAGGAAAGAGGCAGTGAAGGAAATGCGTACCATGGGTTTTGCTGCCTACTTGAAGCAGAAATGGAGCAAAGAGAACGTAGCCCTGGTGAAGGAACTCCAGGAAGTGGAATTGAGAATGCATGGGAAGGGAATGCTCTCAGACTGTGTGGTGAACCTGTTCTATGCCTTGAACATTGCAGCGACCCTGTACTTTATGGTAAAAGGGCAGATCTCTGTGGGAGCCTTTGCGGCCTGTCTGATGGCTTTTGCAAGTTTCCAGGGCAGTCTTCGGAGCCTGGTGGATGTCATCAGTGAGACATTTGACCGCTATCAGTATACGGAGGATTACTATGATTACTTTGCCATTCCGGTGGAGCAGAACGGAAGCAGACAGTATCTGCCTTTCCGGGAACAGATCCAGGTGGAGGATGTAACATTTGCCTACAAGGGTGCAGACAGGAATGCCCTGGATGGGGTAAACTGTTCCATCCAGAAGGGAGAGCATGTGGTGATCGTGGGAGAGAACGGTTCCGGCAAGACCACCCTGTCCCGGCTGCTTACAGGTGCTTACCTGCCCAGGTCGGGACAGGTAACATATGACGGGCAGGGCACCTCCAAACTGGACAGGAAGAGCCTGTATAAGCATATCTCCGTGGTATCCCAGGATTTCGTCCACTACCAGTTCTCCCTGCGGGAGAATGTAGGGATCAGTGATATCTCCCGGATCCAGGACGGGGCAGCCATGGAGGCGCTTTTGTCCGAGGTGGCAGGGCCGGAATTCCTGAAGGATATCGGGAGCCTGGATATGCAGCTTGGACGGGAATTCGGGGGCAGGGAACTGTCCGGGGGAGAGTGGCAGAAGATCGCCATTGCCAGGGGGCTGTGGAAGGACAGCGATATCATCATCCTGGACGAACCCACCAGCGCCCTGGATCCCTTGGTGGAGTATGATATCCTGTCCCGGTTCAAGGAGATGATCCAGGACAAGACATCGGTCATTATCTCCCACCGGGTGGGCATGTGCCGCAGTGCGGACAAGATCATTGTCATGAAGGACGGCCGGGTGGCAGAGTGCGGGAAGCATGAAGAGCTGCTGGCCCTGGGCGGGGAGTATGCCCGGATCTGGGAGGAACAGGCAAAGTGGTATGCATAGGATAGACCGGGGGCAGTGCTGGGGCCTCCGGTTTTTAGTTCAGTGGGCAATGAGCTAATCGGCTGTGCTTGCACGAATGTTTTTGCATGAAAAAGCAATGGTTTGACACTGCTGCCAGCACATTGTATCATGAATGGAAAATTAGCATAATGTATAATGTTGGCAGGAAAAAGAATAGTGGGAGAAAAGAGAAGATGAAAAGACTGTCAGAAACGGAATTTAAAATCATGAAAATCCTGTGGGAGCATCCGGAACCAGTAACCTCCAGCCAGATCCTGGAGGAGACCAGGGGGGAACTGGACTGGAAGCTGGCCAGCTTGATGACAGCCTTGTCCCGCATGGCGGATAAGGGGTATGTACATTGCGACAGGAGCACCAGGACCAATTATTACAGGGCGGTGATCAGCCGGGAGGATTACAGGATCCAGGAGAGCGATTCCTTCCTGGCGAAGCTCTATGACAGGTCAGCCACCAAATTCATTGCCAGCCTGTGCAGGCGGGAGAGGATGTCCGGGGAGGAGATCCGAAAGCTTCGGACCTACCTGGATTCACTTGGACAGAAGAACGGGGAGGACTGTCCTGGACAGGGAGAGGAAGTGCTTTAGAGTATCGATCTGCACAGGTGGAATTTTTTTGTCTGCATTTTGTCCCGATCTCTATTTTCTCCTACTATATAGGTATAGGGTATGGATCTGGCAGATGCCCAGAAGCAGCCGGATGCCAGAACAGCATGGACGGGAGGATCAGTCAAATGTTTCACAAGGGAGCAGAAAACGGGGAAAGACAGAGGAAGAAAGGAGAAAATAAGAAGAGAAAAATGGAAAAAAGGAGGCTTAGGGGAGTGGGAAGGAGCACGGCCATGCTGCTTGCCTGTGCGCTTCTGGCGGGCTGTGGACAGGGGGAAGGGAACCCCGCGGGAGACTTGCAGGAGCTGGATCCCGCAATCCTGGAGGCATCCCGGGAAACCGGGGGACCGGACGGCCAGGAGGGGCCGGGGACTGGACATAACGGAGGAACCCAGACAGGAGCGACGCCAGCAGGAAATGGTGGAACAGGGAATACAGGGGATGTGGCAGGTGGGGACTCCCAGGGCTATCCCAAGGGGGATCGGATAGAAGAACAGTCCTTTGAGGTGGATCTGAGACCCCTGGGAAAAGTGACATTTGCCTCCTATGAGCCAGATCCGTCAGGGAATCCCCTGGCAGATGTGGTATTCCAGATGGAACGGGAGGGACAGGTGCTCCTGCAGCTTCCAGGAACCGAAGAGGGAAATGTGGCAATGGAACTGTTCCATCAGGTGGAGGCAGTCTCTTTCCTGGATTACAACAATGACGGCTATGATGATATCATTGTAATTCTCAGCTACTATTTTGGCGCAGGCCCCCAGGCAGCCACTTCCCATTCCAGGGTCCGCTATTATAAAGGATCCGCAGAAGGCAGTTTTGTCTATGAGAAAGAGGCATCGGAAGCTGCCTCCGGTGCCCTGGCAGAGATTACGGTGGAGACGGCCAAGGGATTTATCGGGGTGAAGACTGAGGACACACCCGCAGAGTGGACCGGAACCAGGGATCTACAGACAGCGGTGGGCAGCCTGGAACCCTGGCAGCAGGCATATCTGGACTATCTGGACGGGGAGTCCCGGGTGGAGTCCCAGAAGGGTTACACGTTGATCTGCCTAAGCGACACGGAGATTCCCCAGCTTGTGGAGGTAGGTGACAGTGAGGCCAACGGCTGCCGCATTGTGGCCTATGGGGAGGGCCGGGTTCATGTGACCCAGCTTGACAGATTACATTTTCACTATATCCCGGATTCCAATCTATTGTGCAATTCTGACGGACTGATGGATTATTATTACGACAATGTGTACAGGCTGGAAAATGGGGAATTGAAGACGGTTGCATCGGGGCATTATGGGAAGCTGGACGATGGCCCCATGGAATTTGACCAGAACGGGGAACCTGTCTACCAGTATGAGTGGAACGGAACCAGAGTGGATAAGGAAGCTTATGCCCAGGCCCTGGCCCAGGTATATGATACCACCCAGGCGGTGGATTATGACTACGGCAGCCTGTATACCGTGGATGAGGTGAAGCGAGTCATCGGGGACTACAGGAAAGAACCAGGAGCATAGAGAGGTACGGCTCGTGGACTGAGACAAAAGGTAAGAATGGGGTATGTCTATGGAAGATTCGGGGATTGTGGCGCTGTATTTTGAACGGTCAGAACGGGCACTTTTGGAGACAGAACGGAAATACGGCGCATTCCTGCACCAGGTGGCGTACAATATCCTGCACAACCTCTGTGACACGGAAGAAATCATCAACGACACATACATGGGTGCCTGGAAAGCCATGCCGCCTACCAGGCCGGATAACCTAAAACACTTTCTCTCCCGCATTACGCGGAATCTGTCCTTCGACAGGCTGGATTACCTGCATGCGGGGAAGCGGCAGGCGCTGTTTGTGGAACTGGATGACTGCATCCCGGATGGGAGGAGCGATATGGAGGATATGTGGGAAGCCAGGGAGATCGGCAGGGTGCTGAACAAATTCCTGGGAACACTGGATGCCAGGGATTGTGCCGTGTTCCTGGCCAGGTACTACTATGCCTATTCCATCAAAGAGGTAGCGGACCAGTATGCCCTTCCTGTGCGCCGGGTGAAGTACCTGTTGTCCAAGACCAGGAAGAAGCTGCAGGATTTCCTGGCCAGTGAGGGGGTGGTGCTGTGAGGAATAGGGAAGGGTGGGACGATTCCGGGAAGGATCTAAGGACAGCCAGGCTGAATGAAGCCTTCCAGTATATAGATGACAGGTTCCTGGATCTGGTGGAGCAGGAGAGGCGGTCTGGGCACAAACCGGGGAATCGCCAGGGGAAGAGGACTTCCGGGACAGGGAAAGAACCCGGCTCCAGGAGACACACCTGGGCTGTGCTGGGAGCAGCGGCGGCCTGTTTCCTGGTACTGCTGGTACTCCCAGCGGGGGTAATCGCCAAAGACTGGCTGGGACTGCGCAGCCTCCTGCTGCCAGGAATGAGTGGGGGGCAGGAAAGAGGGGAGGAGATACTGGCCGGATACCTGGAGAGTCCGGGGGTGCAGGCGGCTGCCCAGTGGAATGCGCTCTTACAGGAACAGGATGCATCTGGCAGCAACGGGAAGGAAGAGGTAGGGACGAAGAATGCAGGGACGGGTAATCCAGGAGCGGGAGACCCTGGGGATAGTACAGAGAGTTTCTGGCCCAGTGCCTGGACAGTATACGGGGTATCTGACCGGGAACTGGGAGAAAAGCTGAATGACATAGCGGTCCGGTATGGTCTGCTGCTCCATGAGGGAAAAAGCGTGATTACCCTGGAGGAACTGGAACAGATAATAGGGGGAAGATTCCTGGGGGGAATCCAGCCAGGGAAGGGTACAGAGGAATGCATTCTGTATGAGGATGGCTCTTTTGCCTTTACCGGGGAGACTGCCTTGAAGGGATACGGTACAGTGGAATTCTGGTTCTGCCGGGCTGGCAAGCGTTTCCTCCAGGAGAACCTGCCCCTGGCAGGCAGTGACGGGAACTATGCCTGTAAGCTGTATGAAAATGCAGGTGGGGAACCTGTGCTGCTTGTGTGGAATGACCAGTCGGCCCTGGTTCTGGCAGAGTATACAACCTGGTATGTGGCCGTGGAAATGGAGCCTGTCCCAGGGCATTCCCCGGAGGCGGGCCTGCGGGAACTGGCAGACAGAATGGATTTCACCAACATAAAGTATGGAGCGATTCCCGGAGTCCAGGGATATGTGGAACTGCCAGGGGAGGTGGAGATCGGGGTCTCCGGTTATGGGGACAGTCCGGAGGCGAAGGCCCTGGCTGAGTGGCAGGAGTTTCTGGACGGATACGATGTAGACGGCAGGGTGCTGGAGCAGGCACCATGCATTTTCTATGCGGAAGGACGCAACGACTGGTATCAGTACAATGTCTATTCCTATGAAATGGGGGAAAAGCTGGATGAGATTGCCCGGAAGTATGGGCTGAAGCTGCATACGGATATGGGAATCATGGAACCGGAAGAGATGGAGCGGCAGGTCGGGGGAAGCTTCCTGTCAGAAGACTGTATATCTTATTGGGGCTATATGTATGAAGACGGGAGCTTTCACATGGATGGGGCAGCCATGGTGGTGCCAGGCCAGCTCACGGATTTCCAACTGAGGCGTGCCGTGAAGGGAACCCTGGATGAGGTCGCCTTGAATGTGGGGCGGCTGGAGGATTACCAGGAGTGGCAGTATCTGACAGAAGGGGGGGAGTGGGTGCTGCTGGTTCTGGGGCCGTATAAAGCCATGGTTTTCGGGAATTTTGAGGAGTGTTTTGTCTCCGTGAATGTGCTGTCGGGAACTGTGGACGGGATCACCCAGGAGAACCTGCAGGAACTGGCAGAGAAGATCCGGTTTAGGGTGTTGCGGAAGATCCAGGTGCCGGATCTGGGCCAGGAACCATGAACAGGAAAAGTTTTGTCTGGAAAGTGAACGCCTCTCTTTCAGCGCACATGGGGGATACGAATGGAAAAAGGAAGGGGAGATTTCCCGCTGGATTGGGAAAGGACAGGACAGAAGGAAGAGGTCAGTGGGAGCAGCGGGAAAGTTTTTAAGGTGGAAGGACTGCTCCTGGATGATTTTCACAGGATGGTGATGGTGAACCAGGGGGAAGTGCGGCTTACCCCCATAGAATATGAGATCCTGCGGCTCTTGATCATGGAGCGGGGTAAGGTATTCTCCAGCGATGAGATCTATAGGAAGGTGTGGAATCTGCGCCCGGTGCGGGTGGATAACACCATAGCAGTGCATGTCCGGCATATACGGGAGAAGATCGAGGCAGATCCTGCCAGGCCACAGTACTTGAAGGCAGTGTGGGGCAGGGGATATATGGTGGGGTAGACACGGCTTCATGTCTCGTGGTCGGCCAGGAAGGGATCCCCGATGTCCAGGCGGACAGGGGGGCTCTGGGGTATAGGGGAAGGGGTAGCCTGGCTGGGGCCGGGTTTGAAAGGATCCGGAGTAGATTCTGTGACAGGTACAGGTGGCAGGGGCATCTGGACAGTCTGGCCCGGAGCAGGGCATATTGGGGCAGGAGGACAGCCGTGGGGACAGTCCTCCTGCCCCAATTGTCTACAGAATTGCAGGTTGGCCCGGATCAGATTGTACTGTAGCAGGAACTTCAAGGCCTGGGAGAGACCTGCGGGGGTGTCGCAGTCCACTTCGCATATGTCCTTGAGGGAATGGGAGAGATTCAAGATATCAATGGAGGAGATTGCCATGGCTGCCACACTTCTCATGTCTTTCCTGTTACTTTATGCAGATGGGCTTGTCTGGGTACCGCTGATTGCCTGGTTATGCCAATGGTGTAGTGCTTTTTGGGAGGGCGGGTGTTTGGGGCACGGTGTGAAATGGGGATAGTTTTTTGGTAGCCAGAATGCTATAATTGTCCTATCAACCAGAAAGAAGGGAAGAAGCATGTGGTTTGTGTTTGCGTTGCTGTCCGCGGTTTTTGCCGCCCTTACCTCTATATTTGCCAAGATCGGCATTGACGGGGTGAATTCCAACCTGGCTACAGCCATCCGCACTACCGTGGTCCTGGCCATGGCCTGGGGGATGGTGTTTCTGACAAAAACCCAGGGTGGGATCATTGCCATCAGCAGGAAGAGCTGGATCTTCCTTATTATCTCCGGGCTGGCTACAGGGGCCTCCTGGCTGTGCTATTACAGGGCCATCCAGATGGGGGAGGTGTCAAAGGTAGTGCCCATTGACAAGCTGAGTGTGGTGATCACCCTGGCGCTGGCCTTTTTGTTCCTCCATGAGCAATTTACCGTAAAATCCCTGGTGGGGTGTGTGCTAATCGGGGCAGGGACGCTGGTGATGGTGCTTTGAAAAGTGTGAGAAGAATTTCTAAGACGCCCAAAAATGTCGTCTAAGAAATTCTACGGCGCAAAATAGCGCCTTTCTCACACTGAAAAACGCAAGTGCAGCGTTTTTCCCGGAATCGAAAGATTCCGTGGGATTGGTTTGTACCAGCGTAGCTGGCATGACGGGAAGTGTGAAGGAAAGGAAGATTTTCTAAGGAATAAAAAGGGAAAACGATACGATGGAGAAATGGTATGTGGCGGCCAAGAAGGCCGATTTTGACAAATGGGCGGCAGATTTCCGGATCAGCCCTGTGGTAGCCAGGATCCTGCGGAACCGGGATCTGACGGAGGAAGGACAGGTGCGGGCTTTCCTGTATGGTACCCTTGCGGACTGCCATTCCCCCTGGCTGCTGAAAGATATGGACAAGGCGGTGGGATATCTTCTGGAAGCAGTGGAGGCAGGAACCTATATCCGGGTGATCGGGGATTATGATGTGGACGGGATCTGTTCTGCCTACATCCTTACGAGAGGCCTACAGTTTCTGGGAGCAAAGGTGGATACGGCGATTCCTCACCGCATCCACGACGGCTATGGACTCAATGACCACTTGATACAGGAGGCGAAGGAGGACGGGGTGGGCATGATCCTCACCTGTGACAACGGGATCGCCGCCGCTTCCCAGATCTCCCTGGCGCATTCCCTGGGGATCCAGGTGATTGTGACGGATCATCACGAAGTGCCGTTTTCCATGGAGGAGACGGGGAAAACCCAGGAGAATGGGGCGGCGGATGGCGGGAGGGGGTCGGATGACGGGAAAGCACCAGATGGCGGGGCAGGGAGGATCCGCCGGGAACTGCTGCCCCCGGCCCTGGCGGTGATTGATCCCAAGCAGGCGGCCTGTAGCTATCCCTTTCCAGGGATCTGCGGCGGTACAGTGGCCTATAAACTGGTGCAGGCCCTGGCGGAGAAGACAGGAAATGACAGTCTGTGGGAGTCCATGTCAGAACTGCTGGAATTTGCGGCCCTGGCAACGGTGTGCGATGTGATGGAGCTGAAGGATGAGAACCGGATCCTGGTGAAGGAAGGACTGGGCCGCATGCGTCAGACCGCAAATCTGGGACTCCGCGCCTTGATGGAGGTCAATGGGATCCAGCCGGGACGTCTGGATGCCTATCATCTGGGATTTGTGCTGGGTCCCTGCCTCAATGCCACAGGACGGCTGGACACTGCCAGACGTGCCCTGGAACTGTTACAGAGTACTTCCCTGGCAGAGGCCATGGAGGCAGCCAGGGAGTTGAAAGACCTCAATGACAGCCGCAAACACCTGACCACCCAGGGGGTGGAAGCGGCCCAGGCTTACCTGCAGCAGCACCGGATGACAGGGGACAAGGTCATGCTGGTCTTCCTGCCGGATGTCCATGAGAGCCTGGCAGGGATCATTGCAGGGCGGATCCGGGAGAAGTATAACCATCCGGTTTTTGTACTGACCAGGGCAGAGGAAGGTGTGAAAGGTTCTGGCCGTTCTATTGAAGGATACCATATGTACGAGGCTATGACCCAGGTGGGACAGTACTTTACCAAGTTCGGGGGACATGCCATGGCAGCAGGGCTGTCCATGCGGGAAGAGGATATAGAAGCCCTGCGCAGGGAACTGAATGCCAGGTGTACCTTGGCAGAGGAAGATTTTGTGCCAAGAGTACATATTGATGTACCCATGCCCATAGATTATGGGGATGAGAAGCTGGCGGAGGAGCTGGAATTGCTCCAGCCCTTTGGCGTAGGGAACCCTAAACCTTTGTTTGCACAGAAAGACCTGGTTTTCCTGGCAGGCAGCAGGATGGGGGCAAACAAGAATTTTGCCAGGTTCCGGGTGCAGACGCCGGCAGGTAATATCCGGCAACTGGTATATTTCGGGGATCTGGATGCCTTTGGAGCTTTCCTGGAGGAGAAGCATGGACCGGGAAGTGAGGAGGCCCTGTACAATGGAAAGGCGCATTTTCCGGTATCTGTGGTATACCAGATGGGAAAGAATACCTACCGGGGCGTGACGGAAGTGCAGTATGTGATGCAGCACTATTGCTGAGCAGGGCTGTGGGAAGGAACCGTCTTTATGCCACTTTCATACATAGTTTATGTTTTTCTTAGAAAACGGACACAGAATGAACACAATTCTTCTGTAAGATAAATCTTAGATAGTTGATGTAGAAATCACTATCTCCCCCCTCATAAGAAGCAGAATCCCCCTGGTGAAAGCCAGGGGGATTCTGCTTCTTATGAGGTGCCGGCATGTGGGACAAGCCTTGTGGAGTACCGGGGGTTGTCCCTGACTGCAATTGGAAGGGCTTATCACCTGGCCGGCATCTGAAAATCTACCAGTGCTTTGTTCAAGTAATCGTTAAAAGGTTTCATGATGCGAAAAAGCGCGGTTGCTTTTGTGAGAAAGGCCTCAGCATCCTGTAGCTCTTCATCTGCGATGGGATATTCCAGATACCAGCTTTTATACTTCAAATATTCTGCCTGCGGATGGCTCTTGTCATATCCGGCTGGGACATTTTTCAGTACCGCTCCATGTACGGAGAAATATTTCTGGAATTCCGGGTCTTTGATAATGGCTTCTAATTCTTTTCCGTTTGGTACGATGTAGTCCCGTACCATGGTGGTTGCCTCCTTGAACATATCTGCAAACAGAACACCACCTAAAAAGGACTGGTAAGTGCCAGGTCTCTCTGGGTAAGGTTGTGCTGTTTTCTTCGCTCCTTCAGATTCACATGGATACCTCCCTTTGTACTTTGCCAGAAGATAAAAAGCTGACTTTAGTATACGCCTTTTCGCGTATGCCGGTTAGGGGGATTTTGAATTGTGAGATTATATGGAATAGAGTATGTTATTGTTCACTTGTGCCACCGCAAGGTGTTGTCACGCGCTTCCGGCGTGACAAACCCGAGACTGCCGTGCAGTGCATCTGTTGCTGTGAACGGAGTGAACAGTAACCAGGGTATCATTTGGATGATATGGTCAGAAAGGATGAACCAGACAAACTGGTGCAAGCATGGACAGGACTTTTAGGGCATGATACACTATAATCAGTATAACAGGCAGGAGGAAACAAAGTGATGATCCAACTGATACAGCAGGCAATACACTATATGGAAGAGCACATATGCGAAGACCTCCGTTTTACTGACGTGGCAAAACATGTACACATGTCAAGCTATCAGTTTCACCGGACCTTCCGTTTTCTTGCAGGAATGACAGCCAATGAATACATCCGGAAGAGGCGCCTGTCATTGGCGGCCAGGGAACTGCAGACTACAAAATGTTCGGTGATAGATGTGGCATATAAGTACGGCTATGAATCGCCGGAAAGCTTCTCGAAGGCTTTTTTACGGTTTCACGGTGTAACGCCTAAGCAGGCAAAGCAAAAAGGCACAAAACTACACTTGTTTAATCCGCTTGTCATAAAAATCATACTGGAAGGTGGTAGCGTTATGGATTATAGAATTGAGCATAGGCAGAAGCAGCAGTTCCTTGCACTGGTAAGGGATTTCCCCAACGAAATAACCAATGATGACCAGGATCACAGTATCCCCGACTTCTGGTCAGAATGTTCCGGGAAGAACCTGATTGGCCCCATGCAGCAGCTCAGGGTGGAAGGGAAAAGGGATCTATATGGCCTGTGCGCCCCCGTCAGAGACAGTGAGACCCATTTCCGCTATGGGATCGGTATCCTGGTTGACGGGGACACGGATGTCACCAGACTGGAGTATTTTACGGAAAACGGCTATACGATCTGGGAGACGGATCCTGCAGATTATGCCGTGTTCCAGTGCTTTGGACCTAACGGCGATTGCCTGGGAGAGACCTGGAGTAAGTTTTTCAAGGAGTTCGTGCCCCAGACAGGCTATGAGCAGACGGACGATGCGGACTATGAGATTTACTTCGAAAAAGGAGAGAAGGGACTGTTCTGTGAACTGTGGGTTCCTGTAAGACAGATAGCAGAAAACCAAGCAGGAAAGGCAACGGTCTAGGTCTTGACAACTCCTGGCGGGAATGGTATCATGGGTACCAAGTCAACATAAGGAAAAGCGATGACGGAAACGAGTAGCATAGGAAGAGCAGACAGAGAGGGCATCATCTGGTGGAAGATGCCTATGTGGATCTTATGTGAAAACCATTCCCAAGCTGTAATACAGAAAGTAGAGTAAGTATTACCGTATACCTGCGTTAAAGGTTAGGGTTTGATAGAATCCGAAGTGAAAAATTGAGGTGGAACCGTGCGATATGCACCCTTAAAGATACAGTGAACGTGTCTTTAAGGGTGTTTTCTTATGTGGACTTAAAATCAAATGGAAGAGAGGAAATAAAATGAAGATCATGATGAAAGACGGTTCCATCAGGGAGGCTGGCTTTGAGGAGGAACTGGGGAGAAATGCATTCAGACACACCACGGCACATATCCTGGCCCAGGCAGTAAAGAGGCTATATCCGGATACCAGATGTGCAATAGGGCCGTCTGTTGCGGAAGGGTTTTACTATGATTTTGACTTTCGCTTCCGCTTTACGGAGGATCATTTCGCGGAAATTGAAGCAGAAATGAGAAAAATCGTAAAGGAAAACCTACAGCTGAAGCATTTTCATGCAGGCCGGCAGGAAGCCATGCAGGCCATGGAGGAGAGAAACGAGACCTACAAGATGGAGATACTGAAGGCGCTGCCGGAAGGGGAAGAAATCAGCTTTTTCAAGCAGGGGGAATATGTGGAGATGTGCGCCGGACCCCATGTGGCATATACAAGTGCCATCAAGGCATTCAAGCTGTTGTCCGTTGCAGGGGCCTATTGGCAGGGGGACGAGAAGAACCGGATGCTCACCAGGATATATGGGACATCTTTTCCCAGTGGGAAGATGCTGGAGGAATACCTGGACCGGCTGGAAGAAGCAAAGAGAAGGGACCACAGAAAATTGGGAAGGGAACTGGGGCTGTTTGCATTGTCCGAGGAAGGGCCGGGTTTTCCATTTTTCCTGCCGAAAGGAATGATATTGAAGAACCTGCTGGTTGACTATTGGCGGAAGATCCACGCCAGGGAGGGGTATGTGGAGATCTCCACGCCGGTCATATTGAACCGCCAGCTCTGGGAAACCTCCGGACACTGGGAGCATTATAAGGATAAAATGTTCACAACCATGATTGACGGGGCAGATTATGCCATAAAGCCTATGAGTTGCCCGGGCGGTATGCTGGTATATAAAATGGAACCCCGCTCTTACCGTGATTTCCCCATGCGGGTCAGCGAACTGGGACTGATACACAGAAATGAGAAATCAGGCACACTGCACGGCCTTATGCGCGTCCGCTGCTGTACACAGGATGATGCCCACATTTTCATGACCCAGGAGCAGGTACAGGACGAGATAAAGGGGGTGGCCCGCCTGATAGATGAGGTGTATACCCATTTTGGATTCCGCTATCATGTGGAGTTGTCCACGAGACCGGAGCATTCCATCGGAAGTGACGCGGATTGGGAGATGGCAACAGACGGCTTGAAAAGTGCACTGGAGGATCTGCATCTTCCCTATGTGGTAAATGAGGGGGACGGGGCATTCTACGGGCCGAAGATTGATTTCCATCTGGAAGATTCTATCGGGAGGACATGGCAGTGCGGGACAATCCAGCTGGATTTCCAGTTGCCGCAGCGCTTTGGGGCAGAATACACCGGAGAAGATGGCAAGAAGCACAGACCCATTATGATACACAGGGTGGTATTCGGTTCCCTGGAGAGGTTCCTGGGTATCCTGATAGAACATTTTGCAGGGAAATTCCCCCTATGGCTTTCCCCGGTACAGGTAAAGATATTACCTATCTCGGATAAATATAGGGAGTATGCAATAGAAACGGAGCGGGTCTTACAAAAAGCGGGGCTGCGCTGCGAAGTGGATGGAAGGGCTGAGAAAATCGGCTACAAGATAAGATCTGCACGGCTGGAAAGAGTGCCCTATATGCTTGTCATCGGCCAGAAGGAGATGGAGACGGGCAGTGTATCCGTCCGCAGGAGGCAGGAAGGTGACCTGGGAAATATGCCGGTAGGGGATTTGCTGGAAATGCTCCGCAAGGAGGGGATCCAGGAAGGCAAAATTGCATAGGAATGTGTCCTGTGGACATATTGCAATGGTGGCCTTCGCGGCAGGGGGGGACAGGATATGGGCAGCTTACAGCAGCTGGTATGTTCTCTTTCCCAGCCTTTTAACGACTCCATCCGCCTCGCATTGGTTCAGTATTCTCTGAAGCTGCCTTGGACTGCAATGGAGATGAAAAGCTGCCTGCTCGATTCCTTTTAACGTCCCATGCCTACATTTATATTCCATGCAGGACAGGACACGTTCCATAAGGGAAGCGGGAGCAGCTTCAATGGTAGTGATTGCCCCGATTTTAGCTGCAAGGCTTTTGCAGATCAGTTCCAGGAACTTGCTGCTGGAGAGCAGTCTGTCCCTGTGCTTTTCAATTGCAAAGGAAATGCAGATGAGGCTTTCTACGGCTTGTGCATAAATATTGTTGCTCTTGGGATAAAAGATATCCATGTCCCCGAGAAAGTAGTCTGCTGTTCCATTTGACAGGGAATAGTGTGTCCCGTCATCACGGACAAAATAGATGTTGAGGGAACCCTGTTCCACAATCTGGAATAAGCGTTCCTTCTGAAAAGGCGAACTTACAAATTCGCCTTTTTCATATTTTATCAGATAATATTCCAGGTCCAGAGATGCAAGCACACTATGGTATTTGCTTCTGGCAATACAAGCATCCACTTCTGCCTTTGTATAGATTCGCTCCACAGTATCTCCCTTCAACAGGACATTTGTCCTGTTTTTCAAATTTATCTTACAGTATTATAATGAAAAAAGCAAATGAGGAATCGCAAACATGACATCCGTTTATGAAGAAAAAAGATTTCCAAGGCAATTATGCGGGTGGGACTGCCAGCCATGCTGGGGCAGCTCACCACATTGATCTATAATATTGCCGATACATTTTTTGTCTCATTGACAAAGGAGCCTGCAATGATTGCGGCAGTGACATTATGTGCGCCTATATTGCTGATTATTATGTCTATTGCCTGTATTTTTGGGATGGGAGGAAGCAGTGTTATAGCCAGGTTACTGGGAGAGGGGAAGAAGGAAGAATCTGGCGGGTAATGCAGTTCTGCATCTGTGCAATGGCTCTTGCAGGCATTCTTACCCTTATGCTGGGACTGGTATTTTTAAGGCCTTTGGCGGGGGTATCCGGGGCAGATGCAGACAATATGGGTTATACCTGTGATTATCTGAAATGGATTTTTGCAGGTGCGCCTTTTATAATGCTGGCCAATGGTTTTGTCCATCTGTTCCGCTCAGTTGGCCTGGTGAAGGAAGGCACCATTGGGCTGGTGCTTGGGAATGTAATCAACATGGTGCTGGATTATGTTTTTATCGCGGTTCTGGGATGGGGAACAGCAGGAGCAGCTCTTGCAACATCCTTAGGATTCGTATGTGCTTCAGTATACTATATGGCCTGCATGATCCGGGAAGCACGGAATTAGTGCCACTGACACCAAAACGCCTTTTACCGAATGCGGCAATGGTACGCAGTGTGGTAAGCATCGGTATTCCAGGTGCCCTTATTACTGTACTTATGAGTGTTTCCAACATTGTGCTTAACAACTATATCGGCATTTACGGGTCTGATGCAGTGGCTTCGTATGGCATTGCATACAAACTGGACATGATTCCCATTCTGTTGTCAGTAGGGTTATCCCAGGGCGTTGCTCCCCTGGTAGGTTATTATTGCATTGGGAAAAGCATTAAAATCACTGACTATTACAGTGCTA
>CAJTOJ010000038.1 GCA_910577665.1 uncultured Acetatifactor sp.
ATTTTTCCCCCATGAATGGGGGCTAGGGGGTTGAAGTGCCGAAGGCACTTTTTTACTTCCATTTTCTGCAGGATGTTGTATAATGGATACACAGAGACAGCTTTCCCTCAATACACATTCATTGCCATACCCGTCCGGGAAGATGCCTGGCAAGAGGAGGTTACAGGGATGACAGGAAGTTTTGCGGCGTGGAACTTACAGAATATATGCATTCGGGTCATTGCAGCTACGGTTCTGGGCGGTATCATCGGCCTGGACCGGGGCATGAAGCACCGGGGGGCAGGTACCAAGACGATCACTGTGGTGTGCCTGGGCGCTACCCTGGTGATGCTGACGGAACAATATATCCAGATCCATTTTCCGGGACTGGCTAATATGAACCGGCTGGCGGCCCAGGTGATCAGCGGTGTGGGCTTTATCGGTGTTGGCACTATCATTGTGTCAAGGCACCGTGTCAGGGGACTGACAACGGCGGCCACCCTCTGGGCCAGCGCCTGTGTGGGACTGGCTGTGGGGATCGGCTTTGTGGAAGGTGGTGTGTGCGTCACGGCCATGATGCTTTTGTCCCTGCATGTGCTTCCCTATGTGGAGCGCTTTGCAGCCAGACATTCCCGTTACTGTAATGTGTACCTGGAACTGGAAGAAAGCAGGGAACTGCATGTGGTGATACAAGAGCTGAAAGAAGCGGGGGTGGTGATAGATTCCATGGATCTGAGTGAGACCAAGGCCCCGGGGACAGGCATTTCCGTACATATGGTGCTTTATCTGAAAAAAGCAGCAGGGCGCGGGGAGATTTACAATATTCTCATGAAATCAGACAAGGTGGTATCCGTGGATTTCCTGTAAACCGTGATGGGCAGGGAAAGACTTTACCGAGGAAAGGAAGGCAGGAGAATGCAGAGGGAAGCAGATTTTTTCCGGAAACCAGAAGAGGGGGATGTGGCTGAGATCACAGCCTTTAAGCGGGAATGCCAGGAATGTGGCAGTGGGATGGATGGCACTGGGATACTGGTGAACTGTGATGCCCGGGAGTGGCTGCTCTACAATGAGAAGATGGAGAACAGGGAGGATCCGGAGGGCCTTCACTGTCTGCAGTATGGACTGTTCCGGGAAGGGGACGGGCGCCTGCTTGGCCTGCTTCAGATACGGCTGGAGCTGAAGGGGTATCTGGTCAACTTTGGCGGGCATATCGGCTATTGTGTCCGGCCTTCGGAGAGACGCAAAGGATATGCCGTGAAGATGCTTAGGCTTGCCCTGGACATCTGCCGGGACAAAGGCCTGGAGAAAGTCCTGGTTACCTGCCTGGAAGACAACGTGGGGAGTGCGAAGACCATCGAAGCCTGTGGTGGTGTATTTGAGGAGATGGTGTATGATGACAGGAACTATATGGCAAATCTGAAGAGGTATTGGATTATTATAAAGAAAGGCCTGTAAACAGGGAAAAGACCCTGTAGGAAAGAAAGGAGTTATTCTAAAAATGTTTTCATTTTTCAAAACATTATCCGGGGAAGACAAAGGCACCCCGGAGGAACGCCTGGCAAAATGCCAGCAGAAGCGGGACTGGACAGGTATGGCAAAAATCTATTATCAGTTAGGCGTGACAGCCATGGAAGAGGGGGATCTGAACCGGGCACATCTATGGCTGAACCGGGCGGACACCATCTACAGTGCCGATGACACGGTGTACAAGAGGGTGGGTGAGAAGCTGGCGGATGACTGCTCTGAGCGCATCGGCCAGCTGGAGGAGAAGCCTTTGCCGTACAATGGGCTCCCGGCCCAGATAGGTGAATTGGTGGACACCCTGCCGGATATGAAGCTCAGGGTGTGGTGTCTGCTGTCCCTGTCCCGGCTGGTGAAGCTGGGACAGCGTTTGGGAACCCTTTCAGGCTGTGAGGTGCTTGGAAAACTGGGCTGGGTCGTGGATGCCATGTTGAAGTCCTTCCAGGAGCCACCTGCAGAGGAAGTGTTTTATAGATTGCGGGACATTGGCGCAGCCTTCTATGAGCTGGGTGACAGCCCTGCCTTCTGGGGAATGGGCAATGAGATTCCTGTCTCTGGCGGTGCAGCCTTCCAGGTGTTTGACTTAAATGGCATGGGCGTGCTTCTGGATCTGGATGCCTGTCTGGACAACCATCTGAAAATGATAGGAGCCATGAGCCAGGGGGAAGAACCGCCTTATCCGGAGAGTGGCATCCTTACCAGCACATTGCTGCTGGATTATTATGTGCGTACAGGTTCAGGCACCCCGGAGGAGACATCCGGATGCAAGGCCGAATGGAAGCGGATCCAGGACGATTATGACTTTGTATGTCAGGATCTGACATGGGAACTGGTGACCCAGAGGGTAGCGGCCTATAAGGAACTGGATATTCTGGGTTAAAACCAATGTCCCGTGGCCTCCTTTTTCCAGGATACCACGGGACATCGGTATGTACAGGTCATTCCAGCGTCAGGCCGAAATCCCTCAGAATACGGTAGCTGTCCAGAAGGCCGGCAATGTAGGCGTTGGTGACATGCTCAAAGCTACACTCTTCGCTCCGGGCCAGGACGGTATCTGCGATATCGCGCTGGGCAGGGGTGAATTCTGTGCCCTGATAGTGTGCAAACGCTTCCTGGTAGGCAAGAAGGGCTGTCTGGTAGTCCTGGTCTGCCGCAAGAAGGTGGTGCAGGGTGTTGGTTTTCAGATTGTCCATATACAATTTTAAGGTTTCCCTTATTCCCTGTAGGGTGTTATCTTCTGTAAGGATGGAAAAAAGTTCTTGTGTGATTTGTTCTTTTTGAAACATTTGTCGATTCCTTTCTGCCGTAAATTGTAGAGGTTGGCTGTTTTTTGTATGTTTATTCTATCACGGGGATGCAGAAATTGAAATCAGAATCGTTCCACAAATAACCAGCTTTATCTGCAAATTGTGACAGATTGTGACGGCGTTTTCTGTCGTAAATCTGCACCCACTGCTATTTCTGTGGAAAATAGGCCGGGTATTGTGCAGAAAACAAGATAAGGGATGAATTTTTGTGCGGTATGTCGTATCATGAAGGAAGAGACAGATGCCTTATCATAGTGGGACAATGTCTCCTTGCGGCGGCATCCGGTTTTCTTGAAAATGGATGGTCGTGTTTATACAGGCAGTTACGGATAGTGCGAATGGAAGGAAAAGAGGACATTTATCATGACCTATATGACATATGAGGAATTCTGTAGAAAATTTCAATTGCACTTGAATCCGCAGCAACAGGAAGCGGTCCGGACAGTCTCAGGTCCTGTGCTGGTGCTGGCCGTTCCAGGCAGCGGCAAGACTACGGTGCTGGTGACCAGACTGGGGTACATGATCTGCTGTGCCGGGATTGCACCCGAACAGATTCTGACACTGACTTATACGGTGGCTGCCACACAGGATATGGCGGTTCGTTTTGCATCTTTTTTCGGGAAGGAGCTGGGACAGAGGGTGGCATTTTGCACCATAAATGGAATCTGTGCCAGGGTGATTGGCTGCTATGGCGAATGGATCGGGAAGAGACCTTATTGCCTGCTGACAGATGAGAAACAGATCACCGGTATGCTTTCGGAGATTTACCGCAGGGTGGAAGGGAAGTTTGCCACGGAGAGCGATCTGAAGGAGATTAAGACAAGGATTACCTATATCAAGAACAGGATGCTGACGCCCCAGGAGACTGACAGGCTGGAAAAGGTATCCGGCTGCCGGATCGGGGAGATATACAGGACATATTGCGGGGAACTGCGCAGGCAGGGACTGATGGATTATGATGACCAGATGGTATATGCCTGCCGGATCCTGGAGGGCAGCCCTGAGACCCTCAGGTATTTCCAGGAACAGTATCCTTATATTTGTGTGGATGAAGCCCAGGATACATCCAGGATCCAGCATCGGATCATCCGTCTTCTGGCCGGGGAGAGGGACAATCTGTTCCTGGTGGGGGATGAGGACCAGAGCATATATGGTTTCCGGGCAGCCTGCCCGGAGGCATTGCTGCATTTTGAGACCTGGCATCCAGGGGCGAAGAAACTGCTGATGGAGGAGAACTACCGTTCCAATGCCAGGATTGTGGCGGCGGCGGATCGTTTTATCCAGGACAATACCCTGCGTCATGAGAAACACATGCGTGCAGTCCGGGAGGCAGGCAGTGAGATCCAGCTTGTTTCCCTGAAGGGCAGGAGTGCCCAGTATGCCTGTCTGGCCAAAGTGGCGAGGGACTGCCAGGTGCAGACAGCAGTGCTTTACCGGGACAATGAGAGTGTGATTCCCCTGGTGGACCGCCTGGAAAGGGAGGGGATCAGGTATCGGATAAGGAATGCGGAACTGGGATTTTTCACCCACCGGGTGGTAATGGATATCCGTCATATCATAGAATTTGCACAACATCCCCGGGATACAGAGCTGTTCCTGCAGGTCTATTATAAGCTGTCCACCTATATCAACAAAGAAACAGCCCTGCAAATCTGTGAGATAAGCCGCAGACAGGATATAGATGTGCTGGAAGGAGCCATCCGGTATGGCGGGCTTGGGGAACGTGTAGGGCGTAGCTGTAGAGCCATCCGGGCGCATCTGGCAGCTCTTGGTACGGATCCGGCCTGGGAGGGGATCGAAAGGATCGTGCAGAAAATGGGGTACCGGGAGTATCTGACGCGTTCCGGAATGAGGGATGGGAAGCTGTTTCTCCTAAAGGCCATTGCCAGGCAGGAGCATTCCCTGCAGGATTTTGTGGCCAGGCTGGACCGTCTGCAGGAGATTCTGCGGACGGGGCAGGCAGATTCGGACTGTAAGTTCCTGCTGTCCACCATCCATGCCAGCAAAGGGCTGGAATATCACACCGTATATCTGATGGATGTGGCGGACGGTATCTTTCCGGAATCGGTGCCGGAGAACCCGAAAGGCCAGTGGGAAGAGGAGCGGGAGGCCTATGAGGAGGAGCGGCGTCTGTTCTATGTGGGAGTGACCAGGGCCAGGGAACAGCTGTACATCTTCCGGTATGGACAGAAATCCACATTTACCAGGGAACTGCTGCGGGGGACGGCATCCTCCGTCACGCTCACAGAAGACCACAGCCAGGCGGAATTTCCGGGGGACAGGCCGCTGTATTTTACCAGGAGTATGGATCCGTATAGGACAAGATACCGGGAACCGGATAAACAGGGCCGGCAGGATGCCAGGACAGATCCGGGGGAGAAGTCCGGAGGGCAGGGCCGGGAGGCGTACGAGATATTCCGGGAGGCCATGGGGGAAGGGCTGGCAGTCCGGCATAAAAAATGGGGAGAAGGTGCAGTCACGAAAGTGGAGGAAGACAAAGTGTCCATCTGCTTCGGGGAGCAGACCAGACAGTTTGACATGAGGGTACTATTTGCGAACAAATTATTGGAAATACCTGGAAAATTCTGAATATTTAAAAATTCAAAAAATTTGAAAAAGCCTATTGACTTTTGAGGGCAAATGGTTTATCATATGATTTGTTCGCAGGAATGGCGGAATTGGCAGACGCGCACGGTTCAGGTCCGTGTGGTAGCAATACCATGAGAGTTCAAGTCTCTTTTCCTGCACGGTCAGAGTGTTAAGTAGATTACTTAGCACTCTTTTTTTCACTAAATAGATCGCGTGGCTGATGGCAGTCCGGGCAGGGGCAGGATCACATACAGGAGAGGTATGGGAGCCTGCAGGCAAATGTATCCAGGAAAGATGGTATGTCCGCTGATACGGACATGGCGTATAAGAAGGAAATGTATGGGGAAAGAACATATAAAAGGCAGGGAGAATATGGAACGAGCGGACCAGGCAGGGCATGGCCAGGCGGAACATAAGGTGGAACACAGGAAGAGGGGGGAACGCAAGGAATGGTACAAGCTGGATCTGTCAGCGATCGTATATCCTACTTTGCAGCGGCGGGACTTTTCCTCTGTATACCGTCTGTCAGTGGTGCTGAAGGAAGAGATCCTGCCTTGGGTGTTGCAGCAGGCCCTGGACATGACCCTGCCACGTTTTCCCACCTACAAGGCGGCAATCCGCAAGGGACTGTTCTGGCGCTATCTGGAACCGAATAACAGACCGGGTCCCTTTGTCCAGGAGGATGTGAAGAATCCCTGCCAGCCTATGCACTTCAAGGCCAACCACCGATATCTGGTGCGGGTCTACTATTATGGCAGGCGGATTTCCCTGGAAGCCCACCACAGTCTGGGCGATGGCACCGGAGGGATGTGTGTGTTGCAGACTTTGACGGCCACATATCTGCGGCTGCTGGGACATGAGGATATCACGAATGAAGGGTTTGTGTTGGATATCCGGAAGACGCCGGACCCAGGGGAGTTAGAGGATGCCTATATGCGGTATGCCAACGCGAAGGTATGTCCGCCCAGGCAGGAGGAGAAGGCCTACCGGGTCCGGGGGACGGGGGAACCATTCTACACGTTAAATATCATTGATGGCATCATGTCTGTATCCCGGGTCATGGAGGTGGCAAAAAAATACAATGCAACGATCACAGAATATTTGAATGCTGTCTTGCTCCAGGCCCTTCTGACCAAGCAGCAGAAGGAACGCCGTGTCCGGCTAAGACCTGTAAAAATAGCCATGCCGGTGAACCTGCGCCGTTTTTTCCCTTCTATTACCCTGCGGAACTTTATCACCATGATCTATCCCGGGGTAGATCCCCGGCTTGGAGATTACACTTTTGAGGAGATTGTGGAGCAGGTACACAATTATATGCGGTATCATATCAATGAGAAGCAGCTCAGGGGAGACATCACCACCAATGCGGCCACCCAGCGCAATCCGTTCATCCGGGTGGTGCCGCTTTTCATCAAGGACTTTGCGGTGCGGACCTTTTATACCAGGGTACAGGACCGGAATTCCTCCGCGGGACTGACCAACATGGGGGCGCTGCGGGTTCCGGCGGGAATGCAGCCCTATATCGAAAGGTTTGATATCTATATGGGACAGCCCTTTTCCCGCCGGACCAACTGTGCCATCATCAGTTTCCAGGATACGCTGACCATCAATTTCGCCAGCAGTATTGTGGAAGCGGATGTAGAGCGGTATTTTTTCCGGAAGCTGGTGAAGGATGGGATTCACGTGAAGATTGAGACCAACAGGGAGTAGGTCAGAAGAAGACAAGATTGATTCCAGGATCTGTAACTGCGGTGTAAGGAAAGGAGCAGTACTATGTCATATTGCGTAAATTGTGGAGTGGAGCTTCATGCCTCTGCCAGGAAATGTCCGTTGTGTAACACCCCCGTATGGCATCTTGACATGCTGGAGCAGATGGCACATGCCGTGCCTCCTTTCCCGGAGGAAAAAGGGCAGGTGGAGGCTGTGAAGCGTAAGGATCTGGGTCTGCTGCTGTCCATTGTGGTGCTGGCTACCGCAGTGACCTGTGGGCTTTTGAATTTCCTGACCTTCCGCAGGGATCTGTGGTCCCTGGCGGTGATCGGTGCATGTGTGGTGCTATGGGTGATCATGATTCCTGCGGTGATCTATGTGAAACAGTCCGTGTATGTATCCCTGCTGCTGGATGGCGCAGCTGTAGGACTATATCTCTATATGCTCACCTATCTCACCGGGAGCGCAGGGTGGTTCTGGGGGCTTGGGCTGTATATTGTGTTGCTTGTGACCGGGTTGCTGGAGGTGTTTACCTTTTGTGTGAGGAAGCTGCCCAGGTCTTTTCTGACAGTGGCCTTGTATGTGTTCACAGGTGCCGGGCTGCTGTGCGTGGGACTGGAACTGCTGATTAGAAACTATCTGGGCGGTGCCTTACGGCTGGGCTGGTCAGCAGTGGTGCTGACGGTGTGCGGGATCCTGGATGTGGCTATTATTACCATGCTGTCCCGCAGGCGGCTGCGGGATGCGGTACGCAAGAGACTGCATTTCTAGACGGAGGATGTCACTGTGGCGAAAAGGGGTTAAGTCGCTTATGTGACCCGCCGCAGGCGGAAGAGGCCTGTTGTGCAGGAAGCTTTTTCAAGGATAAAGAGAATGAGAGTGGAAATGGACAGAGAGAGGGAAATGGAAAAGGGAAAAGAGAGGGAAAAGGAGAAAACAAACAGGAACCTGATGGGACTGATTAGAAGGGTTCATGGACTGGTGGAAAATCCGGACATTGAGAAACAGCGTCACTCCCAGGATCAGATCGGTGCGATCCTGGGCAATACCCGGGACATCTGTTACCGGGAGGCTGATGTGGACGGAATGTATGGGGAATGGGTGGGGGTGAACCGTGCCCACATGAAAAAGTATGTGATCCTGCACTGCCACGGGGGTGGTTATTCCACGGGGAGCAGCCTGTACGCCAGGACGCTGACCTCCAAGCTTGCGGCCACCACTTCCATGGATGTATTCTGCTTTGACTACCGTCTGGCCCCGGAACATCCGTATCCTGCGGCCCTGGAGGATGCCATGAAGGCATGGAACTATCTGATGCTGCTGGGATATGGCGCAAGGGATGTGATCCTTACAGGGGATTCCGCCGGAGGAAACCTGGTCCTTGCGCTGACCTTGAAGCTACGGCAGGAAGGCCGCATCCTGCCCAGAGGGCTGGTGCTGATGTCCCCCTGGACGGACCTGACCAGCTCGGGAGAGTCTTTTCTGGAGAAGGCACAGGTGGATCCGGTCCTAAGCAGGGAGTATATCGACAGGATGACCCAGGCTTATGTGGCCGGGCAGAGCCTGGTGGATCCGTTTATCTCCCCGCTATATGGGAATTTCAGAGGGTTCCCGCCCACCTATATCCAGGTGGGGGAGAATGAGATCCTGCTCAGCGATTCCCTGCGGCTGCACCAGGTGTTCGTGGAAGAGAATGTGTCTGTACGACTGGATGTGTATCCGGGGATGTGGCATGTATTCCAGATGTCGCCGGTGAAGGCAGCAAGGGAGGCCATGGACAGGAATGCGGAATTTATCTATGATATCTGCCGTTAAAAAAGAAGGAATCTATCTTCTGGTGCAGAATATTATGGTTAGGAGAATGTCTTCTTAAATTAACTGGTATGCCCGCCTAAGCGGGTGCAGGGGGATAGGCATGACAATCAGAGAAAGCTTGGAGACGTGGGAGAGAGACTATTTAAGCCCTTATGCAGCATTGAGTGTGAACTCAAAAGGGCGCGTGAAGCCAGAGGAACAGTGTGACATCCGGCCTGTTTTCCAGCGGGACCGGGACAGGATCATACATTGTAAGGCCTTTCGCAGGCTCAAGGACAAGACCCAGGTGTTCCTCACACCGGAGGGGGATCAATACAGGACCCGGCTGACCCACACCCTGGAGGTGTCCCAGAATGCCCGGACCATTGCCAAGGCGTTGAAGCTGAATGAGGAGCTGGTGGAAGCCATAGCCCTGGGCCATGACCTGGGCCATACGCCTTTTGGCCATGCAGGGGAACGGGCCTTGAACCGGATCTGTCCCCTGGGTTTTGTGCACAGTGAGCAGAGTGTACGCACGGTGGACAGACTGGAGAAGCATGGGGCCGGGCTGAATCTGACTTTTGAGGTGCGTGACGGTATCCTGAACCACCAGACCATCGGGAAGCCTCACACCCTGGAGGGGAAAGTGGTACGGCTTTCGGACAAGATTGCCTATATCCACCATGATATGGATGATGCAGTGCGGGGCGGTATCCTGCGGGAATCGGATGTGCCAAAGGAGATCCGGGAGGTCATCGGCAGCACCACGGGGGAGCGCCTGGATCATTTTATCCATGACATTGTCACGGCCAGCATTGGGAAGAATGATATCTGTATGTCCGGGCCAGTGGAGACTGCCATGAAGAAGATGCGGCAGTTCATGTTTGACAAGGTGTATGAGAATTCCCAGGCCAAAAGTGAGGAAAGTAAGGCAGAGATGCTGATGGAGACATTGTATACTTATTACATGAAGCATGTGGACAGTCTGCCAGAGGAATTTATCAACCTGCTGTCAGAGGGAGAGAGAAAGGAACGGGTGGTCTGCGATTATGTGGGTGCCATGTCGGACCGGTATGCCATTTCGGTCTATGAGGAGATCTTCATTCCCAAATCATGGACCATATAGGTACATAACAAGGAAACCTTGCATAAAGTGACATCTTTCTGGCTCTGATCTGTCTGGTATGGGATACAAGGGATATTTTGTGAAGATGAGAGGTATGCATGTACTATCCGGAAGAATTAGTGGAAGAAGTGAGAAGTAAAAATGATATTGTGGAAGTGATATCGGGGTATGTGAAGCTTCAGAGAAAGGGCAATAACCACTGGGGCTGCTGTCCTTTTCACAATGAGAAGACCCCGTCCTTCTCCGTGAACGGGCCGAAGCAGATGTACCATTGTTTTGGCTGCGGTGTCAGCGGCAATGTCTACACTTTTGTGATGAAATATGAGAACTACTCGTTCCCGGAGGCTGTGCGTTTCCTGGCAGGCCGGGCAGGGGTGCAGCTTCCGGAACTGGAATACACAGAGGAGATGCGCAGGAAGGAAGGCAGGCGGGCCAGGCTTCTGGAAGTGAACAGGGAAGCGGCCAAATTCTTCTACTATCAGCTGCGCACGCCCAGGGGAGCCACCGGGTATCAGTATCTGCAGAAGCGCCAGCTCCTGGATGAGACCATACATAAGTTCGGTCTGGGGTACGCCGGGAAAAACGGGGAAGATCTGGTGAAGTATCTGCAGAAGAAAGGCTTTGAGGATGCCCTCATCAAGGAAGCGGGCCTGGCCAGCTTCTCGGAAAAGCGGGGGCTTGTGAGCCAGTTCTGGAACCGGGTCATGTTTCCCATCCAGGATGGCAATCACCGGGTCATCGGATTCGGTGGCAGGGTCATGGGGGAGGGGGAACCCAAATATCTGAATTCCCCGGAAACCCCGGTTTTTGACAAGCGCAGGAACCTGTATGGTTTGAATTTCGCCAGAACGGCTAGAAGCGGCAATATCATCCTCTGCGAGGGGTATATGGATGTGATCGCCATGCACCAGGCGGGCTTCCAGCAGGCGGTGGCATCCCTGGGTACGGCATTCACCCTGGAACAGGCGGGACTTCTGCGCCGGTATACGGAGAATGTGCTGCTGGCCTATGACAGTGATGGTGCGGGGGTGAAGGCGGCACTCAGGGGGATCGGTATCCTGCGGGAGGCCGGACTTACGGGCAAGGTCATCAATATGAAGCCCTACAAGGATCCGGATGAATTCATGAAAGCCCTGGGCAGGGAGGCTTTCCAGGAGCGGATCGACCAGGCGGAGAACAGCTTCTTCTTCGAGATCCGCGTACTGGAGGGCCAGTATGATATGACGGATCCCGAGCAGAAGACCCGTTTCCATCGGGAGATCGCCAAGAAGCTCTGTGCATTTTCGGAGGATGTGGAACGGGAGAATTACCTGCAGGCAGTGGCGGATAAGTACTTTATCGGGGCGGAGAACCTGCGCAGGCTGGTGGTCTCCTACGCATCCAGGACGGGTCTGGCAAAGCCGGTGGAGAGACCGAAATCCGGGATCCGGCAGAAGCATTCTCCGGAGGAGAGTGCCAGAAGATCCCAGAGACTGCTGGTCACCTGGATCACGGACGAGCCTGCCATCTATGAGAAGATCCGGCAATACATATCTACAGAGGATTTTACAGAGGAACTGTACCGGAAAGTGGCGGGAAAGTTGTTCGAACAGCTGGAGCAGGGGCAATTCCAGCCTGCAGGCATTATCAGCATGTTCGAGGATGAGGAGGAGCAAAAGCAGGCAGCGGAGCTTTTCCACACCAGTCTGCCAAAGCTACAGACCGGGCAGGAGAAGGAGAAAGCCCTGCACGATATCCTGATGGCAGTAAAGAAGAACCGGTATGAATATGATACCGCAAATATGGGAACGGATATGGGTGCATTGAACCGTGTAATAGAAGGCAAGAGGGCGTTGGAGGAACTGGCGAAAACGCATATTTCCCTGTAGTCCGGGGTAAACTGAAAAGACAGGGAAGCATTCCCTAAGGAAGGATGGAAATACTACAATGGATGAAAACACACAGGCAAAATTTGACGAGAAAATCAAAGAACTGTTAAATGTGGCCAAAAAGAAGAAGAACATGCTGGAGTACCAGGAGATCAGCGAGTTCTTCGCGGACATGCCTCTGGAAGAGGAACAGTTTGAGAAGATCCTGGAGGTGCTGGATCAGAACAATGTGGATGTACTGCGCATCACGGAAGATGATGTGGATGATGAGGAGATCATTCTCACAGAGGAGGATGATGTAGATGTGGAGAACCTGGATCTGTCCATTCCGGACAGCATCAGCATTGAGGATCCTGTCCGCATGTACCTGAAAGAAATCGGCAAAGTCCCCCTGTTGTCCGCTGAGGAGGAGATCGAGCTGGCCAAGCGGATGGAACTGGGGGATGAAGAGGCCAAAAAGAGGCTGGCAGAAGCGAACTTACGTCTGGTGGTCAGCATTGCCAAGCGCTATGTGGGGCGGGGCATGTTGTTCCTGGATCTGATCCAGGAGGGGAACCTGGGACTGATCAAGGCTGTGGAGAAATTTGACTACCGCAAGGGGTATAAGTTTTCCACTTATGCCACCTGGTGGATCCGCCAGGCCATCACCAGGGCCATAGCGGACCAGGCCCGGACCATCCGGATTCCGGTGCATATGGTGGAGACCATCAATAAGCTGATCCGGGTCAGCCGCCAGCTACTCCAGGAACTGGGCAGGGAACCTTCACCGGAAGAGATTGCAGAGGAGATGAATATGCCTGTGGACAGGGTGCGGGAGATTCTGAAGATCAGTCAGGAGCCTGTGTCCCTGGAGACTCCCATTGGGGAAGAGGAGGACAGCCATCTGGGGGATTTCCTGCCAGATGACAATGTGCCGGTACCTGCGGATGCAGCGGCGTTTACCTTGCTGAAGGAGCAGCTGGTGGAAGTACTCAGTACTTTGACAGAGAGGGAACAGAAAGTATTGCGACTGCGGTTTGGACTGGATGACGGCAGGGCGCGTACCCTGGAGGAAGTGGGTAAGGAGTTCAACGTGACCAGGGAGCGTATCCGCCAGATTGAGGCCAAGGCCCTGCGTAAACTCCGTCATCCCAGCCGTAGCAGGAAGCTGAAGGATTATCTGGACTGAATATAGATACGGGATGGAAGACTGGGATAAAAGGGATGTGGGTGAAAGGGATGGGAAAAGGAAAAGTGATTCTCTCCAGAAGGCTTCAGATGCTGGCTGATATGGTGACACCGGGCAGCAGGGTGGCTGATGTGGGCTGTGACCATGGTTTCCTCTCCATCTATCTGGTGCAGGCAGGGGTGGCCTGCAGGGTGCTTGCCATGGATGTACGGGAAGGACCTTTACAGGCAGCCAGGGAACATATCAGGGTCTATGGGCTGGAGGCATACATAGAGACCAGGCTGTCAGACGGCCTGGGAGCCTGTAAGGCAGGAGAAGTGGACAGTATGGTCTGCGCTGGCATGGGAGGACGGCTTATGGAGCGGATCCTCAGGCAGCACATGGAACAGGTGCGCGGGATGCGGGAGGTGATCCTGCAGCCCCAGTCAGAACTGGAGGAATTCCGCTGCTTTCTGCGCAGGGCCGGATTTGTCACAGGCAGGGAAGACATGGTGGCAGAAGGTGGGAAGTACTATCCGGCCATGCGGGTATCCTGGGGAGGGGAAGAGAAGACAGAAGGCGGTGTACAAGAGAACAGAAGGCTTCTGGACAGATTCGGAGAGGGATTGCTGCGGGACAGACATCCTGTGCTGGGACAGTACCTGGAGCAGCACAGGGTGGCACTTCTGGAACTCCAGGAGAAGCTTTCCCGGGAGAAGACCCTGAGGGCCGGAATGCGGCTGGAGGAGATCCGGGAAGAGCAGCAGGCAGTGGAGCAGGCGCTTTTGTATTATGTATAGATTCATTGGACAGAAGACAGCACACATAAGAATGTATGTAAGCGTATAAAGGTGTGCAGGACAGAAAGGACAGACAGTATGGTGAAGGTTACAATACAAGGGGAAATACATGAATATCCTCAGGGAACCACATTTGAGACCATTGCGGCAGACTGTCAGAAGGCGTACGACAGCATGATCGCTGTGGCCGTTGTAAATGGTAAGATCAGGGAATTGTTCAAGAAAGTGACTAAGGACTGCACATTGGACTTTTTCACTGTGCGGGATGATGTGGGGTACAAGACCTACTCCAGGACGGTGACAATGCTGTTTTTAAAAGGGATCCATGATCTGTATGGTGCCGGGGCGGCCCAGGAATGCCGGGTGGAATGTGCCATCGGTCACGGCATCTATATCAACCCCATGGGCAGCCTGCCGGCATCCGGTGAAAGTGCAGGGCAGATCAAAGCAAGGATGCAGGAGCTGGTAGAGGAGAAGGCAGTATTCCTGAAACGTTCCTATCCATTGGAGGAAGCCATGGAGCTGTTTTCCACTCATGGCATGACAGATAAGCTGAAGCTGTTCAGGTACCGCATGAGCTCCGCAGTGAACATATACGAGATAGAGGGGTATTTTGATTATTACTATGGTTATATGCTTCCCAACGCAGGATATGTAAAATGGTTCGATGTGATCCCCTATGAGGAAGGCTTTATGCTGCTTTTGCCCACCAGGAAGAACCCCGGTATGGTGAATTCCTTTGCCGAGAGGAGAAAGCTGTTCGAGACCCTGGAGAGTTCCGGGGACTGGGGAAGGCAGGCAGCAATTGAGACTGTGGGAGATCTCAATGACCAGATCTGCAATGGCTCCATGAGTGAGCTGATCCTGGTACAGGAGGCCCAGCAGGAGCGGAAGATTGGGGAGATTGCCAAGGAGATCGTAAACCGGGGCAACGTGAAATTTGTGATGATCGCGGGTCCATCCTCCTCCGGGAAGACCAGCTTCTCCCACCGGTTGTCCATTCAGCTGCGTACCCTTGGCAAGGTGCCACACCCAATTGCTCTGGATGACTATTTTGTAGACCGAGAGTTCACACCCAGGGATGAGAAGGGCGACTACAATTTTGAATGCCTGGAAGCCATTGATGTGAAGAAGTTCAACGAGGACATGACAAAACTCCTGGCCGGAGAGCGGGTAGAGCTTCCAAGCTTTAATTTCAAGACAGGAAAGCGGGAATACAGGGGTAATTACAGGCAGCTTGGAGCAGAGGATATCCTGGTCATCGAGGGGATCCATGGACTGAATGAGAAGATGTCCTATGCCCTTCCCGATGAGAGCAAGTTCAAGATCTACATCAGTGCCTTGACGGCGTTGAACATAGACCGGCACAACCGGATCCCCACCACGGACGGCAGGCTCCTTAGAAGGATGGTGCGGGATGCCAGGACCCGTGGATCCAGCGCCCAGCGGACGATCCAGATGTGGCCCTCTGTGCGCAGGGGGGAGGAGGAGAATATCTTCCCTTTCCAGGAGGAGGCAGATGCCATGTTCAACTCCGCGCTGATCTATGAACTGGCGGTGCTGAAGTCTTTTGCAGAGCCGCTTTTGTTCCAGATTCCCAAGGAGGCACCGGAGTATCATGAGGCTAAGCGGCTGCTGAAGTTCTTGAATTATTTCCTAAGTGTGCCCAGTGAGAGCCTGCCCAATAATTCCATCTGCAGGGAGTTTGTGGGGGGAAGTTGTTTCAATGTCTGAGGAACTGCTAAGAAGTGGCTTAAGGCCTGTTCTTTCATGGTTCCTGGGAAACGAAGTGTGAGAAAAAGTTCTAAGATGTCAGGAGGTGCAGTGCACACCGGGGGAGGGCGTTCAGACGGCTCTCCCCTTTTTGGCAGAAAGCCACGGTATGGGGAGGATAGTTATGCGGATTGTGCTGTGTGATGACGAGGCCAGGTACAGAAGCCAGATCCATGAAAGGATCTGGCTGGATGCCTTTGCACGGGACTATGAGGTGGAGGTGACAGAGTGCAGCAGCGGCGGGGAACTGCTGGAAGCACTGGATGGCGGGCTGTCTGCAGATGTGTTCTTCCCGGATATCCAGATGGAGCAGGGAGTGGATGAGGGGGATCCGGCTGGGCAAGGAGCTGCGCAGAAGGGGGCAGCAGGGACTGATCGTCTATGTGACGGCCTATATGGATTATGTGCTCACAGGATATGAGGTGGGAGCCTTTAGGTATCTGCCAAAGGACAGACTGGACCAGATGCTGCCGAAGGTGCTGGAAGATATCCGCAGGGAGCTTTCAGACAGTGGGTATGTGTTCCGCACAGGCGGTGAGGTGGTACGGGTGGACAGAAGGAAGATCCTGTATCTGGAGAGCAGGATCCGGCAGCTGCACCTGGTAGCAGAAGACGGAGCCTATGACTATTACGGCTCCATGGTCTGGTACAGGAAAAAGAGGCTGACGCAGCTACAGCTGGAGTATGCTGCAGGACAGAGACAGGAGAGGGCCGGATATCTGAGACAGGTGGAGGATCAGTACCAGCATACCAGGGAGCTGTGGCATGACCTTAAGAATCATATCACATTGCTGCATATGCTTCTGTAGGAGGAAGAATACGGGAAAACGGCAGATTATCTTCTGGTATTCGTTGATGAGGTGGACGCCCTGGTCCTGCCTGCAAAAAGCGGCAACCTGACAGTGGATGCCCTGCTTGCAGATAAGGTGGCCAGGGCCAGAAGGACGGGGATTGCGGTGGAACTTATCCTGTGTGACCTGGAAGGACTTCCTCTGAGACCGGATGAGATCTGTGGGCTGTTTGGAAAGCTGCTGGATAATGCCCTGGAGGCAAACAGCCGGGTCTGTGAGGGAAAGTTCCTGGCAGTAGAATGCAGGAGCCTGGAAGAATGCTATTACATCCAGGTGCGGAATGCCGTGTCCGCACAGGATCGGGGCAGTCTGCAGAGTCCGAAAAAAGACCGGAAAAACCAGGTGGGACACGGGCTTGGCCTGCGGAGTGCGGAGCGCGGAGCGGATCATCATTCTGGCCATGGTTCTGGACGGACTGGGGACAGTGGCTGCGGTGCTGGGCCCGGTGTTCCTTTCCAGGATCCTGGATAAGTTCCATAGGGCCAACGCGGCAGAGTGCGGGACGCATGAGGAACTGCTGGAAAAAGGCGGAGAGTACGTCCATATCTGGCAGGAGCAGGCCAAGTGGTATCAATCTTGTCCATGTAATCCAGGGAAGCCCTGATTTATTCCCGTGGGCAATGAGCCAGGCGGATGCGTCAGCATCCATTTGGCTCTTGCCGCCAGGGGGGCGTAGCGCTGATGGCGCATGATCAGCACCCACCGAAGCGGAGAGAAGACCACACCCCTGCTGTGGTAAAATGTAATTACATATGCTGCCGTCTGTGATAGCGTCTGCGTCTGCTTTTCGGCTTCCCGTCTGTTTCCTGTCTTTTGCTGTCTGTGTCCTTGGCCCTGTCCTCCGCACCTGGTTCCTGTGGTCTTCTGGATTTCCGCTGGTGGGTGAGGGCGGCGATGGATTTCCCTTCCTGGCGGGACAGGGCGTAACAGCTGTCGCAGATGCCGAAGGCATTCTGGAAGGACAGGGGCATTCCGCAGACCTTACATTTGCGGATGTACATTTTCTTATCTTTGGACAGATAGCGCATGATGGTATCTTCGGTTTCTGCCCGCTCCCGCTCCAGCCGCGGGGCATCCACCTCCTTGCCCAGCCGGACTGAGAACTGGTAGTACAGATCCAGCAGCTTATAGAAGGTTTCATAGCGCAGCAGCCCGGAGTCTGAGCACATCATCAGTGCAGGAAAATGCAGGGAGACATCCGCCGTATAATTCTTGCAGTAATACAGCCAGAGGGCCACCACATCCGGGTTCTTGGTGTCAATGGAGCAGGTCAGCATACGGTACAGGATATGCTTGTCCTCAAAACCATCAATGTCTTTTCTCTCCTGGTAGGCTTTCTCATACAGAAACAGAACTTCTTCGATGCTGATCTTCTCAAAAGGAGGTTCTATCTCCACAGACTTCCAGATGTTCATCACCGCGTCCAGTGGCTCATCCATGTCCAGGAGCACCTGGGGAAAACCCAGGCTCACATGGTCCACCTGGGGTTCCTCCTCGTGAAAATGTTCCCGGATATAGTCCAGTCCTTCCTGTCCCACCGCATTTACATATCCGGTGTCATACAGTCCGAACCGTCCCGCCCGTCCGGCAATCTGGCGGATCTCAGGGGTACGCAGGGGACGGGTGTGCTTGCCATCAAATTTCGTGGTCTGAACAAACACGATCCGCCGCACCGGCAGGTTCAGACCCATACCGATTGCATCTGTGGATACGATGACACGGGTCTTCTTCTCCAGGAAGATGCGGATCTGTCTGCGCCGGATCTCCGGGGGCAGGCTGCCGTAGATCACACTGACCTGGATGCCGTCCCGTTCTAACCGCCCGGCAATGTCCAGCACCATCCGTTTGGTAAACACGATCAAGGCATCTCCGTCCTGCACATCATCCGGGAAGGAGAAGGGGGTCTCTTCGCAGAGCAGCCTTGTCTTGCGCTCATACCGGTGGGCTTCATAAGTATCCCCACACAGGGAAATCAGATGGGTAATGACCTTCTCCGCGGAAACACTCAGACAGATGTGGATCTCATCCGCCTGTATACCCAGGATAGCCCTGGTCCAGGAATGGCCCCTGTCGGAATCTGCGATCATCTGTGCCTCATCAATGACGGCCACGTCATAATGCTGGTCTAAATCCAACATCTCCACAGTGGAAGAGATGATCCGGCTGTTCTCCTCATAGATGCGTTCTTCCCCGGTAAGCATGGTACAGGGAATCCCGGCATCTTTCATCTTCTCATAGACCTCCAGGGCCAGGAGACGTAAGGGTCCCAGGTAGACGCCGTTTGCCGCCTGCTGGAGTCTCTCTAAGGCGTGGTAGGTTTTTCCGCAGTTGGTGGGTCCGATGTGGAGCACGAAGTGCCGGGGCATTTCCAGGGCTTTGGGGAATTCCGTCTCTGGTCTGGTGGGAACCAGATCAATGATCTGGCTGCGCAGTTCCACATTGACATAGCTGGCTATGATGGAGCGCAGGCTTTTCTGGCAGATGTCGTAGGTTCCTTCTGCGTGCAGGTACTCCAGCAGCTTTGCCGTGACCAGTTCCTGCTCATCCGTCCGCAGGCTGGCCAGATCCAGGCGTACCAGTTCGCTGATCATGAGATCGCGGATCTTCATGACGGCGATCTGGTTGTTCTCCCGGAAAGCAAAATAGGACAGGTTCTTGATCTGCCTGTGGAATTCTTCCAGGTGGGCCTGGCTGGCCCTGCCGCTTTCCATCTGCTTCATTTCCGCCAGAAGGCGGTCAATTCGCTCTATATAATTCTTCTTCCCAGAATTGTTTTTCTTCTTTGCTGCCATGGCACAGTCCCTGTACTGGGAAAAATAGAACTGTGACAGCTTTTCTCTCTGTATCATAGATAATACCATGTCGGCCGCTGGGCCGTCCTTCAAAATTGCCTTGAGGGCAATTGTACTGAATGCCGCATCCTTTTGTCCGAACCAGTATAACACAGTTTTTCTGTTTAGGAAAGACTTAAATCAGCATAAGAAATCCCAAAACAGAAGCAGTTATGTTGTGTAAAAAAATTGACATATGTAAATTTGCGTGGTGTGTGGGAAGAGATGAGGAAAAGTATATGGTGGATTTTTATTTTAACTGAGGACAAAGATGGTGAACGCCATGCAGGTTTCCCTAAAGCAGGTGCGGCAGGTTCTGGGGCTTGGCGTACAGGAGCTTGCAGACCGAGTGGGTCTGACAAGCAGTCCATTTAACCTGGAGACAGGGAAGATCCGGATGAGTGTGACCCAGTATATCGCGGTCTGTGCAGTGATCGACAACTATGTGGAAGAAAAGCCGGAGCTTCTGCCAGTGCTTTCCACGATTCTGTCTTCCCATGAGGAGGAAGACTGTAGGGGAATCTTCGAGAAGATCGAGAGAGGATTCCTGTTGAAAAAGTGGTTCACCAGTTTTTCGGACCAGTCTCTGGGGGTGACAAAGAGGGAATCTCCTTTTGTTACAGAAGGGGAGATGCGAATGCTGGCAGGGAACTGCCGGATCTTTTCGGATCGGACGATCCTGTGTGAGGAAGGTTTTCCACGGGCCTTGAAAGTGATGAACCGGCTGATGCAGGAGAATAAGGCCTGGTATGTGATTCCTGTGAGGGTAGTGGAGGAGATCCAGAGGCAGATGCTCAGCGCCAGGCGGCTGTGGCTCTATGCAGGGAAAGAGAATACACTTTACATAGCCAGGAAGGGAGAGACTGTAATTCCGCCACACAGAGAGGATGACATGGTGTTGATTCTTTTCCCCTTGCCATTTTCCCAGGCAGCAGGTATAATATTTCTGCACAAGTAAGACAAATGATCGCGGCCGCCCTGCTACAGATGTAGCGGGTGCGGGTGAGGAAAGTCCGGGCTTCACAGGGCAGGATGCCGGATAACGTCCGGTGGAGGCGACTCCAAGGCCAGTGCAACAGAGAGATACCGCCAGGAGGACAGGTGATGCCAGCCCAGGTGGCTGCCATTCACTGTCCGGGAAGACTGGGCAGCGCCCATTCTTTTAGGGAATTATGTTTTACGATCCCCTGGTAAGGGTGGAAAGGCAGTGTAAGAGACTACCGTCCGTCCGGTAACGGGCGGAGCCATGTAAACCCCATCCGAAGCAAGACCAAGATGAAAGCCATAGGCTTGCCCGGCCTGCTTTCAGGTAGGTCGCTGGACGCGGCTGGCAACAGCCGTGCTAGATAGATGATCATTCACGACATAACCCGGCTTATCGTCTTGCTTGTGTGAATGCCCCGCTGGATATACCTTTTATGGGTGGATACAGAGGGGTATTTTCCATTAGAGCAAAAAACGGGGATCTGCCCGAAAGCCAGCTGGAAAAAGGGATTGGTGGAAGAATGCATAGGTGCAGCACGCCAAATGGGAATGGCGGAAAATGGGATGGGTGGGGAAGAGAATGATATACTGGCATCAGACAGAAGGATGGGAATGGATTTGAAGGTAAGAATAGGCAGAAAGAGGAGAACAGACAGAAGGCAGACTAATCGGAAAAGGAAACATCTGTGCCTGATAGTGTGCCTGCTGTGTCTTGTGTTGCCAGGACTGTCAGGCGCAGGATGCGGCAGGCTGGTGCCGGAAGAACTGGATAGGGGAGAGGGGGAAGAGACCGGAGTGAAAGAGGCCGTGCCGGGACAAGGCTCTGGCAGCGGGGAGGAAGGTTTATCGGGGGAAAGCCCTGGCAGTGGGGAAGAGGACGTACTAAAAGGTACTGGCAGTGGGGAAAAAGCTGTACAATGGGATGCAGAAAAGGACAGGCAGGATTCCGGACCCGGGAAGGAAGCCGCAAGCTCAAGGGATCCGGCAAACCAGGGTACCATCGGCATAGCCCCTCTACTGGACTGGGAAGATCCGGACAATGAGAATCTGGCGGACATGCTGCAGCATCAGTGCAGCGGGCTGATGGTGAGACTGTCGGCAGGCGCATTACAGGGCAGCGGGGTACTATTCCGTACATCAGAAGATATGCTGTGGATTCTCACGGCCGCCCATGTGTTCGCTGACACACCGGAACTGGTCGTGATCACTTTTGGGGACGGCTGGGAGACGGAGAGTTCAGAAGTAATAGTGGCAGAGGACGCGGACATTGCCATGATACAGATTCCCCTGGAAAAGATTCCCGAGGAGCATAGGAGGCAATATCTGTGCGCTAATGTGAACAAGGAAAGCTTTGACGCCCTGGCTCCGGGGGACGGCTGCATCGCCATGGGCAGCAGGACAGGTGTGGCGGCAGAGGCTTACGAGGGAACCATCCTGGAACCCTGGATCTATATGGAGGATTATGGACAGTATATGATCTGGGCGAAGGCAGAGGGTATGCCCGGCATGTCCGGAGGCGGGCTGTTCGACAGGAATGGACATTTCCTGGGAATCCTCTCCGGCAGGAATGATGACGGGGAGTTGTCAGTGGTACCCTTGAGTCTGCTGGAGGGTATGTTCTTCCAATGACAGGAAGTTCTATGTGTTCAAAGTACATACGTTAAGAACTGCTATCGGGTTATCCGCATTGTTACGGATGGTGTTGACTGGGTGGCAGGGTATTTGCAGCCTGCTTGAAAAAGTTATGGAATCTGTTATAATAAGGGTTACATATGGAGCAGGAAGGATATTTCCTGTCACTCTTTAAGCGCATATCAGGAGGTGTGATTATGACAAAAATAGATATTTTTTCGGGATTTCTGGGAGCAGGGAAGACCACTCTCATCAAAAAGCTGCTTGGTGAAGCCCTGGATGGCAGCAAGACGGTACTGATTGAGAATGAATTTGGGGAGATCGGCATTGACGGCGGCTTCCTAAAGGAGTCCGGAATTGAGATCAAAGAGATGAATTCCGGCTGTATCTGCTGTTCCCTGGTGGGAGATTTCGGTACCTCCCTAAAGGAAGTAATTGAAACCTATGCCCCGGAGCGGATCTTGATCGAGCCTTCCGGAGTCGGGAAGCTCTCGGATGTGCTGAAGGCCGTGGAGAATGTGGCAGCAGACCTGGATGTGCAGGTGAACAGCGCCGTGGCCGTGGTGGATGCCTCCAAGGCCAAGATGTATATCAAGAATTTCGGGGAATTCTTCGTCAACCAGATTGCCTATGCAGGCACTGTGATCCTCAGCAGGACAGACAAGGTAAAGGGTGCGAAGGTGGAGGAATGTGTGAAGCTGATTCGGGAGCACAATGCGAAAGCCACCATTATCACCACCCCCCTGGATCAGCTGGAGGGAAAAGCGGTGCTGGAGACCATTGAAGGGGCAGATACCCTGGATGAGATGATGCAGGAGATGCTTGCCCATGTGAAAGAAGAGCATCATCACGGACACGAGGGAGAGGAGTGCTGCCACCATCACCATGGGGACGAGGAAGGCCATGGACATCATCACGGACATGAGGGAGAGGAGTGCTGCCACCATCACCATGGGGACGAGGAAGGCCATGGACACCATCACGAGCACGAGGGAGAGTGCGGATGTGGCCACGACCACGACCACCACCACGGTCATCATGGACATCATCATGCAGATGAAGTCTTTACCAGCTGGGGGAAGGAGACTCCTGCGGTGTATACCATGGAGAAGATTGAGGGTATTCTGACAGCCCTGGACGGCGGGGAATATGGTGCCATTCTTAGGGCAAAAGGCATGGTGGCTGGTGAAGACGGCACCTGGATTTACTATGACTATGTGCCCGAGGAGCATAATGTCCGCAGTGGCAGGCCGGAGGTAACAGGCAAGATCTGTGTCATTGGTGCACAATTGAAAGAGGATAAACTGGAAGAACTGTTTGGATAATGGTGAAGAGGATTCCCGGCAAGGCGACAGAGCGTAGTTTTAGGAGGATCCAGGTGGGGCTGGAATGGAAGAAGTCTTGGGAAGGATGAGTAGAAAGGCGGCAGAAGGATGAAACCAGTCTATATGATCAATGGTTTTTTGGAGAGCGGTAAGACAGAATTTATCTGTTTTACCCTGTCACAGTCCTATTTTCAAGTGAAGGGGAAGACACTTTTGCTTCTGTGCGAAGAGGGAGAGGTGGAATACGAGGAAGAACTGCTGAAGAAAAGCCGTACCGTGGTGGAGGTAATCGAGAACGAGGAGGATTTCAATCCCAACCATCTGACAGAGCTGGAGAAGAAGCATAAGCCAGAACGTATCATCGTAGAGTTCAACGGCATGTGGAACTATAAAAATGTGAAGCTGCCCTGGTACTGGAAGATAGAACAGCAGATCACCACCATAGATGGTTCCACCTTTCCCATGTACTATACCAATATGCGTTCCCTGCTTGCGGAGATGATCCGCAAGTCAGAGATGATCATATGCAACCGGTGTGATGATGTGAAGGAAGAACTGAACACGTATAAGAGAAATATCAAGGCTGTAAATCCATCCGCAGATGTCATTTTTGAGGATGCAAACGGCGAGATCAATGAGATCTTTGAGGAGGATCTGCCTTACGACCTGAACCAGGAGGTGATTGTCCTGGACAACAAGGGTTATGGGATCTGGTATCTGGACTCCATGGATCACCTGGAGCGCTATGTGGGGAAGAAGATACAATTTACAGCCCTGGTGCTGAAGCCGGAGCAGTTCCCGAAAGGGTATTTTGTGCCTGGACGTATGGCAATGACCTGCTGTGCCGATGACATGGCATTTCTGGGGTATGCCTGCGAATATGCGGGAGCAGAGGAACTGAAGGACAGGGACTGGGTGCAGGTGACGGCTACGGTAGCCAGGGAGTACTGGAAGGACTACAACGGAGAAGGTCCTATCCTGCATGCAGAGCGCGTGGAGAAGACAAAAGCACCCAAAGAGGAAATAATCAGTTTTGCCTGACGCCAGGCTTTTAAGGAAGACGAGGTTGGGATGAGGGTACAGTAAAATGCCCTGGAGAGCCAGGACGGGAAATGAGATATGGCACTGGAAAATGAAAAAGATATCATACAATTGAAGAACAGGCTGCAGGATCTGGCAGACCGGGCCTATGTCCAGAATCTGTATACTTTTACGGGTTTTCTGGGACTGGGGGAACAGGATGTGTTCTGGCAACAGGAGAGCAAACTGCGATATGCGGGCTACACCCTGGACGGAGGATTCGAATCTGCAGAGCGGGTGGTGATCCGTTTTGGCAATGGGGAAGAACTGGGCTATGAAGTGCCGTTTCCCATTGTCTGTGTGCATATTGTACCTCTTTCCGTGAAATTTGCGGAGGCGCTGTCCCACCGGGATTTTCTGGGGGCACTGATGAACCTGGGGGTGGACCGGAATACCATGGGGGATATCAAGGCAGGGGAGAAGGAAGCCTATCTGTTCTGCCTGGACTCCATTGCTGGCTTTATTTGTGAGAATCTGAGCCAGGTGAGACACACTCATGTAAAGTGTGAGGTGACGGATACCTGTCAGATGACGTTGCAGGAAGAACCGGAGCTGGTGACAGTCCAGGTGCAGTCTTTGCGGGTGGATGCGGTCCTGGCCAAGGTTTATAGTCTGTCCCGGGAGAAGAGCCTGGATCTGTTCAGGGCCGGGAAGGTGTTCGTGGGGGGCAGGCTCTGTGAGAACAATTCCCGCCTGCTGAAACCGGGGGAGACTGTGAATGCCAGAGGATATGGGAAGTTCACCCTGCAGGGGGAACCCAGGGAGACGAAGAAGGGGAAGCTATCTGTGGAAACGGCAGTGTACCGGTGAGGTATTGTTTCTGTGAGGGATGTCCACATGGCGGATGGTGGAATGGGTGCAGGAAAGGTCAGAAACTGTCCGTATAGCTGATGGATGGGCTTTAGAACCAGCTGGCGGAATGCACAGAAGAAAGTCAGTGGAGGTAACGGTTCATGTATCATTACACAATTGTTCAGTGGTTATTTCTGTTTTATTTCTATTGCTTCTTCGGATGGTGCTTTGAGTCGGCCTATGTATCCATAAAGTCCCGGAAGCTGACCAACAGAGGATTTATGCGTGGACCTTTTCTGCCGCTCTATGGCAGCGGGGCCATCATGATGCTGGTGGTATCCATGCCATTCCAGGACAATATATTCCTGGTGTATGTGGCAGGCTGTATAGGGGCCACTGTGCTGGAATACGTGACGGGTGTCACCATGGAGGCATTGTTCAAGGTGCGCTACTGGGATTATTCCCAGAACAAATTCAATTTCCAGGGGCATATCTGCCTGGGAACCTCCCTGGCCTGGGGAGGACTGACCATCTTGATGACGGAAGGGATCCATGTGCCGGTAGAAGCGCTGATGCTGTCCATTCCCGGTCAGATTCTCACGGCTGTGACAGTGGTGTTGACTGCTTATAATATTGCTGACTTTGCCATATCCTTCAAGACAGCGATCGACCTTAGGGATCTGCTGGACAAGATGGAGCATACCAAGGAAGAACTGCTACGTATCCAGAAACGTCTGGATGTAATCATTGCTGTGACGGGGGAGAGCATTGGTAATTACAGGGATGCTTTTGGGGACAATGTAGAAGGAGTGATCACAGGGATTGAAGAGAAACTGGAAGGGATCAAGGAGGCAGCCCGGACCAAACCCAGTGAATATCTGGAGAGTGTGAAGGAAGAGCTTCTGGAGCTGAAGACCAGGTTTGCGGTGAATCTGGAACTTAGGAAGTATTTTGCCGGGCTGAAGGATTTTTTCCAGAGAGACATGATCCGTTCGAATCCTGGCATGACTTCCAGGCGGTATAAGGAATCCCTGGAGGAATTGAAAGAGAAATTCTCCAGGAAGAGGGGAAAGGATAAAAGAGAATAATGCCATTGGGTATAATCCTTCTGCGGTGGCTGAGTTCGTGGTACGAATGATTAATCGTTATCCAAAGCTTTGAATCATTGAAACGGAAGAAGTAGAGGAAGAAGTTCACATGCCACAAAGAACGAATATGATTGATATTTTAAGTCGTTAGAGAAGACAAAAAAATAAAGTGTTGAAATTACCGAGCATTCATTCCTCATCTCCAAAGAAGCGGATGGCATATCCAAAAGGGTGTGTTATCTGCTTTTCTTTTGCGTCTGGTGTGCGCATATTCTAATGGATGAAAGTTCTTAATCCACCCTGTAGTGGGAAGAATACAGCTAATGGCAAGGGTGTTGTGGGTGGCTGCAAATCTGAAGGAAGCTGACGGCAAAATTCTGGTCTGACAGGCATAAAAGGTCAAATCATAAGCCCTGCAAAAATCCGGGACTTTCTGCAAGTCCTGGGATGTGATAGAATGGGGAAGGCGGTGTGATCTTAAACAGATCTTAAAGAATTCCCTTATTTTATGTTAAATATATTTTTGCTACAATTTTGTCTGTGAGGAGGCAGCCATGTACAATATATTAATCTGCGATGATGAGAGAGATATAGTAAATGCACTGAAGATTTATCTGAATGATGCAAACTACACCTTGTTCGAAGCATTTGACGGCAGGGAAGCGCTGGAGGTGATCTCCAGGGAGGAGATCCACCTGGTACTGATGGATATCATGATGCCTGAGATGGACGGGATAGAAGCTATGGTGAAGATCCGGGAGAAAAGCAATGTCCCTGTCATTCTGCTGACGGCAAAGTCAGAGGACTCGGACAAGATACTCGGGCTTACGGTGGGAGCGGATGATTATATCACGAAACCATTTAATCCAGTGGAGGTATCTGCCAGGGTGAAATCCCAGATCAGACGGTATATGCTGCTGGGAGCCGGAAATATCAGACAAGAGATCTTAAAATGTGGTGGTATTGAGCTGGACGATGTTGCGAAGAAGGTAACGGCGGACGGGGAGGAAGTGTCACTGACACCTACAGAGTACGAGATATTAAAACTTTTGATGCAGCATCAGGGTAAGGTGTTCTCTCCCAGAGAGATCTACCAGAAGATATGGAATGATCTGCCCTATGGCAGTGAGAACACGGTGGCGGTACATATTAGGCATCTTCGGGAGAAACTGGAGATCAATCCCGCAGAGCCAAGGTATCTGAAGGTGGTATGGGGGCAGGGCTATAAGTGTGAGAAGAAGTTCTGAGCGTTCAAAGTACATGCGTTAAGAACCTCTGAGGCGCATAAATGAGCTTCTCATGTCCATAGTTTGGGTCGCTGAAGTGGTATGTCTGGAAGTGGGGACGAATGTCATAGCAATTAGGCGCTGCCTTGGGATGGGAACGGGGCAGGGAAGGGAGGAATATGGGGAAGGAATCACAAAAAGCACTGGAAGAAGAGATGAGGCATGACATGCAGGAAACAGAACAGAACCTGGAAGAAGCGATGAGACGTGACATGCAGGAAGCAGAACAGAACCTGGAAGAAGAGATGAGATGTGACATGCGGAATGCAGAACGGAACCTGGAACAGGAAATGGAACGTGATATGGCAGAGGAAATGGACAGGGAGTCCAAAGAAGAGCAGGGAAAAAAGATGGGACCAAATGAAGGGAAAGAAAAGAGAAGAAAACAGAAGCAGGATAAAAGCGGAGGAATGGGAAACCATGAACCAAAAGACAAGGGGAAAAAGCGTTTAACCGGTTCCTTTGTGGCAAAGGTAATCGCCTGCTTCCTGCTGGTAGCTGCAAGTTTTGTGACAGCAGGATCCATAGGCGGATGTATCCTGGCGGTAAGTGAGGATTTCTACAGAAGTGAGTCCCTGGAGGAAGTGTTCTTAAGCCAGGTAACCGGACAGATGATAGATGTGGCCTATATTGTCCAGGAATATCTTGGGAAGGGTCAGGAGAAGTACGCCGCTGACTATTGCGACTGGATGGGGGTGGATGTGGATGTATTCCGGGCGGATGATTTGCCCGGGGAGAAGGCCTATGAGGCCATCCGTTCTAAGTCCCTGGAACAGATTGATATGTCGGAGTTCAGGATCTGGGGAACCTATGACGGCAGCTATGACATTACCATGATCCAGGATTTTAATATCGGCCTTGGTATTGGCAACAAGGCTTATGTGACTGTGGGAGACAGGAAGTATCCAACGAATCAGGACTATATTTTCCGTGTATATATCAATCCGGAAATGCCAGTGGACTGTGGGATGTCCCAGACCTATGAGTGGGTATCATTTCTGTATAAGTACCGGTACACGGTGATCTGGATGGCTCTGGCAGGGGGAGTGGTGTGTGTACTCTGCTTTCTCTTCCTCCTGTGCGGGGCAGGGCGTCGCAATGACCGGGAAGGGCTGGTACCAGGCGTGCTGACCAGCCTGCATCTGGATATACTGACGGCTTTTTTTGGCATGACAGCCATGGGGATGGGATATGTGGTAATCTATGCGGTCAGGCGGGTAGGGTATCCCCTGGTGATCTGGGGACTGTTCAGCGGTGGTGTGGCGGTGATTGTTCTGTGGCTGACTTTCTACTGTTGTGAGTTTGCCCTGCGACTGAAGCTTGGCAGATGGTGGCAGAATACTTTGGTCTATGTGATGATGCGGACCTGCTTCCGTCTGCTGCGTAAATTTTTAAAGGGAATCCTGGCGGTGATTAAGGGGCTTTTGGGTCTGACCCGGGGAATCCCCCTGGTGCTGACAACCTTGATTGTATTTCTGGGCATCAGTATGCTGGAATTTATCGGCTGTCTCTTATTCCTGGAGGCTGAGGGGATGGTGCTGTGGGCGTTGGAAAAAGTGGCACTGCTGGTGGCGGTCCTGTATGTGTCCCAGATCTGTAAGAGGCTTCTGGATGCCAGTGCAGCCCTGGCAGAAGGGGAGCAGGACCATGTGGTGGATACGTCCGGCATGTTCGGGGATTTTAGGCGCCATGGGGAGAATCTGAACAGTATCGGCCAGGGGATTTCCAAGGCTGTGGCAGGCCGCATGAAGAGTGAACACTTGAAGACCGAGCTGATTACAAATGTATCCCACGATCTGAAGACACCGCTGACTTCCATTATCAATTATGCGGATCTGATCTGCGAGGAGAAATCTGGGAATCCAAAGATCCAGGAGTATGCAGAAGTGTTGCTGCGTCAGTCCAGACGGCTGAAGAAGCTTCTGGAAGATCTGCTGGAGGCTTCCAAGGCTACCACGGGGAACCTGGAAGTGAACCTGGCACCCTGCCAGGTGGGGGTGTTGTTGTCTCAGGCAGTGGGAGAGTACCAGCGGAGGATGGAGGAGAAAAGTCTGGAACTGGTGACCAGGCAGCCCCAGGAGCCAGTGGAGGTTCTGGCAGATGGCAGGCACTTGTGGAGGGTATTTGACAATCTGCTGAATAATATCTGCAAATACGCTCAGGAGCATTCCAGGGTATATCTCACCGTGGAGTGCAGGGAAGGACAGATATACATTATTTTCCGTAACATGTCCAAATATCCGCTGGAGATCTCAGGGGAAGAACTGGAGGAGCGCTTTGTGAGGGGAGACAGATCCCGGCACATGGAGGGAAACGGACTGGGGCTGTCCATTGCCAGGAGCCTCATTGACCTGCAGGGCGGACAGATGCAGATCGTTACAGATGGAGATCTGTTCAAGGTGATACTGCTATTCCGGGAAAATGGTTAGCCGGGGTTCTTTAGAATGAACAGGAAGAATGAATCCTGTAAGGGTTTGTGCAAGAGAGATGGAAGACAAGGAAATCATCGTAAGCGCCAAATAATAATGCGGTCAGATATAAAATTACCCCCAGCCCTTTGCGAGTTGGAGTAATTCACTATAATTCACATGCGATTTTTGATAGATTGAAGTTTTTCACTCCAGGGTGCAAGCTC
>CAJTOJ010000039.1 GCA_910577665.1 uncultured Acetatifactor sp.
TCGCAAAGGGCTGGGGGTAATTTTATATCTGACCGCATTATTATTTGGCGCTTACTACAAAAATCCTGGCATTAGGGGCAGGGATCATTGAAAAACCAACCAGACGTCCATGGGGTACTGTAAACATGAGTTTTTATGACCCTGACGGGAATGTGGTGTATCTAAGGAGTTTTCCGTCATAAAGTTCATCTCATTCCCGTGAGCAATGAGCTGAATGTCTGTTATGCAGCCGCCTGGGTCTACGCTTCGCTCTGTAGCGTTGCAAGCTTGATGCCCCGTTGCTTGCAGCGGGGTTGTTGAATGGTATGCGCTGGGGAGGGTGTGTAAACTCCCCTCTTTAAGCGCGGTAGGGATATAAAAATGATAAAAGAAATAGGACAGGATGACATCACTACATGTGTGAAGGTGATCCGGGAGAGCTTTGGCACAGTAGCAGAGGAGTTTGGGCTAAATGAGGAAAATGCACCAAGGTTTACGGCCTTTGCCACTACAGAGGAAAGGCTCTGCTGGCAGTTAAAGGAAGAAAAAAGGCCTATGTACGCATTTTATGAAGACGGACAGATGGTAGGATATTATTCTTTGTCCATAAAGGATAATGGGGAATGCGAATGTAACAACTTGTGCGTGTTACCGGCCTGCAGGCATAGGGGAATCGGGGAGAAGCTGCTGGAAAACGCTTTTGAGGTTGCCAGGGGATTGCATTGCCATAAAATGACCATAGGTATCGTGGAGGAGAACCAGATATTGAGAAGATGGTATGAATCATTTGGCTTTATACATATCGGTGTCCATAAATATGATTTTTTCCCGTTCACTTGTGGATATCTGGAGAAGAATCTGAAAGATGGATGAGGCAATTGATGGGATGTGTGACAGGAAACCGGGCCAGTACATAAGATTTGGTAATAAGACTTCATACATAACATGACTAGGGAGGATGACAATGATACAATTCAAAGCAATCACAGAGGATAATTTTAGCGAGATTGTTCATATGAAGCGCCCGGAGGGAGAGACGTTTGTGGCGGCCAATGTCTATTCCCTGGCCCAGGCATGGCTGTTCCGTGAGGCAGGGGATGTGTATCCTTTTGCCATCTGTGAGGGGGACAAGGTGGTAGGCTTCATGATGCTGGACGAGGACCTGGAGGAGCGTTGTCTGGTGATCTGGAGGGTTTTGATCGCAGAAGAGAGTCTGGGCAGGGGATATGGCACAGAAGCGCTGCGGCAGATCATCCAACTAGCCAGGGAGAGCGGCAAGTATGATTTCATGATTCTGGACTGCCACCCGGAGAACCGGCGTGCGTGGCATGTATATGAGAAGGTGGGGTTCTGTGCTACGGGAGAGGAGGAGAATGGCGAATGCATCATGCGGCTGGATTTTTAGGGGTACTTTCCCACTGGGGATTACAGGACAACGCAATCAGGCAGGTCTACGGCACAGCCTGGCAGGTGGGGGAACATTACATTTTAAAAAGATACCAGAAGGAGGACCTGCTCCGGAGAAATTTGAATCTCCTGCAACGGCTGGACCAAATGGGGATTCCTGTGGGGCAGGTGGTTCCCACCCGGGAGGGCACCCTCTATGTATCTGTGGCAGATGGGATAAGGACAAGGGAAGGGACAGAAGAGAGGACAGGAGAAGGGACAGAGGAAAGGACAAGGGAAGGGGAACGGGAACGGGAGCAGTTCTATTTCCTATCTAAGAGGCTTCCGGGGAGTCATCTGGTGAAGCTGGATGCCATCCCGGAGACAGCCCTGGCCATGGGGGGCGTTCTGGCAGACCTTCATCGTGCCTTCCGGAAATGTGAGGATGTGGAGGGGATCCGGGACAACAGCCTGCTAGACGAGATGAAGGGCTGGGTGAGGGATAACCTGGAAAAGGGTGGATGGAAATATGTGGCCAGGGAAGCATATGAAGAGACGGTTGCCCATCTGGAGGCAGTATATGACAGGCTGCCTGTACAGTTGATCCACAGGGATGTACATTTTGGCAATTTTCTATTTTCGGAAGGTATGTTTTCGGGGTACATTGATTTTGACCTAAGCCAGCGGAACATCCGTATCTTTGACCTTGGCTACTTCCTGCTGGGACTGCTCACGGAGGAAGAAGGGCTGCATCTGTCACAGGAACAATGGTTCGCATTCCTGGAAAATGCGCTGGCGGGATATGAGGAAAAAGGGGAAGTATCAGAAGCAGAGAGAAAGGCCCTGCCGTATGTGATGGAATGCATCGAACTGCTCTTTGTGGCGTATTTTGAAGGCACAGGGGAGCGGGAATGCGCGGAAGATGCCTACAGGATCTATGGGTTTGTAAAGCAGCAGGAAGATAGGATCCGGGAGGTATGTAAGATTTCCGGGTTCAAAGAAATTGCTCCACATGAAAAAAGAAAATCAGAAGGATCATAAGTCCGGGAGTTATAAGAATTCCGAATCATATGTTTCAGAAAGTGCAGGAAAAGCTATGTTTCAAGGATTCAACCAATCAACCATCAGATACTATGAGGCCATCCGGCACAGGAACAGCAGGGAGAGCCACCAGGAACACCTGGAGCTATACCTGGAGGGCGTCAAATATCCCCTGGAGGAACTGTACCTGGAACTGTCCAATTACTTTTCCAGGCTGGACAGGGATCTGCTGGCCCCCAGGCGCAGATGCATGTCCTCTCTGTACAATGACGCCAGGTTCTGCGGCAATGCGCCCATAAAAGAGTATTTTTATGTGCGGTTCAAACTGGACACGGCAGATGGGAAGAATGCCTTGGGGTTTTTCTTCGATGCATCCCTGGACAGGTACAAATACGGGCTACAGATTTACCACCTGGATGCCCGCGGGATGGAGAGATTCCGGGCATATCTGCTGGATCACAGACATTCCGTGGCGGGGATGGTGGAAAGGTTCGAAGAGAGCGGCCTGCTGCAGGTGCTGGGGGAGAGGTACTTAAGATGCCATTACCCGGAGGTGGAGCATCCTGCCCTTAGGGACTGGCTGGAACACAAGAAGATCGCCTGGGTACATGAGCAGGTGCTGGATCCGGCTTTTTTTACCAGGGATATCCTGGAACAGATGTGTACAGGGTTTGACAGTGCGGCAGAACTCTATCTCATGGGAAAGGAGGCTTTGGGCGGGAGGTGAGGACGTGAAGAAGATTATGGTCACGGAAGATGATACCTATATCGGAAACCTTCTGGAAGAAGCTCTTTATGGGGAAGGATACCAGGTGCTGCGGGCTTATTCCGGTACAGAAGCCCTGCTTGTACTGGAAAAAGAGAGACCGGATCTGATCCTGCTGGATCTGATGCTGCCAGGACTTTCCGGGGAGGAACTGTTTGGCAGGATCCGGGAGAGGCAGATTCCGGTCATTGTGGTAAGTGCTAAGACGGGCACGGAGGATAAGGTAAAGCTGCTTCTGGGTGGGGCTTCAGACTATGTGACGAAGCCTTTCGTGGTGAAGGAACTGTTGGCCCGGATCATCGTCTGTCTGCGGCAGGCGCAGATGGGCCAGGGACAGGCAGGCCAGGTGCTGGAGGCGGGGGATCTGGTGATGGATCTGGTCTCCCATGAAGTGCGGATCCGGCAGGCAGGCGGTGCCTGGCCGGAAGACATCCAGCCAGAACCTGCATTCCAGGCAGTTCCCGTCCCGGCAGATGCAAGCTGGCAGACTGTTACCTTGACGAAAACGGAATTCGCCATCTTGAAGCTTCTGCTCCTCAACGCTGGACGGGCACTGTCGAAGTCTGTGATCCTGGACAGGATCAGCCAGGATACACCAGATTGTACGGACAGTTCCTTGAAGCAGCATGTGAGCAACCTGAGAAGAAAGCTCCGGGAGGCGGGGGGACGGGAGTACATTGAATCTGTGTGGGGGATTGGATTTAAGCTGCGGGAGTATCCGTAAAGGGAAGGTTACTGTTCACTCTGTTCACAGCAACATATGCACATAAAACGCCAAATACAGGCGTTTTGGCGCAGGTTGTCTCGGGTTTGTCACGCTGGAAGCGCGTGAAAACACCTCGCGGTGGCACCTGTGAACAGTAACAAGGGAAGCACTAATTTTTACCAAATCTTTACTCTTTTCTTGACCGCTGTCTTTACCGTTTCGGGGTATATTCGTAGGTGTCATCAGAAAGGAGAGATTCAAATGGAGTATTGTCTGGAAACACAGGGGCTGTGCAAACAGTACCGGCATTTCAAGGCCCTGCAGGGTCTGTCCATGCACATTCCCAAAGGCGCCATCTATGGATTTGTGGGGAAAAACGGGGCGGGGAAGACCACCTTGATCCGCTTGATCTGCGGGCTCCAGGAGCCTTCCGCAGGCACCTATTCCCTCTATGGGGTGCCCTATACGGATCCTGGAATCGGGAAGGCCAGGCGAAGGATGGGGGCAGTGGTGGAGACGCCGTCCATCTACCTGGATATGAGCGCGGAAGAGAACTTGAAGGAACAATACAGGGTGCTGGGTATGCCATCCTTTGAGGGGATCCCGGAACTGCTGGCCCTGGTGGGACTGGAGGGAACCGGGAAAAAGAAGGCCGGGAACTTTTCCCTGGGGATGCGGCAGCGGCTGGGGATCGCCGTTGCCCTGTGCGGGGATCCGGATTTCCTGGTGCTGGATGAGCCTGTGAACGGGCTGGATCCCCAGGGGATCGTAGAGATCCGGGAACTGATCCTGAAGCTGAACCGGGAACAGCAGATCACAGTGCTGATTTCCAGCCATATCCTGGATGAACTTTCCAGGCTGGCCACCCACTATGGGTTTATTGATGCCGGCAGGATCGTGAAGGAGATCAGCGCCCAGGACCTGGAGGCGGCCTGCCGCAAATGTGTGCGGCTGAAGGTGTCGGATGTGAAGGTGCTCTGCCGTGTGCTGGACGACATGGGACTGGAATACAGTGTTGCCTCCGAAGAGGAGGCAGATATCTACGGCCAGGTGGGAGTCACGGCCCTGGCCATGGCTCTTTCCAGGGAAGGATGTGAAGTGTATTCCATGCAGGAGAGGGATGAGGGCCTGGAGAACTACTATATTCGTCTGGTGGGAGGTGGCAGCCATGTATAATTTAGTGACCGCAGGACTGGCCAGGCTTCGGAAGAACTGGGTTTTCTGGGGGGAGATGGGCTTCCTGTTCCTGCTATCGGCCGTAGGGATGTTGCGGGGTGTCAGACAGTCGGTTTCCCTGCGGGCAGAAGGCTATGTGTATTATCTGGATGATTTTTATTTTAAGTATGCACCCTTCCTGGCCCTGTTTGTGGTGGCATTTGTCAGCCTCTTCCTGGGGACGGAGTATAATGAGGGCACTATCCGGAACAAACTGGTGGTGGGACATAGCCGTCTGCGGGTCTATCTGTCCAACTATCTGGTATGCCTGGTGGCCTGTGAGGGGTTTGTGGCCGTGTGGCTTCTGGGGGGCATGGTGGGGATTCCTTTCCTGGGGACCTGGCAGATGGGCTGGAAGGGATTTGCTATCTATGCGCTGCTGGCTGTGCTGTTTACGGCAGCCTTGACGGGAATCTTTGTGCTGATTGCCATGCTTTCCGCACGGAAATCCTTGACAGCGGTGATGGCTGTATTCGTGGCCATGGCCTTGATCCTGTGGGGAAGTATGCTCTACAATGCGCTTGGGGAGCCGGAGATGGTCAGCGAGATGATGTTGACGGCAGACGGGATCCAGATGGGAGAGCCGCTGCCCAACCCCCGCTATGTGGCCGGGGCGAAACGGATCCTGTACCAGTTCCTGGTGGATGGCCTGCCCACCGGCCAGGGGATCCAGATGACCAATGAAGGACTGGGAAGGCCCCTTTTGTCAGGGGTGGCCTCGGTGGTGCTTGCGGTATTTACAACAGCGGCGGGGATATTCTGCTTCCGAAAGAAGGATCTGAGATAAATTGCAGAAAAGGTGTATTGCGCATTTTGAGGGATGCCATGGAATGCCCTGGGCAGTATGTTCCCTGGCATCAGATAGAAAGGTGGGACAAAACAGATGTTGCCCTGGATATTGTGCAGCCTGCTGGCCATGGTAGCATTGGCCCAGGCCGTGAAAATCCGGTCCATGCAGCGGAACATGGAAGAGATCTGCACCATGTTTAGGGAACGTCTGTCCATGGATACCAACACCCTTATCACGGTTTCCTCCGGGGACAGGCATGTACTGCGGCTGGCCCGGGAGATCAACAAGGAACTTCGCCTGCTGCGGCAGCAGCGCAGAAAATACCTGCATGGGGATCTGGAACTGAAGGAGGCTGTGACCAATATTTCCCATGACCTGCGCACTCCCATCACGGCCATCAGCGGTTATCTGGAACTATTGGAGCGGGAGGAGAAAAGCGAGACAGTGGAGCGGTACCTGGCATTCATTTGTAACAGGACCCAGGCCTTGAAACAGTTGACAGAGGAACTGTTCGGCTATACGCTGATCCTGTCCGTGGGACAGCTACAACTGGTGTCCGTGGATGTCCGGGCTGTGCTGGAGGAGAGTATCCTGAGCTTTCACGGGGCCATGTGTGAGCGGCAGATCGTGCCTGCAATCCGGCTGCCGGAACACAAGGTGGTCCGGCAACTGGAGCCGGGGGCACTGTCCCGCATATTTGGCAATGTGCTGCACAATGCACTGAAATACAGTGACGGGGATCTATGTGTGGAACTGGGGGAAGACGGGCATATCCTGTTTGAAAATGGAGCTTCCGGACTGGACGGCACCCAGGTGGGCAAGCTGTTCCACCGCTACTTCACAGTGGAGACAGCCTGCAATGCCACAGGGCTGGGGCTGTCCATTGCCAGGACACTGACGGAGCAGATGGGGGGAAGCATCGGGGCAGAATATGAGAAGGGCAGGCTGCGTATCTGGATGGATTTTCCCGATAGTACCAGCAAGCAGTAATGGGGAGGTTTCCTGTGGGGATACTTTTATGAAATAAGTTGCATATAACTCCATTGTTTTGGATAGGCAAAAGCAGTAAACTATATATAAGGGTTTACTGCTTTTTCTATGCAGGGACTGGCAGGGAGAACACTGTCAGCGATAGTACAGAGGCCGGCGTTGGGCACAGAAACCGTAGTGGACACAGCGCTGACAGAAGACACAGGGACAGCAGCGGATACAGCCCTGGCGGTTCAAAACCGGCCAGCCGCGGTGCCTGCCAATCATAAGGGGGAATATTGTTATGGGTGTGGAAAATCTGGGAAATACCATATGCAGGCTGCGCCGGAAAAAGGGCGTGACCCAGGAGACACTGGCAGATTTCATCGGTGTCACCAAGGCTTCCGTGTCCAAATGGGAGACAGGAAGCACCTTGCCGGATATCCAGGTGCTGCCGCTTCTGGCGGTCTTTTTCGAGGTGACGGTGGATGAACTGGTGGGCTATGTGCCCATGCTTTCCAGGGAACAGATCCGGTTCCATTATCAGAGACTTGCAGGATGCTTTGCAGCCAGGCCTTTCGCAGAAGTAAAGGAGGAATGGGAAGACATGGTGCGGAAGTACTATTCTTGTTATCCCTTCCTGCTCCAGATGGCCGTTCTGCTGCTGAACCATCTGGACCGGGCAGGGGAAGGGCAGGAGCGGGAGGAGGCCTATCAGACAGTTTTCAAGCTATGTGACCATATTCTGGAGGATTGCAGGGATGCAAGGATCTGCAGGAATGCCATGGCGGTAAAGGCCGTCCTGCATCTGATGGAGGGCAGGGCAGATCTGGCCCTGGAGAGCCTGGAACAGACAGGCTCCGGCCCGGACAGCCTGGATGGCGTGGCAGATATGGAGGGAAGCCTGTGGGTGATGGCTTATCTGGCAGCAGGAGAGAAGGACAAGGCTGGAAGGGCGGCCCAGGCGGGCATGTACCAGAGTCTGATGAGTCTGGTGAATTACGGCATCTACCTGCTCCGGGCCAGGGGAGAAGATAAGACATACGGAGAACTGCTGCTTGGGCGGCTGGACCAGGTGATGGCAACCTTTGACATGGCTGCCCTGCATCCCAACATGGCTGCCATATATGAATACCAGGCTGCCTTGTATCTGGTGGAAAGGGAGATGGCAGGCTTAGGGAAGCTTTCGGGACCGGCCCAGGAGGCCGTTTTTGCCCGTCTGGAGCGCTACCTGGCGGCCTGCAAACAGCTCTTTGCAGATGGAATTAAGCTACATGGGGATGACTTTTTCGACAGGATGGAGGAATGCCTGGAGGAGATGGATCTGGGGACGGAAGGGGTGCGCTCGGCAGACAGTGTCCGGAACAGTGTCCTGGAAGGACTTCGAAGTCCCCTGTTTGCCTGTTTGGAGGACCAGGACAGATTGCAAGAATTAGGGAAGGCATTTCGGGGAGAGGAGAATCAATCATATGCTGAAAATCCAGAATCTGACAAAAATTTATAAAGGGGGGAAAACGGCGGTTGACGATTTGTCGCTGACCGTGCATCCCGGTGATATCTATGGCTTCATCGGGTCGAACGGGGCAGGGAAGACTACCACCATCAAGGCCATTGTGGGCATTCATGATTTTGACAAGGGCACGATTACTGTGGACGGGAAAAATGTGCGCAGGGATCCCGTTGCCTGTAAACAGATCATGGCCTACATCCCGGACAATCCGGATCTCTACGAATATCTCACAGGGATCCAGTATTTGAACTTCCTGGCAGATATCTACCGGATCCCGGCGGGGGAGAGGCAGGAGCGGATCCGGAAAGAAACGGAGGATTTTGGGATCTATGATGTCCTGGGAGACCTGGTGTCTACCTATTCCCACGGCATGCGCCAGAAGCTTGCCCTGACCGGGGCCTTGATCCATGAGCCAAAGCTGCTGGTGCTGGATGAGCCTTTTGTGGGTCTGGATCCGGAGGCTTCCTTGACCTTGAAGGAGAAGATGCGGGGGCTGTGTGACCGGGGCGGCGCCATCTTCTTTTCCACCCATGTGCTGGAGGTGGCGGAGAAGCTCTGCACCCGCATTGCCGTGATCTCCGGGGGCAGGCTGGTAGTAGAAGGGAATACAGAGGAAGTGACCGGGGACAAGTCCCTGGAAGATGTGTTCATGGAGGTGATCGGACATGGGAAGACAGACTAGACTGCTCTTTGGGCTTTCCCTGCAAAATTTATTTGGCTGGAATGTATTCCGGCATACCAGGGATGCAGGAAAGCGGCGCAGGTACCGTCTCTTCGGTATCCTGTGGGGCTTCCTGGCATTGATACTGCTATTTTATGTGGGCGGTGCCAGCTTCGGGCTGTGCTACCTGGGAGCGGGACACCTGGTACCTGCACTGCTTGTCATGGTGGTATCCGGCATCACCTTTTTCTTCACCCTGTTCAAGGCAGGCCCTGTGCTGTTCGACAGGGAGGCTTATGAGAGGCAGATCGTGTTGCCTGTGACGGCCAGGGCTATCCTGGTGAGCCGTTTCCTGTCCATGTATGTAACCGATATGCTATTGGGCTTCCTGGTGCTGCTGCCGGGTATGGCAGTATACGGGGCACTGAAAGGACCTGGGCTCTCCTTCTGGCTGTACGGCATTGTAGCCGGGCTCTTCCTGCCCCTTCTGCCCATGACGGCAGCTTCCATCCTGGGAGCCCTGGTCACAGGAATCAGCAGCCGGTGGAGACGGAAAAATATAGTGGCAATCATCTTGACCATGGTGTTTGTCATCCTGGTGCTGGCAGGCAGCTTCTCCCTGTCCGGCATGGAGGAGGGCATGCTGGAAGACATGGCCCATACAATTGTGGAGCATCTGGAAGGGCAGATATCCGGCATCTATCCCCCGGCCAGGTGGATTTCACAAGCCATGCTGGAAGGCAGGGCAGGGAGCCTGGCGTTGTTTCTGGCGTTGTCTGTGGGAATCTTTCTGGTGTTTTTGGGTGTCCTGCAATTCTTTTACGGGAAAATATGCAGTCTGCTGGGAGCAAATGCCGCCAGGGGCAACTATCGTATGACAGGCCTGCGGGCCAGACCGGTTCTGGGGAGCCTGGTAGCCAGGGATCTGCGGCGTTATTTTGCCTCCACCATTTATGTGACCAATACGTTGATAGGGGCGGTGATGCAGGTGATGATGGTGCTGGCCTTGTTTTTCGTGGGGAAGGAGCAGGTGGAGGAGGTGCTGGGCCTGATAGGCCGTCCCGGCCTTCTGGAACGGGTGATGCCGCTGGCGCTGGGATTCCTGCCTGGTATGATGCCTACTACGGCGGCGTCCATCTCCCTGGAAGGAAAACAGTGGTGGATCCTGCAGACCCTGCCTGTGACCCGGCAGGAGATTGCCCGCAGCAAGATTCTGGTGAACCTAATGGTGGCAGCACCCTTCTGCCTGGTGTCGGAGATTCTGGCGGTGCTGGTACTACAGCCTGGCTGGGTGGATCTGGTGTGCCTGGTCCTGTTTCCGGCCCTGTTCCTTCTCTTCAGCGCCGTGGTGGGGCTGGCTGTCAACGCACGATTCCCTGTTTTCGACTGGGACAGCGAGATCAAGGTGGTGAAGCAGGGCAGCAGTGCCACACTGACCGTGCTGGCGAACTTCCTTGCATTTCTGGTGCCCATGGTCCTGCTGGTGGGCTGCCCCGGTGTGCCCTCCTTCTGGATCTACCTGGGGATGGGGGCTGTGATGGGACTGGTGATTATGGTTGTTGATCGCCACCTTGAATGGCAGAGCCGTGAAAAGTAACGAATTCTACCAAGCCTTGAATGGTCTTTGACAATAATCGTTCCAATTTTCCCTGCTTCGGCAAGTTCCATCAACTCCATAAAAGACGGTCTTGTAAAGCTGACGCCAGAATATCCGTCATCCATGAAAAATTGGGTATTTGGAAATCTGTTTTCCGCTACGTATTTACTGACGATGGATTTTTGAGAAGTAAATTCTCTTCTTATAATCTCTGCTACTTTTTTACTTATATCAAATTGGCTTACAATCTGTAAGCCAATTTATTCAGAAAGCTCACTTTCTATTTCTTCCACTGTCGGCAGACTACTTTTAAATTCTTCACGAAGTACCTTTGTCAATTCATATTCTGCAATTCCGATTGGTTGTGAAATATCATCAAGCGCATACTCAGCAACGACGTCGTCTTTATCCTTACATATAAGAATACCTATTGTTGGATTATCTTGTTCTGCTTTTATCTGTTTATTGACAGCAGTGACATAGAAATTTAATTTACCTGCAAATTCCGGCTTGAATTTTTCTGTTTTTAGTTCCACGACAACATAACAATGAAGGCGAACATGATAAAAAAGCAAATCCATATAGAAATCACTTTCACCGACATGCAAATGTACTTGTCTACCAAGATACGAAAAACCTGTGCCTAGTTCCAATAGAAATTGAGTAATTTGATTAATAAGGGCATCTTCTAATTCTTTCTCGTCATATTTTTCTCTCAAAGTTAGAAAGTCAAAATTGTATGGGTTTTTCAACGTTTGTTCAGCCAAGTCAGACTGCGGCTCTGGCAATTTTATGGCAAAATTGGTAATAGCTTTGCCCTGTCTGTTATATAGACCGCTATCTATTTGATGCTCTAAAACAGTTCTACTCCAACCGTTATCCATCGTTTTCTGCGCATAAAATAGTGCTTCCGCAATATTTTTACACTTATACATAATCCTCTGATTATGTCCCCACGGAATAGATTTAATTATTTTTTCAATTAATTCTATTTGGCTTACAGACTGTAAGCCATTTTCATCGGAATTATAAAATTTGTACCAATAACGTATGCTTTTCAAATTTTGCACTGAAAAACCTGACATATTAGGAAAAGTCTTTCGTAAATCTTTGCTCATTGTTACAAGAAACGCATCTCCCCATTTCGCATTTTTCTGCTTGGCAACAATATCTCTGCCAATATCCCAATATAAATCGAGCATTTCATAATTCACCTTAACAGAAGCCTTTATCTGACTATGTTTTATTCTGCTCTTTATATTCTCTATCCATGCTTTATATTCATCATCCACAATAAAGCCAACCTCTCTACCTGCCACTTTTATTTTCCTCCAATCAGTATTTCCTATCCCTTGCTTGTATATGTGTTTTCCATTTTACCATATACAAATGAATTTTTCCACTTTCTCAGATGAAACGGCGACATTAGCTGTACGCCAATGCCACTTTCAAAATCAATTAAGAATAAGTTCTGCAAAAAATAATTTCATTTGTCTGTTGTCTGATGCAATTTATTCATTGAGATTTCCATTCGTAAGTAAACTTCCATGCCCGCACACCTGGCACTACCATAAATGAAACTGTGTCTGTGGTAAAGGATTGATTAAGTTGCCATCAACCTCTATACTGGTATTAACGGCAAAGATTGCGTTTATTTTGGGCCTGCAGCCCGCTTAGTAAACTGATTTTAAGGTACGCTCATTTCTGACCAGGATGCCATGGTGGTCAACGCCCGCCATATGAAAACTGTCCCAGGCCGGAAGACAGATGTGAAGGAGCGCAAGATCAATGGGTACCTAAAAAAATTAAAAGCGCTTTGTTAGGAGATGAGCAGAGAAGGCTTGTTTTGTGCATGCAGTTTTTCGGAAAAGTTCAGCCAGCGCCCCTTCGCAAAGGCGCTTTCAGCGCTTTATCGCTGCTTACGCAGCTAGCTTTGCTCATTTATAGCTCAACTGTGTTGAGCTTGCGCTCCCTCAGTCCATATAAATGGCGAAAAATTCGTGCGAGCACGATTTTCCACCATTTACATGGACTGGCTGAACTTTTTGAAAAAAATTGAAACAGTTCTCCTGTCTATGTTGTCTTATATAACAAAGGATCCTTTTGACAGCCAAAAAGAGAAAAGCTACTGTTCACTCCGTTCACAGCAATTATGCACACAAAATGGGCAAAACAGCCCATTTTGGCGCATGGCAGTCAAGGCAATCAAGATTGCCTGGGTTTGTCACGCAAAAAGCGCGTGTAAACACCTCGCGGTGGCACCAGTGAACAGTAACAGAGAAAACCGCAAAGAGTGTGCAGGGCACCAGGCGAGCGGTGGATTGCGCCTTACGGAGGGACGGGGATGAGGGACGAGAAGCTGATCGAATTATATTTCGGGCGCAGGGAAAGTGCCATTAGGGAGACAGACAGGAAATATGGCAGCTACTGCCTGCGGATTGCGGACAATATCCTGCGCAGCCGGGAGGATGCGGAGGAATGTGTCAACGATACCTGGATGAAGGCCTGGAACAGCATTCCCCCTGCCCGGCCCGCCCACTTGAAGCTGTACCTGGCCAAGATCGTGCGCAACATTGCCTTCAACCGGTACAAGGCCAGGAATGCCACAAAACGGGGTGGCGGCCAGATGCCGGTGATCCTGGAGGAACTGGAGGAATGTATCCCCGGGGGTCCTGACCTGGAAGGGGATTACCTGGGGGAGGAGCTGGAAGCCTGCATCCGGCAGTTCGCCCACAGTCTGCCGGCCCGGGACTGCGACATCTTTATCCGGAGATATTTTTTCGGGGAAAGCGCGGGAGAGATTGCCAGGCGCTACAAGATCCGGGAGAACCTCGTGAACGTGGTTTTGAGCCGCACCAGGCAGAAACTGAAGAGCCATTTGGAAAGAGAGGGCTATATGGTATGAGAAAAGAGGATTTGTTTGAAAGCATGACAGCCATAGAGGACGAACTGATCCTAAGGAGTGAGGGAGAAAGAGGGAGAAGGAGCCAGAGGGTATCCCGGCTGGCAGGAGGCTGTGTGGCCGCTGCCCTGGCCCTGCTGCTTGGGGTGGGAGGATATTTTTTGGTCCGTCCTGTGGGGACAGATGGTGACACCACCGATGGAAGTGTGGTCCAGGGCCATGCAGGCAGTGGGACAGAGGAAGGAATGGGCATGGACCATGCAAGGCAGGAAAAACAGGAGACAGACACAGGGCAGGAAACCCAGCCAGGACAGCCAGGCACACCGGCAGAGGTGGGCTTTGAGACCCCCAAAGGGGGTAAGGAGGTGGCAGCAGGTTCCGTGGATGTGAAGATGCTGTTGAACTATCATGAGAAAAGCAATGCACAGGGAGAAGGTGGGGAAGGAGTGGTACAGAATGAGGCTTTGTGCATTGCCCCCATCCCGGTAGGGGACTATATGGCCCTCTATGAACAGGTGTCCGCCAGATCCACAGAGGTATTGAAGACCAGCCTGGGAACGCCGGTGGAAGGCACAGACAATTGTTACAGACTGGGCGGGCATAGGGACCTGCAGTATCTGATCATGGAGGGGGATGGGGAGGATGCCTACACCCTGTGGGAATTTGCCTATTTCCTGCAGGATACGGAATATGCTTATGGGGAGGTCCTGCGGCTGGTCTATGACATAGACTCGGCCCAGGATATCGCACAGATCATCTCCCGGCCAGCCAACATGGACGGTTCAGACCAGGGAAAGGCCCTGCAGCAGGAGATCGGGGAGAAGACCATAGAGGACAGGAAGGAGATCGAGGCCCTGTACCAGGTGATGGCTTCCATGACCTGCCTGGGACCTAACCGCTGGGACCTGGTGGGGCTGGGGGGGGACGAGCCACAGCAGATGCTCCAGGCAGTGCAAAAGGGGCGGTACCTTACCCTGGTGACAGTGGAGGAGGATGAGATTGACAAGCTGAAATATACAGGGATTACAGGGAGGTTCTACCAGTATTCCGGAGTGGCATATGACGCCCTGGAGGAGAAGGACCGGGAGATGGTGGAGGAGACATTGGGGATCCGCTAGAAAAAACAGGAAGAAATATAGAAGAAACATAGAAGAAACATAGAAGGAATGGCTCCCATTCTTCCATTTTGACATACTTCATATGAAACTGGTACTGTCCCGGAATACTGCTCCTGTGGTATGGTGAGAATACCAAAGAACAAGGAGGTACCGTATGGAGAAGATGGAATGGAAAGAATTGGGGGAAGGGAAATGGAAGCTGCGGAAAAAGAGACTGCTGACCCTTGTGCTGGCCCTGACCCTGGGGGCACTCACGGTGGGGTGTGGTGACAAACCAGGGGATACACCGGGAGGGGAAGGAGGGCAGGGAAGTGCAGGGGATGCAGGCAGCCCTGTGCAGGATGGTTCCTCCCAGGAGACCGGAAACAGTGGGGAAACCAGGAAGATTACCATTGCCTTGCAGCAAAATACACTGGTGGAGGACTATGAGACCAACTACATGACACAGAAGATAGAGGAGGATCTCAATATAGAGATTGAGTTCATGTTCCTTCCCGCTGATTCCAATGATGCCAAGACGAAGATATCCCTGATGGCCAATGGAACCGGTGACATGCCGGACGTGATCATGATGAACATGACGGGTACAGAGGTTGCCCAGTATGGGGCAGCAGGTGTATTCCTGCCCCTGGAGGAGTATCTGGCAGATGCCTCCCTGATGCCTAACATCAATGCCTTGAAGGAGGAGTATCCGGAAGATATAGATGTGATCCTGCCTGCCATCACCAGCCCGGACGGCCATATTTATTCCCTGTTCGGCTGGTTCCCGGAGGACTGGAACTATGTGCCGTTCAGGTGCTGGATCAACAAGACCTGGCTGGATAACCTGAAATTGGAGATTCCCACCACCACGGAGGAATTCATGGCGGTGATGGAGGCATTTGCCACCAGGGATCCCAACGGAAATGGTATCCAGGATGAGATCCCTTTTACAGGCTCTGACAAGATATGGGGCGGGTATTCCCCCTATTTCCTGATCAATGCCTTTGTCTTTTACAATGGAAATACCCAGAATGGAGGCCTGGCTCTGGGAGAGGACGGGAAGGTAATGGCGCCTTTCACCACACCGGAGTGGCTGGAGGCAGTGAAATACATGCATGAGATGTGCAGCAATGGCCTGCTGGATCCGGCTATCTTCACCATGGATGAAGCAGCTATGAGGGTATTGCTGGATTCCCCCACGAACATAGTGGGATGTACCTGTGCCGGGGGCTGGGGTTATTGGAGCGGCGGCCTGGACAATGAGAATTTTAAAGATTTTGTGATGCTGCCTCCCTTGAAGGGACCGGAGGGAACGGCCTACGCTGCCGCCTTCGAATATACGCCCAACCGTTGCTTCTATGTGACCAAGAACTGCCAGGATCCGGAGTTTGCCATGACTGTAGCCGACTGGTTCTTCCAGAATGAGAATTCGCTGACCGTGAGGAACGGTGAACAGGGGGTGGACTGGTCCATCGATGAGGCGGATACCTCTACAAGGACAGCGCTTTTTGCTTCCCAGGGGTATGACTGTACGCTGGCCATCCTGAATGATGTCTGGGGTGTGGTGCAGAACAAGATGTGGAAGGATGTGGATCTGAGATACAATAACATCAAGTACAGCCGGGGCAAGGATGCCATGATTATAGACAATGATACGAGAAACGCAGATTACAGGGCACAGAGTTACAGCATCTATTCAGATGCGCATCCTAAGCTGCTCCCGAACCTGGTATACACGGAAGAAGAGTCCAAGGCAATCTCCGAAGCCCAGACGAACATCACGGATTATGTGAAAAACCAGCTTGCAGAGTTTGTCACTGGGAACAAATCCCTGGAGGAATGGGACAGTTACCTGGAAGAACTGGATAAAATGGGACTGCAGAAATGGCTGGATACAGCACAGACAGCCTATGAGAGAATGACAAAGTAGGATGGGGCTGGATAGCCGGTTTCCTGTTATTCCCGCGGGGTATTTGAATCCCCGGAATAGCAGGAAACTTTTTTCTCTATTTGGCTGTATTCTGTCCTGGCCTGGAAGGGCGTTGTGGCAATTTCCAGAACCCGGAGGGAATAGCAGCAGGATACAACATAAGACGGGTACGGGGGTATATATGGCATATAAAAAACATCTCTTGAAAAAAATGAAGGCAAGGTGGCAGATTTATCTGTTGCTGCTCTTGCCGGTATTATATCTGGTAATATTCTGCTATGTACCTATGTTTGGACAAATAATTGCTTTTAAGGATTATAATATTTCGGATGGAATCTGGGGGAGTAAATGGGTGGGACTGGCCAATTTCCGGACTTTTTTTGAGTCGTACCAGTTTGAACAGGTCCTGCGGAATACCCTGGTACTGTCCATATATGGATTCCTGGCAGGATTCCCCATTCCCATAGCACTGGCACTGATACTGAATGCCCTTCCAGGGCGCAGGTTCAAGAAGCTGGTACAGGGAACGGCATTTATTCCCTATTTTATATCCACGGTAGTCATGGTAGGATTGGTGTTGAAGATACTGAATAACCGCTCCGGGCTGTATGGGGCGGTCCTTATGGCGCTGACTGGCAGGACTCCCATGGACCTGTTCTCCAAGGGAAGCCTGTTCAAGCATATTTATGTGTGGTCCGGGGTATGGCAGTCCATGGGATACAATACGGTGGTATACACGGCAGCCCTGGCCGGTGTGGATGAAAGCCTGCATGACGCTGCCAGGATCGACAGGGCCAACCGTTTCCAGAGACTGCTCCATGTGGACTGGCCGGCCATCAAGCCCACTGTGGTGATCATGATGATCCTCTCGCTGGGGCATATTATGAGTGTGGGTCTGGACAAGGCGCTTCTGATGCAGAACAATATCAATCTCGCCCACAGTGAGATCATCTCCACCTATGTGTACAAGATCGGCCTGGCTTCCGGCCTGGGGAATTTCTCCCTGTCAACGGCAATCAGCATATTTAATGCAGTGATCAACCTGATCATGCTGTTTTTGGCCAATACCATATCCAAAAAGGTCACTGAGAATTCCATATTCTGAAGGAGGTGCGGATGCTATGCGGAAGTTCCGTAATTATGGGTGGGATGATAAGCTTTTTTATATCGTATCGTATTTTTTGACCTGTGTCATTTTTGTGGTGGTGCTGTACCCCTTTCTGTTTGTCCTGTCGGCATCCTTCTCATCGGCAGATGCCATTTTCAGCGGGAAGGTGGTGCTGTGGCCTGTGGACATTACCCTGGACGGGTATAAAACAGTACTGCATAATACGAACATTCTTACAGGATTCTTGAATTCCGTGCTTTACACGGTGACGGGAACCATGATCAATCTTGTGATGACCATGACGGCGGCATACTGCCTTTCCAGGGACGATGTACCGGGGGCAAGGATCATCTTGTTTCTCTTTACCTTTACCATGTTTTTCGGGGGCAATATGATTACGAATTATATGCTGATCCGTTCCCTTGGATTCCTGGACAAGATCTGGGCAATCATTATACCAGGAGCTATCAGCGCTTACAATCTGATCATTGCACGGACCTTTATACAGTCCAATATCCCCAGGGATCTGTTTGAGGCCGCTGTCATGGACGGATGCTCGGATATCAAATATTATGTGCGGATCGTGCTGCCCCTGTCTAAGCCGGTGGCTTCCGTGCTGGTATTGTTCTATGCGGTAGGGCATTGGAACAGCTATTTCAACCCCATGATCTATCTGAACACCAGGAGTAAATTCTCCATGCCGCTGATCCTGAAGGAGATCTTGATCTCCAACCAGATAGACCCTTCCACGGTGACGGATCCGGAACTCCAGATGCGGCTGGCTTCCCTGGCCATCTCCATACAATATGCGCTGATTATTGTGACACTGGTGCCGGTTATCGCCATATATCCATTTATACAGAAGCATTTTACCAAGGGAATCATGCTGGGATCCATCAAAGGCTAAGACAAGGGGGCATCTGCCATGGAATATCGTGAGAAAATAAATATAAACCAGGGATGGGAATCGGTACTGTCAGGGGATGGTGGGCAGGACCTTGGGACACCGGAGGCCGGATGGGACTGGCAGAAGGTGACGGTTCCCCACAACTGGGAAGACTACCAGGGGTACCACAGGGTCTCCCATGGGAATCTCCACGGCACTGCGTGGTATAGGAGAAGCCTTGCCTTCCATGAGGAATGGAAGGGAAAGAGGGTATTCCTGTTTTTCGAGGGAGTAGGCTCCTATGGGGACGTGTGGGTGAACCGGCAGTATGTGGGCGGCCATGCAGGCGGACGCACCTGCTTTGGCCTTGACATAACCCGGAGTCTGGTACAGGATCGGGAGAATATCATCCTGGTCCGGGCCAGACATCCGGAGAAAATAGCGGATCTTCCCTGGATCTGCGGGGGATGCTATGGAACCCCCAATTCCGAAGGCTCCCAACCCCTAGGCATCTTCCGTCCAGTTCATATTGTGGTGACAGGGGATGTGCGGGTGAAGCCTTTTGGCGTAGGGATTACCACAGCGGGATTAACCGGGGGATGCCCGGATGTACACATAGAATGCGAACTACAGAATCATGGAAAGGAAAGTATGGCAGGCCGTCTGCGCCAGGAACTGCTGGATCCGGCGGGATATGTGATAAGGACAGAGGAATCCGGGTTCCAGGTGGAGGGAGGCGGGGAATGCTGCATGGTCCAGGAGATACGCAGGGTGGAAGATGCCAGGCTCTGGTATCCGGATGCGCCAGTCCTGTACCGGATCCGCACCACTGTGCTGGTACAGGGGGAGATCCTGGACCAGGTGGAGAACAGCTTCGGCTTCCGGGAGATTGTATGGGAGAATTTTGATACCGGGAGCCTGGAAAGGATTGACCAGGGGAAGCTGGCAGAGGAGCCCTGTGAGGGAAACCAGTATTTTGTGACATATACACGGGGAAGCAGCAGTTCGCCGGTGGCCATTGTCCCTGGCGGCGTGAAAGTGACACTGCCGGAATTTACCGGGGACAGAGCCGTGATCTCCATTGAGACAACTCTGGTCAATCAGGATGTCTGTGGGCACAAGGTACAGCTGGAATCTTTTGTGCAGACATACAACCGAACAAAATCCATTGCCAACCTGGTGGAAAAGGTGATATTGCAGCCGGGGGAGGTGCGCACAGTCACCCAGGTCTGTGACCCGGTGCAGTTCCCGGATCTCTGGTCCAGGGAGGATCCCTATCTGCACAATGTCATGAGTACGGTCAGGGGGATCGATGAGGCTGTAAAAGAATACTGCCAGACGAGCACGTCCTTTGCCATCCATGGGAAGAAGGGAATCGTCAACAAAGGCAATGGGTGGGTGGTGGATGAGCAGGCGCAGTCCATGACCAAGAGAAGGTTCCTGGTCAATGGAAAGCACTATTTCCTAAACGGGACCTGCGAGTATGAACATGAACTGGGGCATGACCATGCCTTTTCGGAGGAGATGATCCGGACCAGGATCCATATGTTGCAGGCTGCGGGTTTCAACGCACTCCGGGAAGCCCACTGCCCTCACAACCTGCGGTACCTGGAACTGTGTGAGCAGCAGGGAATCCTGTACTGGGCGCAGATGGGGGCACATATCTATTTTGACACGGAAGCGTTCCAGGAGAATTTCCTTAGGCTGACCGGGGAGTGGGTGAAGGAGAGGAGAAATTCCCCGGCGGTGATCCTGTGGAGCATCCAGAACGAGTCCATGCTGCCGGTGGAATTCACCAGACGGGTCACGGCACTGATCCGGGGACTGGACGCCACTTCTCCCGGACAGCGCAAGGTAGTCACCTGCAACGGAGGCGCTGGCAGCGACTGGAATGTTCCCCAGAACTGGTCTGGAACTTACGGGGGCAGTGTGGAGGAATACGCCAGGGAGGCCGTGAAGATGCGCCTGATCGGGGAATACGGGCAGTACCGCGTCCAGGGAAAGCATGAAGAGGGACACATGGAACAGCGCCAGAATGCAGGCGGGGATGTGAGCGAGGAATTGTTTGCCTATTGCCTGGAGACAAAGGTACGGGAAGCGGAGAAGGTGCGGGAGCATATGTACGGACATTTCCAGTGGCTCTTAGTCTCCCATGCGAATCCCGGGCGTGAAAGGTTCTACTGCCTGGACGGGATGGGCAGCAACCAGGTGGGGGTGGTCAACAGCAAGGGACTCTTCACAAGCTGGGGAGAACCTACCGATGCCTATTATATGTACCGGGCCAGTTACACCAGCCCGGAGGAAGCCCCGGTGCTGTATCTGGTCTCCCACACCTGGCCGGACCGTTTTACCCGGCCCTGCAGGGCAGATATTGTGGCCTATTCCAACTGCGATGAGGTATTGCTGTACTGCGGCTATGGGGAAGAGACGGCAGAGGTTGTCCTGGGGGCAAAAAAGGGGGCTGTGGGAGAGCATTTTACCTTTCGGGATGTGGATATCCGGTATGGCATACTGACGGCAAAGGGCTATTGCCAGGGCAGGTGTGTGGTGACAGACAGGCTTCGTTTCCCGGCCCTGCCCATGCCGGATGTGCCAGAAGGCATGGATATCCCTGGGAAAGAATGGGTGGCATCCCATGAAAAGGATGTGTACCGGGTCAACTGTGGCGGGGAAGCCTATGAGGACAGCCAGGGAAGAATCTGGTTGGCAGACCAGCCACTTGCAGGGGGCACCTGGGGCTGGACATCCTGGGGAAGCGGCTATGAGGACGTGGAGGATGAGATCGGCAGTGTGGCAGAGTGCTGGGATGAGGTGGAGAACTGTGCAGACCAGGGCCTGCTGCAGACATTTCGGTATGGGCGGGATCTGCTCTCCTATACCTTTCCCGTGGAGGACGGTGCCTATGAAGTACATCTGTATTTTGTGGAGCCATGGTATGGCAGGGCAGGAGAAAATGCTGCAGGCTGGAGGCTGTTTGATGTGGCTATAAACGATGTGGTCTGCCTGAAAGGGCTGGATATCTGGCAGGAGGCATCCGGGGCAGGAAAGCTTTTACAGAAACATCTTACAGTAGCGGTCAGCCAGGGATATATCAGGATTTCCTTCCCGGAGGCGGCCAGCAACCAGGCCCTGGTCCATGCCATAAGGATTACAAGGGTATCATAAAAATATGGAAAGAAAATTATTTTACAAGTATCTGCTGGTATACACGGGGCTGTTCCTGATCATGGTGATGGGGAGCCTTCTGGTGGCCCATACGGCAGAGCAGGCTGTCCGGACCAGGCTTTATGCGGAAAGTGCCCTGAAGCTGGACAAAGGTGCCCTGCGCCTGGAACAGGCCATTGTTTCCATGCGTTCGGCCAGTGAGAACCTGTACGCCCTTGAAAGTATAACCAAACTGCGGAATGAAAAGGATGTACTGCGAATAGAGAATTATCCGGAGATGAATTATGCCAGGAAACAATTGAGAATTCTGGGCATGGTGGGAAACCTGCCCTATGGCTTTATGCTCTTCCGGGACAATCCGATATTTTTGTCGGATACGCAAGTGGCGGCAGACTTCGAAATGTATTATAATCAGTTCATGCAGGCAGATGCCTACACTGGGGCCCAGTGGAAGGAAATACTTTTCGCCCGGAAAGAGGAGATCTCTTTCCTCAGTCTGGACACCCTGCAATATTACGATGAGAGGCCGGTTACCCTGTCAAAACCCCTCCTGGTGGTGATCAAGCCAAGAACCAGCAAGGGAGAGATCCTGGATTCACAATGTCTGGTATTCGTCCTTCCCAGGGAGGTGGTGATGGAGTATTTCCTAACGGATACCATCATGGACAACGCCATAGTCTATGTCTGTGACTACACAGGAGAATACCTGCTGCAATACGGCGACCAGCCAGAGGGCGAAACATTCTCAGACGCAGAATGGGAAAAGGTAAAAGGGGATGGCTACCAGTTGATCCGCACACAGATCCTGGATGGCAGGATGCAGCTTTTTGTGGGAATCGCCAGATCCACAGCCCGTTCCCAGGCCGATTTGCTATCCAGGGGGATCAAGGTGGTCCTGTTCGTTTCCATCGCCTATACTTTCCTGGTGACAGCCTTCCTGGCGTGGAAGAAATACAAGCCTACAAAGCGGATGCTGGAACAACTCTCCAGGGAGGTGGACCAGAAGGTGACGGCGGCAAACGAATATGAATATGTGGAGAAAACAGTGCGGATGCTTTCCCAGAGGGGAGACCGCCTCCGGGAGGAACTGGTGAGCCTGAAGGAGAAGATGGACAACAGCATCCTGGAGAATGTGCTGCTCCATGGGGTCATCAGCAGGCGGGACAAAGAAATGTTAGGGGACATTCTGCCGCCTTACCTGGACTATTATTATGTCTTTGTGTTCCGGTCAGAGGATATCAGCCAGGATAACCTGTATGAAATCTCCCACTGTCTGATGGGCTGCTTCACGAGATTTTACGGGGAATACCTGTATGTGATCCATGCAGAAATGTCAGAAGAGGTATTCCTTGTCCGGCAGTCTAAGACGGAGGAGATTGACCTGGAAGAGATCAAGCGGAAGCTGAAGACGGTAGTACTGGCTGTGACCAAACAGACGGACGCAGTATTCGGGATCGGCGTGAGTGGCATCGGATATGGCATTGACCAGATGAACAACTGCTATGAGCAGGCAAAACAGGCCTGTATCTATGGGCAGCGGGAACACGAAAATACCATTGCCTGCTATGCGGAAACCAGGCGCCAGACAGGCAACGCCACATTGGATGTCACCCTGCTCTTCCATCTGTATGACTTCATACTGATGGGAAATAAAGAGGCCATCGGGATCAGCATGGACAAGCTGCAGCGGTTCTGCAAGAGACGGGGGAATCCCCGCCGGAACAGGGAGATTTATTATTCCCTTGTGGCCATCATGTCCAGCGCCGGGGAGAAGCTGGGCTACGAGGAGAAAAGCGATTTTGGCTGGAAACCCGGACAGGATGTGTGCAGTCAGGTGGAGGAACTGAAGGCCCATATTTATGCCATGATTGATTTCCATGAGGACAACAAGAAGAGCCATAATGTGGAACTGAAGGACAATATCATCACCTATCTGAAGGAACATTACCAGGACCAGAACCTGACGGCCCTGGAGGTATGTGAAGCCATGCATATCTCGGAGAAATACCTGGCACAGTTCCTGAAAGAACAGACCTTGAAGACCTTTTCCAGGTACCTGGAGGAGATCCGGGTGGAGAAGGCCAAGGAGTACCTGGTGCAGACCCAGTGGAACAACAAGCAGATTGCAGAGGCAGCAGGATTCGGCTCCTTGAATACCTTTTACCGTGTGTTCCAGAAGGCAGAGGGAATGACACCTGCCAACTGGAAAAAGCAGCATAGGGATAACCAGAATCTATATAACAATAAGGAAGGGGAATACCAAAATGAAGACAGCAATGGAGACGAAACTGATTGTCAGGCTCCTGGTGGGATGTCTGACACACACCCATTTCTGGGAGGGACCCTGCAGGGCAGGGAAGCCGGAGGACATGACGGTGGAGAGAGAGGCGGCTTACGCTGACCAGGCTTTTGCCAGGGCAGTGAAGTCCCTGGAACAGGCAACGGATGAGATCACCTTCTTAGAACCCATCGAGGTCAGGTATACGGAGAATTTTGTGGTAGGGGAGGAGATATACAGGCGTATGGAGGAGGACCTGGACAAGGTGGATTTTTTCCTGTGCATGAACTGGCGTATCCCCAAGCTGGAACGTTACCACAAGACAACGGTTATCCTGCAGAACGGGAATGAGGGAATCGACTTTGCGGCATATTGCAATTCCATCGGCGTGGAAGCATACGTGGCCATGGATGTAAGGGACTTGAATGAGATCGCCCATGCGCTCTGGGTGAGGAAGGCGGTGGCAGGTACCAGGGCGCTGGTGCTGACGGCAGGAGGGCTTCCCACCTTCGGGATGCAGAGCCTGATCCGGGATCCGGAGACCATTAGGCAACGCTATGGATTTGAGGTAGTCAAGTTACCCTTCCAGGATATCTTCCCTTACATGGATCAAGTCACGGATGAGGAAGCCAGGCCCATTGCGGAGGAGATCCTGCGTGGTGCCATGGATGTGAAGGTGAACACAGACTGGTTCCTCAATGACATCAAATATTACCTGGCTGCGAAGAAGATGATGGAAGTGTACCAGTGTAATGCCTTCTCCACTGCCTGCCACGAACTCTGTACCTCAGAGATTCCCCAGCAGCGGAAATTTACCCCCTGTGTCTGCCACTCCCTCTTGAAGGGGGAGGGTATCCCCAGTGGATGTGAGGAGGATCTGAACGCCCTGCTGGCCATGACCATTCTCCAGTATAGTGCCAACCGCCCGGCCTTTATGGGCAATCCCAACATGGAGAGCGAGGAGATCCTCCGGCTCCATCATGCCGTGCCTGCGCTGTGCATGAACGGCTATGGGACAAAACCGCTGGCATATAAACTGTGGGCCTTTACCGGCCAGGGCTTCGGCGGGAAGCTGCAGGTGGACTTTACCCAGAATGACCAGGATGAGATCACTTTGGGAAGGTTTAATCCCCAGGGGGATACCATGTGTGTGAAGACAGGAAAGGTACTGCGCTCGGAGTACAACGAGGTCTATTGCAGCCCCTATTATTATATCCAGATGGACAGTGCCAGAAAATATATGCACAGCCTGGCGCATTTCGGACACCACCAGGTGCTGGTCTTCGGAAATTATGTGGAAATGCTGAAGACGGTGGCCCAGGTGATGCACTTTGAGGTGCTGGAAGGGTAAGACAGGACAGGCCGCAGGAAGCCGGGAATCCGGACAGGGTTCCCGGCTTTCGTGCTGGATGAGGTGCTTTGGACGGCAAGGCCGTGAAAAGGCTACTGTTCACTCCGTTCACAGCAATTCTGTTACACTACAGAAGTGCTGGTGAACTGGCAGACAGATGGGAGTGCAGGGATGAACTGGAGACAAAAGGGTAGCATCTGCTTTTTAGGAATGATGCGCCGGGTATCCAGATACATATCATCATCGTGAGTTATATCCATCAAAAGAATGGCAAAAAAGCTTATATTCTTCTTTATCCCAGACATATTTTGAAAAAGGTAATATAGTGCAGGTATCTGCCGTAATGGCAGTTTCCATGAGGATCCTGTGCAGCAGGTAAAGCCTAGGGGGACGATAGGCTTATGTTCTGTGCGCAATTATAGCTGACACATGGATTTTTACAGGAAATGTTATGGTCAGACAAAGATCCGTATGCCTAAAACGGCTGCCTGGTGCGACACAGGCTGTATTTCCACAGCCTGGTAATCTATATGGAAAGGAATATCCCATGTTTGAGAATATTGTCTTTATCCTGATGGTGGTCATTGCCGCCGGGGCAGGAATCTGGGTCTGGTGGATGGAGTGCCACGGGCGGTCTGAGGACAGAAGCCAGGAGAACCAGAAAGAGATCCAGGGCCAGGAAAAATAATGGAGGTGTGAAGATGAATATTGGACTACTACTTTTGATGATAGTGGGTGGAGTTACCGGACTGCTCTCCACCTTGTATATTTGTGTATCCCTGTTTGCAGTGATTATCTACAAATTCTACCGGAAATTCAAATACGGCAAGAAGATGTATGACTGAACAGTGTAAAAAGGCAGGCCGGACGGTTCCAGGAGGGAGCCGCCCGGCCTGTTTCTGTATTTGACGGCTGGATGCAGGCAGAGTATACTATAAGAAAATTGGGTGGACAGCCAGGCGGGAAGCCGCCCGGCAGGCGGAAAGGAAAAGTATACATCATGTACAATTACAGGGAAACCATGGACAGACTGATCCGGCAGGAGGTGGAGGAGGGGCGCGTAAAAGGGGCCAGCGCCCTGGTGCTCCACAGGGGCCAGGAGATCTATTACAATGCTTTCGGATATGCGGATGCGGAACGGGGGATCCCCATGGAGCGGGATACCATCATCCGGCTCTATTCCATGACGAAACCAGTGACAGCTGCGGCGGTGATGCTGCTGGCAGAGCGCGGCGATCTGGATCTGTGGGATCCGGTGTCCAGATATCTCCCCTGCTTTGCGGGGCAGAAGGTGTGGCAGGAGGGAAAGGGGGAAGTGGAGGCCCTGCGGGAGAATACCATTTTTGACCTGCTGAACATGACCTCCGGCATAACCTATCCAGATGAAGGGACGATTCCAGGACAGCGCATGAAGGAAAAGGTGGATGCCCTGGTTAGGCGCAGGGAGCAGGGGGAGCGGGCAGATACCCAGGATTATATGGCGGCCATTGCATCTGTTCCCCTGTGTTTCCAGCCCGGGGAAAAATGGATGTATGGCTATTCGGCAGATGTGCTGGGAGGTATCGTGGAGAAAGTGTCCGGCAGGACCTTTGGACAGTTCCTGCAGGAAGAGCTATTCACCCCACTGGATATGCCGGATACAGGGTTTTTCGTGCCGGGGGACAAGCTGTATCGTCTGGCCTGCCACTATGACCAGGCAGAGGATGGCCGGCTGATTCCACATATAGGGAACCACCTGGGAGAATATTGGGGAGAGGATGTGGCATTTGAATCCGGTGGCGCGGGACTGGTATCCACCCTGGATGATTACAGCCATTTTGCATCCATGATGATCCATGGTGGCAGTTATGCAGGCAGACAGATCCTGGGCAGGAAGACCGTGGCATTTATGGCCCAGAACCGACTGACGCGGGAGCAGGCAGTCACTGCGGACGGGGATGGACTGCGGGGCTACGGCTATGGCTGTTTCATGCGCGTGCTGACGGACCAGGGGGCAGCGGGAACCATTGCCTCCCTGGGTGAATTTGGCTGGGAGGGCTGGACGGGCAATTATGTGACCATGGATCCCACGGAGGATCTGGTATTCCTATATTTTATGCAGAGATGTGGGGCCTCGGTGACACCGGTGGTGAGGAAGCTGCGGATGGCCACATATGGAGTCCTGGAGGAATGCCGCTGTTGTTAAGGCGATATAGGGGAAAACATACATGAATATTCTGACAATGGACAATATCACAAAAACATACGGGGAGCGGGCTGTGCTGTCCGGTGTGTCTTTTTCCCTGGAGGAAGGGGAGAAAGTGGGGGTGATCGGTATCAATGGCACGGGGAAATCTACCCTGCTGAAAATCCTGGCAGGTGTGGAGGAGCCGGATGAAGGCAGCGTAATCCTGGCCAGACACTGTGTGGTGCGCTTTCTGCCACAGAACCCTGTATTTTACCCGGAGAAAACTGTGCTGCAGGCGGTGCTGGGGGACAGCATCGGGGAGGAAGGCCGGGAGTACCTGGAGACAGAGGCCAAGAGTATGCTGACCCGCCTGGGGATCACGGACTTCTCACAGCCCTGCAGCCAGTTGTCCGGAGGACAGAGGAAACGCCTGGCCCTGGTGTCAGTGCTGCTGTCCCCGGCGGAGATTCTGGTACTGGATGAGCCCACCAACCACCTGGACAGTTATATGGCAGACTGGCTGGAGGACACCTTGAGACGGCGTAAGAAAGCTGTGGTTATGGTCACACATGACCGGTATTTCCTGGACAGTGTGGCATCCCGGATCCTGGAGATCCACCAGGGCCAGGTCTATTCCTACCAGGCAGGCTATGCCGGGTACCTGGAACTGAAATTGCAGCGCCAGGAGATGGAGGAAGCCAGTGCCAGGAAGCGCCAGAGTATCCTGCGGGAAGAACTGGCCTGGGTGCAGCGGGGGGCCAGGGCCAGGTCCACCAAACAGAAGGCCCGCCTTGCCCGCTATGAAGAGATGAAGGATATTCCGGATCCAGTAAGACAGGCCCAGGTGGAGATGGCAAGTGCTTCCTCCCGCCTGGGCAGGACCACCGTGGAACTGCATCATATCAGCAAAGCCTACGATGGCAGGGTACTGTTTGCAGATTTCACCTATCTGTTCTTGAAAAATGACAGGGTGGGGTTCGTGGGTCCCAACGGCAGCGGCAAGACAACCTTGATGAAGATTCTCCTAGGCCGGGTGGAGCCGGATGAGGGCCGGGTAGAGATCGGCCAGACTGTGCGGATCGGCTATTATGCCCAGGAGATCCAGGATGAGGAGATGAAGCCGGAGAGGCGTGTGATTGACTACATACGGGATGTGGCAGAGTACGTGGATGTGGGGGAAGGTCGTGTCAGTGCATCCAGAATGCTGGAACGGTTCCTGTTTGCCGGGGAAGACCAATACGGCCTTCTGGGGAAATTGTCCGGCGGGGAACGCAGGCGGCTGTACCTGCTGAAAGTGCTGATGGGAGCTCCCAATGTGCTGATCCTGGATGAGCCCACCAATGACCTGGATATTGCCACATTACAGATCCTGGAGGATTATCTGGACAGGTTCCAGGGAATCGTCATTGTGGTGTCCCATGACCGGTATTTCCTGGACCGGACGGTACGGCGGATCTTCGCCATAGGGCCGGCTGGAGACATAAGGCAGTATGAGGGCGGGTATACGGATTATGCTGCCCGCAGGAGGCAGGAGACAGAAGAAGCCGGTGCAGGAAGCGGGGGACCGGGAGCAGGCCAGACCGGCATGGAACCATCCCGGAATAACGGATCAGGACCGGCACCTGGTTCGGAGCCATCCCGGGCTGGGGACTGGCGGGCAGGCCGGAAGCGGAAGCTGAAGTTCACCTACCAGGAACAGAAGGAATATGAGACCATCGAAGGGGAGATCGCTGCCCTGGAAGGGAAAATTGGGCAACTGGAACAGGATACCCTGCAATGGGCCAGTGACTTTGTGAAATTAAATGCCATTACAAAGGAAAAGGAAGAGGCAGAAACACAGTTGGAGGAGAAGATGAACCGCTGGATGTATCTGGAGGAACTGGCTGCCAGAATAGAAAACGGGGAAATGGTCTGAGGTGTGGAACGGTTACGGATGCGTGGCAGGAAGAGGCAGTATTGCATGGCAGGAACAGTTACAAGTCCCTATGGCCTTCTGGGGGAAGGACTTAGGCTGTCCTGCCATGTCCTTTAATCTTCTGTCTCATCCGCCTCTGCCGCCACGGCAGAGGTAACGGAAGACACAACGGAGATCACTACCGCAAAAATGATGATTAGTAAACCGCCGCCTAAAATTACAAACATGTCCATACTCCTCTCTGGTATCACCATAAATATCCCAATGCAGATAGTATAGCATCATTTGGGGGAAACTACAATAAGAAAAGTGCAGAATATTTTAAGGAGATAAGAGGAAAAGGTTATTGTTCGCAGCCATGCTGTTCACAGCAACAGATGCACACAAAATGGGCAAGAACAGCCCGCTTTGACGCGTGTAGTAGCAAAAAATTTTGTATGAAAGATTATTTATTTCATCTATTCTTGGCATTTTTTTTAAACTATAAATGAGCAAATATAGAAATTTGCACAAAACTACCCTACCAATTTCAA
>CAJTOJ010000040.1 GCA_910577665.1 uncultured Acetatifactor sp.
CATTATCCCATACCTGGAAACAGATTGGAATCCACCCTTAAATTAAGCGTTTACAATACAACAATGAAAAAGGAAGACATCGACAAAGCAACTTCAGACATGAATCCAATCTTTTCTGATGAATATGATGTCGATTGGGAGAATGATGAAGAACTGCTGAAAAGACTTTATGGTCTGAAGTAATTATTGTCCCGACTTTTTGCCGTGACATCTTAAAGAATAGGGCATTCCAGACGATTTGTCGGAATAAATAAAAAGTCGGGATAAGTTCTGTTATTCCGAATTCGGAATAACAGAACCGTGCTTACCGCTGGGTTCACGATGGTTTCAATTGTTTGTGAATTGAAAACAGCTCCTCACAACAAGTGTGAGGAGCTGTTTTATTTTCTGTCTTAATTTTCCCGGAAGCTGGCCAGAATCTCCACCACTTCCCGCTCTTCCTCCTCCGTAAATCCCCCCTCAGGCGCCTGGGCAATGAGTGCGTAGAACCCATAATAGTTAAAAGAAAAGGTCTCCATCGCCCCGGTCTCACCATATGGCTCCAGCACCCCTCCAGATTCTTCCAGCAATGCCTCTGGCAAAAGAGCGTAAAAGATCCTGCCATCCACCTCTGCAAAATCCGTATCGGTATCCAGCAGCATAAACCCGGTCTGCCGGACTCTGGCTACCACCATATTGCCCGGATCCATCTCCCGGTCTGTCTCTGGCATGTAGGGTTCAAAGGCGGCATCTGCCTCTTTCACGGCCTCATACCTGGTTATGTATCTGCCTCCACCTCCCAGAGTGCCCGGATTCCTGTTGTAATACAGATAAGTGACCGTGACTCCCCGGTCGTTGGAGAGCACCACCTGCTCCCCGAACAGCTCTTTTACCTCCTGGCTGGTCTCCTCCCGCTCCACTTTCCAGTTATCCGGATAATCGAAGCAGAAACGGGGCGCATCTACCATGTACAGGTCTCCATACCGCACATAGTAGGTATTTAGATCTGTGGGAATGTTTCCAGGATCTTCCTGGCCTCCTCCCGGCAGATCCCCTTCCTCCCCATCAGGAGCTGTACTGTCCGGATCCTTTTCCCAGGTGCACTCCTCCACAGACTGAGCGGTCTGGCCGGGAAGCTGTTCATGATGGGATTCTATCCGAACCGGAGCATTTTCCGATGTCAGAATCTCCCATTCCCCTGTAATTCCTGTCTTTCCTAAAAGCGTATCCGCCTTGTCGTCCCCGCACATCGACAGGGTTATCACGGGAAGCGCCAGGGAAAGATCAGCGCAGATCTGTCCGTCCGGGCGTAAGGTGGTCTTTGCCTCTACCCGGAATCCTGTGTCAAGCTCCATATCCATGATCCCTATGCCCAGGGCCTTTAAGACAGGCTCCAGCCGGAGGGCACCCCCCGCCTCACAGGCAACCTCCACCACCGGATCCTCCGGAGCCATGTCGAACTGAAAATGTCTCAGTCCCTTTCCTCTCTCATAGGACACAGCAACGTCAGCGGGCAGCTCCACCGAAAGGGACATACTCCCCTCTGCCGACAGAACCAGGTAAACCCGTATGTCCACGGACATGGCGCCGCCGGCCACAGGAACCGCTCCCTCAAACAGTTTTATGGGAGGGATTTCCTTTTCGAAGATTTTCACCGTTCCTGTCATAGTGGAGCGGACGGAGATTCCCGCTTCCGCATAGTTGAGACCGCCTGTAAGAGACCAGTCAGCCTGGGCACCGATGCTGATGCTCTCCACATCAATCTCGGCGCTGACCTCCTCCTTTGCCCCAATCCGGATCCCTGTCAAGGGAAGTGTACCGGTTATTCCCGTATTGTGATCTGTAATCTCGATCTTCAGATATCTTTCCCCAGTGTTTCCATTGTCACCCTTACTGCTCCCGGCGCTCCCGCTATTGCCATCCTCACCGCCCTCTTCCTCCGCTGTGGACACGGACACCTTGAATCCCTTGTCCTCCATCTTCCCCGTGATAAAGACCCTTGTAGGGATCACATTCACGGAATTTCCCCAGTCTCTGCCAGCGGTCTGCTCTTCCATGCCATGATAAGCAGCGATATGGTCAAAGGTCAGCTGTGTGATGCCTGACGCCCTCAAGTGTTCCACTACCTTATCCAGCTCTACAGGGGACAGGAACAGAAAACCGCCAGACTCCCTGTGCTCCACCTTTCCGGCTGTCCTGATCCCGGTTCGCCTGTCCTCCATCACAACAACGGTTCCCGGCTTCAGAGCGTCTGCCATCGCATCTTCCATCATAATCCGAAAACCATCCTCGTCACCGGGAATCAAGTCGCCAGGGGGCAATTCCACAACCCCCTCCCGGTATACCATCTCCGAGAAATCCTCTCCCCAGAACTCACCGAAGTACAACTCTCTCAAGGTTTCCAGAACCTGCAGGCACTCCTCCCGGGACAAACCCGTATCCAGCCGCTGTTCCTCCACCAGCCCGTAATCCAGGGCCAGCCGGATGTAAGTCTCCTCTGTGACCTCTCCCTCCAGGTCAAGGTATGCCTTCAATTTCTGTTCCCCGATAGTCTTCATGGCAGTCAGTGCAACAAACCGCCCTTCTGCACAATCCTCCCCGTGAAATTCCGTCCCCGCCTCAAGGACTTCCCACTCCACCGCCGACTGAATGCAGGAAAAACAGTCATGATCCTCTGTCACGTCTGAAAAGTAAGGTTCTTCCTCTTCATAACCCGTCAGTCCTGTCTGTTCACACAGCATCTCCAGCCACTCATAACGGGTGACGTCCCCCTCCCGGGCAGAGCTGGCAAATGCATCCTTCTTTTCCCGGGACATCCTATAGAAAATTCCACCGATTCCCAGAACCGCCGCCATGGCGACCAGCAGGATCGCAACTGTCTTTTTCTTTTTCATCCCTTTGTTCCCTTCCCTTATCCGTTCCCTGTCCGTCTCCTTTTACTTTCTCCAGAGGATATCTCTTTGCCCTGCTGTTTCGTGGCTTCGTGACAGATGGGGAACCTCCCGCCCTCAAATGGGCCAGAGAACCGATTTCTCCTGTTGCACCGATACTCCTACCAGGTATCCCCGTCATCCAGAAGCTGGCAGCTGATTCCGCCACGTCCTCCACAGCGTTTCCGATAGTCCATGTCAATACGCATTCCGATATCCGGTATGTTCTCCTTCTCCACCCCCAGGCACAGCAGCAGATATTGTCCTTCGCTGTATTTTGTATAGATATCTCCCTGGCGCAGGTGCGTCTGAAAAGTCGCGCACAGCTTTTCCCCTTGTTTCTCACAGTATTCACGGCTGCTGGCCGGGTGGCCATTGCCGTCCAGGATTGTACACAATAGCAGGCCGAAGCGGATATCGCCTCTCTTTATGACGCGTTTCAGCATACGGAAACAGTCCGAAAAGCCGGGAAGCGTACAGGCATATGCCCCCTGTCCCGGTGCTGCTTCCAGCAGGCATCTGCTGATGTCTTCCCCTGTTCCCTTGGGCTGCCGCATCCTGCCTCCGATCCTGCGGAACTGCGCCTGCTGCTTTTTGGAAAGGAATCCTCCGATCTCCTGGACATAGGACGCCGCCTTCTGGTATGCTTCCTGTGCTTCCTTCTGCCGCCCCAACGCAATCAGTCCGTCAATCTGCCAGATTTCCCATCCCTCATACGGATAAAGCTCCACAGCGCGGGCCGCCACCTTCTCCATATTCCTGTAATCGCCCTCTTCCCTCAGCGCGTTCAGCAGGTATTTCAACATGCCGAAATAGAGCTTCTGGTAATAGCGGCTTTTCTCTATGACCCATTGTTCATTGGACAGCTGGGGGAGGAATTCTCCCTGATAAAGTTCACATGCTTTCTTGCACAGGTCCATCTTCCTCTGCCCGTCGTGTTCCTGTTCAAAAGCCTGGGCCAGGACTTCCAGGTTCCATACATCCGACTCTGCCTCTATCTCTCCTGCAAACGAAATTACCCCCCCCACAGGGTCAGATAGCCTCCCGGGGGCAGGGGGGATTCTTCCAGGTACCTGCGAAGACGGAAAATGGTATTATTCAGGCTCGCATTGGGATTCTCCACTTCTTCCCTCCCATAGAGGCTTTCGGCAATATCCATTTTGCTGAACCCCTGCCCTGGCCTGGTCATCAGGATCTGGAACAGCTGGCAGAATTTTGACTCCCTCTGTCTGCCAAAAGCGAGTACTTCCTCCCCATAGCTGGCAGAAAACCCACCCAGCATTTTCACTGTCAGTTTTTTACCCCCCATGCCCTGCTCCCTCCTTATCCCCTCTCCGGATCCGCATCCATCACCTCCCAGTCTGCCATCTCCCCGATCTTTGCAGGCTGGAGCTCATAACAATGGTGGACCAGGATATCATTTCCCATCTCTGCTGTAAGGAACTTCTCCTTGATCCGGTTCACGATCCGGTCAGACTGCCCTTCTGTGGTATCAATGACCAGAAGAAGATACTGGCTGCTGGAATACCTGGTATACACATCCCCGATCCGGAGTGTGGAGCCGATATCCTCTCCCAGTCTCTCCATCAGGGTATCTTTCTCATACGGCAGCAGACTCCTGCCCTGTCCATCCACCACAGTGATCAGTATGACACAGGCATCCTGCCCGCTCCTTATGATACCCCGTTCCAGGAAACGGTAGATGCCTTTGAAGGTCTCATAGTCCTGGCAGTAAGCCCCCGGCTTACTGATCTGTTCGATCAGTTCCTGGCGGATCCGCCTTACATCCTTTCCATAGGGATCTTTCCCCTCTTCCTTCTGCCCACCCGGTATATATACGGATGCCTTACGTTTCTCCAGCTCCGCCTCTGCCCTCCGGGACAATTTCTGCCAGGTATCACCCGGCTGCCACATGGCAAAAGCTGTTGTCACAGAAAAGGAAATCTTTCCTTTACCTTTCCCGCCACTGGCCCGGAAGCGCTTCTCAATCCTGCTGCAGATCTCCTGGGCCTGGTGGACATCCCTGCAGGCCCACATGAAAATGAAAAATTCATCCCCGCCGCACCTGCAGAGGATGTCATCCTGCCCTGTCATATAGGCAAGGATCCTGGCCACCTCCCGCAGGCATTCGTCCCCGGCCTGGTGTCCATGCTGGTCATTGATCCGTCTCAGATAATCTATGTCACACAGAAACAGGGCACCTCCACGATTCCTGTTCATAGCGGATGCCACCTGCTTTGAAGCCGCCTCCCTGGTCAGAATACCTGTGAGACTATCCTGCTTCCCTGCTGCCTGTGGCTTTTCCTTTGGTCTGTTTCCCGGTACCTGCGTTTCCTCTGTCTGTATCTCCCGCCCCATATGCAGATCATTCCTTTCCCCTGTTTTTCCTGGTTCCTGCTGACTGGCTTCCCTTCCTGTCATCCTATTTCCGTTTTACCCTTTTCCAGCCACAAACATCCCATATTCTTTCGGTATATGCAGATATCCATTTACTTTTCTGGAATTGAAATAGTCCCGCAAGATGTCATAATATCCCTTGTCAAGCCCTTGCAGGGAAGCCATGGAATAAATATACGCCAGATAATCCTCAATGTGGTCAATCTCCAATGCATCCTCATAGTCACGCCGTTCCACTTTCCCGAAGTGTCTTCCAAGCAACTGCATTCCGTTCTGCAACGTAAAAGATATCCTGGATTCATGATTATATGGAATGCCAAGCTCATCCAGGGCATGATAAAGATACTGGGTCATTCCCTTTTCTCCCAGTGTGGAACAAAAAAAGAGACCATCCTCTTTCAAAACCCGTCTCACTTCAGATAGTGCTGTATCAATATCCCTCACATGGTACAACATGGAATTTGCGATGATAAGATCAAACGTGTCTTTTTCGAAAGGTATATCAGATATATCGATTTTACGGACAGACATACCTCTGTCCAGGTAAATTTGCCGTAAGTGGTCTACCATCCCTTCTGAAAAATCCGACAAGGTGATATCCATCCCATAGCCCTGAAGAATGTCATCTTCAAAAAAGGCCCTCCAGAGTTCCCCCCGGCCACTTCCTAACTCCAGGACTTTCATCTTCTCACGGAAAGGATACTGGTCAAACATCCACTTCTGGAATCCTGTCTTGTTGACACTATATGTATCATGTAAGCTTTTTCGCAAGGCAAGATTATCTGTGTTCTTGTATTGCTCCGCTATTACTGCTCTGTTGGACATATTGCTTATATCAATCATTTATGGTTCCTCCATGATCCATAAGGGCCAGGGCTGGTTCCATAGGCCATGCTGCTCCACTCTCTGCCTCCGCCACCCAGACTGAAAACACATTCTGTGCCATCGGATTATGAGCCGGATGACACACCAGTGAAGCATATTATACCAATGGCTCCCTACAAAGTCAATGCTTATGGCCGCCATCGCTGCCATGAGGCAACAAAAGAGTTGCTGTTCACTTGATACTGCCACCATGTGTCTGAAGACATCAAAAAGCCGCAAACCCCTGGATTCTACCGAGAAAATCCTTCGTTTGCGGCTTCTTTTTGTTAAGCTGCTGACGGGAATCGGACCCGTGACCTCCGCACTACCAATGCGACGCTCTACCGACTGAGCCACAGCAGCATCAAATGACTGCTCTTGCAATCACCGTCATTCATTATAGCAAGGAGAAAGACATTTGTCAACCAGATTATTTATCTTTTTCTGCATCTTTTTCACAGCGGTGAAGTGAAAAGTTAACTTCCACTTCAGCCATCCTTTTTACAAAGTTCCCTTAAGATTCCCTGATAGACCAGAGGACGCAGTTCCTCCAGGCCCATATGCAGGCTTTTTTCTGTGTACACCGCCATCATGTATGTCACCAGATGGGAAAAGAGTACATACACCTGGTAATCCAGGGGATGGTCATGCTGCAGTTCCCCGTCCGCCCTTCTCTCTTCCAGTTCCCTGCGGAAAAAATCCAATGGCTCATAGTGGGCAAATTCTTCCGAATGCATCTTCTGGCGGATCAGGCGGCTGATCTCCGTGTTGTCGGTGAGCATGTGCACAAACCAGAAGAAAGCCTGCATCCTGCAGTTGCGCATGTCAATTTCCTGTAACATGAAATCCAGGGACTCTGCAAAGCTGTTCCTTTCACGGAATCTTTCCTTGAGCCACTCCATCATCACTGCCACATGATATACCACGGCACAGGCCACAATCTCTTCCTTGGTATCAAAGTATTCATAGGCCGTTCCCTTCCCGATTCCGGCCAGTTCCGTAAGGGAGGAGACTTTCACATTCGTCACATCCACTCCCTCCTGTATAAGCTGTCTCACTGCACCATATAGTTTTTCCACCTTAGGCGGTACCTTCCTGATATCTTCAAGTCCCGTTATTTTTCCCATTCCCATACCCCCTTGCGTGCCTGGGCGCGCATACCTGTCAGCAACCCCGCAGCCTGCTGCGGGGTATGTGGTCTCCGCTCCGCTTCGGTAGGTGTTGACCATGCGCCGTAGAACTTCTTCTCACACTTCCAGTCATGCCGCGCAAGCGGCATAAATAATCCGTGAGAAGAACGCTGTTCTTGCGTTCTTCGGTGTGAGAAAGGCGCATTTATGCGCCTTAGAAGTTCTTAGCGCATGTATTTTGAACGCTTAGAACTTCTTCTCACACTTCACCCCTCCGTCTGATGGTTCCGGTCTACTCCATGTGATGTCCCTTCCCTTTTCTGAATCGTTTCCTTCCTTTCGCTTCCTGCCCGGTCTGGCTGTTCTGCTCCTCCTGCTTTTCCAGCAGCAGATCACCGGATGCGCCCTTCTTTCCTTTCCTGATAAAGAGGTCGTAGATGCATGGGATGACGATCAAGGTGAGCAGGGTGCCATAGAGCAAACCGCCGATGGTCACTACCGCCATGGGCTTAGCCATCTCGGATCCCATATCCTTACTGAACACCATGGTGGACAGGGCCAGGATCGTGGTCAAGGCTGTCATCAGCACCGGCCGCAGCCTGGTGCGTCCGGCAGTAAGGATGGCCTGCGTTTTTTCCATGCCTCCCTCCCGAAGCTGGTTCATGTAGTCGATCAGCACGATTCCGTTGTTCACGATAATGCCTGCCAGCATGACAAACCCGATCAAGGCAATGACACTGACTTCGCTTCCTGTGACAAAGAGTCCCAGCAGGCCGCCTGTAAAGGCCAGGGGAATGGTAAACATGATGATAAAGGGCGACAGCAGCGACTGGAATTGTGCCACCATGATCAGATACATGAACACCACCGCCAGAAGCAGCATCAGCAGTACCTGTTCGATGGCATCATTGATGGTATCATTCTCACCGGAAGATACCATCTGGTAACCGGCAGGCAGCACATAGCCGGCCAGCTTCCGTTCCACCTGGGCGGATACCAGACCCACATTGTAGCCTTCCGCAATGGCTGCAGATACAGCTACATACCGTGTCTGGTCTGCCCGGTTGATGGAGGTGAGGGCTGCAGTGACCTCAAAATCCGCTATATCGCCCAGGGGTATCTCTATGCTTTCCCCTTCTTCATCTGTGCCAGTGATCTCCATGGCCCGCACCAGTTCCCTGGTCAGCTCTATGTCACCTCCGTGCATCACATACACATTGTAATCTTTGTCTGCCGCCACCAGGGTGGTGGCACTGCTGGCATCTGCCAGCTTCGAGGCAATCTGGGTAAACACCTGCGCCACTGTGAGTCCGTACTGCACAGCCTCCTGTCTGTCAATGCGTATACGCAGTTCCTCCTGGGATTCTCCCAGTCCATCGCTGACTTCCGCGGTGCCTTCCACACTCTCCACAATGGCCGCCACCTCCCCTGCAATCTGCTGCAGGGTATCCAGGTCACGTCCCCGCACCTGGATGGAGATGCCGCTGCCTCCCATGGCACTCATGTCCATACTGGAGGTATCTATGGTGATCTCTGCATCCAGTCCTTCTGTCTTCTCTTTGATGATGCCAGCGATCTCCTCGTTGGTCATGGATTTGTCTTCCCGTGTCAGCACATAGACTGTGGCGTTATGGGTGCTTCCTCCGCCGCTCATACCGCCCAGCAGTGCCATGGTGGAAGCGCTGGTCATGGCACCTACATTCTGGACATCCTCAATGGATAGGATTGCCTCTACCACCTGGTCCGTCACTTCCCCGGTTTCCTCCAGGGTGGCGTCTTCTTGCAGTTCCACATTGACGGTAAGCTGTGTAGAATCCATATCTGCCATGAATGCCGTTCCGTTTGTCATGGCCAGGAAAAAGCTTGCCGCCAGCAGCGCCAGAACCAGCACCAGCACCAGGGCCTTTACCCGCAGTGCCATGGCCAGAACCTTCTCATAGCCATGACTAAGCCAGTTGAAGAACCGGCTCTCCTTCTGCTCTCTGGCCTTTGCCAGTATCTTGGAGGACATGGCTGGCACCACTGTCAAGGCGATCAGCAGACTGGCCAACAGGGAATAGGCTATGGTCAGTCCCATATCCACAAAGAGTTGCCGGGTGATTCCTTCCGTGAACACAATGGGCAGGAACACGCAGACAGTGGTCAGTGTGGAAGCCATGATGGCCCCTGCCACTTCCCTGGCGCCCTCTGTGGCAGCTTCCTTCACGGAATATCCCTCTCCCCGCAGCCTGTAGATATTCTCAATCACCACAATGGAATTGTCCACCAACATACCGATTCCCAGCGCCAGGCCGGACAGGGAGATGATATTCAGTGTCACTCCGCTGAAATACATACACACAATGGCTGTCACCAGGCTGATGGGTATGGAGAATGCCACCACAATGGTGGGACGCAGATCCTTCAAAAACAGGATCAGGATCAGAATGGCCAGCAATCCCCCAAACAGGATATTGCTGAGAATGGCATCCATCACCAGGTCAATGTAGATTCCCTGATCCATCAGGGGAATAAGGGTAAGATCCTGGTTCTCTGCCATCATGTCCTCAAAACGTTCCGCCAGCAGATCGGAAACCTCCCCGGTGGAATATCCTGTCTGTTTCTGTATGGTCAGCATGACACCTACACTGCCATCCACATTGGTATAAATCTCCGCAGAGTTGTCTGTATAGAATACATCCGCCACATCCCCCAGGGTGATCACAGGCACATTTTCCATGTGCAGATCCATCAGGGGCATGGCACGGAGTTCTTCCACCGTGGAGGGTTTGTCACCCACACGCACCATGTAATCAATGCCTTCCTCTGTGACATACCCCGCTGGCATGGCAAAATTCTGCGCCACCAGCAGATTCTTCACGGTATCCACGGTAAGGATATGGTTCATGTCTGCCTGTTCGTAGGCATTTTCCCTGGCCTCTGCAAGCTGCTCTTCCCCATCTGCCAGCTGTTGTTCGGCATCCTTCAGCTGCTGTTCGGCATCTTTGATCTGGTCCAGCCCGCTGTTGATCTGTTCCTGGCCGGCATCTAACTGGGACAGGGCCAACTCCAGCTGGTATTCCCCCAGGGAAATGGAGGCCTTGCCATTGGCGAATTCCACAGCCGCCGTCATCTGGCCTTTTTCAATGGCAATGAGACCACTGTTGATATCCTGAATGGCTTTGGCCAGGTCAGTGACATTCTGTTTCTTCAAAGTCTCGTTGATCATGGCCACATAGGCCTCATACCCCAGGCCGTTGGTGAGAGCCGTAAGGGCGGTCTGCATGTCTTCCAGCTGCTGCTGCAATGCAGGCTGTCCATCCAGCAGGGACAGCATCTCCCTGGCCGCCGCTTCTGCTGCACCCAGGGCCGTGCCTACGGTAGTGGAGACTGCCTGGATCTGCTCCTGGCCCGGAATGGATCCTGTGCCAGGGTCAATCACCGGATACCAGGGATCTAACGCCTTTGCCGCACCTATCACCTGGGCCAGCTGTTCGTTGGACGCTGCTAACAGGAGCAATGCCGGATTCCCCAGAAAATCCAGACGCAGCTGATTCATCTCCTCCTGCTTCGCCTGCATGGTAGCCAAGGCAGCTGCCACAGCCCCGGCATCCCCCCCTGAAACCGTCATGGACTGCAATGCTGCTGCCCACTCCTGCATAAGGCTTGTATACGATGCCAGATACCCTGTATCCCGCAGGTTCTGCAGGTCTCCCTTCATTGGCTCCAGCTGTCCCATCTGGGCCAGGGCTTCCTCTATCTTCCGGATCCCTTCCTGCAACTGCCTGGCTGTGGCCAGGTCAGTCTGGATTCCCTCCAGCTGGGCTTTGGCAGACAGCAGGGCATTCTTCTGGACAGCAAGCTGGTTGTTCAGTGCCTCCTGCTGGTTCTCCAGCTCCTGCCTGCCATCTTCCAGTTCCTTCTGGCCATCCAGAAGCTCTTTCCTGCCATCCTGCAATTCCTTCTGGCCGTCCACAAGCTCCTTGCGTCCACTTTCCAGTTCCTTCTTGCCATCCTCCAGTTCCTTGCGGCCGCTTTCCAGCTCTTCCTCTGCCTCCTGCATCTTGTCATCTATGGCGGCAAATACTTTCTCGTTGAGAGCTTCTATCTTATCCTCCCGGATAATGACGTTGACACTCTCTTCCAGAAGACCGGTGGCACTGACGCTGGCCACTCCCTCCAGGCTCTCCAGATCCGGCATGACAGAATCCTGCACATATGTACTGAGCTGTCCATTGTCCATGCCCTCCACCCCTACAGCGGCAATCATCACTGGCAGCATATCCGGATTCATCTTTATGATAATGGGACTGCCGATGGCATCATCCCAGTAGCTGCTGATCTGGTCCAGGCTCTCCCGGATCTCCAGGGACACAGCATTCATATCTGCTGTCTGGGCGAATTCCAGGATCACCATGGAATAGTTCTCATTGGACACAGAGCGGATACTCTGGATATTGCTGACCGTGGCCATGCTGGCCTCCACCGGCTGGGTCACCGCCATCTCCACCGTCTCCGGGCTGGCCCCGGGATATGTAGTCATAACGATCACATAGGGCAGGCTGATATTGGGCAGCAGGTCTGCCGTCATCCTGGTAAAGGACACTACACCCAGGACAATGGCCAGCACCACGCCCACCAACACGGTATACGGTTTTTTCACACTGAATTTTGATATCATGACCTCTAGCTGCCTCCATCACACTAAGTATATCTGTTGTCATATTCCGTCCGACCAGTCAGTCAGTTTTCTCCGATGATTATAAAACGGGAAACCTGTCAAGTCAAGAAAACAAATCGGATCCATTTATAAAAAAAACATAAAGCAGGCAGGACTGTACCGTTTTCTCAGTCCTGCCTGCTCTTCCTGTCTATATCCGGACCTTACCCATGTCCGGATCCGGGTATATTCCCTTTGTGTTTCTCTTTTACGCTTCCCTCAAGTCTCCATCTCTTGGATGCTTTTTCGTCTATCTCTTTATGGTTCCTTCCATCCCTGCCTTACAGCATCTTCCGGATCTTCCCTTTGAGCCGTTGCAGGGCATTATCCGTGGCTTTCTCCTCCCGGCCCAGCACCTTTGCAATCTGGGAATAGCTCATACCTGTCAGGTACAGGTCCAATACCTGTTTCTCAAAATCGCTCAGTTCCCTGTCGATGATACCCTCCAGATATTCCACCCTCTCCCGGTCCAGCACAAGCTCTTCCGGGTTCAGTTCAGCCCGGTCTGCCAGAAGCTCTGCCAGCGGAGGCCCTTCCCTGTCATCCGGCAATACGGCCTTGCTGTCCAGGGACACGTAACTGTTCAAAGGCAGATGCTTCTGGCGCTTGGAAGCCTGCACCGCCGTGTACATCTGTCTGCTGATACACAGTTCTGCAAAAGTATAAAAGCTGGCGTCCCGGCCCGGATCAAAGTCCCGCACCGCCTTGAACAATCCGATCATCCCCTCCTGGATCAGATCCTCATTGTCCGCACCCAGGATAAACATTGACTTGGCCTTACTCCGCACCAGGTTCTTGTATTTGTCACAGATGAAATCCATGATAGGTGTCTCTCCCCTGCGGAGCCTGTCCAGCAGTTCTCCATCGGAGCATTGTTCATAATCAGAATATCTTCCAGACATGCCGCCCTTATCCCCTCTGACGCACGATTTCATAGGCAAGCACTCCTGCTGCCACTGAGGCGTTGAGGGAATCAATATTTCCCTTCATGGGAATGGCAGCCACCATGTCACATTTTTCCTTCACCAGCCTGCCCACACCTTCCCCTTCACTGCCTACCACCAGGCCAATGGGTCCTTTCAGATCCAGCTTGTACATGGAGGTTCCCCCCATGTCCGCACAGACGAACCACAGGCCTTCCTTCTTCAGATCTTCAATGGTCTTGGCCAGATTGGTGACTTTAGCCACAGGAGTATAGTTCAATGCCCCTGCAGAAGTCCTGGCCACAGTGGAAGTCAGTCCCACTGCCCGGTTCCTGGGGATGATGACACCATGTGCCCCGGCCAGGTTGGCCGTGCGGATGATGGCGCCCAGGTTGTGGGGATCTTCCATGTTGTCCAGCAGGATCAAGAAAGGCGGCTCTCCTTTCTCCCTGGCCGCCCGGAGCATATCCTCCACCTGGGCATAGGCATAAGCTGCAGACACGGCAATGACTCCCTGGTGCTTTCCATGTTCGGAAATCTGGTCCAGCCGTTCCCTGGTCACATATTTTACCAGGGTATCCTGCTTCTTCGCCTCCCGTTTGATGGTCATGATGGGTCCGTCCTGGCAGTCTTCCAGAATATAGAGTTTATCAATGGTACGGCCAGCCCGGAATGCCTCAATCACTGCATTCCTGCCCTCTATGGTGAAGCCTTCCGCCTCCTGGCTATCCTCCTGCCGCTGCTGGTTTGTGGACAGATCTGCATATCCTGTCTGGCTCCGGCCACCTCCCTGGCCACCCTCATGGCTTTTTCTGACACCACTCTTCTGGTCAGCACCTGCCCTGTATCCCTGGTACCCTGTCTGTCTGGATGTGTCCCTCCAATGGTCCCCAGGCTTGCCTGCCCTGCTGCCACCCTGCTGCCCTGTGTGCTGCTTTCTGTATTTCCCAGATCCCTGATCCGTATGGTTTCCCCACTGTCTTCCCATCTTTATACCCATCTGCGCATTGCGATGCGCAGTCTGATCAGCAGTTGAATACGCATTTTTATCCAACTGTTATAAGTTCCCATGCATCCCCATGTTACACCATAAGCGAAAGTCAACAACCCCGCTGCGAAGCAAAGCGTGCTAAAGCACGCTGGCATTAAGCTTGTAGCACTGCAAGCAGCGGGGTATGTGACCCTCTCGGCAAGAGCCAAATGGATGCTGACGCATCCGCTCGGCTCATTGCCCGCGGGAATCAAGAGTTAAGATGCATAGGGAATTTTATACTAAATAGGATATACGATTTCTGCGCAAAAAGCAACAAAAACAAATGGTAACCATCTCATACAAAAAGTGTACAGCCCTGTTGCTTAAACTGCTCTATTTTCTGGTCGATCAGTTCCGGTGGCACATCCAGGTATGCGGCCAGGCAGTCCCTGCAGAAGAATTCCTTACTACCTCTGTTCACGAACTTCTTATGTGCCCCGATCTCATTGCCAGTCAAGCCCCTGCTGCACTGGATGCAGCCGGGCATTACAGATCCACCACCTTCGCCCTGAACACCTCACAGGCAAAAGGCTCCAGGGACCTGGCCATGGTGGAATTGACCACTTTAAAGGTCTCGCCGCCCCATACTTCATGCATTTCCAGGGTCTTGCCCGTGGAGAAGCCCAGTCCCAGCTCATCCAGATTGAACTTCAAGGTTGCCTTCTCCTCCCGCATGTTGAACAGGCCAATGGCAATCTCCCCGTTTCCAAGCTGCCTGGCATAGATCAGCATGTCATCCCCGCCCCATATCCCATTGAGCTTTATGGGCTGACGGCATGCGGCATCCTGGTTGATGCGGATGATCTCCTCATTGCCCAGGATGGCCTTCGTCTCCTCATTCATGGACCGCACATCACAGCCAATCATGAGAGGAGAGCCAAGCAGTGCCCAGAGGGAAAAGTGGGTCCTGTACTGTACATCGTTGCAGCCGGAAAGCCCCACGTTCCCCTTGCCGTACATACCCACGATCAGCATATCCATGTCGTTAAAACAGCCCACGCCTTTGTAGGGATGGAGCTTCTCCTGCTGCTTTGCCAGATTCTTCACGGATTCCCAGGTGTCGAAGATGTCTCCGGTGGAGCGCCACATGGAAGCCCCTGTCTCCTTGATCCACTCATGGGTCTCATCTATGCCCCAGGAACAGGCGGAAAACAGAATGTCCCTGCCGCAGTTCTCCAGGGCCAGTCCCATACGGCGGTACAGGTATTTCCCGTGGATAATAGGGCTGTGGTAGCAGTAATCATATTTGAGGAAATCCACTCCCCACTGGGCAAAAGTCTCCGCATCCACAAATTCGTGCTCAAAGCTTCCCGGATACCCGGCACAGGTCAGTGTTCCCGCACAGGAATACATGCCGAACTTCAGTCCCTTCCCGTGGACATAGTCTGCCACAGCCTTCATACCGTTTGGGAATTTCTCCGGGTCTGCCACCAGGCGTCCCTCCTCATCCCTCTCCCGAAGGGACCAGCAGTCATCTATGACCAGATATTCGTATCCCTTTTCCATGAGTCCGGATGCCGCCATGGCATCAGCGGTCTCCATGATCAGTTTCTCATTGATGTTTTCCCCAAAGGTATTCCAGGAATTCCAGCCCATGGGGGGTGTCAGTTTTACCATAAGGTTGACCTCCTCTTCGTTTTCGTGTATGCTTATTATAGACTGGACTTTTGGTTCATTTCCATACAGTTACGTTACAATAGCATGTATTTTCCGTTCACAACAGGAGACATCCCATGAATGCATATTCCCCTACGGAAGAAAATATACGGTTAACCGACTGTGGCAGAGAAGACTGCTGCAACCTCCACGCCTGGGGGCCGGGCATACGGCCCTGCTACATAATCCACTATATCATCCAGGGAGCCGGATATCTGGAAACCGGGCAGCGGCGCTTCCGGGCAGCGATCGGGGAAAGCTTTATCACTTATCCCTATACGGCCATTCACTATTACCCGGATCCGGAAGATCCCTGGGAGTACACCTGGGTAAATTTCGTAGGCAGGAAAATCCCCCTCCTGCTGTCTGGTGCAGGCTTCTCCCCCTCTGCCCCCATCCTGCCGCGGATCCCCTCTTCCCATATCCTGCCCCTCTTTAGCCGGATGCAGGGTCTGGACATCCATATGGTCAACCAGCGGGAGGCAGAAGGACTGCTCCTGGCCCTGTTGGGCACCTACAGTGATCTCCTGTCTAAACCCGTCCAGTCCCAGCAAAAAAAGGAGGACGGCAGACTTTCCACTGCCCTCCTCCTTATCCAGAGTCACTACCACAAACAGGACTTCAATGTAGAACAGCTCTGCCAGGATATGCATGTCAACCGTGTCACCCTGTACCGCCTGTTCACCCACACCTTTGGCACGTCCCCCGCCCATTACATTTCCACATACCGCCTGGAACAGGCCAAGAAACTGCTGGACATGGGATTTGCCGTGAAGGAGACCGCTGCTTCCTGCGGATTTGCGGATCCCTTCTATTTTTCCAGGGTATTCAAGGCCTACACAGGAATCTCCCCCAGTCTCTACCACAGAAAATGAGTCAGGCGGATCCCTTCTTTCACCAGTTCCAGCAGCCGCTCCATATGACCTGTCAGGTACAGGTAGCCCAGCAGCGCCTCGAATCCGGTTGCCTGTTTATACTCCGCCACTGTGGCATTTTTCGCCATGGTGTGGGGCTTGGCATTCCTGCCCCGGCGGTAGATATCCATTTCCTCCTCTGTAAGGATACCGGCTTGCAACAGGTTCTGTATGATTCCTGACTGTGCCCTGGCACTGACATACTGTATGGTAAGATGATGCAGCTTCTGAGCCGGCATGTTGGCCCTTACCACCACCATGGTGCGGATCACCAGATCATAGATTCCATCCCCTATATAGGCCAGGGCCAGGGGGGAATAGGTACGTATATCCTTCCTTTCCTGGCCAGACATGGCAAGGATGGCTTCCAGTACTTTCCCATCCCGGGCCTGCCCATGCTGGGTCTCCTTATCCCGCCTTACGCCTTCTTCCATTTCACACCCTCGCGTGTATCTTCCAGCACAATGCCTTTCTCCAGCAGCCGGGCCCGGATGGCATCCGCCTTTGCAAAATCCTTTTCCTTCTTGGCTGCTTTCCTCTCCTCAATCTGCTCCAGGACATAAGCCTCCAATTCGGCATCCACATGGTTCTCTGCACCGTCTTCCAGGCCAGCAGTAGTCAGATCCAGGGACAGTACCCTGTCAAAGTCTTCTGCCAGGGCATATTTGGTGGCATCGGACACATCCTCTTTCAGCATGTCATAGAGCACTGTAAAGGCCATGGCGCTGTTCAAGTCATCACAGAGTGCTGTCTGGAACCGCTCCCGGTAGGCGGCGAACATTTCCTGGTCCACTTCCCCCTCCTGTTTCAGGGCAGCGATGCGCTTCACCAGCTTGTCGTAAGCCGCACCCATATTGTCCAGCACCTCGTAAGAGAACTCCAGAGGCTTGCGGTAATGGGACTGGAGGCAGAACATCCTGTACACCCTGGGGTCATACCCCTTGCTCTCCAGCAGGGACAAGGTAAGGAAATCCCCCTTGCTCTTGCTCATCTTGCCGGACCGGTCCGTCAGATGGTGGACGTGGAACCAGTAATTGCACCATTTATGTCCCAGATATGCCTCGCTCTGGGCAATCTCATTGGTGTGATGGGGGAAAATATTGTCCACCCCGCCACAGTGGATGTCCAGCCGCTCCCCCAGGTGTTTCATGCTGATGCAGGAGCACTCAATGTGCCAGCCGGGATACCCCACACCCCAGGGGCTGTCCCATTTCAGCTCCTGGTCCTCGAATTTGGACTTGGTGAACCATAACACGAAATCACTTTTATTCCTCTTATTCCCATCCTCGGACACGTCCTCCCGGACACCCACCATCAGATCCTTTTCACTCTGGTTGGACAATACATAATAGTCCTGTAGCTTTGCCGTGTCAAAATAAATATTGCCTCCGCTCTCATAGGCATATCCCTCTTCCATCAGCTTGCCGATCACATGGATAAATGCCTCAATGCAGTTGGTGGCAGGTTCTACCACATCCGGTGTCCGCAGGTTCAGCCTGGCAAAATCATGGAAGAAAGCTTCTGTGTAGAATCTGGCGATCTCCATGACGGTCTTGTGTTCCCGTTTCGCCCCGGCGATCATCTTGTCCTCCCCGGTGTCCGCATCGCTGGCCAGATGTCCCACATCCGTGATATTCATGACCCGTTTCACATCATAGCCCAGGTAAAGCAAGGTCTTCACCAGCAAATCCTGCATGATGTAACTGCGCAGGTTCCCGATGTGTGCATAGTGGTACACTGTCGGCCCGCAGGTGTACATAGATACCTTTCCATCCACATTGGGGACGAACAGTTCCTCCCGTCTGGTCAGTGTGTTGTAAAAATGCAGTCTGTTTTCCATGTCAGCTCCTCTCTGCCCATTGGTGTGGGCAATCAAGTATTCTCAATTGGGACAGCAAGGGAAACATCCCTTACTCCCCTGCATCTTTTCCCGTGACATCCATTTCCGGCCCTGGTACGGCTTCTGCCATCTGCCTTCCAGCCAGCAGACGCAGCTGTCTCTCCAGCTCCAGGATGCGGCTGGCCATCTCCGAGTTGGCACGCTGCAGGACTGCAATGTCCTCCTTCACCGGATCCGGCAGGTCTGTCTGGTTCATAGTCTCCTGGGGCAGGGACACATTGCCGCGCTTCACCACCCGCCCTGGCACCCCCACCACCGTGGAACAGGGCGGTACCTGGCTTAGGACCACACTGCCGGCGCCGATCTTGGAGTTGTCCCCGATGGTAAAGGATCCCAGGACCTTGGCGCCTGCGCTGATCATCACATTGTTTCCGATGGTGGGATGGCGCTTCCCATGTTCCTTGCCGGTACCACCTAAGGTCACGCCTTGATACAGGGTCACATTGTCCCCGATAATGGTAGTCTCTCCAATGATCACCCCGTTTCCATGGTCAATGAACAGTCCCCTCCCGATCTGCGCTCCAGGGTGGATCTCGATTCCTGTCTTGCGCACCCCGCGCTGCGACACCCATCTGGCCCAGAAGAAATGTCCTTTCTCGTACAACCGGTGGGCCACCCGGTAGTGCATCATCACTTTGAAACTAGGGTAGAGAAACACCTCCATGGATGAATGGATGGCCGGATCCCTCTCCCGGATGATGCGGATCTCTTCCCTGATACTCCTTATGACTCCCATTTCCCCCTCCTCTCCTATGGCACAAAAAACCGCAGGCAAATCCTCTCCTAAGAGACGGACTTATCCGCGGTTCCACTCTACTAAAGGGTATATTTCTGGAAAAGTACTCTGCCCGTTCCCTGCATTTTCCTGTCTGCCAGTACGGATAAGCTTCCCCTGCAGCTCTCCTATCCTGCCACTGTTCTATGATATGCAGCAGTCCATACCGGAATTCCTTTTATGGCATTTTTTCTGCTTTTTTCTAGTTCCTCATTATAAAGATTCCAGCCATTCTTGTCAACCTTCGCTTCCATCCTGGGAGCAAAATACTTCCACCAGAACCTGTAACATGTCCTGCTTTGTAAAAGGCTTGGACAGTTCCCTTACAGTGACAGGGCTGTATTTCTGCACCAGATGCGCCATGTGCTGCTCCTGGGCACCGTCACCGTACCACAGGACAATCTTGGCATCCGGCCATTGTTCCGTGACGTTGCCTAACGCCTCTTCCCCGGCCATACCCGGAAACGCCAGTTCCATAATGACCAGTTCCGGCTTCAGTGCGCCATATTTTTCCAGCGCTTCTGCGCTGTCCCTGGCTTCATGGATCTTCTGGATTCCTTGGGCCTGCAGATACTGCACAGCCTGTTCACGGATTGTCTTATCTGCATCGCACAGCACCATACGGATTGAACTTACCTTCTCCCTGTTCCTGCCCCGGAATTCCAGCCAGTCCAGTTTGGCTTTGGCATTCTCATGTTCCAGAACTGCTGCCTTTCTATACCAGGAATAGGCCTTTCCCAGGTCTACGGAAACCCCTTCCCCTTCCTCGTACATGCATCCCAGGGCATACTGCCCCTGGCCATACCCCTGTTCTGCTGCCTTCTCATACAGGAAAAGTGCCCTTTTCAAATCTTTTTCCGTGCCCTTTCCCTCACGGTACATGGCTGCACATGCACATTGGGCCGGAGCATATCCCTGCCCTGCTGCCTTTTCATACCAGTAAAAGGCTTTGCCCTGGTCCTGTTTTACACCATTGCCCTGGTAGAACATGGTTCCGTATCCATGCTGGCTGGCCGCCTTTCCCGCCAGGGCATATCTGACCCGCAGGCGATACAGTTCTCCCTTGTCTCTCTTGGCTTCTGCTGATTCCGTCATATTCCCATACCGGTACTCCCACAGGATTTTACTCCTGGCCTGCCGGGATACCTTACTGTCACAGCCATTTCCGGCAGCCTGGAACAGCCAGAACGCACCCCGGGACAAGTCTTTTGGCATACCCCGGTCCCCGAAATAGTATTGGATCCCCAGAAAATACTGCCCCTTCCCGTGATCCTGCATGGCACATTCCCTAAACCACTCCACCGCCATTTTCTGGCTGCCCCTGACGCCCACTCCGTCACGGTACATGAAGCCGCACTGGAACTGGGCCTCCGCGTGTCCTTGATGTGCTGCCTTTTCCAGCCAGTAGAAGGCCTTCTTCTCATCCTGGCATGTGCCTTCTCCTCTCAGATATGCCATACCACACAGGTAACGGGCTTCCGCATCCCCCTTTGTCGCCTTCTCATACCAGTACAGCACTTTCTCCTGGTCCGACTGAGTACCTTCTCCCTTACGTTGAATAACGCCACTGGCATATGCGGCATCCGTACATCCTTCTTCAGCCTCCTTTTCCAGACATTGCACTGCCTGTTTCACATCCTTTCTGTCCATGTCCTTCTTCTCCTCCTGCTCCTGTGTGGCTTTTCCAGGCAGCTATGGACTTTGTCCTCTGAACCTGGTGTACTGGCACATTCACATCCTGCCAAATGACTGGCCTGCTTTTCCATCTGCCATATGACCTTCACACAAGGAGGCCACCCCATCGCCTGGTTCAGCCGCCCTGCAGGCTGAAACTGCATTCTGCGTCATCTGGCTGAAAATAAACATGTCCATACATTAGCCGCCACAATGTGGGCAATTCCCCCCACAGTTCCCCACCCCCTGTCTGTCCCTCAGGTCAAACGGGCTGGTAAGCAGGCAGATGGCCTGGGAGGCAATGCCTTCCCCTGCACCGGTAAAGCCAAGTCCCTCTTCCGTGGTGGCCTTCACATTCACATATTCCATGTCCATTCCCAGGGCATGTGCAATGTTTTCCCGCATGGACTCTATGTGAGGCCGCATTTTAGGTGCCTGGGCAATGATAGTGGCATCCACGTTTTCTATGAGAAAACCTTTTCCAGCCAGCAGTTCCCCCACTTTTTCCAGAAGAACCAGGGAGGAGATCCCTTTGCAGGCAGGATCCGTATCTGGAAAATGCTTGCCGATATCCCCCAGGGCTGCTGCTCCCAGTAAGGCGTCCATAATGGCATGTAGCAGCACATCTGCATCTGAATGTCCCAGCAGCCCTTTTTCATAAGGTATCTTCACCCCGCCGAGAATCAGTTCTCTCTCCTCCACCAGTCTGTGGACATCATATCCCATTCCAACTCTCATATATCCTCCACTGCTGCCGGTTTTTGTCAGTTATTTTTCTTTCTCTTGGGGAGGGAAAAACCAATGCCACGTCCCTCACGGTCTCCCCGGTCCCTGCGGCCACGCCTTTCCTCACGACTTCTTCTCTCTTCCCGGCTGCCACGTTCCTCTCGGCCACGCCTCTCTTCCCGGTTCCCGAAACGGCTTCCGCGGTCTTCACGGTCCTCCCTGCCACGCCTCTCCTCACGGTTCCCGCGGCTCTCACGGTCTTCCCCGTACTCCCGGCGGCGCCTCTCCTCACGGTTCCCGCGGCTTCCAAAACCACGTCTGTCTTCTCTGCCTCTGTCTCCCCTTCTGTCACCCAGCTTGCGGCGTGCAGGGAGCTCATCCACCGGAATATCCTCTCCCCGGTCTCCTACCTGGGCCTTCAGCATTACGGCTGCCAGCTCCAGGGCATCACATTCTTCCTGTTGCATCTTGCGTTGCAGGAAGACCTTCATCAGCTCAATGTCCTCATGCTCTCGCAATTCCCACGCTTTGTTCAGATACCTGTCTGCCTTGGATTTCAGTACTTTGCTGGCTCCTGGCAGCTTCTTCTCCTCAATGGTGGTATGACAGATTCTTTCAATGTCCCGAATCCTGTATATCTCCTTACCTGCCACAAAGGTGCAGGAGCGGCCGCTCTTCCCTGCACGGCCCGTCCTTCCGATGCGGTGCACATAATATTCAATATCCTGTGGTATGTCGTAGTTGATCACAATCTCCACATCATCCACATCAATTCCTCTGGCTGCCACATCCGTGGCTATGAGAATATTGGTAGTGCCATGGCGGAACCGGCCCATGGCCACATCCCTCTGGTGCTGGGACATGTCCCCGTGAAGTCCTTCCGCATAGAATCCTGCCTTTTTCAGTACTTCAGCCAGCTCGTCCACCTTCAGCTTAGTATTGCAGAAAATCAGGCACAGCCTGGGCTGGTAATATTCCAGCAAACGGATACAGGCCGCATCCTTGTCCTGTTTCCTCACCCGGTAATACTTCTGACTCACCAGGGGAATGGTCAGTTCCTTGGCCGCCACCTTCACCAGTTTTGCATCCTTCTGGAACTGGCCGGTAATCTCCAGGATGGGCTTGGGCATGGTAGCCGAAAACAGCGCTGTCTGATGTTCATTTGGAATCTGTCCCAGAATCAGCTCCATATCCTCCCTAAAGCCCATGTTCAGCATTTCATCCGCCTCATCCAGTACTACCATACTGATATCATCCAGCTTGATGGTATGGCGGCGCATATGGTCCATAACACGTCCTGGTGTACCTACAATGATCTGTACCCCCCGCAGTCCGCTGATCTGTTTCCCGATCTCCTGGCCGCCATAGACCGGCAGCACTTTCACACCATGCATATATTTTGCGATCCTGCGGATCTCTTCCGCGGCCTGGATGGCCAGTTCCCTGGTAGGGCAAAGGATCACCCCCTGCAGCTTCTTCCTCTCCGGGTCAATCTTCTGTAACATAGGGATCCCGAAGGCGGCTGTCTTGCCAGTTCCCGTCTGGGCCTGTCCAATGATATCCTCTCCTTCCAGCAGATATGGAATGGCCTGCTCCTGAATGGGTGATAACTTCTCAAATCCCATCTCCCGGATGGCGCGGACGATCCTCTCATCCAGCAGATGTTCTATGGCAGCAATGCCATCTTCCGCATCCTCCTGGCTCTCCTGTATCCCTTCGGTCTCCTGGTCTGTCACAGCCTGGCCTGCCGGTTCCGTCTCCTTAGCCTTTTCCGTCTCTGTGGGTATCCCTGCTTGCTGTACTCCTTCCAGCTCCATAGCCTCTTGCGCTGCTTCGTTCCCTACAACGCTCTCCATTTCTTCTGTTCTCTCCAGTCCTGCCATCTCCTGCATCTGTTCTGTTTCCCTTTCCATGTGTTCCATGTGATTCAAAACTCCTATTCTCCTTCTTCTCCAAAACTTCTGTTTCTATGGTTTGCACTTCCTGTCACGGTGCCCTGGCGACACAGACCATTCCTGGAAATCCAGTTACACCAGATCACACCAAAAAGGAAGCCTGTTGAAAAGGCTTCCTCTCTTTTGGTAAGTAGCGAGAGGGGGACTTGAACCCTCGACACTGCGGGTATGAACCGCATGCTCTAGCCAGCTGAGCTATCTCGCCATTTCTACCGACATAAGCCGGAATGGAACCTATAGGGCTCGAACCTATGACCCTCTGCTTGTAAGGCAGATGCTCTCCCAGCTGAGCTAAGATTCCATCTGTCGGCGGCTCGCGCAACCGACTTTGTAATTGTACACTGTGTGTAAATGTTTGTCAACAACTTTTTTATTTTTCTTCTTCACATCTTCTCTGGTGCAGCAAAACCAAGCAGATCAACACTGGTCTCCATCACATCCCTGACCAGCACCAGCAGGGCAATCAGCCCTTCCCTCTTCTCCTGGTCTTCCTCCCCCAGGATCTTGGTCTCATGGTAGAAACGGTTAAAGGCATTGGCCAGGTCATATACATAGGCACAGACCCTATATGGCGCAAGCTCCCTGGCTGCACTCTCAATCATGGTCCCCCATTGCACCAGTACCATCTCCAGGGCCTTTTCAGATTCACTGGACGCCTCCTTGAAAGACAGCCCGCACAGGTTATTCCTGTCTGCCTCTCCCAGGCGCTCTTTGTACTTATTCAATATAGACTTGATCCGCACAATGGTATAGAGAATATAAGGGCCTGTGTCCCCTTCAAAAGAGGTGAACCGGTCAATATCAAACACATAGTCTTTGGAGGTCTGGTTGGAAAGATCCCCGTATTTCAGCGCAGACAATGCCACCGTCTGCGCCACAGCCCGGGCCTCTTCCTCGGGCATCTCCCGGCCTTCCCGGATCTTTCGGTACATCTCCTCCTTGGTCTCTCCCACCAGGCTCTCCAGTGACATGACACCACCATCCCTGGTCTTAAAGGGTTTGCCATCCCTGCCGTTCATGGTACCATGCCCCAGGAATTTCAGCACGGTATCCGGACCTACCAGCTTTGTCTTGCGGGCACAGCGGAATACCTGCTCAAAGTACAGATCCTGGCGTTTGTCCGTGATATAGATGATCTCATCCGGTGCATACAGGCGCATACGCTCCATAATGGTGGCCAGATCCGTGGTATTGTACAGGGCTGCCCCATCGGACTTCAGAATCATACAGGGGGGCACTTCCTTGGTATCTGTCTCCTCTTTCACGTCCACTACCAGGGCCCCTTCACTGATATAAGCATATCCCCCTTCCTTCATATAAGCTACCATCTCCGGGATCAAGTCATTCACATCGCTCTCTCCCTTCCACAGGTCAAACTCTACATGCAGGCTGTCATAGTTCCTCTTCAAGTCCACCTTTGACACATCCACAATATGCTTCCACAGGGCGCGGTATCCCGGCACACCGCTCTGGAACTTGAGGGTCGCCTCTAAAGCCCTGGCCCTGAACGCCGGATCCTCCTTGGATCTGGCACTGGCATAGGGGTAGATCTCTGCAAACTCCGCCTCGGTAAAGGGCGGCTCCTTGGGATATTCTCCCTGGTAATCCTCGTCAAAATACACCAGATCCGGCTTCCGGTCCTGTAGTTCCATGATCACAAGTCCGATGGGGGTTCCCCAGTCACCCAGATGCACATCCCCAATGCATTCATTCCCGGCATAGCGGCAGATCCGCTTGATGCTCTCCCCGATAATGGCCGGACGCAGATGCCCTACATGAAGGGGCTTGGCCACATTGGCCCCGCCGTAGTCAATCATAATTTTCTTAGGATGCCCGGGCATCTCCAGCCCATATTTGGGGGATGATGCCATCTCCTGCACCAGCTCCAGCAGACAGGATTCCCTCAGCTTCAGATTCAAAAAACCAGGTGCCACGGCCACGGCTTCTTTGAAGACCCTGCTGTCTGCCAGCTGCACGGCCACCTCATTGGCAATCGCAATGGGCGCCTTGTGGTAGGTTTTTGCCCCTGCCATGGCACCATTGCACTGATATTCGCATAGATCCGGACGGTTGGACAGCGTCACCCTGCCTAAGGTACTGTCATACCCTGCCGCCTCAAAAGCCTTTCCCATTTCTTCCGATAACAAGTCTAATATTTTCTTCATGGATTCTCCGTTCCGGCTCTACCGCCTGGGATATGGTTCTTCTGTTTCGACATTGTACCACAGCCGCGCAAATCACGCAACCAAAAAGCGGAATATGTACAGGGGGATTAGGGATGCCGTGTTACTGTTCCCCTGCCTGTTGTCTTCTGGAATACGCACATCCGCAATAATCCTGCCTGTACAGCCCATACTCCTTCGACAATGCCACCGAACGTTTATATCCGTCCCGCTTCTTGAAATCAGAAGGCAGCCACGGGACTTTGTAAGCTGCCCCCAGTATCCCTCCAATCTCATTGATCTTCGCCGCGTTTTTCAAGGGACTGATGGTCAGGGTAGTGCCGAAGAAATCTGCTCCCTGTTGCACGGCCCGTTTTGCAGTCTCCTCCAGGCGCAAGTGAAAACACTTAAAACACCTCTCTCCTCCTTCCGGGCATGTCTCCAGGCCTTTGGCCACATCCAGAAAACGGCCTGGATCATAGTCTCCATCCACCAGTCTGATGGGCAGTCCCTTTCCTTCCTCATTGTAAGCCTGGATCAGCCGCTTCTGTTCCGCGGCCCGCTTCTGGTATTCCGCCAGGGCCGAGATATTCGGGTTATAATAAAACACCGTAATATGGAAAAAATGGCAGAGATATTCCAACACATAACTACTGCATGGGGCACAGCAACTGTGGAGGAACAGATGAGGGTGGGTGTCCTTTAAGGTTCCCAGCAGGGCATCCAATTGTTTTTGATAATTGATCTGGTTCATATCCGTTGTAACCTCACTTTTTCAGATTAAGCCGACCGGTCATTTCCAGCACCGTCTACATGGTATCCAGCATCAGCTCCCGGTATCTGCCCGGCGACATTCCATACACCGCCCGGAAATTGCGCAAAAATGAAGAATAATCTGTAAACCCGCAGGACTGCCATACCTGGGTGATGCTGTTGCCCTCCTTGAGCTTCTGGCAAGCCCGGATCAGCCTTTTGTGGGTCAGGAAACTATGAACCGTATCCCCGGTCAGCTCCTTGAATTTGCGCAGGAAATAATACTTGCTCATATGTACCTGTTCCGCCAGCAGTTCCACTGTGATCCGCTCCGCCAGATGGTCTTCAATATAGCCACAGACCTGCCCTACCAGCGGATGGGTAATAAGCTCCCTGCTGTCAGACAGATATTCCTCCCTTCCGCATAGCACATTCAGATAGACAAAAAACAAAGTCAGAATGCCCCTGTCAAGCACCTGTTTGACACCGGGTGCGGCCGATTCCGCCATATCCGTCATGGCCAGTTTCAACAGATATCCCTGTAAGAGCTCCTCGTAATAAATCGGGAAGTGAAAGGCACAAGGCTTCTCCTTCCTAAAGCAGGCTGTCAGATCCATGTCTTCACCGCCAAGTTCTGCCAGCTGCTTCTGTGTCACCCACAGGATAATCCGCCTGGAAGAATCATGCTTCTTCTCCATATAATGGTATTTGTGCATCTCATTCTGGTCAATCAGAAGGAAATCCCCTTTTTTCATGTGGTATGTCCGATTCCCCAGCAGGGATGAATACTCTCCCTCCAGCACGTATATAATCTCGTAGAAATCATGATAATGGAAAAACATGGCACCAACGGGTGCTCCCTTTTTCTCATAGACCTCATAATGTTCATTCAACATATACTGGCGTTCATCCGTGGCCTCCAGTCTGCGGATCTTCCTGCCCGTATCTCTCCTGCCTGTGCCTGTCATGCCTGCTCCCGTCCTGTCTGTGCCTGTCCGGCTCCCGTCCTGCCTGTGCTGCCCCGGCCACTTCCTGCCTGTGTCTGCCCGGCTCCCGTCCTGCCTGTGTCTGCCCAGTCTCCATCTGCCAGGCTTCTCTTGTCTTACCTGTTCTGTGGTTCCACTTTCCTGTCCTCTATGATAAGGCAATTTTTGCATGATTTCAAGCAATATATAGTCTTTTCTTGCATTTCATTCCTGCTATACTGGTAATAACAGGCAGATGACATTCCGCAGCAAGACCGTTCCTGTCCGTATTTTCTGTATCCTGAAGTCAAACCGACTACAAAAGGCACAAAGTCAGCTTTGTTGGCCTGGCTCATTGCTCGCGGGAATAAAGCGGGAATGAAACATTTGCCGAAGCGCCATACTAAACCTAAACTCCCATGCAGCCAGCCGCACCACCATACCTAAAAGTCTGAGAGTTTAGGTGATGCACA
>CAJTOJ010000041.1 GCA_910577665.1 uncultured Acetatifactor sp.
CAACAAGCCTTGCAGGGTTCAATGACCGTACCGGAAAGCTGCACCATCTCCGTTTCAATTCCTGCCTGATGCAATTCCTCAAACACAGTATTGATTAGGATTGCTGTGTTTCCGTCTCTTCTTGCGCTGCCGTTAATCGCTAAAACTTTCATATACTGCCTCCACTTTACAAAATTTTTTAGTACCAATCATGTTTCTCGCCACGGTCAAGAGCATTGATACGCTCCATTTCCTCCTCCGTCAATTCAAAATCAAACAATTCCGTGTTTTCCTGAATATGATCGGGATTGCTGGAGCCGGGAATGACTACGACACCCTTTTGCAGATTCCACCTGAGAATAACCTGTGCTGATGACTTCCCATGTGACGCCGCTATTTCCGAAATGACCTCATTTCCAAGCAGCTCCGCCGTATACCCCCTGCCGCCAAGCGGATACCAGCCCTGTACCACAATCCCCAGACTGTGAATATACGGAATCACATCGTTTTCCTGATAATACGGGTGTATCTCATTCTGGACCAGAGCGGGCGTAATATTTATCTGCGGTAAAAATTCCTCCAGTTCCTCCACATACCAGTTCGATAAGCCAAGTGAACGTATTTTTCCGTCCTCAACCGCTTTTTCCATTGCAAGGTAAGCCTCCACATCACCTGCACCGGGGTGATGGAGCAGCATCATGTCAATGTATTCTATATCTAATTTGGCAAGCGCCTCCTCAATCGCAGCTTCCGGATCAGAAAACTGGTTCGGGTACAGCTTTGTGATAACAAAGATTTCCTCCCTCGGTATGCCAAAGTTCCTGACTGCCTCCCCCACGCTTTCCTCATTATGGTACATATAGGCGGTATCAATCAGACGGACTCCGCTGTTTAATGCCGCCGTGACAGACTCCACACAGGTATCTCCTGTCAGACTGTATGTGCCAATCCCATATATGGGCATTTCATACCCGCTGTTTAATAAAACTGCCTTCGTTTCAAAGTTAAAAGAAATATCCGCCATCACTGTATTGTCACCTCCCTGCGTCTGCTGTTCCTGTTCATCAGTCAGATTATTTTCCGTCTGTACCTCAGTCCGTATAGTTTCCGATGCCGCTGACTGCTCCTGTTCTGACTGCTCTGTTGTTTCTGCATCTTCTGTCTGTTCATACTGCTCCGATACTTTATCCGCAGAGGAATCCGGTTTTCCACAGGCTGATAACATAACCATAAGCAGAACAGCCAGCATAATATTAAACAGCCGTTTCATATCGTTCCTCCTCCCGAATAACCTTTAATACTTTTGCAGGAACTCCTCCCACTACCGTCATGGCAGGAACATCCCGTGCAACCACGGCTCCTGCAGCAACCACTGCCCAATCACCAATCGTTACTCCCGGCAATATGGTTGCGTTAGAGCCAATCCATACATGAGCGCCAATCCTGATCGGCGCATAATGATTTTTTCTGTTTCCTTTTGGATTCAGGTCATGGTTGATCGTTGCCAGCACAACATTATGACCAATCAATGCACCATCCCCGATTTCAATCCCACCCTGATCCTGAAAGTGGCATCCTGAATTGATAAAGACATCTTTCCCGATTGTGATGTTTTTCCCAAAATCCGTATAAAACGGGGGAAACATCCGAAAAGAACGGTCTACCTTTTTCCCGATCAGCCTGCCCATAATCTCCCGAAGCTCCTCCGGTGTATGGTACATCGTATTCAGCTCCATTCCAATGCGGACAGCTTCCTGAAAAAGTTCATTTGCATACGCATCACGCTCGGCATTTTCTTCTGCCCCTTCCCGGAATCCTCCTATCACATCCTTTACCGTCATTGTCTACATCTCCTTTTCCCATTCCCGAAGCGTATGGACGCCTGTTTCATCGCCAAACCTTTCCAAGCGGCTGATTTCATCAGCAGTCAACTCAATCCGCATTGCTTTTGCAGCTTCCTCAACCTGACGCACTTTCGTCACTCCGATAATCGGCAGTGTACCTTTTGCAATCGCCCATGCTGTCGCAACCTGTGCAGGACTGGCATCAAAACGTGTTCCAATAATTTTCAGTTCATCAATCAATGCTGTCAGTTCTTTCAGATGCGGATTATAAGCCTCTGCCCTCCCGCTTCCCTCCGGAAATGGATTTTCCTCACTGTACCGTCCGGTAAGCGCCCCCAGCTCCAGCACCATATAGGAATAAAATGTAATACCATTCTCCTTACAGTAATCAAGGATACCCGCACGCTCCGAAGGACGATGTAACAGACTGTAATGGTTCTGCACCGCAGAAATTTTAAGGCCCTCTGCCGCAAGAATTTCATTTGCCCTTTTTATCTCCGCAAGGTTGTGGTTGGAAACGCCGATTGTCTTAATCTGTCCGCTTTTTGCCAGCGGGATTAAATTCGGCGTCCATTTTTCCACATCCATCGGATTGTGTATCCAATAAACGTCAATCACATCTGTATGCAGGCGTTCCTTGCTTCCGTCAATCATTTCCTGCATGGCATCCGGCGAACTGCTGGCTATCTGCGGCGTGAATTTGGTGGAAAGCATAATGCTGTCCCGGCGCACATCTTTTACAAAATTACCAAGAATACGTTCAGAAGTCCCTTCTCCGTAAACCGCTGCCGTGTCCCACAGGTTCAGCCCGCACTCCATTGCTTTCTCAAACACCGGTTTCAATTCTTCTTCAAATAAATGGTTTCCAAATACCTGATCCCCTCCGGCACTTCCATCATGCCTGTAATCGGTTCATTTTTTTCATCAAAAGCAATCTCATGGTTGCCAAGGACAAAGGTTCCTGTTTCTGCATCCTTCCAGCGCTGCTGGCTCAAATACCGTTTGATCTTATTTCTCTGCTCATCTGTGTAGTAGTCCATATGCCCCCTGCTCATATCACGGGACATATCGTACATGGAAAGCGTGGCCACCGCCTTAATCCTGGTATCCGTACCTGCTGCCGTGATTGCCATGCCGGACAGACCGCAGATACCAATCGCGCCAATCCGGTCCCGGTCCACATAAGGCAGAAGCCCTACATAATCCACCGCCGCACTGTAATCTTCCGTGAAAATTTCCGGGGATGCCATATTCCGCACTTCCCCTCCGCTCTCGCCTCCAAAGGAAGGGGCAAAAATCATGCACTGCTCGGTTGTCCGCTGGTCGCAGCCTGCATCCAGCAGGTTCTAATATATGCCCCCATACAAATCATTTGCCTCTGCCATATCCATATCCCTCCTTCTGTTTCCATTTTAATTCACTTGCAGAAGAATATCAAATACATATATTATATCGTATCTCATACTTAAAAAGTATTTCATTTGAATACAAAGGGCATAACCATCAGCAATACATAAGATGCCAAGCGGAACCATTTCACCCCGTCCGGTATTTCCTTCCTCATCTTTTTAGAAAGCCAGGGAGCCTGTCACAAGTATACGTGGCTGATTTGGCCTGCTGACAAACGCCTTTTGCTCAACCCTTTCCCTCATCTCCCCGTTCAGCTTGTGCATCTGCTTTTGCCCATGCTTCTACCGGCATATAGGAGTAAGCGTTCATAATCGCCATTACCTGTGTCCCGTACAGGAGCGCCGGATTACTCTTGCGGTACTGCAAAAACTCCGACATCTCATACTGGGCCTCTCCCACCCAGGGCAGATAATGCACCAGGGCCAAACCTGCCGAACAGGGCCGGGGAGATGGGACAGGTAGTAACAAGTAAGCCCTGGGATTTCAGAATGTAGGCCAGTTTTCTTGCGCTGTCATTTTCTAATGGTATCAGAATCAGTGATTTTTCCGCAAAACCAGCCTTCAGATAACCAAGACCTAACCGGCTGACCGGATCGGTACCCCTGGGCACCAGATCGTCCGCCCACAGAGAGCTTGCCCTGCTGCCATCATAAATTCCTTTTACTTAAATATCATATGCATATGCAGAATGGTATTACATACTTGAAAGGTATTTATTTTTCTGATATAATTCCGACCAAGAACGATATATACATGGCAAAGGAGGAGTTTTATTTGGACATTCGAGTGTTACAATATTTCCTGGCAGTGGCAAGGGAGGAAAGCATAACAAAGGCAGCCGAATCTCTCCGCATGACCCAGCCCCCTCTTTCCAGACAGTTGAAAGACTTAGAAGAAGAATTGGGAAAGCAGCTGCTTATCCGTGGCAGCAAAAGAGTCACATTGACCGAAGATGGAATGCTGCTGCGCAAACGCGCAGAAGAACTGGTTGACCTAATGGAAAAGACAAAAGCGGAGCTGACCTCTTCCAGCGAAAATATCAATGGGGAAATCTATATCGGCTGCGGCGAAACAGAAAGCATTTCCTTTCTGGCACAGGCAGCCCGGAATCTACAGAAAAAACACCCTCTGATTCATTACCATATCTATAGCGGTGATGCAGAGCGTGTGATGGAGAGACTGGATAAAGGATTGATTGATTTCGGTCTTCTGGTGGGTCAGATGGATATCAGCAAATACGATTATATCCGGCTCCCCATGAAGGATATCTGGGGCGTGCTGATGCGTAAAGACAGTCCGCTGGCAGCAAAAGAAGCTGTTTCCGCAGAGGACTTATGGGATAACCCCTTGATTATTTCCCATCAGACTTCTATTAACAGCGAAATGTTCTCCTGGTTGAAAACAGATATTTCCAGGCTGAATATTGTCGCCACCTATGACCTGGTCTATAATGCGGCACAGTTTGTTAAAAAGGGGTTTGGATATGTCATTGCATTGGACAGGCTCATCAATACAACCGGTGACCGCAACCTCTGTTTCAGGCCGCTTTTTCCTGCTCTGGAGGCGGAACTATGCATTATCTGGAAGAAATATCAAGTTCTTTCACGAGCCTCCAATATGTTTCTCAAACAGTTGCAGGAAGAATTGGATGCCAGCTTTTAACCTGTCACTTATTTAAATAAAATATCTGGCAGCTTTTCCGATTATCATAGTCAGAAAATATATTTTATGGTATTTCGTTATTTTCTCTGTGTCCGTTTTTCTGGGCTTAATTAAGCCTAATCTCTCTTAAGTAAGCGGATCAGACTATTATATACTTACTTTTACGCTTTTCCCTCTGTTAAGCCAGGTAGTTCAAGGGGGCATCAAATCGGCCCCCTCCCCCGTCCACAAAAACAAACACATACAATACCTCATCATATACAAAACAATCCGTATTTCTTTTATTCTTTAATGCCTTGACAAAATGATATAAACCACTCTCCAGCCACGAAACCAGGTCTTCTCTATGGCTGGGCGTATTCTTTACCGCCTTACTCTGACTTTCCAGAATTATTGGATCCAAAAATTGCGATCAGCTTCACACATATCTCTTCCTGTCTCTCAGTTCACGGTACAACAGGCGGTAATTGTCATACCGCACTTTGTTCACTTCCCCCTCTTCCACTGCGTCCCGGACACCGCACACAGGTTCTGCTATGTGGGCACAACCGCCGAACCGGCAGTACCTCTCATAGGCGGCAAATTCTGGATAGAATCCTGCCAGTTCCTCCTTTTCCAGATCCGGCAGCTCCAGAGAGCTGAATCCCGGTGTATCCAGTATGTAGGTGTCCTCCCCCATGGCAATCAGTTCCGAATGTCTGGTGGTATGTTTTCCCCGCGCAATCTTCTCGCTGATCTGCCCGGTTTCCATGACGGTACCGCTCTGGAGACAGTTCACCAGGGAAGACTTGCCTACGCCACTGGGTCCTGCCACCGTGGTGGTCCTTCCCTGCAACAACCCCTTCAGCTCCTCTATCCCGTATCCCTCCCTGGCACTGACTGTAAGGGTACGGTATCCGCAGGCCCTGTAAATTGCACAGTACCGTTCCCCGTCCCCCTTCTCGTCCAGGTCTTTCTTATTAAAACAGATGACCACAGGCAGATCCTGCTGACCCATGCGGATCAGAAAACGGTCCAGAAGGTTGAAGCCGGGGTCCGGTCTGACAATAGAGAAGATCACCAGGGCCTGATCCACATTGGCTACGGCGGGACGCAGCAGTTCACTGCGCCTGGGAAGTAATTCTATGATATTCCCCACCCCTTCTTCCTGGTCCAGCACCTGGAACTCCACGTCATCTCCTACCAGAGGTTTCTTGTGGTCCTTCCGGAATATCCCCTTGGCCTTGCACTCATAGAGGCGGGCAGGCAGATCCCTGCCTTCTTCCCCGCCTCCGTAGACATAATAGAATCCTGCAATCCCTTTTACAATCTTTCCCCGCATGGATCTCCTCATTGAATAATCATTTCTTGCCTGTTCTGCAACAGTCCCACCTATTCTTCCGTAAATTCCACCCTTCTGTTGAAGGATCTTTGCTCTGTGGTGGTGGCTCCTGCCACCTGGTTCCCATTCTCATCTGTGGTAGGCGGTCCCTGTATGGTCACTGTATAGGACATGGTCAAGGTACCACCTGCAGCAGACAGACCATAGTAGTTTGCCGCATGTGGGAAGCTGGAAGCCGTAGTCTCCAGCAGCACATTGTCATCATCTGTCACCAGTTTCAGCTGCACAGGGGTGCCAGATACATAATCCGGTGCCTCCTCCGGAGTGGGAGCCGTGATATCCAGGTTACATTTATAAGTCTTGGCTTCTGCCCCTTTGCTGACCTTGATCTCTATGACTGTACCAGGATCCACATAAGATCCCTGGGAATAGCTCTGATAGAAAATATATCCCTCCCCATACTCGGAATTGTATTCATGGGCGATAACGGACACCTGTAGCCCTACCTCAGTGGCCTCCACTGTTCCATCCATCTCTGGTTTCCCCACCAGATTGGGAACATATACCTTGCTCTGTTCCTTTCCCAGGCTCACTGTCAAGGTCACATTCGTTCCTCTGGGTACTTTGCTGCCCTGCTCCGGAACCTGTCCCGCCACCAGGTCTTTCTCCACAGTGTCGGAATGGGCTTCCTCCCTGGTCACTTCCAGCCCCTGTTCCTGCATCAGGCGCTGGGCCTCCTCAAAAGTCTTCCCCACCACCTGGGGTACTTCCACGCCTTTAGGTCCTGCACTGGCCGTCAAGGCCACCGTGGAACCTTCTAACACATCTTGCCCTTCTGCCACACTGGCACTGATCACCACACCTACTTCTATTGTATCGGATTCCACATAAGTGACTTCGGATTTGATTCCCAGCTCTGCCAGGGCATTCCTGGCCTCCTCCACATTTTTACCCTGGACCTGGGGCATCTTCCTGTATTGTGCCTGTGTGGTATCAGAAGTGGCATCCCCTGTGATAATGGGACTTGACAGTTCATCGTCCACACCGGATTCCACATTGGCAAATATCCGCACTGCCAGAATGATAACGATCACGCAGATCACCACACCTGCCACCACGGCAAGCAGAGTGGTCATATGTTCCATCCTGGAATTATATCCCTCCTCATACTCTTCCACATACTCATCTTCCTCATAATCCCCTGGTTCTTCCTCCTCATATACCGGTTCTGCGTCCGCACGCAGCCGCATGGGTTCCTCCTCTTCCTCCCGTGGCTCCTGGTAATAAGTCCTGCGCTTGATTTGTGACATTTCATGATCCGTTACCATGCGGGTATCTCCCTCGGTATCCAGATCCTTGCGTACTACAAAATCGTCATCCGGGTTCATTAGGGACTGCTTCAGATCTGCCAGCAGCTCCGGTACATTCTGGTACCTGCGGTCCGGAGATTTCTGACAGCATTTCAGCACAATGCTTTCCACGCTGGCCGGGATCTCCGGCACAAATTCCTTGGGTGAGGGCATATCCTCCTGGATATGCTTGATGGCAATGGCCACTGTGGTCTCCCCATTGAAAGGCACTCTCCCGGTGAGCATCTCAAACAAGGTGATTCCCAGAGAATAGATATCGCTCTTTTCATCGCTGTAGCCTCCCCTGGCCTGTTCCGGAGAGGTATAATGCACCGATCCCATCACATTGGAAGTGATGGTATTGCTGGTGGCAGCCTTGGCAATGCCAAAATCCGTCACCTTCACTTTTCCGTCTTTTGATATGATGATATTCTGTGGTTTGATATCCCGGTGTATGATATGGTTGTTGTGGGCAGCCTCAATGCCCATACTCACCTGGATGGCAATGCTCACTGCCTCCTTAAAGGAAAGCCGGGCTTTTTTTTCAATATATTTTTTCAAGGTGATGCCTTCCACCAGTTCCATAACAATGTAATAGATCCCGTTTTCCTCTCCCACATCGTATACATTTACAATATTAGAATGCATCAAACCTGCTGCAGCCTGGGCTTCAATGCGGAATTTGGACACGAAATTTCCGTTTTCGCTGAACTCCTGCTTCAAGACTTTCACCGCCACAAAGCGGTTCAGCTTATGGCATTTTGCTTTATATACATCTGACATGCCACCGGTTCCGATCTTTTCCAGTATCTCATACCGGTCACCTATCATCATACCAATCTTTATCATAAATGCTCTCCCATCTCTATATCCAGGCCCCGGACACCTGACTGTCCAGACAGCTCCTTACACCAACGGCTCAATCAAAATGACACTGATATTATCCCTTCCGCCGTTATCATTGGCAGTACGGACCAGGTTCTCCGTCTTCTCCACAAGATCAGAAGACTGGGCCAGGATCATGCGGATCCTTTCATCCTCCAGCATATTGGTCAGTCCGTCTGTACACATGAGGACAGTATCTCCCTCCTCCAGCTGCACTGTGAAGAAATCCGCCTGGATCTCCTCCTCTGCACCTACCGCTCTGGTAATGATATTCTTCTTGGGATGGTTCCTGGCTTCCTCCCTGCGGATTCCGCCCCGCTGCACCATCTCCCCCACCCAGGAATGATCCCTGGTAATCTGCCGGATCTCCCTGCGATTTACCACATACAGCCGGCTGTCTCCCACATTGGCTACGCTGAGCCTGCTTCCCGCAATGGAAGCAGCCACCACCGTAGTCCCCATACCCTCCATCTCCGGAGCCTGTTCCGCCAGGGTACGGATCAGACGATTGGCTTCCCGGATGGACTCCCGGAAAGCACGCACCGGATCCCGTTCTGCGGAAGCTGCAATCTGCTCCACAATGGTCTCCACAGTGACCTTGGAAGCATAGTCGCCTGCATTGTGCCCCCCCATACCGTCCGCCACCAGAAACAGATTCGGCAGATGCCCTACCGGCTGCTCCGAAGTATAAATATAGTCTTGGTTTACTTTTCTCATGACACCGATATCAGTGATGGAAAACGTCTTCAACACGTGTACTTCCTCCAAAATCCTACAGATTCTCCATAGTCTATGTCTTAAGCTGTTCCCTGGCGGATCCCTCAGCCATTCTGGGATGTCTGGTTTTTCAGATGTTCCATGGTCTTGCGGCGGAGCTGCCCGCAGGCTCCGTCAATATCCCTGCCCATTTCCCTTCTTATAGTACCATTTATTCCATTTTTTTCAAGCTTTAATTGAAAAGACCTAACCCTTGCCGCTTCTGACTGCACAAAATCACGCTCCTTGATGGGATTCACCGGAATCAGATTCACATGACTGTTCAGAGGCCTGGCCAGGGCTGACAGAAGCGCTGCATCCTGATCCGAATCATTGACGCCCCCCACCAGGCTGTACTCAAAGGTAATCCGTCTGCCTGTCCGTTCAAAATAGTATCCGCAGGCATCCATCAGTTCCCGGATAGCGTACCGGTTGGCAATCGGCATCAGTTTCTTCCGCTTTTCATCTGTAGCCCCATGTAAGGACAAAGCCAGGGTAATCTGCAGGCCCTCCCCGGCCAGACGCCGCATCTGCGGAACCAGACCACAGGTAGACACTGTCACATTCCGCTGGCTGATATGCAGACCGTTTTCATCGGTGAGCATCCGAAGGAAGGTAAGCAGATTGTCATAATTGTCCAGGGGTTCCCCGGTGCCCATGACCACCACGTTGGACACCCGCTCCCCTGTCAGCAGGCTGATAGCATAGACCTGATCCAGCATCTCTGCTGGGGTCAGGTTCCGCACCAGCCCGTCCAGGGTGGAAGCACAGAAGACACACCCCATCCGGCAGCCCACCTGGGAAGAGACGCAGACACTGTTCCCGTGCTTATATTTCATCCACACACTCTCTACCAGGTTGCCATCTGCCAGACCAAAGAGGAACTTTTTCGTGCCATCTGTGACAGATTCCTGAATCTGGACTGCCCTAAGGGCTGTATACCAGAAGTCTTCCCTGCAATTTTCCCGGAAGGCTTTTGGCAGATTCGTCATCTCTCCAAATCCCCTGGCCAGTTTCACATGCATCCAGTCATACATCTGTTTTGCCCGGAACGCTTTTTCTCCCCGGGCAGCCAGCTCCCCTGCAAGCTGCTCCAGCGGCATTGATTTGATATCCTTCTTCTCCATATTCTATATCCTCAGTGTCCTATATCCTCTGTGATTTTCCGGAAACGGGCGATAAAGAAGCCGTCTCCTTCCATATAGCCCGGCAAAATCTGGATACATGCAGCATCTGCACCTGCCATTTCCGGATCCTGCTTTTCTCCTGCCCCTTCCTGCCCGGAGTGCACCAGAAGCTGCTCCTTCTCCCTCAGTATTTCCCCGGGCAGCACCTCTTGAAGTCCCGCTGGCACAAAGGGCAGCTCCCGGGTGATGAACCGCACCATATCTTCGTTCTCCCCCCTGTGGATGGTACAAGTGCTATAGAGCAGGATTCCTCCTGGCTTCACATACCGGCTACAAGTCCTGACTATCTCTTTCTGTAGCGCCTTAAGATTCTCCATCTTCTCCCAGGTCATCCTGTATTTGATATCTCTTTTTTTCCCTATGACACCCAGACCCGAGCAGGGAGCATCCACTATCACCACGTCCGCAGATCCCTCCCTTGCCGGATCAAGCCTGGTGGCATCATAGACCTGCACTTCTATATTCCCGGTTCCCATGCGGCGGCTGTTCTCCCGCACCAGGGCCGCCTTCTCCTCCGACACATCACGGGACAGTACCTTTCCTGCCCACTCTGCGGCCAGAAGGCTCTTCCCTCCTGGTGCCGCACACACATCCATCACAAAATCACCTGGCTTTATGCCCGCTGCCACCACCGCCAGAACAGAACTGACGTCCTGCACCACAAAGAGGCCTTCCCGGAAACCGGGCAGGTCCTCCACATTTCCCCCGCCTTCCAGGGTATAGACATACGGAAGATACCGGCTGCGCACCAGTCTGGCCCCCCGCTCCTCCATGCCGTGAATGCAGGCCTGTAGCCGCTCCGGTTGTAGCGTAGTGCGAAACCGCAGACAGACAGGGTGCACCGCCAGAAGTCCTCCCAAAAGTGTTTCCGTAATATCCAGCCCATATTCGTCCAGCCACAGGGTCACAATCCACTCCGGCATGGAATATTTCACTGTAAGATACCGTACAGGTTCTGCGTCCTTCTCCGGAAGGGGCAATGTGGCTTTGTTCCGGGAAATTGTGCGCAGAATTCCGTTCACAAAGCCACGCAGACTGCCAAAGCCACGTTTTGCCGCCAACTTACAGGCTTCATTGCAGGCAGCGCTGTCCGGCACTGCGTCCATATACAGGAGCTGATAGACCCCCATGCGCAGCAGACAACGTATAAGTGGTTTCATCTTCCGGACCGGCACTTTTGAAAAATAATCCAGGTAGTAATCCAGTTCCAGTTCCCGCTCCAGGGTACCTTCCATAAGCCGCTTCATGAATCCCCGGTCCCGCTCCGGCAGGTACTGATACTTGTCCAGCACTGCTTTCACCAGCCTGTGGGAATAGTCCTCTCCCCGCTCTATGGCAAGGAGTGCCTCCAGCGCGATCTCCCTTGTATTCTCTGCCACAGCCTAATCTCTCCTTCTGTCATTCCCGAACAAAAGTACCAGTCTCAGCAACTGCAGGGCTGCTGCCGCCGCTGCTGCCACATAGGTCAAGGCTGCTGCAGTCAGCACCTTTTTACAGCCTCCCTTCTCCTGTTCGGTGAGAAGACCATATTGCTCCACCTTCTCCACCGCCCTGCGGGAAGCATTGAACTCTACCGGCAGCGTCACAAGCTGGAACAACACTGTCAGTGCAAACACACAGATACCGATCTGGATCAGCACCTGGTTCCAGCTTAAGATCACGCCCAGAAAGATCAATGGCATACTCAAGGTACTGCCGATATTCACCACCGGCACCAGGGCCGAACGGATACCAAGGGGTGCATAGCCCTTTGCATGCTGGATGGCATGGCCGCACTCATGGGCCGCTACCCCCACAGCAGTAACGGAAGCATTGTTGAAATTAGAATTAGACAGCCGGACTGTATTGGTCCTGGGATCATAGTGGTCTCCCCGGTTATCCTGTAAGCACTCCACCTGTACATTGTATAATCCTTCGTTGTTCAGGATCCTCCTGGCAGCTTCTCCTCCGGTGATACCACTCATATTCCGCACATTGCTGTATTTTCTCATAGAACTGTTCACCATGGCACTGGCTCCCAGGCTTAAGAGCAGGCCCACCAGCACCAGTATATAAGTGGGATCCCAGTAATAATAAAACATTGGCATATGTCATTTCTCCTTTCTTTCCATGGATTCCATGCTTCTGTATCTGTCTGTTCCCTGTGCCTTCCAAAAAATGACTTCCGGTCCAGAATGGCTTCTGCCAGGTTCATGTCCCCAGCATCTCCCCCGGCACCATCTTCACCCCAAGCAGGAAATCACGGGTGCTCATGCGCTTCTTTCCTTCCAGCTGCAGCTCATAGATCCGCAGCATCCCCTGCCCTGTGGCCACAGTCACGGTTTCCCTGTCCACCTCTAGGATCTGTCCAGGTCTCCTGGCATTGTGCCCGGTACATGTGTCCGCCTGTCCGTCAGGCACAGGAACTGCCCGCCATATCTTCAGCTGTCTGCCCTGGTAGGTGGTATAGGCACTGGGCCAGGGATTCAGCCCCCGGATCAGCCTGTCTATCACCACAGCATCCTGGCCAAAATCAATCTTTCCCAGGGATTTGCCGATAAGGGACGCATGGCTGCTTTCCTCCTCCCGCTGTTTTTCCGGAACCAGTTTTCCCTGTTCCAGCAAGGCCAGGGCTTCTACAATAGCCTCCCCTCCCAGCACCATCAGCTTATTGTGAAGCGTTTCAAAGGTATCCTGCTCCAGGATGGGAACCTTCTTTTTGTATAACATATCCCCTGTATCCACACCCGCATCCATCTGCATCACTGTAATGCCAGTCTCCTTCTCCCCCTTCAGAATCACCTGTTGGATAGGGGACGCCCCCCGGTACTTCGGCAGAAGGGAGGCATGGATATTCAAGCATCCCAGTGGTGGAATATCCAGGATCTCCTGGGACAGGATCTGCCCGAAAGCTGCCACCACGAACACATCTGCCGGCACGGCCCGGATCTCCTCCACCGCCTCCGGCCTCTTGATCCGCACAGGCTGGAACAGAGGCAGACTGTGTTCAAGGGCACACACCTTCACAGGAGACGGCACCAGGGTCCCGCTTCTGCCCTTGGGCTTGTCCGGCTGCGTCACTACCATCTTGATCTCATGCCCTGCGGCAAGCAAGGCCCGCAAGGCTTCCGCCGCAAAATCCGGCGTTCCCATAAATATAATCTTCACACTTATACCCCCATGTCCGCTTCAGCGGTACAAACCTCTTTACGCATCCTCATCCTCATTGGTCACATCCTGGAGAGGGCCTTCTACTTTCTCCACATACATATGCCCATCCAGATGATCCACCTCATGGCAGATGGCCCTGGCCAGCAGCTCGGTGCCCTCCAGTTCATATTCCCTCATATTTACGTCCAGGGCCACTGCCTTTACATAGTTCGGGCGTGTCACTTGGCCGGACTTACCGGGCAGACTCAAGCATCCTTCCTGTCCCGTCTGCTCCCCGCTGCTCTCCACAATCCTGGGATTGATCAGAATATAGGGATCCTCCCCTGTCACGTCTATGACCACGATCCGCTTCAGGACTCCTACCTGGGGGGCAGCCAGCCCAACACCCCCTGCCTCATACATTGTCTCCAGCATATCCTCAATCAATTCCCTGTTACGGGATGTCATCTCCGTCACCGGCTTACATTTTTTCGTAAGTACTTCATCCCCCAGTTCCCGTATGTTCCTGATTGCCATTTTTCCTTTCCTTCCTTTCCTCACATCATTTCTTTTCCCATGTCACAGGGTGTTCATGGGATCAAAGTCAAACTGCACAGTCTCCCCGGACAGCTGCAGATCCTGGATCTTACCTTCCACACAATCCTTGATCCGGATCAGTTTATCATATTCCGGGCTTTTTACATAGAACACAAATCGAAAAATATCATTTACTTTGCCGATGGCCGCCGGGGCCGGGCCCAGAATCTGTATCCCGAATGCTCGCCCTGTGAGAGACGCAAGATACGATGCCAGCTGTGCCCCCTTCTCCTCCTTGCTGGCAAATACCTGCACCGCCATCATATGGGCGGCAGGGGGATATCCCATCATCTCCCGAAACAGGATCTCCTCGCTGTAGAACCCTCCGTAGTCCTGGGCTGCTGCATAGGTTACTGCATAGTGCTCCGGCTGGTAAGTCTGGATCACCGCCTCCCCTGGCAGATCCCCCCGGCCTGCCCGGCCCACTGCCTGGGTAAGCAGCTGGAACGTCCTCTCTCCTGCCCGGTAGTCTCCCACCCCCAGGGACAAATCTGCCGCCAGCACTCCCACCAGCGTCACCCCCGGGAAATCATGACCCTTCACAATCATCTGGGTACCGATGAGTACATCCGCTTCCCTGTTCCCAAAAGCGGCCAGGATCTGTTCATAGCTGCCCTTGGTGCGGGTGGTGTCCCCGTCCATACGCAGGGTACGCACCCCTGGATACATCTCTTTCAGCTTTTCCTCAATCTGCTGGGTTCCCGCCTTGAAACCACTGATATAAGGGGAACCGCATCCGGGGCAGTGGGCCGGCTTTGGCTCGCTATATCCGCAATAGTGGCAGAGAAGACGTCCCCCTCTGTGCTCCGACAAGGACACATCACAATGGGGACATTTCATCACATGGCCACAGGCCCTGCAGGATACGAATCCTGCATATCCACGCCTGTTCAAGAACAGGATGACCTGTTCCCCCCGCTCCAGCCGCTCTGCCAGAAGGGTCTGAAGCCTTCTGCTGAAAATGGATCTATTCCCCTCCTGTAGTTCCCGCCTAAGATCCTCAATATACACTTTCGGAAGGCTACCCCCTGTGAGACGTTCCCCCAGGGTAAAAAGCTTATAGATCCCACTTCTTGCCCTATAGTATGCCTCCAGGGAAGGTGTGGCCGATCCCAGCACCACACTGGCCCCATGCAGCCTGGCCACTTCCCCTGCCACCTCCCTGGCATGGTATTTAGGGGAGGACTCACTCTTGTAGCTGCCCTCATGCTCTTCATCCATCACAATCAAGCCGATGTCCGGGAAGGGTGTAAACAGCGCTGACCGGGGACCAATGATCACATCAATCTCCCCGTTCTTCGCACGCTGGCACTGGTCATATTTTTCTCCAGCAGATAGAGCCGAGTTCAGCACACTGACCCGCTCCCCGAAGCAGCGGTAGAACCGAAGCAGGGTCTGATAAGTCAATGCGATCTCCGGAATCAGCACCACTGCCTGTCTGCCCCTTTTCACGATTCCCTGTACCAGCCGGATATATACTTCTGTCTTGCCGCTTCCGGTGATGCCATGAAGCAGATAAGTGCCCGGATGTCCCCCGTCAAAGTCGGAGAGCACCTCTTCCACCACCTGTCCCTGGGCTTTGCTCAAGATCTTCTCCTTCTCCTGGCCGGACTGCACTTTCACCGGATTGCGGAAAGAGAGACTGCTCTCCACCCGCAGTACCCCTGCCCGCTCCAGGCCATTTACCGTCTGGGCTGAGACCCCCAGCTTCCCTGTGACCCACTCATAGGGAATGGTCTCCTGACCGGCCATCTCTTCCAGCAGCCGCTCCTTGGCTACCTGCTTCTTCCTCCTGCTTTCCCCCAGCAAAGAAAGGATCTCTTCCCGGCCCAGGAGCCGCCTTATGGTTCTTCGCTCCAGCTTCTTCACCGTCTGTCTGGCCGGAAGCACTGTCTTCAAGGCCTGTATCATAGTGGAACCATAATTCTTCCGGATCCAGGCCGCCAGGGCGATCTGGCGTTCTTCCACCACGGATTCCCCCCGTACAATCCCCTCTATCTCCTTTGTCCTCTCCGGATCATATTTGCACACATCCCCCAGACCGATGATATATCCCTTGCGCAGCCGGTTGCCTGCTCCGAAAGGAACCGCCACGCACATCCCTGTCTCCAGCTTTCCGGTCAAGGCCTGTGGCACCCGGTACTGGAAAGGCCGATCCAGCTTCTCATGGGATATATCTATTATAATGTCCGCATACAGTTCCCTCACTTGTTCCTCCTGGTTCCTTCTCTTCCTGCGGCTACAGCCCCATGCCTTCCAGCCATTCCTTCACGATCTCCCGCTCATCCATATGGTATTTTACCCCCTGGATCTCCTGGTAATCCTCATGTCCCTTTCCGGCCAGCACAATGATATCCCCCTCCTGCCCCTGGGACAGGACATAGAAAATAGCCTCCCTGCGATCCCGGATTTTCACATATTTTCCCCCAGTGGGCACAATACCTGTCTCAATATCCCGGATGATCTGATCCGGCTCTTCTGTCCTGGGATTGTCTGAAGTGATAACAGTTAGGTCTGCCAGTCTGCCGCTGACCTCTCCCATCTCATACCGCCGTCTCTTTGCCCTGTCGCCCCCACACCCGAAGAGACAGACCAGACGCCCCGGCCTGTATTCCCGGAGGGCAGCCAGAAGGTTTTCCAGAGCCATGGCATTGTGTGCATAGTCGATGAGCAATGTAAATCTCTGGGGCATCTCCACCTTCTCTATCCGGCCTTTCACGCGAACTTCCAACAGGGCCTGTTGCACTGCATCCACCTCCACCCCAAAATGGCGGCACAAGGCAATGGCACACAAAGCATTATACACGCTGAACCTGCCCGGCATGGCTGCCTGGGCGTCCAGCTCCACCAGGCCCGATACATGAAACGCCACACCCAGCTTGCCTGGATCCCGCACCAGCCCAAGACCGGATGCCCGCAGCATGCATCCCTCCCCCAGGCCATAGGTCTCCAGCTGACAGGTATGACCTTTTACCACATCCGCCACATGGGCATCATCCCCGTTGACAATCCCGATCCGGCACTGTCCAAACAGCATCCCCTTGCACGCTATATATTCCTCCAGACTCGCATGTTCACCGGGCGCTATATGGTCCGTGGCCAGATTGGTAAAAATCCCATAGTCAAATGTAAAACCAGCCGTTCTGCGCTGTTTCAGCGCCTGGGAGGACACCTCCATGACCACAATCTCCATTCCCGCCTGGTACATCCTTGCAAAATTCTCCTGGATCACATAAGACTCCGGCGTGGTATTGTCAGCCTGTACCAGACAGTTTCCCACCAGGATGCCTGTGGTGCCCATAAGCCCCACCTTAAATCCGGCATGCTCCAGAATGGATTTCACCAGATAAGTGGTGGTGGTCTTGCCCTTAGTGCCCGTGATGCCAATCACCTGCATCTTCTCTGCCGGATGGCCGAACCAGGCCGCCGACAGGAGAGCCAGGGCATATCTGGTATTTGCCACCTGGATCACGGTCACGTCCATGCCAGCCACATCCTCCACCGGTTCAGATACCACCAGCGCGGCAGCACCTTTCCCGGCTGCCTGGGCGGCAAATCCATGGCCATCCCACTTTCTGCCCCGGATACACACAAACAGGCTCCCTGGCCTTATGCCTTTCCGGGTGTCGTACACCACATCCTCCACTTCCACGTCCACACTGCCCTGGATACACACATACTCCAGATCTTCCAACAGCTTTTCCAGCCTCATCCGCGTCTCTCCCGTCAGAAAACTTGCACTCTTTCTATTCTACTCTAAAAAGCCTAATTCTACCACCCCTATTTTTCACCACCAGTTCAGCCAGTCCATATAAGCGGTGAGAAAATTGTGCTCGCACGAATTTTCCACCGCTTATATGGACTAAGGGAACGCCATCATATGAGTAAAGGTAGCAGCGGAAAGCGCCGGAGGCGCGGCTTTACGAATGGCGTGGGCTGAACGGCCCGGGACTTGAACAGACCGGACTGAACAGACCGGACTGAACGGCCCGGACTGAACAGACCGGACTGAACGGCCCGGACTGAATAGACCGCCAGCATCACACTATTCCGAAACAAAAGACCAAAAGAAAGCCAGTTATACACATCCCCTTGTAGAATTTCAGCCATCTAAAAACGAAATAACCGCCATACACACAGAACGGTACACCAAGACAGGAATTCAAAAAGGGGGCCTGCACTCACCCGATGGACCAGGCTTGTTATGACCATATAGCAGAAAAGCCCCGGTTTGCACCAGGGCTTTTCCACTATTTTCTTATGAGGGGGGAGATAGTGAGTTCATCAACTATCTGAAACATATCTTACAGAGAAAATGTGTCCAAAGTGTGTCCGTTTTCTTATCAGACTCTAAAAAACTATAAAAAAAGCATAGACAAACCATAAAAATTTCCCTAATTCACTTGCCAACTCCGCCAGCCATACCAGAGCACAGCTTTTACCACCGAATATGTCCCAAGCTTCTCCATGCAATCTCTCTTCGTTTCATTTTAATGGTTTCATCCCATCATTTCAAGTCTGTTTTTCCAACTTGAAACAGCCCAGCCCCCGGGGAGCCATCCAGGAACTGAAAGGAACGGGCTGCCGCCATGCTTGTAAAGCTATGCCGGGAGCTGCTGGGCTGGAAACAGACTACTACCTATACCGTCATCAAACGCCTTGGGGAACGTGGGGTACTGAAAAACGAAAATGGCACAATTACATCCCTTGTCTCCAAGAGCAACGCACAGGCCTACGAGATTGACGAACTGGTTAAAAAAAAATTCCAGGGTTCCCTCCCTGCCTTTATCTCTGCCTTTACGAAACGCCAGGATTTGTCCGCGGCCGAACTTGACGAAATGCAGCGTATGATTGACCGCATCCGGAAAGGAAGTTCCCAATGAACGAACTCTTTTTGAAAACCGTCAATAGGAGCATAGCAGCAAGCTGGCTTGTCCTGGCTGTGTTGCTACTCCGCTTTGCATTGAAGAAAGCGCCCAGATGGGCCAATGTGCTGCTCTGGGGGATCGTAGCGGTGCAGCTGCGCTTCTTCTGTACGCTTTAGGAAGTTATTGGCGCCTGCGGCGCAATGTCAGCGAAGCTGTCATCCTCCGGGAGAACATCTTTCAGTGCGAAAACGTGGAGTCTCCCTTTGTTCCGGGCGTCATCAAGCCGAAAATTTATCTTCCTTTGGAAAGCCGCCGCCATACGGGTCAGTGAACAGCATAACATGGAATGGATCAAAGAAAACCCGCCTGCCATTTTCCTTCTTCTCCAAATGATCCATGAATCATAGATATGCAGGGCAGTCATATGGCTGCCCGACAACAGGTAGCATGCAACCATCCTACTTAAAAAATCCAAATCCGTTTCAACAGTTCTATTCCCTCAGATCTCCTGCACCAACCCTAATCCGATATTCCCTCCACAAATCCCCGGTATCCAGCCGCCCTGTCCCACTGGTCGTACTGGCTGCACTAGGTTTTTGCAGAAAAGTTGCGTTCAACTGCGCCCATTCCAGACAAAAGATAAATCTATTTGGGTATGATTAGTACGGTTTTGAATCCACCATATTCGCTATGGCCGATTAAAATTTCTCCATTATGCCCTTTTATAATCTGCTTCACAATAAGCAGTCCCAAACCGTGCCGCTGTTCGGTAGTATTCGTATCACAAATCATATAATGCGGTGTATTGTTTAGTCTCTCAATCTGTTCATCGGAAGCCCCTATACCATTATCTTCCATACAAATCTTACAAGTATTGTTATCCTCATCAACGGATGCATAAATCACACACCCGTTTTCATTATGGTTTATGCTGTTCTGAATAAGGTTTGATATTGCACGTTTCAGCAAATCCTTATCAGCGTTGATGTAACAGGCAGACAGGGTATCAGCGGTTTTCCATTCAATGGGAAACTTATCCTCAATATTCGTATTCAAAAAATCCACAATAACCTGGCGAACAATAGATATTGCATTTTCCTGTTTCATGACCAGCGGCTGCATATCATATTCAAGTTTGGAAGCGAGATTGAGGTCGTTAATCAAGTCTTTCATCCGGCTACTCTGCCTTACAATGACAGCGGCTTTTTTACGCTCCATTTCTGACAGATTTTTTGAATTTTCCAGTTGTCCGGCATAACCCATAATCATGGACAGGGGCGTTCTGATATCATGGGAAACCCCCGCAACCCAGTTTGCCCTTGCCGTTTCTTTTTTTCGTAACTGTTCAGCCTGCATCTGTAATATTTCAGATGTTTTATTGATTTTTTCAGCCAATTCAGAAAATACACCTTTCTCCTTCATACAGACTGGACTGCCGTCTGACAAATTCTGTATTCCATTCGTTATTGGTCTGATGGAACGTAACAGCTTTGAATCAACAGCAATATATATGAGGAAAATCAAGACAATATTGACAGTCAGAATAATCATTGTATTCTTGGGTAAATTGGCAATAAAGCTATAGTCCCAGCTCGCCCTTGTATGTTTCCAGAATCTATCTTTTGGAAATCCCAATACCAATAGTCCGTTTTTGGCTTCTCCCGTAAAAGTGGGGTATCCATCTACATAGCTGCGCGTCAGCTGCGCTATATCTGATAATGTATATTGCATAGGGATACTGCCAGGCAGATTATCTGTCCGCCATACAACTTGCCGTGTATCATTGTCAATGAGGAAAGCCCAGGCCTTTTCTTCTATTAGTTTCGCCATGACATCATCAGATATGGAATAACTGCCATCTGTTAATTCCAATGCGGCTGCTACATGATCCGCCATATCCCACGGAGAAAATGTTGATGCATTTCTGACAAAGGCTATGGCAAAAAAAGCAATATTCAGAATAACAAGAAGTATGATGCTTAACGTCATGATTCCCGCAAAGCGGCGTATTAGTTTTGGAATACTTTTCATACAAATAACCATGCCTTTCCGTTGCCTGCGGATCTACAGGCACATGTTTGCATGTGAAAAATTGATTTTTCACACTATTTCCCCTCGACAATTAACTTATAGCCTAATCCTTTGACTGTAACCAGCGAAACGGGGTGCGAGGGATTTTGTTCTATTTTTTCTCTGATACGGCGTATATGCGCCATTAAAGAATTTTCATATCCAAAGGGATTGTCGCCCCATGCTGCTTCGCACAATGCGTCAATTGTTACAATACGCCCTGCATTGCGATATAAGACAGACAACAGATCATGTTCTTTTGCTGTCAATGGGATGTGTTCCTCCTTTTTAATGACCTCAGCACGCGAAAAATCAATTTGACTGTCATGTAAACACACTAGAGGATTATCGTCTTTGTAGCTTCTGCGTAAAATGGCCATGACACGAAACAAAAGCTCTTTTGGCAAAAAGGGTTTTACGATATAATCATCAGCCCCCAAACCAAAGCCTTTGAATTTATCATCCTCTTCACCACGGGCCGTAAGAAACAAGACGGGGTAATCGCCGCCTTTCTTTAACTGTTCCATTAACGCAAACCCGTTCCCATCCGGAAGCATCACGTCAAGTATTGCTAATTCCGGACAGGATTTTTCAGCTTGTTCCATAGCTTCATTTACATTTTTTGCAGTTTTGACATTTTGAAATCCGTATTCAACTAAAATAGACAAAACCAGATCTAAAAGCTCCTGTTCATCATCAACCAGCAGAATACGTTTATGCAGCAGATACTCTTCTTTCATTATACAATCTCCCTTCACAGTACAATCCCCCTTCACAGTCACATCATAACATCTCGACTGCCGTCTCGATGGGTTTCTTGTCAAATATGGCTCCCTGCAGACATGCGCCATGCTTTCCTAGAGCGTGTTTGAAAATTCATTCCCACCATCTGCACGCCCCACTTTGCGGTATATTTGGCCCTCATTCAGTCAACGTAGCCCACTACGCCTCCCTCATTTGGGTCAATTCTCCCACAAATTGTGACGCACATCTGACAGAAAGCAATTTTCAAACTCTAATTATTTTACCATATAATTGTGAATTTTTTTGGGATTTCTGAAAATGTAAGGTAGATGTAAGGGAAAGAGAATGTTGTCATAAGGTTGCGCTGGTAACATGTAAGCAATGAAAGGAGATGTTTTTATGGATTACATGATCACAACAAAACAGCTGACCAAAAACTACAAATCTTTCGTGGCTGTTCACAACGTTTCACTAAACATTCGCAAAGGCAGCATTTACGGCTTCCTGGGTCCCAATGGTGCGGGAAAATCCACTACCATGAAAATGCTCTTAGGATTGACTGCGCCCACAAAAGGCAGCTTCACAATCGATGGAAAGCAATTCCCGAATGACCGCCTTTCCATTTTGAAAGAAGTAGGTTCCTTTATCGAGTCGCCCTCTTTTTATGCAAATCTGACAGGCAAAGAAAACCTTGACATTATCCGCCGCATACTGGGACTTCCCGGAAGTTGCGTTACAGATGCATTGGAGCTTGTGGGGCTTTCTGAATTTGGCGGGCGGCTTGCAAAAAAATACTCATTGGGTATGAAGCAACGGTTGGGACTTGCCGGAGCCTTGTTAGGCAGACCACCTGTTCTGATTCTGGATGAACCTACCAATGGACTTGATCCATCCGGCATACATGAAATCCGAAATCTGATTAAATCGCTGCCCGGTCTTTACGATTGTACGGTTCTCATCTCTTCGCATATGCTATCTGAAATCGAGCTAATGGCAGACGATATAGGAATACTCAATCATGGCCGCTTACTGTTTGAGGGCAGCCTGGATGAATTACGGCAGAACGCATTGCAGTCGGGATTTGCTGCGGATAGTAAAAACAGTGTTGCTAATCTGGAAGATATGTTCCTGTCTATGGTTGACAAAGACAATGCGAGTAGAAAGCAGAGGGCCATGTTATGAATATCACTATGAGGACATTTGCAATCGAGCTTAGAAAGGAGAAACGCACAGGCGTTATTCCGTTAATGCTTACAGTGGGCATTCTGGGGGCAGCTTACGCCTTTGTATTTTTCCTTGTGCGGAAAGACACTCTTTTAAATCTGCCATTGGCTCCTATGGATGTGCTGCTCACGCAGTTGTATGGCATGATTATGGTTCTGAATATGTTTGGTATCATAGTAGCCGCCTGTATGATCTACAATATGGAATTTAAGGGAAGTGCCGTCAAAAAAATGTATATGCTCCCTATGAGTGTTCCTGTTATGTATTTTTGCAAATTTCTGATTGTAACGATTATGTTCTTTATTGCAATCGTTTTTCAGAATCTGGCACTTACCAAAATAGGTCTGACGGATTTGCCACAGGGTGCCTTTGTGTTTGGGACGCTGCTGTCCTTTGCCGGATATTCCTTTATAACATCAATGCCCGTATTATCTTTTATGGTTTTCATATCTTCCCGCTTTGAAAATATGTGGGTGCCTCTTGGTATTGGTGTTGCAGGATTTTTAAGTGGTATGGCATTGGCGCCATCGCGTAATATTTCTCTTTGCATACACCCCTTTGTGCTTATGTTAAAACCTGCTGTTGCGATGAGCGCACAGCCGGATATTGTAGTTGCTATTTTTTCGCTGGCTGAAACAGCCATTTTCCTTTTTTCCGGATTATGGACTGCCAGATACCTGCGCTATGAATAGGGAGGTGTGGGATATGCGCTTTTTAGAACTGCTTAAAATCGAATTGATAAAAGTAAAACGAGGTAAAATGATACCTCTGATTTTCATAGCTCCGCTGTTGGTCGTGGCTTCCGGTGTGGCAAACCTGCAAACTTATTTTTCGCCGGACTATACAAACGCATGGGCGGCTATGTTCATTCAGAGTGCGTTGGTTTATGCCTATTATCTGCTTCCATTCAGCATGATTGTTGTGTGCGTGATGATTGCAGGACGAGAAACGGGAAACAACGGAATTTTGAAGATGTTAGCCTTACCCGTCAGCCGCTATGCCCTTTCAGCAGCAAAATTCTGCGTGCTTCTCTTTTACCTGTTTATGGAAATGGTTGTTTTCCTTGCTGTTTTTGTAATAACAGGATCGATTGCAACAAGTTATACAGGAATTACAGAAGCATTACCCCTCCTGTATTTATTGAAATGGTGTGCCGGATTATTTTTTACGATGCTCCCCAGTGTTGCCACAATGTGGGCGGTTACGGTGCTATTTGAAAAGCCATTATTTTCCTTGGGCTTGAACCTGCTTTTTGTCATTCCCGGCGTATTAGTGGCAAATACACCACTTTGGGTTGTTTACCCTTATTGTTACAGTGGCTATCTGGTTTCCTGCTCCTTACACGATTTTACGGCAAAGGGCATCAGCACTGGTTTTAACCTGTTCCCGTTTTTACCCTGTGCAATTCTGGTTTATGTATTGGTACTTACAGTGGCAGTGAAACAATTTGGAAAAAAGGAAATGAGGTAAGATATGGAAAATAAAAAATCACAAAAGTTAAGTGTAACAGCATTGATTATTAGCATGTTGCCGCTGGCAACATTTGTTCCCAGGTTATTTAACATGGCGTTGACTGATACTGTACGATCCATTTGGGTGGGAACAAACATCCTATCCGTTTTTGGGGGACTGGTGCTTTCTATTATCTGCATCAAAAACCGTGATAGCCGAAGCGTCATAAATACGATTTCAACTGTTATCAGCAGCTTTTGGATCGTGCTTATGTGTGGCATTATTATCCTTGCGCTATTCATTCACTTTATATAGCAAAACCGCCCTTACACTTGTCTGCCCCTATGGTTGGCGTCATTAAGGAAAAGGCATGTCACTATGTCGGCAAAGAAGCTCACTGTGCCGACTGCGGCCCTGCGCTTTTTATCCCGGAGCGCTCAGATTACAATCTTCGAGCGCTCTATGACGTATATCATAAAGAGAATCCTATCATTTCCCTGCCGACTCATCCGCAGATAGCAAAATAAATACTGTGATCCAGTGTCTGTTGAGCCAATGCGAGGATGTAACCGCTCTGGCGCTCCAGAAAGCTCTGTACTACATTCAGGGATTTTATTATGTTTTCTATCAATCCTCGTATAATAAGTTTATAGCGTAAGCGCCAAATAATAATGCGGTCAGATATAAAATTACCCCCAGCCCTTTGCG
>CAJTOJ010000042.1:0-6832 GCA_910577665.1 uncultured Acetatifactor sp.
TTCGCAAAACGTATGTTTCTTTTTGTCACTCCAAAAGACGCAATTTCCTATAAAGTAAAAAGAGGATATTTTTCATTATCCGCATAACAGGACTGCCATTTGGCATCCATATACTTTTTGCCGATTAAATTACGAAACATCTCCATCGTATCCACTGATGAAATTACATAATCCGCCAACACTGTTTTTTTATCTGCTGTTTCAATCCCTATTGCTTTTCTATTTTCTATCAATATCCGGGAAACAGGCATATTACAGTATAAATTACCGCCCAACTGCCGGAACCGCCTTACCATACGGTTTACCATTGCCAGAGAACCGCCTGTTGGAATTTCGCCATTGCCAGATACAATACTAGCATACGATACGAGAAATGAACTTGCAACATATTCTTTGGGCAAATAATCGGTAAACAGTGCTTTCAATGCAGGATGCCTGAATTTTGCGGACATCTCCTCTAAATCAATGGAGCCGTATTCTTTCATCACCTTTGGCATATCTGCCATTGAAGCACCCATATGGATATAATCCGTGATTCCCATAGCATCCATAGGTTTTTCAGCTGGTATTTCACATTTCGTTGCGTATTTCACATGTTCCACAAATTTTTTTATTTCCGTTTCATCTTCAGGGGATAGTTCGAGAAGTTCTACCTTCGTCCTCTCTAAATCCTTCCACAGTGTTACCTGCAAATCCCCCTTGATGCTCGTATAAAAGCTGTCACAGTCTGCAAATTCTGTATATTCCTCTAATGCTCCAACTGTTTCCCATACTTTGCGGAGAGCTGTACCTTTTTTCGTTCCGGTAAGCCAATGAATACAATTGTCAATATGGCAGCCTTGCCGGTTCCATCCCATACACTGCCCGCCTGCAACGGGATTTTTTTCATAAATATCCACGTCATAACCTGCCAGCTTTCCATAAATTCCTGCTGACAGTCCGGCAATGCCGCCGCCTGCGATTACAATTTTCTTTTTGCTTTCCTTCATAAATGTTTTCCTCCATAAATGTCTTCTTCCATGAATAGACGATTCCTGCTAAATTGGTTCTTTGTCATTTTGCAGCATACCCACTATCCATTCCGGTTCCGGCAGCGGAATTTCCGGATGCAAAGCATATTGTCCCATAATTCCATGTATTGCACACCAATACATACTTGACAGCGCCATGACATCTCCCTTGCGAATGCTTCCGTCCTTCTGACCTGCTTCCACCCATTTTTGGCAAAATGCAATTGTGTCTACCGAAGCTGCCAACTTACGAAGTTTCCCTGGTATGTCCTCGGCCTGCACCACATCCCCCATGAATACGAACATTTTTGCAATAAAAGCATTTTTTTCCACTTGCAAAAACAACATTTTTGTAAATTGATAAAAAAAATCCAAACCATTCTTTGCCTTAATCTGCATTGGCATACGCATTCCTTCCAAACCGATATTTACCAGTTCTTCTAACAGAATTTCCTTCGTAGGGAAATAATGGAACAACAGCCCTTCGCTGATTCCTGCCCTCTTGGATATCTGGCTTGTTTTGGTTCCGTAGTATCCCCTTTCCACGAATAAATCCAATGTAGCCTGAATGATTTGTATTTTTCTGACTTCCTTTTGTTCTTTCCTTGTCATACAGCATCTCCTTCAATGGATAAGTACAGCTTAACAATAGCACCGTCATCGAAAAAAATATAGGGCAATTTACTCAACGAAATTCCCACCAACAATCAAATACCCCGCAGCTTACTGCGGGGTATTTAGTCTTCGCTTCGGTCGGTGCTGATCATGCGCCACCAGCGCTACGCACCCCTTGCGACATTCGCTAATATACTCAAGCCAGTCTCCGATTGGCTTTGCAAGCGCGGTGTCTGGCTCATTGCCCACGGGATTAAATGCTGCCATTCATGAGAATAACAGAAAACTTTTCTACAGAATCTTTTTTAGTATCCTATCATTGCACTCTCACTTTTTCCATATGTTTCTTCAGACTATCTTAGATCTTCTGTCAGTCAAACAGAATCTCCTCCACTGTCACAAAGGTATACCCCTCCTCCAGCAGCTCGTCTACGGCCTGTAGCGCCGCTGTCACCGAGGTGTCATAATAGTCATGCATCAGTATAATATCATTCTCTCCTGCCTTTTTCACGATTTTCTCCGTGATCCGGCCTACATTGTGGGAACTCCAGTCCAGGGGATCCACGGTCCACAACACCGGGAACATATTCAGCTCCGATTCAAAGCTCTTGTCCCAGCTGCCGTAAGGAGGCCGCACATATTGCACTTCCTCCCCGGTGATGTCCTTTAGAATCTCATTGGTCTTGATCAGTTCCTCTTTGAACTCCTCCCTGTTCTTCCTGGTCAGCTGGATGTGGCTGTATGTATGGTTGCCAATGAGATGGCCCTCCTCCTGCATCCGCTTAATGATATCCGGGTGAAGTTCCGCATGCTCCCCGGTGACAAAAAAGCTGGCTACCACCCCTCGCTCCTTCAGTCCGTCCAAAAGCTGGGCAGTGTAGGAGGGGTGAGGGCCATCATCAAAAGTAATGGCAATCTTTCTGACTTCCCATGTCCCACCAGCCTGTAGTTCTTTCTCCCTATCACTTATCTGCCCGTTTTCCCCTGTGCCCAGAATCACGCCATCTCCTCCCACAGAAGCTGCATCCACACGGTTTTCCATTTCCTTCAGACCCAAAAAGAGCAATCCTGCCATCAAGTCAAACAACAGGATTGCCGCCATAAACTTCTTCATGACAATGCTCCGATTCCTGCCTTACTCTCTACAGTATATGCAGGATGCAGGAATCCATACGCGTTCTGTCTGGCAGGCCGCTTCTTCCGTACTTCCCACGGCAGGGCCCTTCCCGCGCGCCTCCTCCGTCCAGATGACTGACTCTTCCTATACTCCTCCCCCAAAAGAGCCCCTTCCTCCATACCCCATCAGCCAGATACCTGCCCTTCCAGCACCACCATCACTCAAACTGGGCCTCATACAGTTTTCTATACATGCCCCTGCGCGCCATCAGTTCCCTGTGGGTACCCTGTTCCACCACCTCTCCCCCGTCCACTACCAGGATCAGGTCTGCATTTTCAATGGTGGAAAGCCTGTGGGCGATCACAAAGCATGTCTTGTCCTCCATCAGTTTCCGCATGGCTTTCTGGATCTGGCGCTCCGTGCGAGTGTCCACATTGGATGTAGCCTCGTCTAAGATCAGCATCTTCGCATCCAGCAACATAGCCCTGGCAATGGTGAGAAGCTGTTTCTGACCTTTGGAGATATTGGTTCCCCCATCGGTCAGTATGGTATCGTATCCTTCCGGCAGCCTGCTGATAAAGGAATGGATCCTGGCCGCCCTGGCTGCCTCCTCCACGCTGGCTCTGTCCGCATCCTCCCTGCCATAGGCCAGATTCTCGTAGATGGATCCGTAGAACAGCCAGGTATCCTGAAGTACCATGGCATAAGCCCGCCGCAGGCTGCTTCTGGTAAGACCCTGGATCTGCTGTCCATCCACCAGGATATTCCCTGCATCCGGGTCGTAAAAACGCATTAACAGATTGATCAAGGTGGTCTTTCCCGCACCTGTGGGTCCCACGATGGCAACAAGCCTGCCCTGGCGGGCCTCCAGACTCAGGTCATGCAGAATGGTTCTGCCAGGCTGGTAGCCGAAGGACACATGAGACAGGCACACATCCCCCCGCACATTACAAAGTTCCCTGGCCTCACATGCATCCACCGGCTCCGGCATCTCTTCCATGAGCCGGAATACCCGCTCTGCTGCTGCCAGTGCAGACTGGAGTTCACTGAAGATATTGGCAGCCTCGTTGATCGGTCCGGAGAATTTCCGGGAGTACAGCACAAAGGAAGAGATGTCCCCGATGCGCATGGCGCCTGCCAGGTACAGAAGTGCCCCGAATACGCTGATCAAGGACAAGGACAGGTTGTTGATGAAGTTTACACAAGGTCCTACAATACTGCCATAGTATTCTGCCTGGTAGTAGGCATCCACCGCCTCCTTGTTTCTGCCATCAAACCGTTCCTGGGTATACGTTTCCCTGTCATATGCCTTCAAAGTCTTCTGTCCTGAGATCATTTCCTCCACAAACCCGTTCAGTTCTCCCAGCTTTGCAGACCGTCTCCTGAAGAGCGGCCTGGTCTTTCCGGTAATGTATCTGGTGGTGACAATGGACAAGGGTACTGTGAAGGCAAATACCAGTACCAGCCTGGGAGATATAGTCACCATCATCACCAGGGCACCTGCAACCGTGATCACTGTGGTCAGAAGCTGTACCAGATCATTGGACAGGGAAGCATTTACAGTGTCTATGTCGTAAGAGATCCTGCTAATGATATCCCCAGTCTGATGAATGTCAAAATATCCCACCGGCAGTGTCATCAGCCGTTCAAATACATCCTGCCGCATCTGGTACACCACCTTCCGGCTGATGGACAGCATCAGTACCTGGAGACCATAGGACATAGCTGCAGCGCATAGGTAGAAGCCTGCCATCCAGGCCGCATAATACCCCACCGCAGCAAAGTCAACCGCTCCCCGGCCCGGCTCTATGGCACCGATGCACAGCCCTGTGAGCTTCGGTCCGATCAAGGCAAAGAGATTGCTCCCCAGGGTGCAGAGGGCAGCCAGTGCCAGCAGCCACTTGTAGCGCAGCATGTAAGTAGCCAGTTTCCGGATTGTCCTGCCAGAATACCGTCTGCCCTGGTCAGCCTTCCTGGCTGGACTGTTTTCCTTTCGTATCCCTTTTTGTAAATCTGTCGCCTCTGCCATCGCCCTGTTCCTCTCAGAATCCCACTTCCTTCTACTACATTACTACTATACTATCTACAATATATGGCCAGTCTCCCTTGCAGTCAACAAGGAACTGCCCTGGTGTCAGGATGTCACGCGCTTGTGTAATAATCATGCTTTTCCCTGTCAAAGGCCACACCTATTCCCTCCAGCAGAAGCGGTGTATAGGTTATTGGGCAGACAAAAATCCCCATGTACAAAACCATGCTTTATGCCTCTCCAGTCTGCATCCTGCTGATCTCAGCATAGACGCTACAGTTTTCCATCAGCTCCCCATGGGTGCCATAGCCTATGGGAACTCCGCCCTCCAGCACCAGGATATGGTCTGCATTGCGTATAGAGCTGACCCGCTGGGCCACAATCACCAGCGTAGTATCCGGAAGAAGCTGGCGGATCCCCTTCCTCAGCTCTGCATCCGTACGGTAGTCCAGAGCGCTGGAGGAGTCATCCAGGATCAGGATCTCTGGTTTTGCTGCCAGTGCCCTGGCAATGAGTACACGCTGCTTCTGACCGCCGCTCAGATTTGCCCCCTTGATATTCAAGGCTTCTGCCTCCCTGCCTTCTTTCCCCTCCACAAACTCACTGACCCTGGCATACAGTAGTGCCTCCTGCACCTGCTGTGTTGTCATCTCCCGCCCCAGGGTCACATTTCCGGCAATGGTATCCTCAAATATGGTGTCATTCTGGAACACCACACCAAATTTCTTCTTCAATACAGAAGGCTCATAAGTCCGCACATCCTGCCCTGCCACCAGCACTCTTCCCTGATCCACATCATACAGGCGCATCAGCAGATGGAGAATGGTGGATTTGCCGGATCCGATCTCCCCAATGATTCCCAGGGTCTCCCCTTTTCTGACACAAAAAGACAGATCCGTGATGTCCGGCTGACCTTTCTTAGAATAGGAGAAGGTCACATGGTCGAAACAGATCTGCTGACCGTCTTTGTTCCCTCCGGCTCCCTGTTCTGCTTTTTCCTGTTCCAACACTTCCATGTCCTCCCCGCATTCCAGCACCTGCCAGATGCGATTGCCAGAGGCAATGGCCTTGGACAACACTGTAAACATCTTGGATATGGACATCATGGCATTCAGGATGATGGTAAAATATGTAGTGAAGGCCAGGATCTTTCCCACCTCGGATATTCCACCATTCACCCGGACGGCCCCCACCAGGATCACCCCCACCAGTCCCAGATTCAGCAATATGGTCATAGAAGGATTGATCAGGGCCATCACCATACCGTTTTTCCGTTCCCGCTCCACCACTTCCCGATTGATGGCACGGAATTTGCCTGTCTCATACTCTGTTTTGGACAAGGCCTTGATTACCCGGATTCCGGCGATATCCTCCCGCACCATACGCACAAAACGGTCATTGGCCTCCTGCAGCCCGCTGTACATGGGGATGCTGCGCCGGGACACATACACTGTGATAAAGCCCAGCAGCGGAAGGGTCGCCAGCAACACGCAGGCCATGGCCACGTCCAGGGTAAAGGTCACACAGATCCCGCCCACCAGCAGAATAGGCGCCCTCACCCCCAGTCTCTGGATACGTCCCAGCATCTGATGGACATTGTAGGTATCCGATGTCATCCGGGATATCAAGGACGGCTGTGTCACTTCATCTGCTCTGGCGGCAGACAGCCCCATGGTCTTCTGGAACAGATCATGCCGTATCACCTCTGTGGCATCACTGGCTACTTTGGAGGCCATACGGTTGGCAATGATATTAAAAGCGACAGCCAGCAGGGAACAGAGGATCATCAGTCCGCCCCAGAAGAACACTGCCACCCTGTTCCTGGCCGGAATCACCACATCAATAATGTAGGCCAGGATGTAGGGAATGAAAAGATCCATGATGGTTCCCACAAATTTGATGGTAACGCCTACCCCCATCCTGCTGTAATAAGGTTTTAAATAATGTAGAACCAATTGTTTCATCTGTCATTTCTCCCATTGTCCCTCTGGAACCTTCCCGTCTGGCAGGTCTTTTTACCACAGAAGTATATGAATGGCACCGCAGCCAGCTACTTAATGC
>CAJTOJ010000042.1:6930-25127 GCA_910577665.1 uncultured Acetatifactor sp.
CGCTCCTGCATAATTCCTGCATATCTGTCCTGTAATGGGATGTGAGAATAATCGTTACCCCTTCCTTTTGATTCAGTTCCTGAAACAGCTTCCTAAAATATACCACCGAATGGATATCAATGGCATTCAGCGGCTCATCCAAAATCAGCAACGAAGGCTTTTCCATCAAGGCCTGCGCAATGGCAAGCCGCTGTTTCATTCCCTGTGAATATTTCCCCACAGCAACCTCCAGCTCTGGCTTCAGCCCGACCCTCCTCATGGTTTCTTCCACTTCCCTCCTGCCTGTTTTGCCGCGAATGGAGGCTAAAAGCAACAGATTATCCAGCCCGCTCTCCCCCGGCAGAAACCCTGTGGAGTCCAGTATCACCCCTATGTCACGGGGGAATTTTCCCTTTTCTATCTTCTCTCCCCCCACAAAAATCTCCCCGGCATCAGGCAGTGCCAAACCGCATATCATCTTCAGCAGCACGCTTTTACCAGAGCCATTCTCCCCCACGATCCCGCAGATATCCCCTCTGGATATCTTCAGATTCAGATTGGTAAATAATACATTGTTCTTATATGCCTTTGACACATTCCGCAGCTCTACCATATTTCCTCTCTCCTTACTGTTGCAGATTCCTTTTTGCTGACATTTCCAGGCTGGGCTATCCCTCATTTTCAAAGACAAAATCCTTTTTCCCATGCAGTGCTTTTGCCAGACACAGCAAAAACAAAATAGAGGCCAGCCAATACCACCAATAAAACCGATAACTCCCCATCTTCTCTACCTGCTCCGGCAACGCCCCCACGATCTCCTCGATTTTATAGCCAATCTTCCCCCAGGGCGTCCATTCCAACACCCCCAAAACGACTCCTTTCGCTAACATGTAATTTCCAAAGAGTACAAACATAGTGACTGCCAGATCCAGCATGGTATTGCTGACTATGCTCTGCAGGATTTCATGCAGCAGGAGCATGACACTCCAAAAACAGAATATATTCAGACATTGTTTCAATATAATACCCGCAAATTCTTCAGACACCATAAATGAATGCTTTGTTTCTACTGGCAGTCTGCCTCCGATCAAGAGCAACATACCTGTAAAGCTAAGAAGACACAGCAGGACAAACCCTGTCCTCACGGCTATTTTCATGTAAAAAAATGCACTTCTGCTTCGGTATCTGGTCAAAACAGGATACCGGGATACTTGCGTCTGTCCGCTGCTTGTGGCCGCCAGCAGCAGTATAGGGAACAATACCAGAATGGTATGATAGTTATTAAATACCCAGACGATAAATTCCCCCTGGCAGCCTGCCGGATATTTCTTCAAAAAGGCCGTAACCATAACACGGCCCACCACAAGTGCACAAAGCAGCCAGAAAAATATCCCCCTCAGCAGATGACATTCCTTGATCTCCACTCTAAGCTTTGCCAGCATGATGATCCCCTCCCAGAAACAGTATACAGCCTATTGCCAATAGTGCCATCTCATACACCGGAATACCAAAACACCCCAGCGCAGGATTGCTGTAGACCCTTGGCTCGATCAGCTTAAAGGCCTGCCACGCCCTGGGTGCAGCAACTCCTGTGAACACGCAGTAACAGACCGGTAGCAGCAATGCCAGATACCGGTTGCGGACAACTGCACTTAAGCCCAGTCCCCATACCGCAAATACCGCTCCCAGTACGCCTGCATTTACGGCGTACATCATTCCGTACAGAAACGGGAATTTCCCGGCAAATTCAGGCATGAACAGGATGGGATTGACCACTCTTCCCGAACCCAGTATGAATTTGCAAAAAATGAGCCAGCCTGCCATGGGCAGAAACAGCGACAGGAAACCACTGCACGCCACCGCGGCAATTTTCGCCATTCTGTACCTCCCTCTTGAAGCCTTCAGCACCATCAGCCGCCCAAAACCGCTGTCCCTTTCTTTCCGGTAGGACAATACAAAAGGGAACATAACCGTGACAGGCCAGAGAACCAGCAATGGCGTAAACGCAAAGCTGTTTAGGAATTTGTTCAGGTATGATTCACCACTGCTGAAAATCCTTCCCCCGGTCTGGTCAAAACGCCCTACCATGAGCATCAAAAAGCCGAATACCGTTGTGGCAGCAAACGCCCTGGACCGTAACGCCCTCTTCATTTCCATTTTTACCATAATACCCTTGCCTCCTTTACAGCTCAAGTCAATTACCCCGCAGCAAGCTGGCGGAGCATCCATCTTCCAACGCAGCAAGCTGCGGGGAATTTGGTCTTCGCTTCGCTTCGGTCGGTGCTGATCATGCGCCGCCAGCGCTACGCACCCCTGGCAGCATTCGCCAAATGCTCGTGCCAGCAACGGCACAAAGTCAACCTTGTTGACTTGGCTCATTGCTCGCGGGAATAAGTGCTTCTCACTTGATATATCCGTTTTGTAGATATTTCGTTACAGATTCCATCCCTTTCCAAACTCCTCTATATCCCAATGCCAGGGTCTGCCTTTTGCCGTTCATGTTCCTTTTTGGGGCGCAAAAAGAGACACATGGTTTACAATTTACTGTTCCATGTGTCTTTACACTGTTTTATTCATGAATATGCGAACCCTAATAAGGGGAAACATGCTCCCTTACACCAATTCTTAACATAATACTTTTACCGCCCATTCCTCTGCCTCTTTATCCGGCTTTAGAATCAGTTCCTGCCACTGCCCCTGATAATACAGCCCGCCGCATCTGGCGCTGTTTTTTCTGTTTCCTATAATATGATCCGGCATCAAAAATTTGTATTCCCGCCAGGTTGCAGGCGTTTTTCCTTCCATAGTCAAAACCCGGTCCTCTCTGTAAGAAAGAACACCGCACCCTGGAAGGGATGGACATAAACTTAATTTTTCACTTGCAAGATACAGGGCGTTGCGATCCGAGCGATATCTTTCAAAATCAGCATGGGGATGCCAGCTGCATTTCTTAATTTTTTCAGGCGTATCCAATATTTCCCCTATCTGCAGATAACTATGAATCAGATGAACCGCGCCTTTTTCATTCGCGAATCTTAAAACTCCATTTTTATCATATTCTGTCTGCCGAAAGATTCCGAAAAACAGGAACAAATCCCCGATTGTTACTTGCGCATTGCGCAGTATCCCCAACGCGCTTCCCGTCTGACCAAAAGCAGGCCGCCAGTTTTCTGCCGGCACGATTCGAACGCCTTCCCGAATATCCGGATCAAGATGGCAGCCGCTGTAAACCGCTCTCGGGTTTAAACCGGTCAAAATACTGTCATACCTAAAACCCTTATATTGCAGATCACTATACTTCAGATCTTCCTCATCAGGTATGGGCAAAGATAATAATGTTCCATCCGGCAGAATCGGACTGGGGCAGCCGCCGCTTGTGGTATCAAAACCCTTTCTGGATAATATAATCTTCATTACCACTCCTTAAATAATCAGTCATAAAGAGAATCATGCGGCGCACCGATTGCTCCCTGAAAAGAACCGATTACCCCCATGGCATAGCTGTGAATCATCTTGTGCTCTGAACAAAAATCCACATATCTTTTAACCTCCCTGTTTTTAGGAAGCATGCGCAGAATTTCAGCGTCAATAGCAGGAGCATTTTTCCCAAAGTATGTAAATTGCCGGGAAACTAATACATAATGGCCATTCCTGTCCTGTTCGTTCTGGCCAGATCCTTTGGGGTGTATATGCGGCAATAAGTCATTCCGCTTGAATATACCGGCTTCTGCATCATATATCTGATCTGTTCTGTCTCCATATACGCTTTTCCCCCGCGTTGAGAAATACTCATCCATCGTAATAACATCTGTTATCCTTGCATAATAGAGCATACCGTTTTTATAAATACCAAAAAGGTATATTTCATCAGCAGGATTCCTGTGATAATGTTGTCCAACATGATACCTGAGACCGGTAATTATATTCTTACCATTCCGAATCTGCCCTCCTTTACAGCAGGCCAGAGTAAAAATATTGTTATCTATACATGGTGCAAAACCCATATCATAAGCAACCCTATAGGAAAAGATAATCCTGCCCATTGCATCACCTTTATATCCTTTTAACTATATCTTCTATTGTACATTACATTCTTTGCCAACACAAGAGCAATGACATAGCTCCAGCGGCAAAAAAATGTCATGTGGTCCGTTATCTCCCACATGACATTTTTGCTATCTGTCATACTTGCTTTCTTATACTCTTTTCTGTCACAGAAACTGGTTCTTCCCGGCATCATAATGATATCCTGCCACCGCCAGCTTCTCCTCCAGTTCTTCCCGCTCAAGGTCAAGATCCTGGCACAGGTCGTCCAGGCAGGAATAGAAATCCCGCAGCTTCAAGTTCAGAAAGCTAAATAACATCACCGGATCCTTTGGCACCATACAGTAAAACCTCCTCCCCGCTCCTCTTCTCCAGTATACGAAAGTCTCCCGATTACCGTATGATGGATTTTCCATCTTATCCATCGGACAACAGACACAAGGTAAACAAAAGCCTCCTTGACTCATTATACTGGCGGCAGTCACGGCAGCAATATTACACCGGCGCGGATACAATCAGCTCCATATTCCCTTCCAGTTCCACCTTGCCGTACCCGGCAGGCAGTAACATATGGGCACCTTTCTCCACAATCCTGCCATCCAGGGTTCCCTGGCCATCCAGCACGCTTAAGATCAGGAAAGGATATTCCTGTGCAAAGGAAATCCCACCCTCCAGATCCAGCTTCCAGACTTTATAGTATTTGCTCTCCACCAGCAGATTCAAGGTATTCACCGGCAGTCCGTCTGTATGGGACAATGCCTTCTTGTCTGCCTCATCCGGCACATTGATCACATCAATACTCTGTTGCACATGAAGCTGGCGGGGTTTACCATCCACCAGTCTGCCGTAGTCATAGACCCGGTATGTGATGTCGCTGTTCTGCTGAGTCTCCAGGATCAGGAACCCACCCTTGATAGCGTGGACCGTGCCGGGATCAATCTGCAGGAAATCGCCCTTTTTCACCGGTACTTCCCGGATCAGCTCCCCGTACTGGTCTGCAGCTACCATGTCTGCAAGCTCCTGTCTTGTCTTCGCGTGATGCCCGATGACCAGACTGGCCCCTTCCGGGCAGTCCATTACATACCAACATTCTGTCTTGCCGAAGGGGCAGCCCTCGTGCTCCCTGGCGTAGGCATCGTCTGGATGTACCTGGATGCTCAGATTCTCCCTGGCGTCAATGATCTTCACCAGCAACGGGAATTCCTCCGCAGTGATATTCCCGAACAGTTCCCTATGCTCTGCGTAGAGCTTTGACAGATGCCATCCGGCGTAAGTGCCTTCTGTCACCACACAGTCCCCGTGTGGATGGGCACTGACTGCCCAGCACTCTCCGATGTGCTCCCCTTCCGCCTGGTAAGGAAACTCTGTCACCAGACGCCTGCCTCCCCATACAATCTCCTTTAAGACCGGTTCCACAAAAAGGATCTCCCTTTTCCCACTTCCCATAACATACTCTCCGTTCCCAGGAGCCGTTCTGGAAAAGCCACTGTATCCTGCCTCTTGCAGCTTTTCCGCAGTCCCCTGTCTGATACCCTTATTATAGCCTGACTTTCTGGACAAGTCCAGTGAGAATCTCTACTTTAGGAGTGCCAGGTTCTTCCGGAGTTACTGTTCACTCCGTTCACAGCAACATATGCACACAAAACGCCAAGTACCGGCGTTTTGGCGCGAGACAGTCTCGGGTTTGTCACGCTGAATGCGCGTGAAAACGCCTCGCGGTGGCACCTGTGAACAGTAACTCTTCCGGATCAGCTCACACCTCTGTGCCACACAGTCTACAAAGCGAATCGGATCTGCCGGAGTATGGAACACATAGTCCACCAGCCTGTCTATGGTAGTGACTGCCACATGAAACCTGGTGTCACCGAAGGCATAATAAATGCATACATCCCCGGATTCTGTGGCGATGGCACCATTGGTAAACACCACATTGGACACATCCCCTACCCGCTCTTCTCCCCTGGGTCCGATCAGAAGTCCTCCATGTTCCGCGATCACCTTTGCCGGATCTTCCAGATCTGTGGTGAATACATTGATCACATACCGCAACCCTGCCGCCGTATTACGGATCCCATGGGAAATGTGGATCCACCCTTTTTCTGTCTTGACGGGCACTGCACCTGCACCGTTTTTCACCTCTGTGATGGTATGGTATCTGCGGATGCTGGTCGTCTTCTCCTCGTCTATCACTGCATGGGTGATATCCTCGCACAGACCGAAGCCAATATTACCATCTCCTGGCCACTGTCTATCGTCTACAGTCTCTTGATCCCAGCCTCCAGTGCCCCGTCCTGTAGGTCAACCAACACCGTATCCCCGGCCCTGGTCTTATCTTCCAGGATCAGCCGGGCCGTCAGTGTCTCCACATATTTCTGGATATAGCGCTTCAAAGGCCTTGCGCCATACACTGGATCGTAGGCATTGTCTACCACATAGCCCACCGCTTCCGGAGTCAGTTCGATGGACAGATCCCTGTCTGCCAGACGGTGGTTCAGATCTGCGATGATAAGGCTTACTATGCCGCCCATGTTCTGCCGGGTCAAGGGCTTGAACAGAATGGTCTCATCCAGACGGTTTAAGAACTCCGGCCGGAAATGGGTCTGCAATGACTCCATCACCGCATTCTCGGCATCCTCCCGGATATTTCCCTCCGCGTCTATACCGTCTAACAGGAAGCTGGCACCGATGTTAGAGGTCATAATCAGAATGGTATTCTTGAAGTCCACTGTCCGGCCCTGGGAATCCGTGATCCGGCCATCGTCCAGCACCTGCAGAAGCACATTGAACACATCCGGATGGGCTTTCTCGATCTCATCGAACAGTACTACACTATAAGGCTTCCTGCGCACTGCCTCAGTGAGCTGTCCTCCCTCCTCATATCCCACATATCCGGGAGGTGCCCCGATAAGCCTGGACACAGAATATTTCTCCATGTATTCGCTCATATCAATCCGCACCATATTGTTCTCATCGTCAAAGAGAGAGGCTGCCAGGGCCTTGGCCAGTTCTGTTTTGCCTACACCGGTAGGCCCCAGGAACAGGAAAGAACCAATGGGCTTGGATGGATCCTTGATCCCCGCCTTGGAGCGGATGATAGACTCTGTGACCTTGGTGACCCCTTCCTCCTGTCCCACCACCCGCTTGTGCAGCTCCTCATCCAGATGCAGGGTCTTGTTGCGCTCACTCTCTGTGAGCTTGGTCACAGGGATTCCTGTCCACCGGGAAATGATCTTCGCAATCTCCTCCTCAGAGACCTTCTCCCGCACCAGGGAAAGTTTGGAGGCATTGATATTCTCTTCCTCCCGCTCCAGCTGTTTCCTCAAGGCAGGCAGCCTGCCATAGCTAAGTTCTGCTGCCTTTTCCAGGTTGCCTTCTCTCTGGGCAATCTGGATCTCATTATTCATTGCGTCAATCTCTTCCCGCAGTTTCGACAATTTCTCCACAGAAGTCTTCTCATTGTCCCACTGTGCTTTGCGCCCGGCAAACTCCTCTTTTAGCTCCGCCAGCTCCCGCTGTAGTTCCTCCAGCCGGTCCCGGCTCAACCGGTCGTCCTCCTTTTTCAAGGCCGCTTCCTCGATCTCCATCTGCATGATCCGGCGCTGTAGTTCGTCCAGCTCTGTAGGCATGCTGTCTAACTCTGTCTTAATCAGCGCACAGGCTTCGTCCACCAGGTCAATGGCCTTGTCCGGCAGGAAACGGTCTGAGATATACCGGTGGGACAGCACCGCAGAACTGACCAGGGCGTTGTCCATAATCTTCACACCGTGGTAGACTTCATAGCGTTCCTTCAGTCCACGCAGGATGGAGATGGTATCCTCCACCGTAGGCTCCTCTACCATCACAGGCTGGAACCGTCTCTCCAGGGCAGAATCTTTCTCAATATACTGCCTGTATTCGTCCAGGGTAGTGGCACCGATGCAGTGCAGCTCCCCTCTGGCCAGCATGGGCTTGAGCATATTGCCTGCATCCAGGGCACCGTCCGTCTTACCTGCACCCACAATGGTATGCAGCTCATCAATAAAGAGGATGATCTGGCCATCACTGTTCTTCACATCGTCCAACACCGCTTTGAGCCGCTCCTCGAATTCCCCCCTGTACTTGGCGCCTGCCACCAGAGCACCCATATCCAGGGCAAATATCTTCTTATCCTTTAGATTCTGGGGCACATCTCCCCGGACAATTCTCTGGGCCAGCCCTTCCACCACAGCAGTCTTACCCACGCCTGGCTCCCCGATGAGCACCGGATTGTTCTTGGTCTTCCGGGAGAGGATCCGTACAACATTCCGGATCTCACTGTCTCTGCCAATCACCGGATCCAGCTTCTGGTTCCTGGCCTTCTCCACCAGTTCCTGGCCATACTTCTCCAAGGTGTCATAGGTGGCTTCCGGATTGTCACTGGTAACCCGCTGGTTCCCACGGACTGTGGACAGGGCCTGTAGGAAACGCTCCCTGGTGATGCCGTACTCCTTCCAGATCTGGGCGATCTCCCGGTTGGGAGATTTTATCATGGCCAGGAACAGATGCTCCACAGATACATACTCATCCCCCAGCTGCTTTGCCTCATCTTCAGCGCCAATCAGCACCTTGTTCAGATCCGGACCCACATGCATCTGTCCGCCCTGGACCTTCACCCGCTTCTCCAAAGCCTGTCTGGCCCGGTCCACGAAGTGCTCCTTCTGGATCTCCATCTTTTCCACCAGTTTCAGGATCAAGCTGTCCTCTATGGTCAGAAGACTGTATAACAGATGCTCCTGTTCAATCTCCTGGTTGCCATACTCGTAGGCCAGCTTTTCGCTGCCCTCTACGGCCTGCATGGATTTCTGTGTAAATTTCTGGATATTCATATTCTCCGCCGCCTCCTTCTTCCTCTATCCCTATATCTTCCGATTTTTAAATACAGTCAAACAAATACCTCCTCATTTGTTCTATCTGTAATATAACACGCTTTTTCCAAAAATCAATAAAAAAAATATAAAGTTTTACAAATATTTTTAATTGCCAATCGCCTGTTCAGCCCCACACCAGCGCTTCCCGTCTTCACGCCTCCTTATCCCTGCGCTTACGGACTGTCTGGCTCCCCGCCATGACTTCCTGGTACCGGAAACACTCTTCTACATGGTCATTGACAATCCCACAGGCCTGTAAATGGGAATATACCGTAACGGAACCAAGATATTTGAATCCTCTTTTCTTCAGATCCCTGCTCACCGCATCGGAAAGCCCGTTCCTTGCCGGAACCCCGCCCTTCTGATGTCCCATATACAAGATCGTCTTCCCTTTTGAAAATCCCCATAAATAGTTATTGAATGTACCAAACTCTTCCCGGATCTTCATAAAACACCTTGCATTATGGATGACCGCCTCTATCTTCCTCCGTGACTTTATCATCCCTTCCGTTTCCATGATCCTCTGGATATCCGCTTCCGTATAACCCGCCACCTTCTGATAATCAAACCCATCAAAGCACTCCCGGAATATCTCCCTTTTCTGTATCATCATATTCCAGTTCAAGCCGCACTGCATGGCTTCCATCATCAGAAATTCAAACTGTTTCCTGTCATCATGCAGAGGAACACCCCATTCCTCATCATGGTATTGTATCATTTTTTCATTACACAGGCACCATGCACACCGCTCCATATCCAGTCCTCCCGCCGCACACTGGTAGACCAGCCACCATTTACTCCGCCGTCACTTCTTCAGAAAATCGTTAAATTCTTTCAATTCCCTTTTCCTGCTCTCCGGCAGGCAATTGAACTCCAAATTGCTAACCGCTCCCTCCAATACATACAGATGTACCAGACAGATATTCGGATATCTTGCTTTCAATCTTAGAAAAGCCTGTTCAGCGCCCAGATGAGCCAGCTCCTCCACTGAACCAATCCCCACAGAATCCAGTTTCTTCGCCATCTCCTTACCTATGTTCATCATTGATGTTAATTCTGTCATGCCTTCCTCCTGTATTGTGCCCATATACTCCCCACTTACCGCTGTCAGAGGACAACCTTTTTCTGTTACCCATCATAACAGAAAAAATCCCTCTGATCAATCGTTCGTCACCCAAAGAACACGTGAAAACACCTGGCTGCAGTATCAAGTGAACAGTAACCTTCCGGCTCCACTTTGACAAACAGGAAATGTAAAATATATTTCATTTTAGGAAAAATGGGTATATAATATTGCTAAATTCAGTCCTGGAAAGGAGAAGCCAGACCTATTGCCTTACTTATTCTAACAACTTAAGCAACAAGATGGATAATTCCTTACTGGCTGTAAGGGGTATTAACCATAAATACATTGTAGTAGAAAGGATATGGATATGAAAAAGAAATCTAAGAAGAAAAAGGTTCTCTTGACTATATTATCTATTGTGGCTGTACTTTTAATTACCGGCGACTGGATATTGTCTGTGGCGGTATACAACGAGAATTTTAACCAGCGTTTTGAAAGCTATGAACCACTAATGTTGTATGTTGATGATTTTGACGGATTGCAACGCACGAAATATGAGTTCACTTCAAATAAAGGACAGAAACTGGCGGGGTATCTGTACAGTTCAGGAGAAAACCAGCGTGGAATCATCGTATTGGCGCATGGTTTTGGTGGGGGCGGGCACAATTCCTACATGGACTGTGCGGATTATTTTGCCCGTCATGGATATTATGTCTTCTCCTATGACGCTACAGGAAATGATGAAAGCGAGGGGGAAGGAGTCGGAGGACTTCCGCAGGGAGTAATAGATCTTGACCATGCAATCACATTTGTAGAAGAAAGTGGGAATTTCCCGAGTCTGCCAATTGCTCTGTTCGGGCATAGCTGGGGCGGCTACAGCGTTTGCAGTGTACTTACATACCATCCCGAAGTAAAAGCAGTGATAGCATGTTCAGGCTTTAACGCTTCCTCAAATCTGTTTGAAGCAGGGGGGAAAAAACAGGCTGGGGACGGTATTTATCTGATGCTGCCGTTTGTGAAGCTGTACGAGAAGATGAAATATGGCGGATATGCCTCAAATACTGCAATGGATGGCTTTTCAAAGAGCGATGCCGCCGTCATGATCGTACATAGCTTCGATGACGAAGTTGTTCCGACCGAATACGGCTACGAGATTTATTATGAAAAATACAGGGACGATTCCCGCTTCCGCTTCATTCCCTTTGAAAATAAAGGACATAACTATTTCAATGATGACTCTTATCGCAATTCGTTTAATGCGGATTTTGACAAATGGCTTGAAACGCTGGATTACGACTATAACAATGCTGAAAACAGGGAACGCTTTTCGGAGGATAAAGCCAATTACATATACAGGAACCTGGACAGGGCGGAATGGTGTCATTCATTGGATACTGAGTTGTTCGAAGATTTTGTTGGTTTCTACGATGAATATATCCGATGATTTTGCCGCATTTTAACGATATATAAAACCTTCAGACTGCCACTCCTATCATTCCCTGTCAGGCACAGTCAAAGGCTATATCGCCATGATGTAAATCTGGCACGGATTGCATTCATCCCACAGTGTCGGGAACACCTCTAATTCCTTGAATCCCGGAGACAGGTAAAATCTGTTGGTATCACCGTAAATACCATATCTGCCCATCTGGACAGTCTTGACCTGTATGAAAGAATACCCCTGCTGTTTCGTTTCTTTTTTCGCCATCTCAAAGAGGCTTCGTCCGATTCCCATTCTGTGGTACTCTTTCAGCACACCCATAACATATTCTCTTTATCTACATTGCTATCAATCTGTTTGACCTGCATTATGTTTTTCCATTTGTGCCCGCACATCTGCCTGTATCCTTTTACTTATGCCCACCGGTCATCCCTTCTCTACTCTTTATTCAGGATCCCCGATATCTTCTCGATCATCTCGTCTTCCTTCAGCCGGAACTTGATCTCCACCCGGCGGGAAGCTTCCATGTCCACCACGCCCAGAGAGTTTCCCGCTCCATCGGTCTTGTACACAGGATTGCTCCAGGACTTGCCATTGACCGTCAGCAGAAGCTGCAACTGCCCGATCTGCTCCTTGCTCAGTCCATTCTTGTCATCCAGGCAGAAATCTGCCACAGCCTTAGCCCTGTCGTAGGACAGTTCCATATTCATGTCATAGCTGCTGTCTGTATCCGTATGCCCCTCAATGATAATCTCAGCAATGTATTCCCGGTACTGGTCCTGCAACAACACAGACAGGTACTTGGGAATGATCTCCTTCAATGTCTCCTTGCTGTCCGCCGTGAGACTGGAACTGCCATAGCGGAACAATACATCCGAGGAAAAAGTGATGGAACCCGTCTGGGCATCCACCTTCATGCTGGAATTGTTAAAAGTACTCTGCAAGGCCCCGATAATGTCCGTTCGCACCCCCACAATGTTCTGCAGTTCATTCTTAGTGGTGGTCAGTTCATTCCTGGCATTCTCAATCTCCAGGTAAGCCTTGTTCAGTTCTTCCTGGGTCAGTGCTGCCTTGGCATAGGCCTCCTGCAGCTCTGCCAGGGATGCTGCCAGCTCCTCATTGGATTTCTCGATTTCTATCTTGGAATTCTCCAGGTCAGCAATAGCGGCGTCCAGCTTAGTCTGGGCTGCATTCAGATCCAGTCTTGTCTTGTCCAGGTCCGTGGTCTTCTGTTTATAAATTGCCAGAGTGATGGCAATGATCAAGATAAATATCAGCAAAAGCGCAGCCATCATATCAGAGTACGACTGCCAATAGCTGTGTTCTCCGAACGCTTCCCTGCTCCTACTCTTATTCTTCATACAGGCTCCTCATCTGATCAAAGGCGTACAACTGGCTGCTGATCTCCCCCGTGATCTCATTGCAGGCATTTTCCAGGCGTTCCCTCTGGCTTTTCAGTTCCCCTGCGAACTCCTCCTGTCTCCGGGTGACCTGGGCCAGGGTCTCCTGCACGTTCCGGCTGACTTCTGCCAGATTAGCCACCGTGTCGATCAGTTCCTTGGCATTCCTGGCGCTGACCATCTGGGCCTCCCCAGCCGCCTTCAGGATATTGCCCAGGCGCTGGAAGTCTGTCCCCAGGGCATCCTGTATCTGTTCGGTAAACTGTCCTACAATACGCTCCACCCCGGCAGTCTGCTCTGCTGCACCACCCTGCATCAGCTCCAGGATCTTCTTCAGCGCATTTGCCGTGCCTGCCTGGTATACCACCATGGCAGCCGTGTTCTCATCCTCGGTGGCGGCAGGGGGCTGGGCTGTCTGGTGGAACACATTCAGGAAATTCTCCAGCTTCTCATAGGCATCAGACATGATGCTACGGTAGATGAAATTGAACACCAGGGAAAAGAAGATACCATACACAGAAGTATGGAAAGCCACTTTCATACCTGACAATAAAGGTCCCACATTATCAGAGATGGTGAAGATATCATCCCCACTGAAAGCCCCCAGGCCCATGGACAGCCCCAGGAAGGTACCCAGGATCCCCAGGCCCGTCAACGTCCCGGACATGCCGGAATTGAAAAAGTGCATCCCCGCCCGGTCCAGAAGGTTCTCATTGATATATTCCTCCAGATCACAGGAACCCGCTGTGCCCCGTCTGCGCAGACTCTTGATGCGCATACGGAACTTGTTGAAAGCCACCCGCAGTTCCTCGTTCTCAAACACATCCTTCCGGTCCTGGTAAGCCTGCCAGAGGTTCTTGCCCCCTGCCTCTTTGTATTCCTTCATCAGCTGGTCCGACATGCCTTCCAGTTCATCTGTGATCCGGTTCAGCCTGCCAAAGCTCACTGCCGAGATCAAGAACAGGATACCTATGACAATCAGGAAGCCAATGTTGATGGCCAGGTTCACCAGGGAAGCTTCCTCCCCTGTAAATACCCCGTTCACATACAATACAAAAGCCACTACTATGGCATACAACAGGAACAATGCATAATATAGTCTGTTCTTCATCCTTATACCCCCGCGCCCGTTTGAAGAAAGGTATTTATACACCCTCTTTCGGACATATCAATCTGTATTCCAGACTCTCTGCCATACCGCCTGTATTCCTTCCCCGTAAGCAGATTCAGGATATACCCGGACAGCCTGTCCCGGAAAGCCCGGTATGCAACTCCTTCTATAAAGGTATCACATTCTGCTCTGTAACTCAAGTTTTTCACAAAATCTTAATCTTATCCCTCCTTGGAATTATGAAGAGAGCTTCTATAGAATTATAAATTAGGCTTTCTCATTATAAGGCTTATCCTTCTATTCATCCTCGCTGTCTTTGCACAAAAAAGAGGCTCACCAGCTACTCCGGTGAACCCCTCCATGTCCTGCTTGTAATCTGGATGAAATATTTGCTGCTCCTGTATCATTTTCTGCCCTTATCGTTCATCCAGGTAAAGCTGCACTCTGGCCTGTATCTTCTTCACCGTGTCTTCCAGGGATGCATCCCCGGCAAAGTACATCTGTGTTTCTTCGCTCACGATCTTCCAGACCGGATTGTTGGTTCCTCCCCAGGAATCATAAATGGCAGAATCTGCCATTTGGCGCACAAATGCAATATCCTCCTCTGTGGGAACCACAGGCTCATAGGCAGAAAGCCCCACCACAAAAGGCTGTTTCAGCAAGTCCGGATCCACATAGAGATCCTGCAGATACCTCTCAAAGCTGTCCTTTCTCACTGGAAAGGCCCAGTCAATACCCGACTGTAGTTCCTCTGACAACAGATACTCCAGAAATGCCCAGGCGCCCTCTTTATTCCCAGACTTGCTGTTCATGACAAACATACATGTATTCCATAGCTGGTACTCCGCCCCGTTGTAACCCGGATATCCAACCAGCTTTGTACTATATGCCGGGTCTTTGTCCGATACCACATCCCATGGACTGGTAATCTGAATTTCATGCAGGAACTGATCAGCTCCTTCCACTGCGGAATCATAAATGATACCAGACTGATCGTCCCCATAGACGGCCCATCTGCCGCACAGTTCCAGGATCCTGCGGAATTCTTCCCCATCAAAATAACTCTCCCCCTTCCCATAGTCAATGAAATGCTCGCCATATCTGGTTCCCATACAGTACTCCAGGGCCACCGATGGCTTCTGCACCATGAACACCTGGTTCTCCAGCCCTGTCTCCAGGAACTTCCAGACTGTCCAGTCCTCAGCCTTGACAGAAGATGCGCCCTTCATTGTGCCAATGTAGAAAGCCGGCACCACAGCCACATTTCTGCCCTTGATCACACCTGCTTCCCTGACACATTCCAGGACATCCCCCTGGTCTATCACCTTACTTGCTTCATAATAAGCAGTCAGATCCTCAAAAGCCCCATTTTCTGCCAATCCCCCAGAATAAAGCCCCCACAGTTCAATCAAGTCTGCCCCCTCACCTTTCAACAGCTTCTTCTCCAGGGAATCACCATCTGTCTCCTTCACCAATTCCACCCGATAATCCCTGCTCTGCCTGTTGAACTGCTTTACCAGGAAAATCAAGTGTTGATCCGTACTATTCATTGAGGATAAGGTAAGTACCTGCCTTCCCGGGTAGTCGGTTCTGTCCTGTTGTGTAATATATGCAAATGTTAGCAACTGTCTTGTATGCCTGGTATCATAATAACCCTGTTCCAGGCACAGCAGCACAGATGTCTCCCTGTCCCGGAAAAACCGGTCTACCTGCCCACCATCCACATCCACATACTCGTCCTGCCATCTCCACAGAAATTCTGTCTCTCCACTTACAGGTTCATATCCCAACATCCCCTCCCCAGTGCGCAGGCAGATGCCATCCTCATATCCATCGTATACCTGCAAAGGTGTCACAGGGCAGGGATACAGTTCCCCCTGGCTGTCCAATGAGGCAAACACTGACGATGCTCCTGCCACACAATAGGCATAGGCGTCACCGTCTTTTCCCACGGCCACGCCCTCCAGACTTTCCAGTTCAGGCACATAAAAAGCTTGCAGTTCCCCTTCCCCTCCAAAAGAGAAGACCCTGCCCCCGGCGCCATAGGTGTACAGAAATACCCTTCCATCCCTGGTCACCGTTCCCTGCCTAAGGCCATCCCCCACATTCTCCAGTTCTGCCTGTGTATATGCAGCATGCCACAGCATACTGCCATCTGTCCCATACTTTTCCAGACAGTAAAGTCCATCTTCCTCTGCCACATCATAACCTGGCCCCCAGAACAGGTAGCAGTTCCCTGCCCCGTCTGCCAGAATCGCCTGGTACCTGACTTCCCTCCTGCCCTTATCACTTACAATGTAATCTTCCTCTAATGATCCATCGGAAATCCTGTATCTGCCTACCTGCACATACTCATTCTCTGTCCCGTCCTCTTCCTTCCGGTTCACATAATCCACATAGTACAGGAAATCCCCATCCAGTGTATAGGGATAGATGCCGCCGTTATCGGCCAGCCGGACAGCGGGCCGCAGATATCGGAATTCAGCCACCGCCACTATACTGCCTTGATCTTCCTCCGAATCATTTCCTGTTGCCTTGGATATGTCCCCTGCGCCGGAACTTTCTTCCGCTTCCTGCCCATCCCTGGATGCGGGATCCGGATCATTCCGGTTCCCGCAGGAGGCAACAGACAGCAAGACCAGCGACATTAGGATACATATGACAATGGTTTTCAGTCTGCCAGGATCTTTCATAGTGTTTTCTCCTTTTGGTGTCGTGAATCAGCGGTATTTAGTGTAATACAATTTACTATTCTACGCTTACATGATATGTCCTGTACTGCACATCGCTTTCCCCCTGTTTAAGCGTTATATTGCAATGAGAACATGTTACCCAATACTCATCTTTGTAACTTTCTCTATTCACATAGCAATTCACAGATGAATGATTTGCATCTGTACATTTCCATCTCGTCTGGGACAGAACTACTCTCTTTGGCTCCACCTCTAGGCTGTTCCCACAAGTAACGCATACCCAGGAACGCACATACCCTTCAGAAATTGGTGCACCTTCCGCTGCATTCACTGTCATAACACTCTGTGATCCTATGATTAATCCGATTGTTAGGGACATCACCAGAGCAACCTTCCTCATTCTTTTTTTCATATTGCCTTCCTCCATTCATTTTTTTGAGCAGGCCGACCTTTCTCTTTAAACATCATACTATAACTCCATGCACTATGGAATAATGCAATACGAAATCTTTATGTTTCCATTTAGGTTGAAATTTCCCAGGTAATGATTTATAATAAATCTTATTATAAAAAACACTCAATAGCAATCTCAGCATATACCATTATTGCACTTATACCTGCATGCAATTGCACCACGATTCGTTACATACGGAGGACATCAAATGAGCGTACACAGTGCCAAAGACATCATTCGAGCAGCCCGTATCAAGGCCGGGCTTACCCAGGAGCAGCTGTCAGAAGGCATCTGCACTCTCCAGTCCCTGTCACGGATCGAAACAGGTGCTGCTGACGTTGGTCCCGCCACCTTCCAGGCCCTTATGGAGCATGCCGGTTCCCCCCACGGACGCTACCCTGTCTTCTCCAGCCGGGAAGATTTCGATTGCTTCTACAGTTTGAAACATGCCCGCTTCCACCTGGACGCCTGGCAGCTTACTTCTGCCTATGAAGAACTTCAGCAGATTGAAGACAAGGGCTGGGCTGACAACAGACTCTATTACCAGGAATGGCTGCTGCTTCACTGCCGGCTCCAGTTCCGCTCCTATTGCTGCTCCCATCAGCAGAATTACCAGGCACTGGTCTATGCGCTCCATATCACCCGCCCCAGGATGGATCTGTCCAGTTTTAGCGGTCTCCTGCTATCCCAGAACGAACTTCAGATCTTGATCTCCCTCTCTCAGGAAGCCCTCTATCTGGGGAATATTGGCACCTACCTGGAGATTCACGCCCAGCTGGCTTCTTACCTGGCCTCAAGTAAATTTGCTGCCATGGATAAAGAGCGCATGGAAGCAGAAAATGCAATTGTTATAGTAAAATTATGGGTGAATTTAGATTATCTCTTTAGAAGTTCTTATATGTCGGTATAGCCCGTATTTTCGGGCTTTCCCGGCATTTTAGATATGGGGAGAAGTTCTTATATACCCTCATAACCTCTTAGGTTTTCCCTCTCAATGGTAGTAAAAGAAGTAGTAAATCCGTCTGCGGCTATGCTGCAATCAGCCTTTCCATTTCAGCCTTTGCGGAAGCGAAAGTTGCGTGTGCGTAATAGTTCAGCGTCATGGTGATGTTGGAGTGTCCCA
>CAJTOJ010000043.1 GCA_910577665.1 uncultured Acetatifactor sp.
AGCTGGGAGAGCATCTGCCTTACAAGCAGAGGGTCATAGGTTCGAGCCCTATAGGCCCCATTCCTAGTTAGGGCATGGATGATAAGGCACTAACGTAATTCCATGTAAGGTGCCGATATGGCTCAATTCTTGACAGTAGTTAGGGACTGACTTCTGTAGGCAGAGCAGCTGGTTACAAATCAGTTGCGATTGGTGAGATGCCGATGTGGCTCAATTGGCAGAGCAGCTGATTTGTAATCAGCAGGTTATCGGTTCGAGTCCGATCATCGGCTCTATGGGTATAATTCCATATGGATGGGTTCCCGAGTGGCCAAAGGGGACAGACTGTAAATCTGCTGCAAATTGCTTCGGTGGTTCGAATCCACCCCCATCCATTTCTCAATAGAAGCATAAAAGTTCTATTGAGGCATATACTATATAAATTGAATAACGCGGGGTGGAGCAGTCTGGAAGCTCGTCGGGCTCATAACCCGAAGGTCATAGGTTCAAATCCTATCCCCGCTATTTCGGACTTACAAAGGTTTATCCTTTGTAAGTCTTAATGCCCAGATAGCTCAGTTGGTAGAGCAGAGGACTGAAAATCCTCGTGTCACTGGTTCGATTCCGGTTCTGGGCATTTCTTATGTCTCATGACAGCTGGTATATATTACAGGAAAGCATCAAAAGGTATAAATTTACAGAATAAATTTAACCTTTTGGTGCTATTTTTTTGTTTTGGTTCGTGCTATAATAATTTTGCATATCTGTCTGGAAACAGGCTGGCATGGATCAGACAGGAATTCCAGTGGGGAATAGGACGACAATGGGTAAGAGACAAGACAAGAAGGGTCAATCAATTCTTTCAGAAGGGAAATCACCAGAAAACATACCATATAAGGAAAAAGCATTAAAAAAGGAAGAAGGACTTAATAGAGCAGAATGTTCGGTACAGGCTCCAGGGTTTGAAAAAGAAGAATACCAGGAAACAGGACAGGAAATATCGGTCCTTGCAGAAGAAACTACAAGAAAGACAAAAAAGAAGTGGCTTCGGTGGGTGCTGGCGGCGGTCGTACTGCTTATTGTATCAGCAGCGGGTATCTATGGAGGGGTTGCCCTATATTATAGAACCCATTTCCTGCCAAATACTACGATCAACAGTATCGTATGCAGCAACATGAAGGCCCTGCCAGTGGTGGCATTATTAGATGCCCAGATACAGGAATATACGTTGGAGGTCAGGGGCAGGGATCCGGTTACCGGGAAGACAGGTACTGTCCTGGGCACGATTGTTCCCTCGGATATAGAACTGGCCTATGCGGATTCTCAAGGCGTGGTGGATAATCTGCTATCCCGGCAGGATAACCTGCTATGGATCAAAGTACTGGCTAACCAGGCCTATTATCACACTGTGGAGCAAGGGGTGGTCTTTGATGAGAAGTTGCTGGAAGAAGTGATTGGAAACTGGGACGCCTGCCAGAAGAAAAATATGGTAAAGCCCCGGGATGCCTATATCGGAGAATATTCAGAAGTGGCAGAGGGATATGAGATCATCCCGGAGGAACCGGGTACCTTGCTTGACACAGAACAGGTTATCCAGTGTGTGAAGGATGCGCTTGTTACCCACCAGAATGTAATTGACCTGGAAGAGGCGGGCTGTTACCGGCAGGCATCTGTCACCAGTCAGGATCCAGCTCTGGTGGAGAAGGTAGAATTGGCTAACAAATGGCTCCATACGAAGATCGCCTATGATTGGAATGGGAACAAGGTGGAACTTGGAACGGAGATCCTAAAAGACTGGATCACCATGGAGGAAAGCGGACCTGTGCTGGACCAGGAAGCAGTGGCGGCATTTGTGAAGGAACAGGCAAAGAAATGGGATACTTATGGCAGGAAAAGGAAGTTTGTCACTACATTGGGAATGGAACTTTCACTGCCCAGCGGGTATTACGGCTGGCAGACTGACAGGAAAGCAGAAACTGAAAGACTGGTGGAACTCATCTGCCAGGGTGCACATGAGGAAAGGGAACCTGTATACGCCTGCGTAGCCATGGAGAAGGGGGAAAATGATATTGGGGACTCTTATGTGGAAGCAGATCTGTCCCATCAGCACTTGTATCTCTATATAGATGGAGAGATCGTTCTGGAGACGGATTTCGTCTCGGGAAAAATGAGTGTTTCAAACTGCATCACACCGCCAGGGGTATTTGGAATTGCATATAAAACGAAAAACGCTGTACTGCGGGGAAGCGACTATGAAACACCAGTTAAATACTGGATGCCATACTATGGAAATTATGGAATGCATGATGCCACATGGAGGCGGTCATTTGGGGGAGATATCTATCTGGAGAATGGATCCCACGGGTGTATCAATCTGCCAATCAATATGGCATCCAAGATATATGACTACATGACAGAAGGATTTCCTGTGATCTGCTATTATTATACACCTGAGCAAATAGCGATACTAAACCCGGAGATGAACCCGGAACCGCCTCCAGATGCGCTGCCACAGGAAGAAGGCAGTGGACAGCAGGAGCCATCAGTTCAAGATGGGGTACCCCAGGAGCCAACGGCTTAGGGGAAAACCATAGAAGCTTGCAGCCTGAAAAAGCAGTGCTGGAACCGTTTGGCAGATCCGGCGTAACTTGATAAGAGAAGAAGCAGTAGGGGACTATACCAGCAAGACAAAGAGTAGTACCGCAGATGCTGACAATGGGAGGTTAAAATGGCATACAGAAGGCGGAACAGAAGACAAGCAGAAAAGTGGGCAAGAAAACTGGAGCGCTACCGTACCTTGCAGAGACAGATAGTGAAAAGTGCACCAGACATTTTAAGATCCAGAAATTTTCATAGAACGAAAGGATTTATACAGCATGGAAATATGACAGTAAACAGCCATGTGATGAATGTGGCAAGGTATAGTCTGGCCATCAGCGAAAAGCTGCATATCCGTTGCAACCGCAGAGAGCTGATCAGAGGAGCATTGCTCCATGACTATTTCCTGTATGACTGGCACATGCAGGATACAGAGAATCCGCATAAGCTGCATGGGTTCTTCCATCCGGGAACGGCTTTGAGGAATGCAGCCAGGGAATACAACCTCACGGACCGGGAAAGGGACATCATCAAGAAACATATGTGGCCTTTGACTGTAGTTCCTCCCAGGTGCAGGGAAGCATGGATTGTTACAACAGCGGATAAATGGTGTTCCTTGATGGAAACACTTCACCTGCATAAGGGACATGGGGCGATCCTACAGAAACTGAGAAAGGACTGACAAGGATAGTGGAATCTTTGTTTGCCAGATTAGAGGAACTTGGGGAAAGTGAAATATACCCATACCATATGCCGGGACATAAGCGTCAGCCCTGGGGGAGACTTCCCCCATCCATGTACCAGCAGGACATTACGGAGATAGATGCCTTTGACAATCTGCACCAGCCGGAAGGGATCCTGCGTACATTACAGGAGAGGGCGGCACAACTCTATGGGTCGGCGGAATGCTATTACCTGGTCAACGGCAGTACCAGTGGAATCTTGAGTGCGGTCAGTGGGGCACTGCCGCCTGGAGGCCATATCCTGATGGCGCGCAACTGCCATAAGTCAGCATATCATGCCACCTATCTGAGGCAATTACAGATATCCTATCTCTATCCGCCCTGGCTTGGGGCATATGGTATCCTGGATGCCGTGACACCGGGACAGGTACAGGAAGCCCTGGACCGGGAGGCTGGAATCGGCGCAGTACTGGTGGTGTCGCCCACTTATGAGGGAAGGATAGCAGATATCCGGGGGATTGCCAAGGTGGTACACAGAAGAGGGATTCCTTTGATCGTGGACGAGGCCCATGGCGCCCATCTGGGGCTGGCAGAAGGATTTGCAGAAAACAGCTGTCAAGCAGGGGCAGACCTGGTCGTACACAGTGTACATAAGACACTGCCTGCGCTGACCCAGACAGCCTTGCTCCATGTGAATGGCCAGCTGGTGGACCGGGGTCTTGTGAGAAGATTCCTTCAAATCTACCAGTCCAGCAGCCCGTCTTATCTGCTGATGGCAAGTATTGACAATGCCCTGGATGGGGTGATCCGGGAAGGAGACAGGCGCTTTGCAGATTTTCTGGGGCACTGGCAGGAGATGGAGAGAAGACTTGGGCAGTGCAGGCATCTGGGGATCCTGCCTGGGGGTGGTACCCAGGATGTGGGAAAACTGCTTATCTGTGTCAAAGACACGGATATGACAGGCAGACAGCTGTATGACAGACTGTTTACCAGATACCATTTGCAGATGGAGATGGCTTCCGAGAAGGCTGTACTGGCCATGTTCACCGTGAATGACACGCCAGAGGGATATATCAGGCTCACAGAGGCTTTGCTGGAGATAGACCAGGAACTGGCCAATAGTACATGGCAGCCGGTGGCTGGAAAGCCACAACGGATAGAACCATATGAAGAGACGGCTGGCAGGGAAATGCATAAGGGGGATCCTGGGTGGATGTCATTTTCTTCCATTCCGCTTGCAGAAGCCTGGGATATGGAAAAATGCCAGGTACCATTGGAAGAGAGTGTGGGCAGATATGCTGCCGGGTTTGTAAATTTATATCCTCCGGGGATACCGGTTCTGGTTCCGGGAGAGATCATATCCCCTGTGCTACATGAGAAGATGCAGAAGTGGATCCGTATGGGACTGACCGTCCAAGGGGTGGAAGGTGGCGGATCTGAAAGATACCTGGAGGTTCTTAAGACCGTACCAAAGAAGGAGATATCAGAACCGGACAATGTTACTGTAGGAGTATAAATCCAGAGTATATATGGGAATAGGAAAGACCTGAGAAAGGATGAGGATATTAAAATGAGAAAGACAAAAATCATTTGCACCATTGGACCAGCCAGCGAGAGTGAGGAACGCTTGAAGGAGCTGATGCTTGCGGGCATGGATGTGGCCCGGTTCAATTTTTCCCATGGGACCCATGCAGAGCAGAAGGTAAAATATGAGCGGGTATGCAAGGTGCGGAAGGAACTGGGGTTACCGGTAGCAACCCTTCTGGATACCAAAGGACCGGAGATCCGTCTGCGGGATTTTGAAGGAGGAAAGGTGGAGCTTGTGGCCGGGCAGCAGTTCGTGCTGACCACAGAGGAGATCCTGGGAACTGCCCAGCGGGCCGCCATATCCTATAAACAGTTAAAAGATGATATTGAGCCAGGGACCACTATCCTCATTGATGATGGGTTGATTGAGATGACTGTGGAAGAGATAAAAGGGGAAGAGATTATCTGCCAGGTGGTCAATGGGGGATTCGTATCCAATCACAAGGGAGTGAATGTGCCGGGAGCGGTGCTTTCCATGCCTTATATCAGCGAGACAGACAGGGCAGACATCCTGTTCGGCATAGAGATGGGCTTTGAATTCCTGGCAGCATCTTTTGCACGTTGCAAGGAAGATATCCTGGAGGTGCGCCAGATCCTGAAAGAACATGGCAATGATATGAAAATAATTGCAAAGATAGAGAACATGCAGGGTATCCAGAATCTGGAAGAGATCCTGCGTGTGGCGGACGGGGTCATGGTGGCACGTGGGGACATGGGAGTGGAAATCCCCTTAGAGGAGGTTCCCATCCTACAGAAGAAAATGATCCATATGGCCAATGCCCAGGGCAAACATGTGATCACAGCCACCCAGATGCTAGAGTCCATGATTAAGAATCCCAGGCCTACCAGGGCAGAGACTACGGATATTGCCAATGCCATCTACGATGGCACCACAGCCATTATGCTGTCCGGGGAGAGCGCGGCAGGAAAATATCCTGTGGAAGCAGTGAAAACCATGGCGAGAATTGCAGAATGTGCCGAAAAAGATATTAACTACCTGTCCAGGCTACAGCGGATTACCCACAATGAGAAGACAGATATTACCACAGCCATTGCTTATGCTACCTGCACGGCGGCCATGGATCTGCAGGCAGCAGCCATAATCACAGTCACATTATCTGGATTTACGGCAGAAGCCATTGCAAGGTTCAAGCCACAGTGCCCCATTATCGGGTGTTCTGTACAGGAGAGAGTGTGCAAACAGCTCAATCTGCTGTGGGGTGTGAATCCCCTGCAGATCCAGAAAGAGACAGAGACGGACAAACTGTTTGATGTAGCTGTGGCAGAGGCGAAGAAGGCGGGTTATGTAAAGAGTAAGGATGTGGTAGTGATCACTGCAGGGGTTCCTCTGGGGATGGCAGGCACCACCAACATGATCCATGTGGTTGAGGTAGACTAGGGAATGGGAAAGATCATATGCCTGATGGGAAAGAGTGCCACGGGCAAGGATACCATCTACAAATACCTGCTGGAGGATGGGACATGTGACCTTAGGAAGGTCGTGCCCTATACCACCAGACCCATACGGCAAGGGGAACAGAACGGCAGGGAGTATTTCTATACAGATGAAGCCGGATACCAGTGTCTGAAAGGGCAGGGAAAAGTCGTAGAGGACAGGGCTTATCATACGGTGCATGGTCTCTGGAGATATTTCATGGTGGATGACGGCCAGTTCCAGGAAGCCAGGCAGGATTTTCTGGTGATAGGCACGTTGGAGGCATACCAGAAACTACAGGACTATTTTGGCAGGGAGAGGGTGGTGCCAGTGCTGATTGAACTGGAGGACGGAATCAGACTCCAGAGGGCACTGGACCGGGAGAAGGGGCAGGATCAGCCCAGGTATGAGGAGATGTGCCGCAGATTCCTGGCAGACAGCCAGGATTTTGCGGAGGACAAGATAAAGAAGGCAGGCATATCCGTGAGATTCTGTAACGATGACCTGGAGAAATGCCTTGCCAGAATCAAGGATTATATCCTGGCCTGTTGCCGTTTGGACCGGGAGATGTGAAAGAGGGCGAGTGGGTATGGATATCAAGGTAAACCAGGTAAACAGGAATATGCCATTGGAGCAGGTGCAGAATAACCAGCCCACGGATGGCACCTTTAAATTTACGCTTGCCAGCCACATAGAAGAGGCGGAGTTGCAGGCCAGGCTCCAGAATCTGATGGAAGATATCACCATGCAGGGGCAGAAGCTTTCCAAGCGCCGGGATCTTAGGGACATGAAACATTACCGTGGGCTGATCAAGGAGTTCCTGAACGAGGTGGTGACCCATTCCCATAGTTTTTCCAGGGAAAATTTCCTGGACAGAAGGGGACGGCACAGGGTCTATGGCATCATCCGCCTCATTGATGAGAACCTGGATCAGCTGGCCCAGGAACTGATGAAGGACGAGAAGGACAATCTGGCCATCTTGAACAAGATCGGAGAGATTAGGGGATTGCTGCTGGATATATTTACTTGAATTACAAAAGGGAAGGGGAAGGGTATCATGGCTACATTTCGGGACATAATCGGACAGGAACAGATCAAGGAACATCTACAGAATGCAGTTTCTGCCAGGAAGATTTCCCATGCGTATATCATAAACGGGGAAAAATCTTCCGGCAAAGAGTTCGTGGCCAGAGTATTCGCCATGGCGCTGCAGTGTGAGGAGGACGGGGTGGAACCCTGTGAGAGGTGCCGCTCATGTAAACAGGCGCTGTCCTTCAATCATCCGGATATCATCTATGTGAGGCACGAAAAACCGAACACCATCAGTGTGGATGATATCCGCACCCAGATAAATAACGATGTGGACATCAAGCCATACAGCCGTCCTTTCAAGATCTATGTGGTGGGTGAGGCGGAGAAGATGACAGTACAGGCTCAGAATGCCATCTTGAAGACCCTGGAGGAACCGCCGGAATATGCGGTGATCCTGTTGCTGACCGCTAATGTGAATTCCCTGTTGCCTACGATTCTCAGCCGGTGTGTAGTGCTGAACATGAAGCCGGTGTCTGATGAGCTGGTGAAACGGTATCTGATGGAACAACTACAGGTGCCAGATTACAAGGCTGATGTCTGTGTGGCCTTTGCCAGGGGAAATGTAGGGAAGGCTAAGGCACTGGCCTCCAGTGAGGACTTCGAGAATGTGAAGGCAGAAGCACTCTCTCTATTGAAATACATAAAAGAGATGGAACTGCATGAAATCATGGCCGCCATCAAAAAAATCACGGAGTACAAATTGGAAGTAAGCGATTACCTGGACATCTGTTCCATCTGGTACAGGGATGTGCTGCTGTTCAAGGCAACCCATGACGTGAACCATCTGGTGTTCCGGGAGGAGATACAGGCGCTGCGTCAGACCGCCCAGCGCAGCAGCTATGAAGGTATAGAGATGGTGATCCGTGCACTTGACACTGCAAAACGTCGTCTGGAGGCCAATGTAAACTTTGAACTGACCATGGAACTGATGATTCTGACAATCCAGGAGAACGGGTAAATGCAGATATGATGCAGAACTGTGTTTAGAAAGCCTGCAGGAAATCTTAATGCAAAATTAACAATACTTTAGTTGAATAGATATAAAAAACATCTTGTTTTGGTACATGATAGATACCAGACAAGGTGTTTTTTGTTACAGGAAACGCCATCTCTTCTGAGATATGACCCTTAGGGGGACCGCGCTGTGGCGTAAAAGGGTTTGTGTCGCTTATGGGACCCGCCGCAGGCGGAGAATCCTGCTGTGCAGGATCTTTGTCACATGTGTGGAAATAAATAAATTCTACAGAAATGTCACCAATATGTCATCTGGAGTTTATATAATGGCTCATATGTGACAGACAGGTTAAATCCAGTAAACCGATGTACCTGTAGGATTTAAGCACTGTCATATGGAGATACTTACCAGAGTGGGATTCAAGGCAGATATGTGTGACAAAACACAAGAAGTAAAGGTTGAATAAAAATGCGTATTCAACTGTTGATTACCACGGGCAATGAGCCAAACGGCTGCGAAGCAGACATTTGACTCTTGCCACAAGGGTCAATAATCCCGCAGTAAGCTGTGAGGTTGTTGACATGAATGTGCATCGCAGCGCACAGAAGGATATGAAGATGAGAAAATTGAAAATTGCAGTTTTTTTCGGGGGGAGATCCTCCGAGTACAGTGTGTCCCTGGAGTCGGCTTATGCCGTGCTCCGCAATCTGGATCAGAACAGATATGAACCAGTGCCAGTAGGGATCTCTGAGAGAGGCCAGTGGTACTATTATGACGGGGATATAGAGCAGATCCGCCAGGATCGATGGCTGACGGAGGGAAACTGTATCCCGGCAGCCCTGTCGCCGGACCAGGAAGCACACAGGCTTTTGCTGTTTGAGGGGGACAGGATGAGAACACTGGAAATAGATGCGGCATTTCCAGTGATGCATGGAAGACTGGGGGAAGACGGCACCATCCAGGGGATGATCCAGATGGCAGGAATTCCCCTGGTGGGATGCGGGGTGCTGGCATCAGCACTGTGCATGGATAAAGACCGTGCCCATAAACTGGCAGCACTGGCGGGAGTGCGGACACCAGAATCCCTGTGCTTCGGACGGGAAGAGATGGAGGCAGGACATCTGCCCCACCAGAATGACAGGGAACACTGTGTGAGGAATGCCCTAAGACACAGGGCGGACAGCTGGCAGCAGGAGGTGCTGGGATTTGCAGCAAGGACTGGGTATCCTCTTTTTGTAAAGCCTGTGAAGGCAGGCTCTTCCTATGGGGTTACCAGGGTATCAAGGGAGCAGGAACTGCTTCCTGCTGTAGAACTGGCTTTCCAGTATGATGACCAGGTTATTGTGGAGGAGAATATAGAGGGATTCGAGGTAGGATGTGCTGTCATGGGAAACGGGGAGCTGACCGTGGGGGAAGTGGATGAGATTGAACTGGCAGGAGGATTTTTTGATTATACGGAAAAATACACATTGAAGACCTCGGCTATCCATGTGCCAGCCAGGGTGGACCAAAAGACTGCGGCACGTATCAAGGAAACGGCCAGGGTGCTGTACCGGACACTGGGGTGCAGAGGATTTGCCAGGGTGGATATGTTCCTTACTCCGGAGGGGGAAGTGGTATTCAATGAGATCAACACCATTCCGGGCTTCACGGAGCATAGCAGGTATCCGGGCATGATGAAGGCAGCCGGCATCGGATTCCCCGAACTGCTGGACCGGGTGATAGGTCTGGCTGTGGAGGAGCCTGGGCGGGAACTGAAGGCAGCAGGGCTTTAAAACATGACGGGGCTGCAAAACCGGACATTGGCACAGGGCACTTCTGTAAATTAACAGTGAAATCGCAGGTACATGACAGGAACCTGGTTTGTCCGGGGCAGGAGGATGGGGAATGGAAAAGTATGTGCTGGAAGATAGAAGAATCCATGAGGGAAGCCTGATCCTGGTGAACCAGGACCATGGCTACAGGGAGCCTGGAAGGGAAGATCTGGTGCCAGCCTGGGAGGGCGTTCCCAGGGTACAGATGGAACGCAGGGCAGTGGTGCTGCTTACGGAACTGATGCAGAAAATCAAGGGCTGGGAACGGATCGTCCCTGTGAGCGGCTGGCGTTCCCGTAAAGAACAGCAGGCTATCTGGGATGACTGTCTGGAGGAGAGCGGGGAGGAATTTACCCGGAAATTCGTGGCCCTGCCAGGACATAGTGAGCACCAGACAGGGCTGGCCATCGACCTGGGGCGCAGACAGGAGGAGATAGACTTTATCTGTCCGGAATTTCCGTATACCGGTGTCTGTGGCGTTTTCCGCAGATATGCGGCTGCATACGGCTTTGTAGAGCGGTACCCTGCTGGCAAGGAGGCAGTCACAGGCATTGGACATGAGCCGTGGCACTTCCGGTATGTGGGAGTACCGCATGCCCACGTGATGGAGAACCAGGGACTGACCCTGGAGGAGTATATGGATTTTGTGAAGGACTATCCCCATGGCGGGAAAGCGTATGTGACCAGGGTACAGGGAATGGAGATCGCCGTGTCTTACCTGGCCGGGCAACAGGGAGGGGATACCGTCCTGGAGATTCCAGGGAAGACACCCTGGTCAGTGTCGGGGAATAATGTGGACGGCTTCATTGTAACGGTATTCCGGGGCAGATAGGAATGTAAGGGACACCATAGGCCTGGCAGTCAAGCCGGCTGCATGGGAGTCTGAAACAAAAACGGAGACAACGGAGAGGGCGTATAGAATGGGAACTGGGAAGGCGGAGGGAGAGATGCAGAAAGAAACTTGTGGGATCGCACAGGAAGAGTGCCTGGAAGCTTATATCATGGGAAGGGCGTGGACTGAATTAGACAGGAAGGCTCTTAGGCATAATGTTGCGGTACTGCGTTCCCTTTTGCCTGTGGGATGTGAACTGATGCCAGCGGTGAAGGCTGATGCCTACGGGCATGGGGCGGTTCTGGTGGGGAGGGAACTGAACAAAATGGGGGTCCAGGCGTTCTGCGTGGCCTGTGTGGAGGAGGCTGTAAAGCTGCGCAAAGGCGGCGTGGAGGGTGAGATCTTGATTCTGGGTTATACCCACCCTGCTCTGTTTCCGTTGCTGGGAGAGCATGATTTAAGTCAGACAGTAGTGGACTATGCTTATGCAAAGGAGCTGGAGAAATATGGGAAGAAAGTAGAAGTCCATATAGGCATCGATACAGGAATGCACCGTCTGGGAGAACGATGCGAGCAGATAGAAAAGCTCTGCCAGATCTGTAGAATGAAGAATCTGGTGATCAAGGGAGCTTACACCCATCTGTGTGTGGCTGATTCCGCGGCGGAGAAGGACCGGGCCTATACAAGGAAACAGGCGGAGGCCTTTTTCCATACCATGGAGGTACTTATGAACCAGGGATATAAGATTCCCAGGCTGCATCTGTTAGCCAGCAGCGGGGTACTCTGTTATCCGGAACTGGCAGGGGACTATGCAAGGGTGGGGATAGCCCTTTATGGTGCCTGTGGGGACATAAAAGAATGGGGACATGGAGTAACTGTACAGGAAGAAGCCAGCAGGGAAATGGCCGGACATGAAGTGGCGGTGCAGAGAACAGCACCATCCAGACAGCCTGGCCTGCAACCGGTGCTGGCCTTGAAAGCCAGGGTGGCTTCTGTGCGCAAGCTACAGCCTGGAGAGTCTGCCGGATATGGACTGGACTACATAGCCAAAAGACCTGCCAGGCTGGCAGTGCTTACCATCGGGTATGGGGACGGCCTGCCCAGGGCACTCTCCGGGGGTATAGGGGAGGTACTGATAGGAGGCAGGCGTGTGGCCATTGCAGGACGTATCTGCATGGACCAGACCCTGGTGGATATAACGGATGTGGAAGGGGTACGACCCGGGGATGTGGCTGTGCTCATAGGCAGCCAGCAGAGGGAGCATATTACAGTGGAAGAGATGGCCAGGAGGGCAGGAACTATTCCAAATGAGATTTTAAGCCGACTGGGAGAGCGGCTTGGAAGGAGATGGGCAGACGAAAAAATGGACAAAGGATAAAACCACGGTATTTCCTTCTTACCCCAGTTTTTCCAGAAAGATGCTGTCTGTATGCGTTGTTCGGCATTGCCAGCCGGGGAAAAGTGTGATAGAATGAGCATCGGAGCATATCCGGGACATGCTATGGATCCAGCCGTTTGTGGCAGGAGCATGAGGTGTTGGGAAAGGCGCTGTGCGCCAGTGAGGTAGATAGATGACGAAAGTGATAGGTGTGAGATTTCGTACAGCGGGCAAGATTTATTTCTTCGACCCTTTGCAGTTTGAGATAAAGAGAGGCGACCACGTGATCGTGGAGACAGCCAGGGGGATCGAGTTTGGCACGGTAATGGCAGGGATCATGGATGTGGAGGATGAGAAGGTGGTCCAGCCCTTGAAGCCCGTGCTACGGATAGCGAACCAGCGGGACCTGGAACAGGCCGCTGCCAACAAAGAGAAGGAAAAAGAGGCGTTTAAGATCTGCCTGGAGAAGATAAAAGAGCATGGGCTGGAAATGAAGCTCATTGATGCGGAATATACATTTGACAATAATAAGGTTCTTTTTTACTTCACAGCGGATGGAAGGATTGATTTCAGAGAGCTGGTGAAGGATCTGGCGGGAGTGTTTAAGACCAGGATAGAGCTGCGCCAGATCGGTGTCCGGGATGAGACGAAGATTGTGGGGGGCATTGGAATCTGTGGGAGGCCTTTGTGCTGTCATAGTTATCTGGCAGATTTTGTCCCTGTCTCCATTAAGATGGCAAAGGAACAGAACCTGTCCTTGAACCCCACCAAAATATCCGGTGTGTGTGGCAGGCTTATGTGCTGTCTGAAGAACGAGGAGGAGACATACGAGGAGCTGAACAGGAGGCTGCCTGGCATCGGGGATCAGGTGACAACAGAAGACGGGCTGAGGGGACAGGTACAGAGCGTCAACGTGCTACGCCAGCTTGTGAAAGTAGTGGTGGAGGAAGGCGATGAGAAGGAGATCAAGGAGTATCCGGTAGGGAAGCTTCAGTTCAGACGTAGGCATGGCAAGAAGGAGAAGCTGGATATATCCAAGGAGGAGCTACAGGAGTTGGCGCGTCTGGAGGAAGAAGACCAGCAGGAATTACAGGAGAGCGCGAAGCAGGAGGGATCCGCTAAACGCGATGGCAACAGACAGAAAGAGAATGGGCGCCAGGGCGGCAGAGACCGCCAGGAAGGCAGCCAGCGCCAGGGCAACAGAAGCCGCCAGTACGGTGAAGGCCAGATCCGGGAAGAGGGAAGCCGCCGCCAGTACGGGAATGGCCAGACTCAGGAAGAGGGAAGCCGCCGCCAGTATGGTGAGAGCCAGGTCCGGGAAGAGGGCAGCACAGGTTTAGGAAATACCTGGGAGAGGGGAAGAGGCCGGGACGGGGGCAGGAACCGTCAGCACGGGAATGGGCAGACCCAGGAGGAAGGACGCGCAGGTTTGGGAAATACCTGGGAGAGGGGAAGAGGCCGGGACGGAGGCAGGAGCCGCCAGAACCGTTGGAACCAGGAAGAAATGCAGGACTGGGGAAATGCAAGAGAGCGTCAAGGCAGCAGGAATTACCAGGACGGCGAGGGCAGGGAAGAAGACCGAAGCCGTGAAAATGACAGGGAATATGAGGGCAGAAGGAACCGTCAGGGTGCCAGGAACCGTCAGGACAGAGAGATACGGGAGGAGAACAGGCCACAGGATGGAATCCGGAATACAGAAGAAGGACGCGTCCACCAGAATGGCAGGAACCACCAGGATTACAAGGGTTACCAGGGCAATCGGAACCGCCCAGGCAGCCGCGAGCGCCAGAACCAGAAGGAGATAGCCGGAGCAAGGGGCAATGAAGCCGGACCTGGGGAAGGACAGCAGATGGAAACAGGCCCGGAGCTGACCGGACAGGCAGCAAGGCAGTCCGGAATTCCGGAGGGGGAACAACGCCAGAGAGGCGGCCGCAGCTTCCGGGGAAAGAGCCGGCATTTCCGGCCAAGGGGTGACAGGCCCGGCCAGGAAGGAACCGGACAGGATGGCAGCAGATAAGAGGAAACCAGACAGTAAAAAGCCAGCCGGGAAGGAAGCCTACAGGATGGACAATTGTGACGGCATTGTTTCCAGTGTAATTGGGCAGGATGGGGCAGGTATGCTGAAAGAAAAGGAGCGCCTGGATGATTTGCAGCGCAACGGATACCGGATCATACAGAACCCGGAGAAGTTCTGCTTTGGAATGGACGCAGTGCTGCTCACAGGCTTTGCTCATGCCAGACCGGAGGACACCCTTCTGGATCTGGGGACAGGGACAGGTATTATTCCGCTGCTTATGGAAGCAAAGTATCACTGCACCAGGCTTACTGGACTTGAGATACAGGCCCAAAGTGCCGACATGGCAGCCAGAAGTGTGGCATTGAATGGCCTGTCAGACAAGATCCGTATTGTCATAGGGGATATCAAGGAGGCAGACCATATTTTCCAGTCTGCTTCTTTTGATTGCATTACCTGTAATCCTCCGTATATGGTCGGACAACACGGTATCGTAAATCCGGATGCGCCTAAAGCCATTGCCAGGCATGAGATCCTGTGTACGCTGAAGGACGTGGTGGCACAGACGGCAAAACTGCTGAAGCCGGGAGGACACTTTTTCCTGGTGCACAGACCTTTCAGGCTGGCAGAGATCCTGGTACGGCTTTCGGAGCACGGACTGGAACCAAAAAGAATGCAGCTGGTCTATCCATATGTGGATAAGGAGCCAAACATGGTGTTGCTGGAGGCTGTCCGGGGTGGCAGGCCCAGGATGACAGTGGAGAAGCCCTTGATCGTTTTCCAGGAGCCAGGAGTGTATATGCCGCAGATCCGGGAGGTATATGGGTACTAGTACACTGGTACACGGGAAACATCGACACACAGGAGGTATGGGAATGACAGGGACATTATACATATGTGCAACTCCCATCGGGAATTTGCAGGATATGACACCCCGGGTGGTGGAGACCCTGCGGATGGTGGATGTGATTGCAGCAGAGGACACCAGGAACAGCATACGGCTGTTGAACCATTTTGACATTCACACACCCATGACCAGTTACCATGAGTATAACAAGATAGGGAAAGCCAGACAGCTGGTGGGACAGCTCCAGGGTGGACAGAATATTGCCTTGATCACCGATGCAGGTACTCCTGCCATCTCGGATCCCGGTGAAGTGCTGGTGCAGATGTGCCAGGAGGGCGGTGTGCCGGTGACCTCACTGCCGGGGCCTTCAGCCTGTATCACGGCCCTCACCCTGTCCGGGCTTTCTACCAGACGGTTCTGCTTCGAAGGCTTTCTGCCTTCGGACAGGAAGGAAAAAAGGATGGTACTGCAGGAACTGGCCCGGGAGAGTCGTACCATGGTACTCTATGAGGCACCGCATCACCTGGTGCGAACGCTGGAAGAATTGAAGGAAACCCTGGGAGACCGGCATGTCACTCTTTGCCGGGAGCTGACGAAGAAATTTGAAACAGTGATGCCTACCACACTGGATGGGGCCCTGGAACATTACACCAGGGAACAACCCAAAGGAGAGTATGTGCTGGTAGTCCAGGGCAAGAGCCGGGAAGAAAAGCGTAAGGAGGAGATTGTCTCCTGGGAAGAACTGGGTATAGAGGAGCATATGGCGCTCTATGAAAGGCAGGGAGTGGATCACAAAGAGGCCATGAAACAGGTGGCAAAGGACAGGGGTGTAAGTAAACGGGAGATATATGGGTATCTGCATGTGGATGGATGACGCACAGAAAGATGGAGAGCTACAAGGATTAAATTGGGAGGGAACGGGAAATGATATCGGGAAACTGTGACACATGTGTCAATTATGTTTATGAGGAAGATTATGAATGCTATAGTTGCCTGGTGAACCTGGATGAAGACGAGATGTTCCGGTTCCTGTCCGGAACACAGAGGGAATGTCCTTATTACCGGATGGATGATGAATATGGAGTAGTAAAGCACCAGATGTGAGAGATACGGGGGATGTAAAGGTGAAGCTTATCAGACAACTGGCTATCATTATGACGATATCTTTTATGGCGGAACTTTTGGAACTTCTGTTGCCCCTGCCGGTGACAGCCAGTATCTACGGGCTGATACTGATGCTGGTGGCCCTGGTGACAAGGCTGGTTCCCCTGGAGAAGGTGGAAAAGGCGGCGGATTTCCTGGTGGAACTGCTGCCGATCCTGTTCGTTCCCTCCACGGTGAGCATCATTGCCAATGTGGACGCCTTGCGGGAGATGCTGATTCCCCTGGTGGTGATCTGCCTGGTTACCACAGTGCTCATCATGGCAGTCACTGGACGCACTGCCCAAGGGATCATCTGCCTGGAAGAGAAGAAAGATGCCAGAAGGGCATCGGACACTGACCATACTGTGGAATGAAGAATGAATGGAAATCAGATAAAATGAAGTACAACCGTACAGGAGAAGAGTATGGAACAGATCAATGAGACGTTGGCACAGTCCGCATTTTTCGGTATGTTTCTGACCCTGGGCACTTACCAGGCAGGATTGCTGGTGAAGAAGAAGGTGAAGATATCCCTGGCAAATCCCCTGCTCATATCGGCTATGCTGATCATCGCCGTGCTACTGCTTTTGGGAATCGAATATGAGACTTATGACAAGGGAGCCAGATATATCAGCTATTTTATGACTCCGGCCACGGTGAGCCTGGCAGTACCACTGTACCGGCAGCTGGCGCTATTGAGAAAGTATCCCAAGGCAATTCTTGGTGGTATAGGAGCAGGAGTACTCACTGCCATGGGAAGCATTTATCTGCTTAGCCTGCTTTTTGGTCTGAATCATGAGCAGTATGTGACGTTACTGCCAAAATCCATTACCACAGCCATTGGTATGGGGGTGTCAGAGAAGATGGGCGGGATTCCGGCAATCACGGTAGTATCCATCAGTATCACAGGTATCTTCGGGGCGGTGATGGCAGAGGTTTTCTGCAGATTGTTCCGGATCCGGGAACCCATTGCCAGGGGACTGGCCATTGGTACGGCGTCTCATGCCCTGGGTACCTCCAAGGCCATGGAGCTGGGAGAGATCGAAGGAGCCATGAGCAGCCTGTCCATTGTGGTGGCAGGAATCATGACGGTAGTGTTAATTTCTGTTTTTGCAAATTTCATATGATTGGTTAAATATTTTTGCCTCTGAAGGTCAACACTAACCTTGTAAAAAATAGAAGGAGGTTAGGAAGATGACAAATATTTCAGAACTGGATCTGCAGAACCTGCGCCATTTGATCGGCGGCTATGACACAACGCACTGCAAAATGCAGGAGTATGCCAAGGCAGCCAATGACACCCAGATCAAACAGTTTTTTGAGAAAGGTGCCAGGTCGGCCATGGATAATAAGCAGCAGCTTATGAAGTTCCTGCAGTAAGGGTGCCGGCACATTGCCTATGTCGCCATAGGCAGTATGGTGTGAAGCGTGAAAGTAAACTTTTATACAGTAAAATCGGGCAATGGGATTTTACTGCCAGGATTCTGATTAGTATGCCCGTTGAAGCGGGCGCGGAGGTGTAAAATGGAATTACAGGAAAAGACGATGGTGGCTGACACCCTCACCGGCATCAACGGGGAGCTGGTGCGCTATGCGGAGATGATCGCCCAGTCAGAGAACAAAGAGTTGAAGCAGACCTTGAAGCAGTTCCGCAATGCCTGCGAACAGTCCCAGGAAGAGCTGTATCAGCTTGCCAGGGAGAAATCCTACTATGTGCCTGCCAGCAAGGCCACTGAGGAAGAGGTTGCCCACGTAAAGAGTCTGTTTACCCAGGGAACGCTGTAGGGGTAAGGACAGGAAAAAGATCCGGATAAGAACGGTTCTTCTGAGGGAAGAACCCACAAAAGAGCATTGAAAAAACGGACAGAAATGAAACACTCGCGGCGGTCAGCAGATGGAATTGCTGACCGCCTTCTGGGTCTCTATACAGTATTTATACCGTGAAGTCAAAAGTTAATGTTTTTCCGTCATACAAAACAACCGTTAAGGTATGGTTGCCTGGGGGTATGGAAATGGTCGAATCCAACACGGTAAGAGTGAGCACATTGTCTTCAAGTCCGCCTTCAGAGCTATATCTTGTATCAAAGGCCAGCTGCTTGTCAATTCCGCTGATCTGGGTCATTTTATTATTGTAAATACCGTTCATGTTCTGGTCGAACACCACTTTGAGCTCTGCCCTGTCAGAAGTCTTGAGAACTGTTACGCTTGTAATCTTTGGCTGGGACGTATCACCGGGGGCCGGATCGGTATACTGGGGAATCTGCTTATAACTGTAGAAATCCTCCCGGTTACCTTTCACATCTTCTGACACATAGCAGAACCACTGCCCTGCTTTTACGCCTTTGATTGTTACATAATTCAAGCCATACCCGATGGAAGACTTCGTGCCATTGGCATAAATCTGCGCAGGATCCTTGGCAGTGACGGTACCCTCACCGTCTACAACGTCTTGAATCGCATAGTAAAGGGTACCGGCTTCATCTGAGTTGACAACAATCATTATGGTGTCCGGATCCTTCCATTCGATGCTTCTGGCATTGACTCTGGGTGCCTGCAGATCAAGGTAGCAGGTACCTTTTAACTGTGTACCATCCTTGAGGTTGATCAAAATCGTGTAAGTATTATTTCCCTGGGGGATGCTTCCTCTTTGCATGTACACACGGTAAATCTTATTATCTGAAGTCTTGACATCTCCCAGCGTTGTCTTGCTCAGTGGACAGCTGATGTCAAACTGCTCCAGAACCAGGCTTTCGGAAGTGGCAGTTTCCAGCTCTATCTCAAATCCATATAGGAATTCACCATTTCCCTGCTTCTCGGCAAACGCCGTGGCTCCTTTGATGGGGATGGAATTGTCCACATAGATTTGCCCGCTAATGGAAAGACTGCTAACCAATGTGGACTTTCCTTCGGTGTTGACAGCCACATAATACATGGTATATGGCAGGCCCTCCCTCAGACCAGGAATGGTAAAAGTATTCCCATGCTGTTTCATCTCTGTCTTGACGCCGTTTTGCATGATTTCTGCCTCTGTTACTTCAGTTGATTTCATGACAGAAGCTGTCCGTGTCTGCCCGTTTTCCCTTAAAATGTAATAAAAATAACCAGGTTCGTTTGTATTATAAGTAATCCTGGCCTCACTGGCACTGGTGCGGACAGCGTTAATTCCTGTGATCTGCGCGCAATCTGTCCTATACTCAAAGACCTTTGAGATGGTGGTGCCATCGGCAAGGGTTATCTGTATATCGTATTCCTGGTCTTTATAATACGTGGTAGACAGATCATAAGTCCTATTGTCTTTGGTGGACACAGACAGGATCGTCATGTCGGAGCCGCCGCTATTACAAATGATACTGAATGCCTCCAGGGAAAGGGACTGGGCTGTCTTCTGGCTCAAAGTGACCTTGATGTGACCGCTGCCAAGAACCTCCACACTCTGAATCTGAATGATGCCCACTGTGGTGGATGCCCCGGAACTGTTATATTCCGCCTCTTTTTCGGCTTTTACCACAGCCTCGCTTCTTCCTTCGCGGCCTTCCTGCTTCCCATATGTCTCGTAATGTTTGTAAGCTGCCAGTATATCATCGCCAAAGGCATCCTGCAATTCGCTGTATCTGCTGAGATAATCCACAGGGCTAAAGTCGGTGCCATTGTCTCTTTGCTCAAAGGCGCCATAAACAAGATAATGTTCAATATAAGCATCCCAGTCATCCCCAAAGGCATCTTGAAGATCCGGGTATTTCTCTCTATATTTAACGATGTCTATCATTTCATTCATCTCCCGGCCTTCGGAAAGCCCGTACATTATGAAATGCTCAAGCAGAGCGTCCCTGTCATAGCCGAATTCAGCTTTGAGGTCAGGGTACTTATCCGCATAATAACGTTCGTCAAAAACATCTTCTATGCCTGCTGCCTGACTATAACTGATGCTACCCAGTGCTACCGCTCCGGCAACGGCGGCCAAAAGGATCCGTCTGCTTTTTTTTGCTGCCCATGCCAACCTTTTTTGGAATACTTCACTCATTGGATATTTCCCTTCTTCCTATAAATATTTTGCCAAATGCGTTATGTATTATAATTTTTTTTAAGCCCGGCGTCAAGTACCTGGCTGACCCACAATGGCTACGGCGCTCGCGAAAATGCAATTGATACACATAAGAAAGGTGAATAACAATGATTTTTAGAATGCGCGATATTGGATTTGTCACGCAAAGAACGCGTGACAAACACCTGGCGGCACTACCGGATGAATCGTAACGAGTATGAGCTTCGCTTCAGAGAGGGATCAAGTTATTATATGGCGGTATATCCACAAAATTGACAATGTCTTCTGGTGCAAGGGATGCTGGTGGTCCTGGCGATGTCTTGTGCAAGGAAGGACAGAGGGGAATCGTGGATAAACTGGTATCAGCATTACAGTCCGTACATAAAATGAGGTAAGGAAGTCTGCAGGTGGTAAAAACAGAATGTTAAATGTTATATGGGCCATGATGATACTGCTGGCGGTGGTCTACGCAGCGGTGACAGGGCACATGGGAGAGGTGACGAATGCGGCCCTGGACAGTGCCGGAGAGGCAATCTCCCTGTGCATTACTATGGCAGGGGTAGTAGCCCTGTGGACGGGGCTGATGGAGATTGCCCAGAGGGCGGGACTGATCGGAAAGCTGACACGAGGGATCGCCCCATTCCTGCGGTTCTTATTTCCCCGGATCCCCAAGGGGCACCCTGCAGAAGGATACATAGCCACCAATATCATTGCTAACGTGCTGGGATTAGGGTGGGCCTGCACCCCGGCGGGCTTAAAGGCCATGGAGGAACTGGCGAAACTGGAGGCACAGCGGGGGAATCCGGAGTACCTGGAGATGGAAAAGGGGAGCGGGGACGGAACTGCAAAAAACAAGGATATCCGGCATGGAACTGCAGGGCAGGCAGGTGGGCACAAAAAAGCAGGGGGAAAAGGCTTTGGGCAGCAGGAGTCTGCCAGCCGGGGTAGGCGGGCCAGCAACGAAATGTGCATTTTCCTAATTCTCAACATTTCCTCTCTGCAACTGATTCCTGTAAATATGATTGCCTATCGCAGCCAGTATGGAAGCGCAAACCCCGCGGTTATCATAGTCCCGGCTATTGTGGCCACGCTGGTGAGCACCCTGGTGGCAATCGTGTACTGTAAAATCAAGGACAGGGGAGGGAAAGCAATATGAATGCGTTGGCTCATCTTTCGGATATTGCGATCCCTATATTGATTTTTTTTATCGTAGGCTATGGCTTTGTCTCTAAAGTAAAAGTATATGAAACCTTTCTGAAGGGCGCTACAGAAGGGTTGAAAATTGTGGTGGATATCGTCCCTACGCTTATCGGCCTGCTGGTGGCGGTGGGAATGCTGCGGGCATCGGGCTTTTTCGAGATGCTGGGGGCGCTGCTGGGCCCTGTGGCGGCAACGGTGGGCCTGCCCGCTCAGCTGCTGCCGCTGCTGGTGGTGAAGATGTTCTCTTCCTCTGCAGCCACCGGGCTGGTATTGGACATCTTCCGTACCTTGGGACCGGATTCTTATGCGGGGATGCTGACCTCTATCTTGATGAGCTGCACGGAGACGGTATTCTACACCATGAGCGTGTACTTCCTGGCGGCGAAGGTGACGAAGACAAGGTTTACCTTGGCGGGGGCGCTGCTGGCCACTCTGGCAGGGACGGTGATGAGTGTGATGCTGACGGGGTGGATGATGTGAAGAGGGAATATAGAAGGTGTGGACGTAGTTAAGATCATTATATCCAGCGGCCTTGAGAAACCTTGTTATATTAAGACCAAGGGAATGGCACCGGGTGGCTGCTATATGAGGCTGGGAACATCGATACAGCCGATACCATCTTCTATGATTGATGAATTGTATGCAAAGAGGATTCATACTACACTGCGAAATATACCTTTTCCCGGACAGGATCTTACATTTGCACAGTTTAAGATATATTATCAGGAGCGGGGACAGTGATGAGTATGGTGCTACGGGCGTTCTTGTGGGATGGCAGGACACTATTTTAAACGAATTATAGCAGTATTTGGATGTGTGCGTAAGGTTAGGTGTGGTAACTCAACCAACGGCATATATTCAAAAACTGCTATTTTTTGAGGATTTAGGAGAAATCTGTTTTTAGAACTTGCTGCCGCGCAAACAGCTTGGTACAATCAAATAGAAAGAGTACATTCAAAATCTGGCGGCTGACGTGGAAAAGAAGTGCAAACTTCGGTCTGCCAAGGGAAAGACATCGGATACGGGGACTGCGTTATGGCAGATTTACTGGAAAATCTCAATGAAAGACAGCAGGAGGCAGTGCTGGAGACCGAAGGGTACGTGAGGGTCATCGCAGGGGCGGGCAGCGGGAAGACGAAGTTTTTAGTGAGCCGCTACGCCTATCTGGTGCAGGACTATGGCATAGATCCTGCCAACATCCTGTGTGTGACCTTCACCAACAAAGCTGCCGGGGAGATGAAGAAGAGGATCCCGGAAAGACTGGAAATGCTCCCAGAAAGGCAATGAATATCTTAAGATACATGGCCATATAATTGTCCTGTATCACAATGCGAAAACCGGAAATATCTGGAGATATTCTATTGACAATGAATTCTGCAAGGCTCAATACCCTGCCAGGAGCGGGCGGTGGCAGCTGCTTTCGATGCATTGGAGGAGCTGGAGCGCCCCGGACGGCGGACGGGGATATCCAGATGAGATGATTTTGCCCAGAAGGATATTGTCCTTCGCAAAGGATTTATCCAGGGCTTATCTGGCTTGAGAACCGTTGCTGCATTGATAAAAGACAGGAAATTCTTGTGCTAAGGGACAGAAGCGGAAAGGAATGTGTATGGAGAAAGTGGGAATCATGGATTCGCGGTTGATTTTGTTGGAAGGCATGCCTTCTACCGGAAAAACTACCAACTCGCGGTTTATACAGATACAGCTTGAAAGGCAGGGCATAGGAACAGAATGGATCCATGAAATAGCCATGCCACACCCTGTATTATTCTTTGATGAAGTGGGATTTACAAAGGATGAATACAGGCACTTTATAAAAGAATACCCTGCAGCAGTCGGCATTCTTGACAAAATAGCCATAGCCAGGGAAAATACGGTTACGGTAGATTTGAACTTAATCCAATGGTATTACAAGGATGAATTTGATCAGGGAACTTACCAGGCTTTATCACAGTTTGACACCTGGGAATTTCCCATCGAGAAGTATAAACTATTTGCGCTGGACAAATGGAACTATTTTACCCGGCAGGTACTGCATAACGAGAGCAAAGTCTATATAGTAGACAGCGCCATTTTTCAGTATCAGATATTCCGATTCCTGTTTGAAAACAGACCCTGTGAAGAATTACAGGACTTTGTCAGTGAGATTGGGGATATCATAAAACCTCTCCATCCGTCCCTTGTATTTTTATACCGCGAAAATGCGGAGGCAACCATCGATTATCTGGAAAAAGACCGTGGGACCTCCTATCTGGAATATCTTTATCAAAGGGATAAAAACCAGCCGTATTACCAGGACAAACCTGGTGGAGCGGAAAGTTTTAAGCAATTTTTGCGCGACTACAGCAGAATGACCAACCTATTATTTCATTCCTTTGCAGGAAACAAGATTTCCCTTGAAATATCAAAGGGAAACTGGATCGACCTGGAAGATGAAATGCTGTCATTTTTAGGTATTGGGCGCACCCCCGATATAGAGGCCTGCGCGCCGAACGGTATCTATAAAAACAGGGAACTGGGTTATAGCATCAAAGTGGAAAACCTTTCCATTGTCGACCCTGACGGGGCAGAGAGAAAGCTGATACCGAAAAAACATAATGAATTTTATGTGGACTGGCTGCCTGTTATCCTGCGGTTTGAAAATGGTGGAATAGTAGTGGCAGGATCACAGATCTGTGACCGTTGGAGCGCCACGGGGATGAAATATGATAAAGTAGAATAATAAATCCGCCTATGGCCGAGGGGGAATCTGGAAAGAAAGTCATGACAAATGCTGGACGGGAACCAGACTCGAAAGGGGCAATGCAGATGCATATTGAGACGCAAAGAGCGGTGATTCGTAGCTATACAATGGAAGATGCCAAAGACCTGTATGCTATCCTGGGTAATGCCGAAGTAATGAAGAACTGTGAACCTGCATACAGCTTTGAAAAAACTTTCTGCTTCCTGTCAGAATTCTGCATAGGGAAAAATGCTGCCGTGGCTGTAGACCACAGGGACAGCGGCAGAATGATTGGATATATCCTGTTCCATCCGTTTGCGGAAGGTGTCTATGAAATTGGCTGGTTTTTCAACCAAGACTTCTGGCGGCAGGGATATGCGTATGAATCTTGCAGGGCAGTAATTGACTATGCGTTTCATCGGCTTGACGCACACAAGGTATTTGCCGAAACCATTGACGGAGTAAAATCTGTAGGCTTGATGAAAAAGCTGGGCATGCAGCTGGAAGGAATCCAGCGAAGCCATACAAAGGACAACGATGGGAACTGGGCAGACCTTTATCTTTATGGACTTCTGAGGGATGGGTGGAAAGCAGGGTAAAAGGTAACAGTTCAGTGTTCTGTCTGAACTATTACGGTAAAACACTTCACTATTTATTCGTAAAAAGTAGAAAGGCGCCATCGGAGCCCAAACGGTACAGTTAGGAGACTGTATCGTAGAAAGAGCGGGATAATCTTTTCGCTTTATAGGAAATTCCGAGTTTTGGAAACACAAAAAAGAACAGGAGTTTACCGAA
>CAJTOJ010000044.1 GCA_910577665.1 uncultured Acetatifactor sp.
GTTAAGACATCGCCCTTTCACGGCGGTAACACGGGTTCGATTCCCGTTGGAGTCATTTTTTGAAATCGTATGCCATATAATAGAATACAGGATATGGCGCAGTAGCCAAGCGGTAAGGCGTGGGTCTGCAACACCCTGATGCACCGGTTCAAATCCGGTCTGCGCCTCGGATGAGAACCTCGAAAATGTACGTTTTTGGGGTTTTTATTTATCCTATGAAAAGTCCATCCTATAGGATAAAGCCTTCCAGGGGACGCGTACGCAAACGCAGGGGAGGTTTGTGGCAAAGCGATGCGTATGCGGTGCAGAATTCCACCTGCGGGATTCTGGCCCGTATACAGACCCACAGCAGAAGAAAGGAGCATAAGATGAGACGTAGTGACAGGGAGATAACGGATATTCAGGAGATTCTTGCAGTAATGAAACGGTGCGATGTGTGCCGACTGGCTTTACATGATGTAGACTATCCCTATATCCTGCCGGTCAATTTTGGCATGCAGATAGAGGATGGCCAGGTGATCCTCTATTTCCATGGGGCCAGGGAGGGCAGAAAATATGAGTTGATTGCCAGAGACAACAGGGCCAGCTTCGAGATGGACTGTTCCCATAAACTGGTCCTGGATCCCCAAAAGGGAAACTGTACAATGGAGTACGAAAGTGTGATCGGTCACGGCAGGATTGAGGCTGTGCCAGAGGCAGAGAAAGAGGGCGCCCTGTGTCTGCTGATGCAACATTACCATGCAGAGGACTTCCAGTATGACCGGACTGCCATACCACGCACAGAGGTGCTGCGTCTTGTGGTGGAACAGGTAACCGGCAAGGCCCGCAGAAAAGGCGGAAACTGAATGATACAGGAGTATGGTCTCAGAGGGGGTCAGTTCTATATACAGGCACTTTTGGCCTGCCATCCATAACCAGTTCATGTTTAGGCACGTTCGTCCAGTATACCATACGTTGTGGTGTTTTGGATAAATGTGCTTTTTTGCTACTTCCTTGATGTCGTTTTGATGCATATGTGCCGTATATTGAAAAGTCAGGGACAGTTAGGAATAAGTTGTAATACCGGAGAAAGTATTGCGCACATAGGAGGGATATGGAAAGGCAAAGAGAATATGGAAAGGCATGTCTGCAGGCATACCGGCAGGGATGGTAATGGTGACGGCATGTGCGGCCGGATCCTCCTAAGAGAAGGATCCGGATATCCATAAGAGCCAGGAGGATCCGGCCATAGTGGGACACCAGACCGAAGAAGCAGAAGAGACCTGAAAGGGGCAGGAGTCCCAGAAAGAGAGGGCGATTCACAAAGAGCAAAAGACCCAGGAAGACCAAGAGGATCCAAGGGGCCAGGGAAGCCGGGAGGAGTCTTTCTCCTGGCCCAGGATAGCGGCCCTTCCTAAGGATATGTGGATAAGCGGCGTAATGAACTCAGAGGGCTGTTCTATGATGGGGAGGAACAGACAGTCTGTAGGAGGGCAGATACAATGGCATCCGTGCCGCTTACCGTGGAGATAATCTCCACGTCCGGATCTTCCGGATGGATGGCTCTGGTACTTTCCAGGCCGGTATCGTAATAATACCTGTCATCTACCATGACCATGGGGATGACGGCATATCCCACAAGGTCTGATTCTTTCCCCACAGAGTCAGCAATCCGCACAGTGACGCCCCTGGCCTGAACATAGACGGTGATATCCTCGTCCGTTGGGTTATCCACGGACACGCCGATCCGGTACCAGGCATTCTTCGGGGCCTGGATTTTCACAGGCATGCCAGGAGTCATATAGATGGGGTTATAGAGGCTGCCATCGGTGGGATCTTCTGGGACATTCCCTGGATGTTCCCATGAATCATTTACAGCATGCTCCGCGGGAAGCAGTACCACCTGGGTGTCGCCCAGGCCGCCAGCAGCGGAAAGCACTATCCTGCTTTGGCGGGGGGAGATCTCTTCCTCCGAATAATAGAATCCCTGTTCACTGTGGGCAGGAACCAGGATTGCGATCCGGAATGTATCCTCCCTGGGGTTGGTCAGAAAACAGACAGCGGTCAGGATACAGGCAGACAGGGCGGCCAATAGGAGCCTGAAGGCTGGCTTTTTGTAGTGGAGGATGGTTTTCACCCGCTTTCTCACGCCTACTTCCCCAAAAGCCAGGGGACAGGCCAGGAGCATGCGCTGTCCTGTGCTGCAGGATACCAAGGCATGGGAATAGGCTTTCTTCCAGGCCATGTCACAGGTTCTGATGACTTTCTCATCGCAGGCCATTTCAATGTCCCGGCTAAACAGCAGGTAGGCAGCCCACATAAGGGGGTTCATCCAGTGCAGTACAAGCAGCAGGAAGCCCAGGGGTTTCCACCAGTGATCCCTGCGCTGCAGATGTGCCTGTTCATGGGCCAGCACATAGTCAGTGTAGGCAGGATCCAGGCTGGAGGGGAGATAGATACGGGGCCGCACAACACCCAGGATAAAAGGTGATGACACCCTGTCACAGATCCAGGCCCGATCCCCCAGGCGGACGGCTTCCCGCACCTGGAGGCGGATCCGCAGGAAACTGAAGATCCCAAATCCGGCAAGGATGGCAGCACCGATTGCCCAGAGGATACCGGCCAGGTATGTCAGCACATGCAGGGGATTGACACTGGCAAAGGGATCCGGTGCAAACATTTGTCCCAGCACCGGGTTTAGGGCGCTGTTTAAGAGTGGAATACCACTGTCCACGGCAGGTTCCTGGGCATATCGGACAGTGGAGGGGGACAGGATTTCCGTACTGGGAACCAGGCTGAAAGGGCTTTCCGGGAAAAAGGGGCAGACCAGCCGGACAGCTACCAGCGCCCAGAGGATACAGCATGCCCACCTGAGAGCTTTTTTCAGTAACAGGCGCAGCACCATCACGGCCAGGACCAGCCAGCTTGCGGCAATGCTTGTATTCAGTAATCTTAGGAACAGGGTATCCATATTTATACCTCCGTTTTATGCTTGGTCTATGATCCGGCGGATCTCTGCGGCTTCCTCCGGAGTCAAGGTATGGCCCTTGGTGAAGGCAGCCAGGAAGGCCGGTAGGGATCCTGCGAAGGTGTCCTCCACAAACTGCCTGCTCTGTAGGGAATGGAACTGCTGGCGGGAGAGCAGGCTGGTGACGGTTCCCCTGTTGTTCTCAAACAGGCCTTTGTCGCACAGCCGCTTTAGGACGGTGTGGGTAGTGGTCCGCTTCCAGCCAAAGGCATCCCCGGCCAGTTTCACCAGTTGGGAGGATGTCACGGGTTCCAGTTCCCAGATCATGTCCGCAAACCGGGCTTCTATTACACCAAGTTGGATTTCTGTCATCACGGTACCTCCTGCATTTTTCCGTAAAGAGACTATTACATGTAGTCTGTAAAAATAGACTACAATATGTAGTCTATTCTGTCAAGTGTATTTCTGAGAAAAAATTACATGGGAAAAATTCATGGGAAAAATTTCCCGTTCATACCACAAAAAATTCCCTATCTGGAACATGCCACTTTCCCTATAATATAATCATCAAACAAAGACCAACTACACAGGGGGAAAGGGATGGACACGAAAAGGGCATCCGGGACTGCCGGGAGGAAAAAGGAGAATTTCTGGCAGAACATGTTCAAGCATAAGGGGCTGTACCTGATGGCATTTCCGGGAATTATCTGGTTTGTACTGTTCAAGTATGTTACCCTTGCCGGTTCGGTCATTGCCTTTATGGATTATGACATTTATAAAGGGATCGGTGGTAGCAAGTTTGCAGGGCTGAAACATTTCGCTCATTTATTTAAGTTCCCGGAATTCGGGCAGATCTTCCGGAATATGGCCATCCTGGGTGCCTGCGATGTGCTGATTGTATTTCCGATCCCCATTCTCCTGGCTATCTTGATGAACGAGGTGCGGGGGGGCTAAGTATAAGAAGGCTGTACAGACAGTAGTATATGTGCCTCATTTCCTGTCCTGGGTTATCATCGGCGGCATCTTTACCACACTGCTCTCACCCAACACGGGAATCATTAACTACATCCGGCAGATGATGGGAATGGATTCCATCTACTATATGGCCAGTGAAAAACATATCCGCGGGATCCTGGTCATTGCCAGTATCTGGAAGGAAATCGGATGGAGTTCCATCATCTACCTGGCAGCCATTGCAGGTATAGACCCGGCTTTATACGAGGCTGCTCTGATTCCCGCGGGCAATGGTCCGTAGCGTTGGTGGCCCCTGTTTAGTACAGATCAAAGCGAAGGACATATACCCCGCAGCTTGCTGCAGGGGTGTTGACTGGAAGATCCATAGGAGGAACCGGGAAATTAGGGATGATGCATGCCACAGTGGAAGCAGCATCGGGCAGGCAGTACAACAGGGACAGGGTCAGATTTGTGGCTGGAAGGTATAAAAGGAGAAGGAGGCAGTGGCGTGGGCACTGTGCAGGAACTGCAAAAGTTGCAGTCCTAAGACAACATTCCTGGGGATGTAGCCCTGGGACAACACTCTTGCGTCTGCAGTCCTAGGACAACACCCCTGGGGCTGTAGCCCTTACCTCACGGTCCCAGGGGTCTGCTTTCCAGGCAGGCCGTTGGCTGTTATAACTGTGAAAACACTTCCCCGATAGGTGCCTGGATCAGCAGGTCAGCGTGGGAATCCCGGGGAGTGGGGGCCTTGTTGACCACCACCAGCTTCTCCCCGGTAAAGTAGTCAACCAGCCCGGCGGCAGGGTAGACAGCCAGGGAAGTGCCGCCAATGATCAGTACCTGGGCATCGTGGATATACCGGACGGCCTGGTTGATGGTCTCCTGGTCCAGCCCCTCCTCGTAGAGTACCACATCCGGTTTGACGGGTCCGCCGCACTTTTCACATACCGGTACGCCGGTGGAATGCTGGATATAGGCTAAGTCGTGGAAATGTCCGCACTGCTCGCAATAGTTGCGCAGCACAGAGCCATGGAGTTCCAGTACCACTTTGCTGCCGGCAGCCTGGTGGAGACCGTCTATATTCTGGGTGATGACAGCCTTAAGCTTTCCCGCTGCTTCCAGGGCGGCCAGCTTCCTGTGGGCGGCATTGGGCCTGGCCTGTGGGAAGAGCATCTTGCTGCGGTAGAACCGGTAGAATTCCTCCGGATTACGGCGATAGAAGGTGTGGCTAAGGATGGTCTCAGGAGGATAGTCATACTGCTGGTGGTAGAGACCATCCACACTTCTGAAATCGGGAATGTCACTCTCTGTGGACACCCCGGCACCTCCAAAAAAGACGATGTTGTCATACTTTTCTATAATCTCTTTGAATTTTGCTGTTTCTGGTTGAAAGTTATCCATAAAGCGCCTCCGGTCTGGTAACTGTCACAAAAAAGCGGTCAAGTTTGCTTTCTGATTCCCTGTCTGTCTGGCAACGGACTTTCCTATAAGGTAAAATTGGAAAAATCCTTTTTCTATTTTGAATGTAGCACATCCCATGGCAAGATGCAATAACTGTTTTGTGTGGGTATGAGATTCCGAATGCCTGGGAAAGATGAATTTAAGGCAAAAATCAGAAAATCTTAAGAAATCAAAGCCATATGTGTATTGAGGAAACAGCTTATTCTATAGTATAATAAATTCATATTTTTAGCAGAAAACGGCCAGACGGTCAAGGAGAGCAAACGGAATTTATCACGCAGGCAGAGGAACAGCCAGGTAAGATGAGGAAAAATGAGGACAGACTGATTCCACGAGAGAAAACCTCCAGGATCATATACCTGGAGCGGCGGGGCAGGGAGAAAAAAGGATATGTGCTGTGGGGATTGTGCTTTGGCCTTCTGGGGATAATCTGCATTTTATATTGTGTTGCCATTGCCATCGGGGGTGCAGGTACAAGTTTTTTCCTCATCTGGGCTGTTCTGGGAGCTTTTTTCGTGCTGCTGGGCCTGCTTTTGTCCCGCAGGAGCTTGATGGAACGTTTGCCGGCATGGTTTAAGGGGATGGCACTGGGGTTGTTCTTTTTTGCTGTCCTGGTGTTTGGGGCAGTAGAGGGACTTATCCTGTCCCAGTACCATGCAGTCCCGGAACCTGGAGCGGACTATGTGATCATCCTGGGGGCACAGTGGAAGGCCACGGGACCCAGCGAGGTGCTTCGGCGGAGACTGGACAAAGCCATAGAATATCTGCAGGCCAATCCGGACACCAAAGTCATTGTGTCAGGGGGACAGGGTACCAATGAGCCTGTAGCAGAAGCGGTGGGAATGCAGGAATATCTGGTAAATGCAGGTATCAGCGATACCCGGATCCTGGTGGAAGCCCATTCCACCAACACCTATGAGAACCTGGTATTCAGCAGAGGATTGCTGGATCCTGGGAAAGACAGGGTGGTAGTGGTGACCAACAATTTCCACCTGTTCCGGGCGGTGAAGATTGCAGCCAGGCAGGGATATGAGAATGTAGAAGGGCTGGCAGCCTCCTCAGTGATATGGATGGCGCCCAATAACCTGTTGCGGGAGTTTTTAGGGGTTCTCAAGGATTTCCTGGCAGGAAATTTATGAGCAAATGCTGACAAGAAAAAGGGGATGACAGTAAAATGGAGATTAATCTGGGGGATGTATTAAAATTGAAGAAACAGCATCCTTGCGGGAGTCACGAGTGGGAGGTACTGCGGGTGGGAGCTGACTTTAGGATCAAGTGCAAAGGATGTGGCCGTCAGGTCATGATAGCCAGACGCCTGCTGGAGAAGAGTGTGAAAGAAATTGTGTCTTAAAGCGGTTTTCAACAAAAAAGTATAGTCCGTTCAGCCCGCGCCATTCGCAAAACCGCTCCTTCGGAGCTTTCCGCTGCTAACGCAGCTACTTTTTGCTCATCAACGGGGCGCTCCCTCAGTGGAAAACGATGGATGAAAATTCGTGTGAGCATGATTTTCATCCATAGGCTTCCCACTGGCTGAACTTTTACTGAACTTTTACATACAAAAATGCTTGCCATTGGGGCGGATTTATGCTAACATAGTACCTTGTGATGAATCAATTTCCTTGCTCGTACAATGTGTGCGGGCCAGAGACCAAAAGGAGGTAACAACAATGAACAAGTACGAATTAGCGATTGTTGTCACGACTAAAATCGAAGATGAGCAGAGAAATGAAGTTGTGGAAAGATGTAAAGCTCTGATCGAGAGATTTGGTGGTACAGTGACAAACGTTGATGACTGGGGCAAAAAGCGTCTTGCTTATGAAATCCAGAAGATGAAGGAAGGTTTCTACTACTTCATCCGTTTCGAAGCAGAGAGCACTGTTCCTGTGGAGATCGAGAGCCGCGTCCGCATTATGGATAATGTCATCAGATACTTAGTCGTCAGACAGGATGAGGCTTAATTAGAAAGCGAGAAGTGTAGTATGAATAAAGTAATTCTGATGGGACGTTTAACAAGGGATCCTGAGGTAAGATATTCCCAGGGAGCCAGCCAGACAGCAGTGGCCCGCTTTTCTGTGGCAGTGGACAGGAGATTCAAACGCGATGGGGAACCTGATGCAGACTTCTTCAACTGCACGGCATTTGGCAAGCAGGCCGAGTTCATAGAGAGATACCTGCACAAAGGTACGAAGATTGTCTTGAGCGGAAGGGTTCAGAATGACAATTATACCAACAAGGAAGGCCAGATGGTTTACAGTGTCCGTGTCATGGTGGATGAGATCGAATTCGCCGAGAGCAAAAATGCATCTGCTGGAAATGATGGTGGCTATGGCGGCGGGTATAACAATGGCGGTTATGGCGGTGGCAATGGCGGTTACAACAACGGCGGATATGCAGGGGGAGGAAATGCACCTGCGGCACCATCCGGAGCCAGTGATGGCTTTATGAATATCCCTGACGGCATCGATGAGGAATTACCATTTAACTAAGGTACTGTTAATGCTGGCTATGTATGTGGTGTAAGAGAGTCCCATATACAGGGCAGGAAGCGCACTGGAAAGTAAGAGATAGGAGGCATTCAAATGGCTTACAATAAAGCAGATAAGACAGATGCTCCGGCCAGGAAGAAAGGCGGAGTCCGCAGAAGGAAGAAGGTTTGTGTATTCTGTGGCAAGGATAATGTGATTGATTACAAGGACAGCGGAAAGCTGAAGAAGTATGTGTCAGAGAGAGGCAAGATTCTGCCCCGCCGCATCACCGGCAACTGTGCGAAGCACCAGAGGGCGCTGACTGTTGCCATCAAGAGGGCACGTCACATTGCGTTGATGCCTTATGTACAGGATTAAGGCAATAAGGCAGCGGTAAATGCCAGCGGGTCCGCTGAAGCGGCCAGAAGCAGGGAAAACCAGAGTGGAGGACCAGCCATCGGAAGATGACTGGTCTTTTCGTCTTCTGGGGCAGGCTTTATGGAGGATATACAGTCATTTTCCGATTCTGAAACAGATTTCTACACAACATTTTCCCTTTTGACAAATTAAATTGTGGCATAGTGTAGTTAAGTATGATAAAATATCTATATTCGAGGTATTCACATGAAGAAGAGAATTCGGTTAAAGGGTCGTATTAAAAACTACATACAGTTTGGCATTTACCTTGGGATACTTCTCTGCGTAGTTGATGTCGCCATGTTTCTGATTGATATCCGGGCAGGGTTTCTTTTGGCAGGGTTTCTAGTCTTCTATTTTGCCATTACATTGTCCCTGTATTTTTATAACAAGCCAATCATTATGAATGAACTGGTGAGCTTTGCCACGGAGTACGGGCAGATCCAGAGAAAGCTGCTCCGGGATATGGATCTTCCGTATGCCCTGCTGGATGATGCCGGAAAGGTGATCTGGACAAACATTGCCTTTGAGACGGTGGTTCATCAGCCTAAGGGATACAATAAGTCAGTGACAGCCCTGTTCCCCACCATCACCAGGGAACGTCTTCCCGATGACAACGGGGTGGATGAGGCCCAGTATGAGCTGGAATATGAGGAAAATGAATATGTGGTGAAGCTTAGGAAGATTTCCCTGAAGGAGATGGCGGAGAATAGTGACATGATCGATGCCAGGGATTACAATGGATTTCTGATTGCCTTGTATCTGTATGATGAGACGGCTCTCCACATTGCCCTGCAGGAAGTGGATGACCAGAGTCTGGCGGTGGGTATGATCTATCTGGACAATTACGAGGAGGCCCTTGAGAGTGTGGAGGAAGTCCGCCGCTCCCTGTTGATTGCCCTGGTGGACAGGAAGGTTAATAAATATATTTCTGCACTGGATGGTATCTGTAAGAAGCTGGAGAAGGACAAATATCTGATCATCCTGCGGAAAAAAGCCATTGCCCAGCTTCAGGAGATGCGTTTTGATCTGCTGGAAGAAGTCAAGACCGTCAATATCGGCAACGAAATGGCTGTTACCATCAGCATAGGAGTGGGGATGGATGGATTGACCTATGCCCAGAACTATGAATTTGCCCGTAATGCCATTGATCTGGCCCTGGGGCGTGGTGGCGACCAGGCGGTAGTCAAGGCGCCGGAGAGTGTTACCTATTATGGCGGGAAGAGCCAGCAGGTGGAGAAGAATACCCGTGTGAAAGCCCGTGTGAAGGCCCATGCCCTGCGGGAGATCATTACCACCAAGGACCAGGTGCTGGTCATGGGACACAGAATGCCGGATGTGGACAGCTTCGGGGCAGCAGTAGGCATCTACCGGATCGCCCAGACATTGGGACGGAAGGCCCATATTGTGTTAAACGATGTGTCGCCTGCCATCCAGCCTATGGTGGATCTGTTCCGGGCAAATCCTGAATATGAGGAAGATATGATCATCAACAACCAGACGGCCATAGATGCCGCCAGCAGCAATTCGGTGCTGGTGGTGGTGGATGTGAACAAGCCATCCATCACAGAATGCCCCGACCTGCTTCGCTTCTGTAAGTCGGTGGTGGTTCTGGATCATCACAGACAGGGAACAGAGACGATCGAGAATGCAACGCTGTCCTACGTGGAGCCATATGCCTCTTCCGCCTGTGAGATGGTGTCGGAGATTTTGCAGTACACCTATGACAATATTAAGATCCACACGGAGGAAGCGGACTGCATGTACTCCGGTATCATGATAGACACCAATAATTTTGTGACCAAGACGGGAGTCCGTACTTTTGAGGCAGCCGCCTTCCTGCGCCGGAGTGGGGCAGATGTGACCAGGGTCCGTAAACTGTTCCGCCAGGATGCTTTGGAATACAAGGCCAAGGCTGACGCAGTGAGCCAGGCAGAGATCTACAAACAGTACTTTGCCATCTCCATCTGCACGGCGGAGGATCTGCCAAGCCCTACGGTTATCGGTGCCCAGGCGGCCAATGAACTGCTGAACATCAAGGGAATTAAGGCAAGCTTTGTGTTGACGGACTACCAGGGAAAGATTTATATCAGTGCCCGTTCCATAGACGAAGTGAATGTGCAGGTGCTCATGGAGCGTATGGGTGGTGGTGGCCATATGAGTACGGCAGCCTGCCAGATGGCGGGTGTGGGGATTATCGAAGCCATCGGGGTGTTGAAACGTACCATTGACACCATGCTGGAAAACCATGAGATCTGAAGGGGCAGGGAGCGACTGCCAGGGAAACAGGTTGTGGGATCGGGGGAAACGGGGACTGGCTGGGATCAGATTCCCCATGCAGGATAAGACGGGAAAGTACAGAGAATAGAAAAGGGATAGAAAGGAAAAAGAAGACATGAAAGTGATATTGCTGAAGGACGAGAAGAAGCTGGGGAAAAAGGGGGATATCGTGGAGATCAGCGAAGGGTATGCCAGGAATTTCGTGCTACCAAAGAAAATTGCTGCGGAGGCTACGGCTAAGAACCTAAATGATTTGAAGCTGCAGAAGGCCCATGAGGCCAAAGTGGCCCAGGAACAACTGGATGCGGCAAAGGCCCTGGCGGACAAGCTGGAAGCCAAAGAGGTGGTAGTAAAGATCCGGGCAGGAGAAGGCGGAAAGGCCTTCGGCTCTGTATCCTCCAAGGAGATCGCTGCGGCCTGCAAGGAGCAGCACGGCCTGGATGTGGACAAGAAGAAGATCCAGCTCCAGGAGAATTTAAAGAGCTTCGGCACCGTGGAAGTGGTGGTTAAGCTCCATCCCCAGGTCAGTGCCAGGCTTGTGGTAAAGGTAGAGGAAGCCTGATGGGGAAGTCGGCTTCCCGGCAGGAGTGAACAGGATGGAAGAGAATGTAATCAAGAGAATATTACCCCACAGCATGGAGGCAGAGCAGTCTGTGGTAGGTTCCATGCTGATGGACCGGGAGGCTATTGTGGTTGCCTCGGAGCTGATTGGCGGGGAGGACTTTTACAACAGACAGTATGGAGTCCTGTTTGAAACCATGGTAGAGCTCCATGATGCGGGCAGTCCGGTGGACCTGGTGACCTTGCAGAACCGTCTTAAGGAGAAGGATGTACCACCGGAGGTGAGCAGCCTGGAATTTGTCCGGGATCTGATCACGGCAGTTCCTACTTCGGCCAATGTGAAATACTATGCAGCCATAGTATCTGAGAAGTCTACCTTGCGGAAACTGATCCGCTTGAATGAGGATATCGCAGGTACCTGCTATGCAGGGAAGGAAAGCCTGGAGTACATACTGGAGGACACGGAAAAACGGGTTTTCCAGCTGGTGCAGAAGCGGACTACAGATGACTATGTGCCCATCCGGCAAGTGGTCATGAATGCCATGGACAAGATCGAGATGGCGGCCAGGAACAAGGGCAGTGTCACAGGTATACCCACAGGTTTTGTGGATCTGGATTACCGCACGGCCGGTATGCAGCCCTCGGATCTGGTTTTGATCGCCGCCCGTCCTTCCATGGGCAAGACGGCTTTCGCACTGAATATTGCCCAGTATGTAGCGTTTAAGAAGAATATGACAGTGGCTATTTTTAGTCTGGAAATGAGCAAAGAGCAGCTGGTAAACCGTATGTTTTCCCTGGAGTCCAATGTAGATGCCCAGAAGCTTAGGACAGGACAGCTCAATGACCAGGAGTGGGAGCGTCTGATTGAGAGCGCCGGGATCATAGGAAAGTCAAATCTGATCATTGATGATACACCGGGCATCAGTATTTCGGAGCTTCGGTCCAAGTGCAGGAAATACAAACTGGAGCACAATCTCTCTATGATTATAATAGACTACCTGCAGTTGATGACAGGAAGCGGGGGGCGGAGCAGTGATTCCAGACAGCAGGAGATCTCGGATATATCCCGGTCCTTGAAAGCAGTGGCCAGGGAACTGGGGGTGCCTGTCCTGGCGCTGTCGCAGCTCTCACGAGCGGTGGAGCAGAGACCGGACCACAGACCTATGCTTTCCGATCTGCGGGAATCGGGAGCCATTGAGCAGGATGCAGATGTGGTAATGTTTATCTACCGCGATGATTATTACAACAAGGATACAGACAAGAAAGGCGTGTCGGAGATTATTATTGCCAAACAGAGAAATGGTCCCATTGGTACCATAGAACTGGCATGGCTGCCAGAATATACAAAGTTTGCCAACCTGGAAAGGGCGTAAGAAAGGCTGTGTCTTTTATGGAGATATGCCGTGGAATCCGGACAGGCCAAGATACAAAGGAGAGAATGGGTGTAAACCCATTCTCTTTTGCTTGTAGAAAAAAGTCGAAAGGAGAGGACGTATGCAAAATTATCTGTTTATTTCAGATGCAGCGAAAGAAGTCAAGGTGGAAAGCCATGTGCTGCGCTACTGGGAGGAGGAACTGCACCTGCCCATCAAGCGCAATGAACTGGGTCACCGTTATTACACGGAAGAAGATGTGGAGCGGTTCAAACAGATCAAAGGTATGAAGGAAAGGGGATTACAGTTGAAAGCGATTAAAATGATTCTGAAGGATGGAAAACTGGATGTACTGTCACCTGCAGGAATGCAAGAGGATGGAGCCGGAATGGGCGGAGGAAAGGAGGCTTCTGTCCGGACGGAAGCCAGGGATGCAGAGTATGATCCTGTGGAAAATGGTGTGGCAGGAAGCCAGGCCATGGAAGGCCGCACAGTGGAGGAATGGAATACAGAAGGCCGTCTAAAGGAGGGGAGAAATGAAGGCAGGAGCATGGAAGGACGGGCTGTGGAGAGCCGGACTGGGAAGAGATGCTTTGCGGAGGGCAAAGGGGGAGATGGTCTACAGGGAATCCGGGAACAAGGAGAGGAAGCGCCGGCCAGGCTGTCCATTGATATCATAGAGACCAGGCAGCGTCAGGTGGAGAGCAGGGCGGACAAGTCCAGGCGGCTCCAGTGGCTGCTCCAGCAGCTGATCCGGGAGACACTGCAGGAGAACAATGGGGAACTCTGCCGGGAGATTAAAGAGAGTGTGGTCAAGGAGCTGGACTATCAGTTTCGGATGCAGGAGGAACGGGAGGAAGCCAGGGATAAGATGCTGGCCCAGAGAGATGAAGAGCATTTCAAGAAAATGGATGAACTGCTGCGCAAAAAGGCCAGGAAGCCTTTGCGCCTGGGGGGCAAAAAGAAGAAAGGCACTTCGTAAAGAAGCGCCTTTTTGCTTTGCGATATCCTTGGAAAAGAACCTGCCTTCCTTAGGCCTCCTTGATGGCTCCGGTGGGGCAGGTGCCTGCGCAGGAACCGCAGTCGATGCACTTATCGGGATCAATCTCAAACTTACCATCGCCCATGCTGATGGCTCCCACGGGGCATACACTTTCACATGCACCACAAGCTACACAAGCATCACCAATTGCAAATGCCATAATACATATCCTCCTTGTTGTCTGATAGAAATTTATCAAGAACTGTATTTATTGTAATATAAATAGGGGCTGAATACAAGGGCTAAGTTCATTAAATTTATCTGTAATTCGATTCAATGCTGCTGACTCATTGGATTTCCGCCCGCCTTTTCCGGATACCTTCCAGAATGATCTTTTTCTTGTCCAGGAGCTTGCTCTTGTCCATGGGCGGAACACCCTTTAATTTGTATTCCATGCCCAGGCTTTCGTATTTTTTTTCTCCCATGGTATGGTAAGGCAGCACATCCAGGGCCTTCAGATTACCCAGGGATCCAATGAAGTATCCCAGGTCAAAGAGATACTTGTCATCATCTGTGATACCGGGAACCACCACATGCCGGATCCACATGTCCACATGCTTTTCGTCCAGGTATGCAGCAAATTTCAAGATATTGGTGTTGGACTGGGCAGTCAGTTCCTTGTGCTTTTCCGGATCGATATGCTTGATATCCAACATAACCAGGTCTGTCAAGGGCATTAGCTGGTTCAGCTTTTCCTGCTGGATATCACTGTCCGGGTTAAATGCAATACCTGATGAGTCAATACAGGTATGGATGTTGCGTTCTTTGGCCAGAGTAAACAGGTCTATGAGAAAGTCGATCTGCATCAACGGTTCCCCGCCTGTGACCGTGAGTCCGCCTCCGTTTGCATAAAAAGCGCTGTTTCTTTCATATTGTTCAATGATGTAGGACGGGTCCATGAGAGTACCACCGTCCATGGCCCAGGTGTCGGGATTGTGGCAGTAGGCACACCGCATGGGACAGCCCTGGACAAATACCACGAACCGGGTACCAGGTCCATCCACTGTTCCAAAGCTTTCCAGGGAATGAATTCTTCCTTGCATGAGAACCTCCGTTTCTTCGGGAAATGCGGAACACGGAACATTCACATCCGTGTATCCATACGCCTGTGGCATATCTAGTGTACTGTCCGGATTATATTCAGGCAAACCTCCTTGCCTAAGTTTCCATCAGACTGCGTTGTCGGCGGTCAACGATGCCACCGCATCGCCTCCCTTCTCCGCCTTGCTGATGAAAATTTATCCTGCGGAGTTTCGCCAGATATAATACAGACAGCACACTAGTGATGCGAATAATAACCAAAAACCGCCCGAAGGAGTTTCGGGCGGTTTTCCTCCGCATCTGTATAAATCCAGACAGTTAAGATGTCACCGGGACGGTTAGATGTCCTCGTGGAAAGTACGAGAGATAACATCTGCCTGCTGCTCGGGAGTGAGCTTGATGAAGTTTACAGCGTATCCGGATACACGGATGGTCAGCTGGGGATAGTTCTCGGGATGCTTCTGTGCATCCAGCAGGGTATCCCTGTTCAGAACATTAACATTCAAATGATGACCGCCTTTTGTTGCATATCCATCCAATAAATTTACCAGGTTGTCAACCTGTGCTGTGCTTGTTGCCATGATGAATTCCTCCTTTTATATTCTGATGCTTTGCGGGGATTTACTGGTAGTCATCCAGCCCCTGTTCCAGAGTGGGTACACTACAGGCCAACGGTGTCCTGGAACAGTCCGTACAGCCCATTGTCTGAACGTTTTTTGATTGTTCTGCCTCCTGGTTATAGTCCACATTTACATGTCCTACGCCGGCAGCCATGCCCGAATCGAGCATTTTCACAAGGTCGTCAATCATTTTCTTATCGTCCATAGTGCCTCCTTGCTCTTTTTGCATATTGCAGATGATCTGTCCAAATCCAGACCAATATCCGGCAATGCCAGGTATACTGCAGATTATTTGTTCAAGTCAAGCTCAATATCGCCAGAGAACACCTTATCCTCCTTGCCCAGGGCGCCGGGGATGATGGTGAAGGTATTGGAGATACCATCCTGCGCATCATTGAAAGGCAGCTTGGAGACGGAAGAGAGGGATGCCACTGCACCATGGGTATCACGGCCATGCATGGGGTTGGCACCAGGAGCAAAAGGCTGGCCTTTTTTACGTCCGTCAGGGGTATTACCGGTAGCCTTACCATAGGTAACGTTAGAGGTAATGGTCAAGATGGAAGTGGTAGGCACGCCGTTCCGATAGGTGTGATGTCTTCTGATAGCGGTCATGAAGGTGTGTACCACCATCTGGGCGATCTCGTCCACACGGTCGTCATCATTGCCGTACTTAGGGAAGTCGCCGGTAGTCTTGAAGTCAACAATGACACCATCTTCATCGCGAACCACCTCAACCTTTGCATATTTGATGGCGGACAGGGAATCTGCCACGATGGAAAGGCCGGCCACACCAGTTGCGAAGTAACGCTTTACATCCCTGTCATGGAGGGCCATCTCAGCTCTCTCATAGCAGTACTTGTCATGCATATAGTGGATGATGTTCAGAGTGTTCACATACACATCTGCCTGCCACTCCAGCATATCCACGAATTTGCTCCATACATCATTGTACTCAAGGACATCGCCTTCCACAGGACGGTACTTGGGACCTACCTGCTTCTTGGTCACTTCGTCCACACCGCCGTTCAAGGCATACAGCAGACATTTTGCAACGTTTGCACGGGCGCCGAAGAACTGCATCTCCTTGCCGATTACCATGGAAGATACGCAGCATGCGATACCATAGTCATCGCCGTGGGTGGCTCTCATCAGGTCATCGTTCTCGTACTGGATGGAAGAAGTCTGGATGGACATCTTCGCGCAGTACTTTTTCCAGTTGGCCGGCAGCCTGGTGGACCACAGAACGGTCAGGTTCGGCTCAGGGGAAGGCCCCAGGTTGGTCAAGGTGTGCAGATAACGGAAGCTCATCCTTGTAACCATGTGCCTGCCATCTACGCCTACGCCGGCCAGGGACTCTGTTACCCATACAGGATCGCCAGCGAAGATCTGGTTGTATTCGGGAGTACGTGCAAACTTGATCAGACGCAGCTTCATGATGAAGTGGTCTACGAACTCCTGGATCTGCTCCTCTGTGAAGGTGCCGTTCTTCAGATCTCTCTCAGCATAAACATCAAGGAAGGTAGAAGTACGTCCAAGGGACATGGCAGCACCATTCTGCTCCTTCACGGCACACAGATAACCAAAATAAACTGCCTGGATAGCTTCCTGTACATTGGAAGCAGGCTTGGAGATATCGCAACCATAGGAAGCAGCCATCTCTTTCATCATCTTCAGTGCCACGATCTGCTCGGAAATCTCCTCGCGCAGACGGATCACTTCATCTGTCATCACCCGGCCGGTGGAATCCTTCTGGGCCAGTTTGTCCTCGATGAGTCTGTCTATACCGTACAGGGCAACACGTCTGTAGTCACCAATGATACGTCCGCGGCCATAGGCATCGGGAAGACCGGTGATGATATGGGAAGAACGGCAGGCTCTCATCTCCTGGTTGTAAGCATCAAAGCAGCCTGCGTTGTGGGTCTTTCTGTGGGTGGAGAAGAACTCGGAGATCTCAGGATCAACCTCGTAGCCATTGTCAGAGCAGGCTTTCTCTGCCATACGGATACCGCCATAAGGCTGCAGGGAACGCTTGAAAGGCTTGTCAGTCTGGAAACCTACGATAGTCTCTTTGCTCTTGTCAAGATATCCAGGACCATGGGAGGTGATAGTGGAAACAACCTTGGTGTCCATATCCAGGACGCCGCCTGCTTCTCTTTCCTTTTTCTGGAGCTCCAGAACCTGTGCCCACAAGTCCTTGGTGTTCTGTGTAGCGCTTGCCAGGAAACTCTCATCGCCGTCATAGGGATGGTAATTTCTCTGGATGAAGTCACGAACATTGACTTCTTTGTCCCACTTGCCCGATACAAAATCTGTCCATTCTGGTCTCATTTTGAAATGCCTCCTCTAAATTTTGAATTAGTATATGTGGAAATGGTTACTGCTAATCCTAAACTCATTATATGTAAAATAAGGTAGGCAGTCAAGGAGTACAAGTGTACTTTTTTCTATACAAAGCCCGATAAATACAGGCTTTTACAAAAATTTAATAAACAGGAATAACTTGTCATATTTTGGGGAATGTATTATACTAAGCAGGTAGAAAAAAGTTACTTTTCACGGTTTCCTCACAGCCTTGGGGAACCGGACCGTGAGAAACAATGGAAAACACTCTTGCAAAATACTGCATTACATAGATATTATATTGTGGTGCGGATGGAGCAGGAGCTGGGAAGGAGAACAATATGAGCAATATCACGAAGGAAATGACCATTGGGGAGATCCTGCGCACGAATCCGGATGTGGCACCGGTGCTTATGGAAGCCGGTATGCATTGTCTGGGATGTCCTTCCGCGCAGGGGGAGTCTCTGGAAGAAGCTGCCATGGTGCATGGCATCGATATTGACCAGCTGATGAAAGCTATCGAAGCAGTCTAAAAAACAGGGTCAAGAAAACCCCTGCTTCCCGGAGGGAGGACAGGGGTTTTGGCCATATATGGTGGCAAGTGATAAGGTACTGGTGGTTCCAGGAGGAAAATCTGTGTGCTATTTAGTGATCCCCAGTGCCTGCACGGCATTATCCTGCACCAGTACCTCACAATGTTCGGCCAGGAAGGCACTGCTTCCAGGCATGGAACGCTGGAGAGAGCCGTACTCAGACACAATGTTGCAGACCCTGTCAAAGGCATCTCTGGTATCCTCGCCCTGGGTCAGCAGCAGCAGATACCGGCCGGACTTTTCGTCCTTGTAAAGGGTGCTCAGACCTGGGTAATGACTGCTGATTACGGAGGAGACAGTCATCACCTCCTGAAGGGAACCGAACCGAAAGATCCGCGTGCGGAGACGTTCATCGGATTCGGAGGACGTTTCCTTTGGAGAAGCATTGCCCTCCCCGGCTTCCTTCCCATCGGTCTGGAGTCTGCGGAACAGATCCATTACCTCATGCTCTGCTGCATCACCGAATTCTTCCGCGTCATCCTCCTCATCGGTGACAGAGGGGGCAAATCTGGAAAAACGGGTGTCCAGCTCTTCCGGGTCCTCTACTTTGGTCACAATCAGTACAATGCATTCCGCTCCCAGCGGAATGGCTTCTATCATAAGCGGGATATCCTCCGCCTCAAAGCCAAATTCGAAATTAGCCTGACGCATCATGTCACGGAACAGGGTCTTTGCTTTCTCTGTACCGTAGGCAAGTTCGCTGATTTTCAGTTCCCGGCTGGCCAGATCTTCCCGGGTCAGGGTGCAACGGATCTGGTTCTCATTTACTTTCTCGATCTTCATGGAAAACCCTTCCTTTCTGCATTAGGCATGCGTGTGACAATCCACATGTATCTTATACTTTCGCATCCCTTTCGTCAATAGCAGGAATTAACTTTAAATTTTTTTAATAAATTTTTGGAATCTTTTGCTTGCCAAATAATTGTGACGGAGATATAATACTTTTGTAAATGTCTCCTGCACCCTGTACGGGGGAGGAGGTGACAGTCTTAGGTTTCGGTTGATTCAGTGATTTAGGGAACATTCGTTCCGTTTCATCCTTTCATCGTTGTGTATATCACATTATATGGCGGAAGCTTTTATTCTGACATATATTCTAGAGGATGTCTTACAAGCCAGGTGCAGGAATCATTTTCCACTTGCTTGATCATGGTCATTCAACTACTATTTTCACACTATTCATTCTTTTTAAACCTGATGAGGATTGGCAAATATTGCCAGAACGTATTACAGGAGGCATTTACATGGTTAGTCTTAGTATAGAGTATACTTAGAAGGTTTCCGGTTGATTCATCACAAATCCTTTTGGCCAGGAAGCCTGAAGACAGGAGGACGAAGTGAATGGTAAAAATCTGAAAAAAAGGACAGGAGTGACAAAGAGGACAGGCAGAACGCAGCAGCCGGAAGTGACAGTGGAAATCATGTCGGCCAGGAAGGAGATGCTTACAGAGCTGGAGGACCTGTGCAGCAGAGGAGTGGAGCTGTTCGTGGACGGAAGGGCTGTCCTGCCAGGAGAGGCCGTGGCCAGGACGGTGCGGGAGAACAGTCCCTATATGGCGGATTTTGTACTGGATGCCGGAGGTGATGTAGAGCAGATCCGGTTTGACAAGGTGAGACACAGATAGGCAGCTGTGGGCCGCCGCTGTGACAATGCAACCGGGGTGCCTCTCATGCTGGCAGCGGCGGCCTTCCTTCCTGGCAAAAAAGGGTGACAGGCAGGTGGGGATATGATACAATATGAAATCAAGGAAGGACGAAAGAGTATGATGGAAACTGACAGGTTGAGCGGGGAACAGTCTGGTCTGGCTGCTCCTGGGAAGAGAGGCGCATAAGATGAAAAAGATGATACCGGTGCTGATTGCGATTGTACTGATCCTTATCATTGGGGCAGTGAGCCTGGGTGGGATGTTATGGGACAAGTACTCATACAGCAAAGAACGGGCTGACCTGGATGCATATTATGGAGTGGGCAGTGGTGGCCTGGCCATCCTTTTACAGGATGAGAGGATAGAAGGACAGGCTCTCCTGCGGGATGGCACACTTTATTTTGATATAGATACAGTCTGGCAGTATCTAAATGAAGGCTTCTATGTGGATCTGAATGAGCAGAAGCTGCTGTATACTGAGGCGGATGATACCACCACAGCCCAGTTTGGCCAGACGGGCTACCAGGACAGGGAGGGTGCCCATGAAGGGGCATATACAGTGTGTTTCCTGGAAGGAGAGACTCTGTATGTGGCAGCGGATTACGTGAAGCTGTTCACAAATTATGCATATATGCCCTATGACAGATATGTACAGGTGAATACCCAGTGGGGGGTCAGGGAGACCATGGAAGTGACGAAGAAGACCCAGGTCCGTGTCAAGGGTGGTATCAAAAGTCCCATTCTGCGGGATCTGGACAAGGGAGAGACAGTGGAGATCCTGGAGCAGATGGATACCTGGAGCAAGGTGAAGACATCGGACTCTGTGATCGGCTATGTGGAGAACAAACGTCTGGGGAATCTGACCACGGAAGTGGAGACACCGGTGACAGACTATGTGGCACCAGCGTATACTTCCAGGCTTATGGATAGGAAAGTGAGCCTGGGCTGGCATGCTGTTGGAGGCCCTGCCGGTAACAGCACCCTGGATGGCATGGTGGCAGAGGGGAAAGGGATGAATGTGATCGCGCCTACCTGGTTCAGTCTTACGGATAACCAGGGGAATTTCCGTTCCTTTGCAGATGCGGCATACGTATCCCGTGCACATGGATATGGTCTGCAGGTCTGGGGTGTGTGGGATAATTTTAACTATAAGAACGAAACAGGTTCCGATGTGAACAGCTTACAGATTCTTTCCTCCACCACGGTCAGGCAGCAGCTGGTGCAGAATATTGTCACCACATCTGTGAACCTGGGACTGGACGGAGTGAATATAGATTTTGAATCTCTGTCGGAAGACTGTGGCATACATTATGTCCAGTTTTTGCGGGAATTGTCAGTATTGTGCAGGGAAAGCGGATTGGTTCTCTCCATAGACAACTATGTGCCATTCCACTTCAACAATTATTACCGGCTGGATATACAGGGACAGATTGCGGACTATGTGATTATCATGGGATACGATGAACACTGGCACGGCAGTAAGGATCCAGGTAGTGTGGCCAGCATTGATTATGTATCCAACGGCATTACCAATACCCTGGAGAAGGTTCCTGCACAAAAGGTGGTGAATGCACTTCCTTTCTACACAATCCTGTGGCGGACAGAAGGGACAGAAGTGACAGACCAGTATATTACCTTGAACAATATGGCAGACTATCTGGCCCGCATGAATATACAGCCGGAATGGGACGAGACAACCTGCCAGAATTATGCGGAGTGGCAGGAAGGTTCCGCCACCTATCAGCTCTGGATCGAGGATGCGGAATCCATCCAGGTGAAGCTGAATGTGATGGGGACGAAGAATATCGGCGGAGTGGCAGTATGGCGGCTGGGATACGGTACGCCGGCAGTATGGGAGCTGGTAGCAGCATATGCCGCCCAATGACAGCCGGAATACCAGAATAGGATACCCCCTTTGGCACCACCAGATATCTGGTATGTCAAAGGGGGTATTCACTTGAACAGGTTTTCCAGACCAGGTGATTCTTAACCCAAAGACTTTTCCTGTGCTACTTTGCAGAAATCCGCTTGACTATGCGGCTTCCCAGGAAGCATACCATTGCGGTACAAAACAGCCACAAATATACATGCAGGTAAGGCACACTGTACCCGGTCTTGGGCACGTCATCGTAAAGGTCGTCATCGGAATTGTTGGGATTCTGGGGGGCCGGGGTCTGGGTTGGAGCCGGTTCTTCCGTCTGCTGGGTCTGATTCCCGGCCTCCAGTTCCGCCTGCATAGCCAGGTCCTCCGCACTGGGAGTGGTGCTGAATCTCCAGGGATCTTTCAAGGCGCCATTTTCAAAGCTCAAGGTATCAGCTGCAAAACCATACAGATCATAATAGGTTTTGCCTTCTGCATGGGCATATAAATGTCTCACAGTACCGCTGCAGCCCAGGTTCAAGTGAAGACCATCTGTGGTATTGGCCAGTACTTCCAGGTTGGAGACATTACTCCTGAAGGAACAGGTTGCCGGATTGGGATAATCATATACATACGCATTCTGTACGGGACCTGTGATAGAGCAGATACTTCCGCCAAGCACATAACACAAATCATAGCTCCCTGCGGTAACCATGGTGAACTTGTTGTTCTGGGGAATCGTCAGGTTGCCAATGCGCACACTTCCCAGATCCAGCATAGGGGCATTGTCTTCATCGTTGTACACCACCACGGCATCCCCTTCCTTCAAGTCTTCTGTCAGCAGGTAATATATTTCCCTATGGGGAAGGATAGAATCGTCATAAGTAGAGCCGGCCTGGTAGTACCATTTACCATCTATGCACTTTACGGCATATGTGTTCCCGGCGGCTGAGGCGGTCAGGGAATTGCTCCCTGGCAGCAGGGTGAGCATGGCAGCGATGGCCAGCATGGATACAAGTGCTTTGAATTTCTTCATGGGAAACCCTCCTTTTTGGTTATTCGGTTATGATTTGAAATTATGGGGTTATGGGGAGATAGACATCCCCGCCTTCCACTTCCTTGGCCACCACCACGAAACGTCCTCGCTCCACATGGTAGACACAGGTGGAAAGTGTCAGGAAGTTGTCCCCAAACTGGGCCTGACCCTCGGTCTCATAGAGGGAGAGAGCTTTTATGTTCTGGTAGAAATCATCAAATTCCTCCTGGGTGTCTGCCTGGAAAAATTTGTAGAACTTAAATACCGTGTCGGTCTTCTTATACACCTGGGACCGGAATACGGCTATGACCTCATACTTGCGCACGCCATCTCTGGTATGCAGCAGAATCTCCTTGTGGTCCTGGTAGAAGGACTCCTTCTCGTAATCTGTCAGAGTACCAAACATGGCCCCGGACTTCATGTTGTGCCCGTGTATGATCAAGTTGGTGGTAAGAGGATCCAGGCTGCTGTCTGTATCCAGGATGAGGCAGCCGTTCCGGTCCTTGGAACCATCGAAACCACGGTACAGGTAGTAAATCTCGTCCCGGGGAGTCCACATGACAGGATAATCAATGACCGTATCCGGAATCTGCAGCCAGGCGGCCATATCTTCATTTGCAAGGAACTGTTCCCGGTATGGATTCTCTACAGGTTCCGGGGTCGGCTCCGGCGTAGGTGTGGGAGCCTGGGTGGGTGTGGGCACTGGTGTAGGAGAGGGGGATGGGGCGGCGGTTCCTGAAAGGCCGGGGGATGGGGGCTGAAGATCTTCCCCCAGGGCAATCTCTCCCAGGTTGTCCATGGTCTGATGATGACGCTGGTATTCCATCAGCTGCCGGATGCCCAATACCGCTGCCACGATTACGCAGGCAGCTGCTACACAGGCCAGTATGACGGATACGGTTTTTTTCGTTTTGTTCATAGAATTACTCTTGCCTTCCTCTGATATTCTATATTATAAATCAAGAAAACGGAATATTGCAACAACTTTACAAATATT
>CAJTOJ010000045.1 GCA_910577665.1 uncultured Acetatifactor sp.
TTCGCGTTTTGTGTGCATTCTCGTAGCAGTTCAGTGCCCTGACTGAACTGTTACGGGAAATCGGCTGCATCATTTCACAGAAAGTTCAAACTTTTTTTGATGACGGATAGCAGGGAAGAATGTTACAATAAAATAACGGAAAGAATAGGATCATGTTTGTGTTTGTGCCGCTGAAGCGGTGTGATGGGAAGTCTGGCATGAAGTGACAGGTGGTGAGGGAATGGGTGCTTTTGTAGAATTTCAGAAAGTCTATAAGGATTACAATACAGGTGAAGTCACCATAAGGGCACTGAACGATGTGAATTTTCAGATTCAGGAAGGGGAGTTCTGCGTGATTGTAGGCGCTTCCGGTGCCGGGAAGACTACCATCCTGAATATCCTGGGCGGCATGGATACCCTGACAAGCGGAAAGGTGTTCCTGGATGGACAGGAGATATCTGCCTACAACAAGAAGCAGCTTACTGGTTACAGGCGCTATGATGTGGGATTTGTGTTCCAGTTCTACAATCTGGTGCAGAACCTCACAGCCCTGGAGAATGTGGAGCTGGCAGCACAGATCTGCCGGGATCCCCTGGATGCAGCGGCGGTGCTGAAGGAGGTGGGCCTGCAGGAGCGCATGGGGAATTTCCCGGCCCAGCTCTCTGGCGGGGAACAGCAGCGGGTGGCCATTGCCAGGGCCCTGGCCAAGAATCCCAAGATCCTGTTGTGTGACGAGCCAACGGGCGCTTTGGACTATAACACAGGGAAGGCTGTATTGAAACTTCTCCAGGATACCTGTAGACAAAAGGGCAGGACAGTGGTGGTAATCACCCACAACCAGGCGCTGACAGCCATGGCGGACCGGGTGATCACGGTGAAGAGCGGTACCATTCGGGACATGATGAAGAATACACATATTGTGAATGTGGAAGAGATTGAATGGTAAGTGTGAAGGGAAGGCAGATTCTCAGTTACTGTTTACTCGTCAGTAACGCGAGGCGTTTTTATGCGCATTTTGCATGAAAACCCGAGACAGCGTGCACCAAAACCCATGCCCTTTGCGTTTTGTGTGCATCTGTTACTGTGAACGGAGTGAACAGTAACGATTCTCATATGCAGGTGATGCGATGAAGTCTATGATGGGAAGGACAACTATACGTGAGATTAAGGGAAGCTTTGGACGGTATTTTGCCATATTGGCCATAGTGGCCCTTGGCGTGAGCTTTTTTGCAGGATTGAAAGTGACGAAAGATGTAATGGTAGCTTCTGCTGACCAGTATTACAGACAGGAACAGCTATATGACTACAGGCTTCTGTGTACATTGGGCTTTGAGGAAGCAGATGTGGAAGCCCTTGCCGCAAAGGAAGGGGTGCGGTCTGTAGCAGGTGCATATTCGGCAGATATTATCTGTCTGGATGGGTCGGAGAATGCCAAGGTGATGAAAGTCCATTCCCTGACAGAAGGGGTCAACGGGGTGGTGCTGCGGTCTGGCCGGATGCCAGAGGCTCCTGATGAGTGTGTGGTGGACTGCAATTACTATGGGAAGGATGCCATTGGCAGCAAGGTATACCTGGCAGAGAGCAATGAGCAGGAAGATCTGGAGAACTTTGCATACCGGGAATACACCATCACTGGCATTGTGCAGTCTTCCCTTTACACACAGTTTGAGAGGGGGAATTCTACCCTGGGAAATGGGCAGGTACAGGGATTTCTGTATCTGTTGCCGGAAGGCTTCCAGATGGAAGTCTACACGGAAATCTATGTGAAATTCCATGGGGACGAACAGATTTATTCGGATGCTTATGCCGATTTCCTGGCACAGAAGGAGGAACTCTGGGAGTCTTACTGTGAAAGGCAGGGGCAGCGCAGGTTCCAGTCTATCCTGGGGGAAGCAGAGGAAGAACTGGAAGAAGCAGAGAAGGAACTGGAAGAGAAGCGCAGGGAGGCTCAGGAGGAGCTTTTAGATGCCAGGGAAGAACTGCTGGATGCACAGGCAGAACTGGCAGAGGGGGAAGAAGAATTCCGGGACGGGGAGCAGAAGCTGGCGGACGGGGAAAGAAAGCTGGACAAGGGGGCACGGGAGCTAAGGGACGGGGAGGAGACCCTTGCCCAGAAGGAGCAGGAGCTGCTGGATGCGAAACAGACCATAGCGGAGAATGAGGCGCTGCTGGCCGAAAAACGGCAGGAATATGAGAAGGGCAGGGCTGATTTTGAAAGTGGGAAGAAGCAGACGGAATCTGCCAGGAAGGATCTGGATGCAGGGTTATCCCAGATTGAAGCAGCCCAGATGCAGTTTGACCAGGCCCAGGAACAGATCCAGGCAGAGCTGGATAAGCTGCAACTGGCAGTGGACATGGGGGTGCTGGACCCGGCATTGGACACCACACAAGCTCTTTTCCAGGAATTGTACGCAGCCCAGGCAGCTTTGGATACCCAGAAAGCCGAAGCCGGCCTGGACGGGAAACGTGCCCAGATTCAGGCGGGTTACGCCCAGCTTGCCGGTGCAGAGGCCCAGCTGAACCAAGCCTATATGCAGCTCCAGGATGCGGCAGAACAGTTGCTGGCAGCCGATGAAGAGCTTGCCAGTGCCAGGGAGCAGGTTGCCAGGGGGGAGCAGGAGATTGCCGATGCCTGGCAGGAACTGGATACGGCCAGGAGAGACCTGGCAGATGGGCGTAGCAAGCTGGAGGAGAACCGCAGCAAGCTGGAGGACGCCAGGCGGGAACTGGAAGAGGGAAGGCGTAAGCTGGAGGACGGCTGGAAGGAATACAACGAGGCCTGCCAGGAATTTGAGGAGGAAATTGCCAATGCACAAGGGGAGATTGCCGATGCCCGCCAGGAGATCGCAGACCTGGAAGAGCCGGACACCTATGTGCTTGGCCGGGATACCAATATCGGTTATGTGCTCTTTGAGAAGGATTCCACCATTGTGGACGGAATCGCCAATGTTTTTCCGGTGTTCTTCTTTCTGGTAGCTGCCCTGGTATGCATGACCACCATGAACCGTATGGTGGAGGAACAGCGTACCCAGATTGGTGTGCTGAAGGCACTGGGATACGGGGAAGCCACCATCATGGGGAAATTCCTGTTCTACTCTGGCAGTGCAGCCCTGACAGGATGTCTGGGGGGATATTATCTGGGGATCCATCTGTTTCCTCTGGTGATCTGGAAGGCCTATGGCATTATGTACCGGTTCGGGGGAATCGTCTATGTATTTCACTGGCCGCTTCTGTTCATTTCCCTGGCAGGTGCGCTGGCCTGCTCCATGGGCACCACCTGGGTATCCTGCAGGCATGAACTGAAGGAGGTGGCGGCAGGGCTTATGCGTCCCAAATCCCCCAAGGCCGGGAAACGTGTACTACTGGAACGGATTCCTTTTATCTGGAGGCGGCTGAAATTTCTTCATAAGGTATCCGTGCGGAATGTGGTGCGATACAAGAAACGCTTTTTTATGATGGTGATCGGGATCAGCGGGTGCAGCGCGCTTCTGGTGACCGGCTTCGGGGTGCAGGATTCTGTGACAGATATTGCCAACCAGCAGTTTGAAAAGATCCAGGTCTATGATGTGGGGATTGCCATGAGTGATCCGATTGAAATGAAACAGGATACGCCGGACAATGGAGAAAAGGGGATATCCTGGCAGGAGGACGGGAACCTGACAGACCTGGTGCAGATCCTGGAACAGGCAGGTGCCACATACACGGTGGCCCATGAGGACAGCCTGGATCTGGTGACAGGGCAGGGGAACAAGACCGTGAATCTGATCATAGCAGAGCAGCCTGAGGAGATCGGCACCTATATTGACCTGCACACTTCCGATGGTGCACCTATCCCTTATCCAGCCGGGGGTGAGATTGTGATATCAGGCAAACTGGCGGAAAGTTACGGCTTTGCCCTGGGAGATGTTGTCACCCTGCAGGATGAAGCCCGGCATACGGTGCAGGCTGTGGTGTCAGGGATCTGCGAGAACTATATCTACAACTATGTATATCTGGACAGATCCACCTATGAATCTGCCATGGGGGTGCCGGAATTTCAGAATATCTATGTGAAATTACAGGAGGAGACAGATGTACATGCGTTTGGAGCCGCAGTCATGAATCTGGAGGAAGTGGCATCTGTTACCGTGAACGCGGATACCAAAGTGCGTTTTTCCAGCATGATGAGCAGCATGGACTATATTGTCATCGTGATCATTGTCTGCGCTGGTGCGCTGGCCTTCATTGTGCTATACAATCTGAATAATATCAATATCACGGAGCGGATCCGGGAGATCGCCACCATCAAGGTGCTGGGTTTCTACCGGAAGGAGACAGCGCAGTATGTATTCCGGGAGAATATGGTGCTCACAGCCATTGGCTGCGGCCTGGGGCTGTTGTTGGGAAAGCTGCTGCACCTGTATGTGATGCAGGAAGTGAATATTGATATGATATCCTTTGATGTGAAGATAGATCCATCGGGATACCTTTTCAGCGTACTTCTCACCTTCCTGTTCAACTGGGTGGTGAACAGGATGATGTCCGGGAAGCTGGACCGGATTAACATGGCGGAATCGCTGAAGAGTGTGGATTAGAGAGTGGATTCAGGTAGTGCCTGTGATCCCTTATAAGGACTCACAGGCGATGCCCTTGCCATCCAGGTATTTTGCCAGGGCTTTGTCCCAGATGATGTCAGGCTCCTTTGAGGGTACGAAAGTCTGGTAGGCTGTGCCAGTGGTGAGCACGGCTTTGGAGCCGTCATAGCGGATGTTCAGCACCAGGGCCCTGACCAGGGAGGGATCCACATCGCAGCCGTTTTTTACAAGGAGTGCGGTGGCCTTCTCTGGCAGCAGGTGCATGACGAAACGGAAGTACAGGGGTGTGCGTTTTCCCTTGATCAGATTGTAGCACAGTCCCTTCAGATCCCGCCAGGGGCGCAGATCAGGCTCCGGGTGGGCTGGAAGCTCCTCCTCCGGATTCCCGTTCTGGAAGAATTCCTGGTTGGTGTGGCCGTCAATGTGATAGGTGCAGGCCATACCTACCACGGCTTCCTCCAACAGGAACATGTCAAAGGTATCTGCCACAAGAAGATGGTTCATAAAAGATTTCATAGAGGAAACCTGTAGTGCAATCATAGTAGGGACACTCCTTTTGTATACTTTCTGACGCCAGCCCGTGCGGTTTTTTCTTTTTCATTTACGGTGTTACAACTGGCTATATGAGAGATAAGTATAGCAGATAAAAGAACTTCCTTCAATGTTATCTTGCATATTTCCTGTATATTCCCGCATGTTTTTGTTTACAAGGGTTACCTCCTTTGCTATAATGGCTCTATTCATACGCATACCGGATCGAGGAGATGAGGCAACGGCGCCTTTGAAAGGCAACGTTGCCTTTTTGGGAATCGTGCAGGAACTGCTGGTATTTCGCACTCTTTGCATACCGGGAGGCAATGGGATCCTGGCCGGTGTGGTGTGAGTAGAGAGGAAGGAGGAGAGACTATGAAGAGAAGAGTGTTATCACTGATGCTATCTGTGGTTATGATGGCTTCTGTGCTGGCTGGCTGCGGCTCTGATGACGGAACTGGCAGCAGTACTCCCGCAGGGGGGACACAGACGGAGTCCCAGGGCGGCGAGGACCAGAAAGAGGGTCAGGCGGCAGGCGGGGAACTGAATCTGCTGTATTCCAGTGAAGTCAGTACCTTGAATTATCTGAAGACCAGCTCCATATCTGAGATGGGGATTCCTGCCAATACCATTGATACGCTGGTGGAGACAGACAACAAGGGAAACCTGGTACCTGCCCTTGCAACAGAGTGGTCCCAGGATGGCCTGGTGTGGACTTTCAAGCTCCGGGAAGGTGTAAAATGGGTGGACCACACAGGGGCAGAGGTAGCGGAGGTTACCGCCCAGGATTTTGTGGATGCCATGAAGTACCAGCTCACGCCAGAGTATGAGGCAGCCAACGTCAGGAATTTCTTCGGGGTGATTGCCAATGCGGAGGCATATTATATGGGGCAGATCGGTACCGATGAAGATGGCAATACTTATGACCCCATTGATTTCTCGGAAGTGGGGGTAAAAGCGCTGGATTCCTATACCCTGGAGTACACACTGGCAGGGGAGGTGCCCTATTTCCTGTCTTCTCTGGTGTATGTCACGTATATGCCGGCGTATGGGCCATTGCTTGAAGAGAAGGGTGCATCTTTTGCAACAGCGGCTGACAGCATGTATTACTGCGGGGCCTATTACCTGTCTGTGTATGAGCCTCAGGTGAGGCAGGTACTCACCAGGAATCCATTGTACTGGGATGCAGAGCATGTCTATATCACCAGCATCAACAGTGTCTACAATGCAGAGAAGGCCACACTTGCCCCGGAGATGGTGAAGAGAGGCGAGATTGACGAGGCGTCTATCGGTGCGGACATCCTGGACGACTGGCTGGCGGGGGAGCAGACCAGGGAACTGGTGAGTAAGGAGAGACCCAGCACGGATGTTTCCTACTTTTATTGCTTCAATTTCAATCCCACCTTTGGGGAGGAGTACGAACCAGAGAACTGGAAGAAGGCTGTGAACAATGAGAATTTCAGGCAGGCGGTGATGGCGGCCATGAACAGGCGCAATCCCATGGCCATCAATGAACCCAACACCCCGGAGCAGTATATTCAGAATACCATTACACCGGCTACCTTCACCATGAATGCAAGCGGGGTGGACTATGTGGAGTTAGAAACGTTCCAGGAGATTGTGGGAAAGGATAGTTTTGATGAGACAGCCGCTGTATCCTACAGGGATGCAGCCAAGACCGAGCTGGAGGCGGAAGAGGTCACTTTCCCGGTGAAAATGCTGGTGAAATACAATCCTGGTGTATCTAACTGGGATAAGGAATGTGCTGTGTTAGAGCAGCAGATTGAAGGGGTTCTGGGATCAGACTTTATTGATATCATTGTGGAGGCAGGTCCTTCAGAGTCTTTCCTGACCGTGAGAAGAGAAGGAAACTATGCATTTATGAAGTGTAACTGGGGGGCAGATTATGCGGATCCTGAGACGTGGACAGATCCTTTCTATCAGGCAGAAGGATCCGATGGTTACAAATATGCATTTTTGCGGACTGCTATCAGCGAGAACACAGCGGCAGCAGACACGGTGCAGGAATATTTCGGACTGGTGGAGTCTGCCAAGGCCATCACGGCAGATGCACAGAAGGATGAGCGGTATGATGCCTTTGCCAGGGCGGAAGCGTATCTGATCGATCATGCCCTGGTCATTCCTTATGGGATCTCTGTGAGTGATTACATTGCCACGAAGCTGAATGTGTTTGAGGGACAATATGCATCCTGCGGTACGGTTCCTAATCTCCGTTACAAAGGCCACCATCTGATGGATCATTTTGTGTCTCTGGAAGAGTACAACAAGAACCTGGAGAATGAGTAAGGGATAGCTGCCAGGGAATCTGGCAGGTGAATCAGCTGCCGGGCTTTTGGTCGAGGAAAGCCCGGCAGTGCAAGCAGATAAAAAGGATGATGCAAGAAAATGCTCAAGTACCTGACTAAGAGAATTCTACGTTCCTTCCTGACACTGGCTATCATTATCACAATTGTCTTTGTACTGATGCGCCAGATGCCCATAGAAGGATATTTTGATAATTTTGACAAGCTCACGGAGGAGCAGATTCAAGTGGGTTTAAAGGGGATGGGGCTTCTGGATCCCATGCCCATCCAGGTGGCAGATTTTTTCAGGCAGCTTCTACAAGGAGATCTGGGACTGTCCAGACGGTACCGGGCCAATGTGCCTGTGGCAGAAATCCTGTCTACCAAGATCCCGGTGTCTGTGAAGCTGGGCTGTCTCTCCATACTGGTGTCCCTGGTGGTAGGGCTTCCTATGGGAACCTTCATGGCCAGGTACAAGGGGAAATGGTTTGACAGGCTGGGGACATTGTTTATCGTATTTATCCAGGCAGTTCCCGCAGCCGTTTATTTTCTGTTTATACAGCTCTATGGCAGCGTGTGGCTGAAAGTGCCGCTGCTGTTCGACCCATCGAAGCCGGCCTGCTGGATTCTGCCGGTGTTTTCCATGTCTCTGGGGAATATCGCATATTATGGCATGTGGCTGAGGCGCTACATGGTGGATGAGAGTACCAAGGATTATGTGAAGCTGGCCACAGCCAAAGGGTTGTCCCAGAACAAGATCATGGTACGTCATATCTTCCGCAATGCCTTTGTGCCTATGATCCAGTATCTGCCGACATCCTTCCTGAACACCGTCATTGGCTCCATTTACATAGAGTCCCTGTACTCCATCCCTGGCATGGGCGGTCTGCTGGTGGATGTGATCAAAAAACATGACAACAACATGGTGCAGGCCATTGTGCTGCTGTACGCCACTGTGGGTGTCATTGGCCTGCTGCTGGGTGATATCCTGATGACAATCATTGATCCCAGAATCAGCCTGGGCGGGAAGGGGGGCGGAAGATAATGTGGTCTGTGAAGAATAAAATGTCAGAGAAGCTGGAAAGCAGTGTGGAAGAGCAGTTCAGGCAGCAGACAGGACAGAGGACGGAAGAGGAGCTCTTTTCCCTGGCAGGCGCCAGTGCAGAGGAACAGGAACGGACCGGTTACAGTAATTACTCCTACTGGCGCAGTACCCTGCAGGCCTTCGGGAAGAACAGGGTGGCGGTATTTCTGGTGTTTGTGATCGTCGGGATTCTGTTGTTTACCTTTATACAGCCCCTGCTGCCAGGACAGCATGATCCCAATATGGTGAACAATGATTCCTCCGGGATGCAGTATCGGAATGTGCCGCCTGGTTCCCAGTTCTGGTTCGGCACCAATTCCATCGGCCAGGATCTGTGGGCCAGGATCTGGGCAGGCACCAGGAATTCCCTGTTTATCGGTTTTGCAGTGGCGGGAATCGAAGCCTTTATCGGCATTGTGGCCGGAGTGCTCTGGGGGTATGTGCGGAAGCTGGATGCACTGTTTACGGAAATCTATAATGTGCTGGACAATATCCCACAGACCATTGTCCTGATCCTGATCTCTTATATCCTGAAGCCCGGGGTGAAGACTTTGATCTTCGCCATGTGTCTCACGGGATGGATCCAGATGGCCAGGTTTATCCGCAACCAGGTGTTGATGCTGCGGGACAGGGAGTACAACCTGGCTTCCCGGTGTGTGGGAACACCCACTGGAAAGGTGGTATTGCGCAATCTTCTGCCCTACCTGGTGTCGGTGATCATGCTCCGTATGGCCCTGTCCATTCCAGGTGCCATTGGCAGTGAAGTCTTTGTCACATATATCGGCCTGGGACTTCCCCTTAGCATCCCCAGTCTGGGGAACCTGATCAATGAGGGAAGGGCTTTGATGATGAGTGAGAGTCTCAGGTACCAGCTCTTGTTTCCCACATTGATCGTGTCTGTTGTGACCATTTCTTTTTATATCATTGGGAATGCGTTCTCGGATGCAGCAGACCCGAAGAACCATGTATGATGCAGGAGAGACGTATAAAAGCCCCTGGCCTGCCACCTGCACAGGCCGGGATTTTACGTAGGCCAGGGATCCTGGGATCTGGCCGGCAGAGGTATAGGAGAGTGCGGATATGGACAAAAATGTGATTTTACAGGCGAAAGACGTGGTGGTAAAGTTTGACCTTAGGGGAAAAGTACTGACTGCCATCAGGGGGGCCTCCCTGGATGTCTATGAAGGGGAAACCCTTGCCATTGTAGGGGAATCCGGTTCCGGGAAGTCTGTGTTCTCCAAGACATTCAACGGTCTGAATGACAGAAACTGCTATATAGAGAGCGGGGAGATCCTCTTCAAGGGAAGAGACCTGGCGAAGCTTAAAAAGGAGAAGGACTGGCTGCAGATCCGGGGAAAGGAGATCTCCATGGTGCTCCAGGAGCCTATGACCAGCCTGAATCCCCTGAAGACCATCGGGGACCAGATCTGTGAGGCAATCACCACCCGTGCACCTGGCATATCCAGACGGGAAGCCAGACAGGAGACCCTGCAGTATCTGGCGGATGTGGGAATCTCCCATGTGGAGCAGCGGTATAAGCAGTATCCCCATGAGTTTTCCGGAGGTATGCGCCAGAGGGTGGTGATTGCCACAGCCATTGCCTGCAAGCCCAGGATCCTGATCTGTGATGAGCCTACCACTGCCCTGGACGTGACCATCCAGGCCCAGATCCTGGAGGTCATCCGGCAGATGAAGGAAAAATACAATCTCACCGTTATCTTTATCACCCATGACCTGGGGGTGGTGGCCAATGTGGCAGACCGGGTGGCTGTGATGTATGCCGGGGATATTGTGGAGATCGGAACAGCGGAAGAAGTCTTCTACGATCCGCGTCATCCTTATACCTGGGCGCTGTTGTCTTCCATGCCCCAGCTGGGAGAGCAGGGGGAGGAGCTGTTTTCCATCAAGGGTACGCCGCCCAATCTGTTCAAGGAGATACATGGGGATGCCTTTGCGCCCAGGAACCCGTATGCTCTAAAGATTGATTACGTGGAGGAACCACCTTATTTTGAGGTGTCTAAGACCCACCGGGCCAAGACCTGGCTGCTGGATCCCAGGGCACCAAAGGTAGAGCCGCCCAGGGTGATCAGGGGTCTTAGGGATCTGAAGCCGGTGTTGCCAGAGGGATGAAGAGAGAACCAGAAACCGGAAGGAAAGAGTTTGCAATATGAAGATAGAAGAGAAGGAAGTCCTGCTGGATGTGCAGGATCTTGAGGTATGCTTTGGCAGTGGAAAGAAGAGATTCCAGGCCGTGAAAGGAGTCAGTTTCCAGATTTATAAAGGTGAGACCTTTGGCCTGGTGGGGGAATCCGGTTCCGGGAAGACCACCATAGGCCGGACGATTATGCGGATCTACCCTGCCACAGGAGGCAGGATTGTCTACAAGGGAGAGCAGATCAACGGCAGGATATCCTCCAGGCTGGATAAACAGATCACCAGACAGATCCAGATGATCTTCCAGGATCCCACGGCTTCTCTGAATGAGAGGGCCAAAGTGGACTATATTGTCAGTGAGGGGCTGGTGAACATGGAGAAGCTCTCCGTCCAGGAGAGAAGGGAGCGGGTGGAGAAGGCTTTGCTTGCCGTGGGCCTGCTGCCGGAATTTGCCAGCCGTTTCCCCCACGAGTTTTCCGGCGGACAGAGACAGCGCATCGGCATTGCCAGGGCCTTGATCATGGGGCCGGAGTTCATCATAGCAGACGAACCGATCTCCGCCCTGGATGTGTCCATCCGTGCCCAGGTACTGAATCTTCTGGCGAAGCTCCAGAAGGAGCGGGGACTGACGTATCTCTTCATTGCCCACGACCTGTCTGTGATGCGGGTGATCAGTGACAGGATTGCTGTGATCGAGCATGGCAGGCTGGTGGAACTGGCACCCACACAGATGTTGTTCTCGCACCCGCTGCATCCCTATACCAGGGCGCTTCTGAGTGCAGTACCCATACCCAGTCCGGCGGTGGAACGCAGGAAACAGGTGATTGTGTACCAGGAAAGCGCATATGAGGATGCCACGGACCAGCCTGGATGGATCCAGATCGAGGAGGGACATTTTGTGCTGGCAAACAGCCGGGAGGAGGAGGCCTACAGGAAACAGCTGGGACAGTAAGGCAATTTCGATGATATGGAAGGTGCATGGATGGGAACCTTTAATGTGCTCCGATTTCATAAAAGCCTTTACAAGATACCTGGGGTATGTTAATATATCTGGTAATGAAAACTACATGAGACAGAAATAAAAAACATTACATTCTGTTTCGAAGAATAGATTTTGTGATTTGGGAAAGAATCTATCATACCAGATAAGGAGAACATACCATGAGTTATAAGATTGTAGTGGACAGCTGCTGTGAACTTCCACAGGAATTTCTGGGAGATGACCGGTTTGAGAGGGTGCCTCTGGGGCTGGAGGTAGGAGACTACCTGATATGGGACGATGAGGACTTTGACCAGGCTGAGTTTCTGAAGAAGGTAGCCGCATATCCCAAGTGTCCCAAGTCCTCCTGTCCTTCCCCCGAGCGCTTTATGGAGTCTTGCCATGTGGAGGCAGAGCATATATATGTGGTGACCCTCTCCGCCAAACTCAGCGGCAGTTACAACAGTGCCAGGCTTGGGAAGAAACTTTACCTGGAGAAATATGGGGAGAAGCAGATCCATGTGGTAGATTCAGAATCGGCCAGTGGCGGGGAAGCACAGCTGGCCTTGAAGCTGATGGAGCTGGAAGAGAGCGGGGAATATACCTTCGAGGAGATCGTGGAACGGATCGAAAGGTACCGGGACAGTGTGCAGACCTATTTCGTGCTGGATAATCTGGAGACTTTGCGGAAGAATGGAAGACTGTCCGGGGTGAAGGCCCTGGTGGCATCCACCTTGAGCATCAAGCCTGTGATGGGTGCCACCAAGGGAGAGATCATCCAGAGAAGCCAGACCATTGGCATCAAAAAGGCCTTAAGCAGGCTGTCGGATCTGGCGGCTGCGGAGGTAGGGCACCCCGAAGAGCGCCGGCTGATCATCACCCACTGCAATGCGCCAGAGCGGGCGGAGCAGGTGAAACGGATGATCCTGGGTAAGGTGTCCTTCAGGGAATGCATCATCATGGACACCCGGGGGGTCAGCAGCATGTATGCCAATGACGGCGGGGTAATTGTGACCACGTAGAAGGGGAAACGGCCTGTGAATCACTAGGCCCATCTGTAAATGACATAGGCCTGCACCAGGAAGATGGCAGGCAACCCATATCGGAAATACCAGTGCTTTGTCTTGTGGCGGAAGTGATGCATCCCCAAGGTGCATCCCAAAGCCCCGCCCAGCAGTGCAGTGAGAAAAAGAGAAGCCTCCGAGATGCGCCAGGCACCCCGGATGGCTCTTTTTTTGTCCACACCCATGATCACATAGCCGGTCACGTTGAGGACTGCCAGATAGAGTATAAGCAATAGATCAGAACATTTCATTTACCTTGTCTCCCAGTTTCATGGCCCTTACCTTGCAGGAAAGCCCGAAGAGATTGATGAACCCTTCCGCATCATGGTGGTCATACAGATCGCCGGTGGTGAAGGAGGCAATGCTTTCGTTGTACAGGGAATAGGGGGAGGTAGTCCCTGCTTTGATGATATTGCCTTTGTAGAGCTTGCACTTTACTTCTCCGGTGACATATTCCTGGGTCTTTTCGATAAAGGCTTGCTGGGCCAGACGCAAGGGAGTAAACCACTTGCCCTCATATACCAGGCTGGCAAAGCGGCTGCCCATTTCTTTTTTCATGGCGTAGGTATCACGGTCCAGGATCAGCTCTTCCAGCTGCTGGTGCGCCTCCATCAGGATGGTGCCGCCAGGAGTCTCATACACACCCCGGGATTTCATGCCCACTACGCGGTTTTCCACAATGTCAATGATGCCAATGCCATGCTTTCCACCCAGCTCATTTAAGGCGGTTATGATCTCCGATACCTTCATGGCCTTGCCATTCAAGGAAGTGGGAACCCCTTTCTCAAAAGCCAGGGTCACGGTTTCGCCCTCATCGGGAGCCTTTTGCGGGGTGGTGCCCAGCACCAGCAGATGATCGAAATTCGGCTCGTTGGCGGGATCCTCCAGCTCCAGGCCCTCATGGCTGATGTGCCAGATATTGCGGTCCCGGCTGTAGGAGGAATCTGCACGGAAGGGAAGGTCGATACCGTGTGCCTTGCAGTATTCGATCTCGGATTCCCGGGAGTCCATGGTCCATTTGTCATCTCTCCAGGCGGCGATGATCCTGATGTCGGGGGCCAGGGCCTTGATACCCAGTTCAAAACGGATCTGGTCATTGCCTTTACCGGTGGCTCCGTGGCAGATGGCGGTAGCCCCTTCTTTTCTGGCGATCTCCACCAGCTTCCTGGCGATCAGGGGACGGGCCATGGAAGTTCCCAATAGATACTTGTTTTCATACACAGCGCCGGCCTGGACACAGGGCACGATATAATCGTCACAGAACTCATCTATGACATTTTCAATGTAGAGCTTGGATGCGCCACAGAATTTTGCTCTCTCTTCCAGGCCATCCAGTTCCTCTGCCTGTCCGCAGTCCACGCAGACGCAGATGACCTCATAATCATAATTTTCCTTCAGCCAGGGAATGATGGCGGTGGTATCCAGACCACCGGAATAAGCCAGAACTACTTTCTCTTTCATATCAGCCTCCATACGGTGTAATGTATATGCTTGACAGGATCCCGGCAGGTATTTCCAGACAGCAGAAAAGGGAAGTGGCTGTGTCTGGAGAGCAGGATCCGTAAACTAACACACACTATACAACAGAAGCCATGTAAATGCAAGGGTAATTCTGAATAAATAATTTCTTAAGATGCATAAAACATCGTATATTATGCATAAAGATGCATAAAACAAGAATATCGTGCATAAAAATGAAAAAGTAGTGGACATTTACAAAAAAAGTGGTATGATGACTTATGAGTTGCATCCTGTAGCTGCGTCTGTTGTGAGGGATGCAGCCCGCATTGGGCTGCCGGAAGACAGAAAGGGTGGCATGCAGCAGTGCAGAACAGGCTGGCCTGGCTGTAATGGACCGGGTTAAGGAAAAAGGTTGCAGGAGATCTGCATGGAAATGAGAGGTTTGTTATGTTAAAGGCAGGAATCATCGGAGCCACAGGGTATGCAGGGGGGGAGCTGGTACGCATCCTCACAGGCCACAGGGACGTGGAGGTGGTCTGGTATGGCTCTAAAAGTTACATAGACCAGAAATACAGGGATGTATACCGGAACATGTTCCGGATTGTGGAGGATGTGTGTAAGGATGACAATCTGGTGGAGTTGGCAGGGCAGGTGGATGTGATATTCACAGCTACGCCGCAGGGATTCCTGGCAGGTCTGCTGACGGAGGAGATTCTATCCAGGGTAAAGATAGTGGATCTGTCTGCGGATTACCGCATCAAAGATGTGGCAGTATACGAAAAATGGTATGGGATCCAGCACAAATCTCCACAGTTTATAGAAGAGGCGGTGTATGGACTGTGCGAGGTGAACCGGGGCAAGATCACGCCGGATACCCGGCTGGTGGCCAATCCCGGCTGTTACACCACCTGTTCCATCCTGACAGCCTATCCCCTGGTGAAAGAGGGACTGATTGATGTGGATACCTTGATTGTGGATGCCAAGTCGGGAACCTCCGGTGCAGGCCGCGGGGCCAAGGTGGCGAACCTGTTCTGTGAGGTCAACGAGAATATCAAGGCATACGGTGTGGGCAGCCACAGGCACACCCCGGAGATCGAAGAACAGCTGGGCTACGCGGCAGGCTGTAAGGTGACGGTGAATTTTACCCCCCATCTGGTGCCTATGAACAGGGGGATCCTGGTGACAGAGTATGCCTCCCTGCGCAGGAAGCCGGACAAGACGCTTCCTTCCTGTGAAGAGATCCGGGCTGCCTACGAGAAATATTACGGGCAGGAGAAATTCGTGCGGCTGCTGGAAAAAAATGTCTGTCCGGAGACCCGGTGGGTGGAGGGCAGCAATTATGTGGATGTGAATTTTGTGGTGGATGAGCGCACCGGCCGGGTCATCCTGATGGGAGCTTTGGATAATCTGGTGAAAGGAGCGGCAGGCCAGGCCGTACAGAACATGAACCTGCTGTTTGGGCTACAGGAGAGTGAGGGCCTTACGCTGGTACCCTGTTTCCCGGCGTAAGGCAGCATTTCCGGATCGGGAGCAGATACAAAGGAATTGGAAATTTTTCTTAGAGGAGTGGGAGTGTAGAGATGGATCAGAAGACATTTTCCATAAAACCCATGGAGGCCACCGACTATGACGGTCTGAAAGCCCTGTGGATGACAATCAAGGGTTTTGGGATCCGCAGCCTGGATGATTCCAGGGAAGGGGTGGAGAGATTCCTTTGCAGGAATCCGGGCAGCAGTGTGGTGGCCCTGGGAGAGGGAGGCGCTGTGGTAGGCGGAATCCTCTGCGGCCACGATGGCAGGAGGGGATGCCTTTACCATGTATGTGTGCGGGAGGATTACAGACGTCTGGGGATCGGCAAGGCTATGGTGGTATATTGCATGAACGCGTTGCGCACGGAAGGAATCAATAAAGTCAGTCTGATTGCCTTTACCAGAAACGATGTGGGAAACGCTTTCTGGAACTGCATCGGCTGGACAAGGCGGGGCGATTTGAACTATTATGATTTTACCTTGAATGAAGAGAATATTACGGCATTCAACCAGTGAATGGGGTAGGACAGGAGGTAGTATGCATACAGTGGATGGCGGTGTCACCGCAGCAAAAGGATTCCAGGCAGCAGGGGTGGAAGCTGCCATAAAATACCAGAACAGGAAGGACATGGCGCTGATCTACAGCACCACCCCCTGCAAGGTGGCAGGGGTCTTTACCACCAATGTGGTGAAGGCAGCACCGGTGGTGTGGGACCAGGGGATCGTAGCTTCCGCCCCCTTTGTCCAGGCTGTGGTGGCGAATTCCGGTATAGCAAACGCCTGTACCGGGGGCCAGGGAATGGAATGCTGTAGGCAGGAGGCAGAGTGCACAGGACGGGCGCTGGGCATTCCCGCCCATGCGGTACTGGTGGCTTCCACCGGTGTCATTGGTATGCAGATGCCCATAGAGCGTCTGCAGGAGGGCATACGGAAGCTGGCGGCAGCGAAAGGAGATTCCCTGGAGGCAGGGCTGGATGCGGCCAGGGCCATTATGACCACAGACACGGTACCCAAGCAGATAGCAGTGAAGGTGCAGATAGGTGGCAGGGAAGTGACCCTGGGAGGTATGTGCAAGGGATCTGGCATGATCCACCCCAATATGTGTACCATGCTGGCTTTTGTGACCACCGATGCCAATATCTCCAGGGATATGTTGAAGAAAGCCCTCAGCCAGGATGTGGAGGATTCCTTTAACATGATTTCCGTGGATGGAGATACCTCCACCAATGACACACTGCTGTTACTTGCAAACGGCCAGGCCGACAATGAGGAAATCACAAAAGAAGGGGCAGACTATAATACGTTCTGTGAAGCCCTTCATTTTATCACTACCTATCTGGCGAAGAAAATGGCAGGGGATGGAGAGGGGGCCACAGCACTTTTTGAGACAAAGGTGGTGGGGGCCGCCACCAGGAAAGATGCCAGGATCCTGGCCAAGTCGGTGATCTGTTCTTCCCTGACCAAAGCGGCTATTTTCGGCCACGATGCCAACTGGGGCCGGATTCTCTGTGCCCTGGGGTATTCCGGTGTTTCCTTTGACCCGGAACATGTGGATCTCTATTTCCAGGACAGGGAGAGCCGTATCCACATCTATGGAAATGGCGTGGGCCAGGACTATAGCGAGGAGGAAGCCACCCGGATCCTGTCCCAGCCGGAGGTCACAGTGCTGGTGGATATGCACATGGGGGAAGAAGAGGCTACGGCATGGGGGTGTGATCTGAGCTATGATTATGTGAAAATCAATGCAGATTACAGAAGCTGAGCGCGTAAGTCCAGGGTAATGGGCGTCAGAAGGAAACACAAAGCACAGACCAGATGCAGAAAGGAATGATTTTCCCATGGAAAAAGATATGCAGGCAGTGTTGCAGAAAGCGGAGGTCCTCATTGAGGCGCTTCCCTATATCCAGCGGTTCAACCGCAAGATCATTGTGGTCAAGTATGGCGGCAGCGCCATGAGCAATGAAGAGCTACAGAGAAATGTGATCAAGGATGTAACCCTCCTTAAGCTGGTGGGATTCAAACCGATCATTGTCCATGGCGGTGGCAAGGAGATCAGCCGCTGGGTGGGGAAGGTGGGGAAAGAACCCCGCTTTGTGAACGGCCTAAGGGTTACAGATGAGGAAACCATGGAGATCGCCGAGATGGTGCTGAACAAGGTGAACAAGGATCTGGTTACCATGGTTCAGGAGCTGGGAGTCAAGGCTGTGGGAGTCAGCGGCAAGGACGGCGGTCTGCTGGAGGTGGAGAAAAAATATGCAGACGGCCAGGACATCGGCTTTGTGGGAGAGATCACCAAGGTGAACCCCAAAGTACTTTATGATCTTCTGGAGAAGGATTTCCTGCCCATAGTGGCACCCATTGGCCTGGATGTCCATTTCCAGACTTACAATATCAATGCGGATGATGCCGCCTGCGCCATTGCCAGGGCAGTAAATGCCGAGAAACTGGCATTTCTCACGGATATTGAAGGGCTGTACCGGGATATCCATGACAAGGGTTCCTTTATCTCCAGGCTCACAGCCTCCGAGGCAGAACGGCTGATGGAGGGTGGTTTTATCGGCGGCGGGATGCTGCCCAAACTGGGCAACTGTACTGCAGCCGTGAGAAACGGGGTCAGCCGGGTCCACATCCTGGACGGCCGTGTACCTCACTGCCTGTTGCTGGAGATCTTTACCAAACAAGGTATAGGCACAGCCATTATCTCCGATGAGGATAACCTGGCACAGGGTGTCAGACGGGACCAGTTCTGTACGGAAGGGTAGCCGGTGTCCGGGCCGGGCATTTCAGGGGAATGTGATATCTTGCAGTAGAGGCCTGGGAAAGCGAACAGAAACCTGGCAGCAGACAGCCGGGAGAAAAGTGGGGACAAGCCATGGATGGGAAAGCATATATCGAGCAGGCGGAGAGAGACCTGCTTCACACATATAACCGGTATCAGATCGTGCTGGACCGCGGAGAGGGGATGCACCTCTATGACTGTGAAGGTAAAAAATACCTGGATTTCTGTGCGGGTATTGCAGTGTTTGCATTGGGGTATCACGATGAGGAGTACAATACTGCCTTAAAAGAACAAATTGACAAGCTGATCCATACCTCCAACTACTATTACAATGTGCCTGCCATAGAGTCTGCCAGAAAGCTGAAGGCAGTTTCTGGTATGGACAGGGTATTTTTTACCAATTCCGGGGCAGAATCCAATGAGGGAGCCATTAAGGCTGCCAGAAAATATGCCTACCGCAAGGATGGCAGGACAGACCATGAGATCATTGCCATGAACCATTCTTTCCATGGCAGAACCATGGGGGCCCTGGCGGTGACGGGCAATGCCCATTACAGGGAAGCGTTCGAACCATTGATAGGGAATGTACGGTTTGCCGATTTTAATGATTTTGACAGTGTTCTCTCCTGTGTGACAGACCGCACCTGTGCCATTCTGCTGGAACCGGTGCAGGGAGAGGGCGGCCTGGTGCCAGCCAGGCCGGATTTCCTGCGGAAAGTGGAGGCCCTCTGCCATGAAAGGGATATCCTGCTCATCTTCGATGAGGTGCAGTGCGGCATGGGCAGGACAGGGGCCATGTATGCCTGGCAGCATTATGGCGTGAAGCCGGACATAATGACAACTGCCAAGGCCCTTGGCTGCGGTGTGCCAGTGGGAGCATTCCTGATGACGGAGCGTGTGGCAGGAGGTTCCCTGGAGGCCGGGGACCATGGAACCACCTACGGCGGCAATCCCCTTGCTTGTACCGCAGTGGAAAAAGTGCTTGATTTATTTGAAAAGCGCCATATAATAGAACATGTAAGGGAGGTGGCCCCCTACCTGGAACAGCGCCTGGAGGAACTGAAGGACAGGCATGGCTGCATCAAAGAGCGCAGGGGAATGGGCCTTATGCAGGGACTGGTATTTGACCGTCCGGTGCGGGAGATCCTGGATGCTGCCCTGGAAAGGGGACTGATCCTGATCAATGCCGGTCCGGATATCATCCGGTTTGTGCCTCCTCTCATTGTCACCAGGGATCATATTGATGAGATGATCTCCATACTGGAGAGCTGTGTGGAGACAGACTGTCCAAGATTGGATTGACACCCGCTGGCAGCGGGCAGGGAGTAGATGTATGTATTTTAAAAAGAGAATTGCCGCAGTGACAGCCGTGGTAGCCATGGCTGCCGCTGTTTTCTATGGGAGTACCCGGGAAATGTCTGTTCCGGGGGAACAGGGAGGGGAAAGCCTGTCTGCCTGGTTCGAAAAAAAAGAGACAATTTATTTCTGGTATTCCGATGAAGCCATGACCAATTACATCAATAGTGCGGCAGTGGCATTTGGTGAGAAAGAGGACGTGCGCGTGATCCCGGTACACATTTCCAACAGTGAGTATCTGGAGGCGCTGAACGAAGCATCTCTTTCGGGCAAACAGGTGCCAGACGCTTACATTGTGAGTCATGAATCTCTGGAGAAGGCCTATCTGGCTGGGCTGGCTGCCCAGATTGAGGATGTGTCCGAAGTCTGTGACCAGGAGCATTTCCCGGAGGCAGCCCTGTGTGCGGTGACCTATGAGGGAAAACAGGTGGCCTATCCCCTGTCCTTTGAGACCAGCGCCCTGGTGTATAATGAGACCTATCTGGCACTGTGGGCCGAGCAGAGCGCCAGGAGGGAATTGTCGGGAGCCAATGCGGAGGAAGGAATCGAAGGGGACCCGGATGCAGTCATAGAGGAAGGACAACTTGCACAGAAGAAGCAGGAATACATGGACAAGGCCATTCCCGGCACGGTGGACGACATCCGGGATATTGCCAATACCTTCGATTTGCCAGAGGGTGTGGAAGGTGTGATGAAATGGGATGTGTCGGATATTTTCTACAATTACTGGATCGTTGGGAATTATATGATCGTGGGTGGGGATGCCGGGGATGATGCAACCAGGGTCAATATCAACAATCCGGAAACCATCCAGTGTCTGGAGGTCTATAAGGCCTTGAACCAGTTCTTCTTCATAGAGTCGGATACGGTGTCCTACGAGTCTGTGATACAGGATTTTATGGAGGGGAAGACCGTATTCACCATTGCCACCACGGATGTGGTGGGCAGGCTGGCCCAGGCCAGGGCGGAGGGAACACTGGGATTTGAATATGGGATCTGCCTGATGCCTGAGGTAAGTACAGAACTGGCCAGCCGTTCCATGTCTGTGACCAAGGCGGTGGCTATAAACGGGTATTCCACCAACAAGGAGCTTGCCAACCGTTTTGCAGCTTTCCTGGTGAATGACTGTGCCGACACACTCTATGAGCGGACGGGAAAGGTATCGGCTAACCGGAATGCGGAGGCGGACAATGGGGCACTACAGATTTTCAAACAGGAATATGCGGGAAGTATTCCGCTGCCCAAGCTCATGGAGACCGGGAATTTCTGGCTGAGACTGGAAAAGCTGTTTTTCAGCGTATGGAATGGGGCAGACACAGCCACCCTGGTGCAGGATCTGGCAGACCAGATTGGCAGACAGCTGGGAAATTGAATTGCGTGCATATTTTACCAATCACAGGATACACTTTTAGTACATGGATACCGGGCCGGGAAAGACGTGGGCTTTGGACGGTGCCGGGACGAGGAAAGGAAGCGTGTATCCTATGATTGGTTTTTTAATTGCTTTGATTTCGGGGGCTTTGATGAGCGTCCAGGGGGTGTTCAATACACAGGTCACGAAGGCGTCCAGTATCTGGGCAGCCAGTGCTTTCGTACAGCTCAGTGCCCTGGTGGTCTGCCTGGGTGCATGGCTGTGCACGGACAGAAGCAACCTTTTGCAGGTATTCCAGGTACAGCCAAAGTATATGCTGCTGGGAGGTGCCATTGGGGCATTTATCACCTACACAGTGATCAAAGGCATGGATATGCTGGGACCTGCCAGGGCAGTGATGCTCATTGTTGTGGCCCAGCTGGCAGTGGCTTATGTGATCGAGCTGCTGGGCTGGTTCGGCGTGGAGAAGCAGCCCTGGGAGTGGAGGAAGGCACTGGGTATGGTTGTGGCTGTGGCAGGCATTATTATCTTTAAATGGAAATAAAGGGATCCTGCCAATGCTTAACGGCTCCTTACTGCTGGCGGGTTATCACCGCCAGGCATTTTTGGGTGTTCTTTGCACAATTTCGCTTTTTTGCTTGTCAAAAGAGAACAGTTCCGTTACAATGAATCTAATCAGCATAGAGAGGCAGCCCCTTTTATTCGCAGATCGTGCGGGAAAGCGGGGACTATGATGAGAATCAGATGTGCGGTCATTTTTTTGTGTGGCATATTGCTGTGTGGCCTTCTGGGGGCCTGCGCAGGTGGGAAAGAAGAGAACTTGATCCTGGTGGGACAAGGCGATAGTCTGGTATGTTCCGGCGAGGAGGCCATGGGTCCCTCGCCTGTAGGTAGTTTGGGAGATGACAAGGATGGGACCGGCATTGCAGATACGGGGGAAAGCCAGGAACCCGGGGTGTATGTCCATGTCTGTGGTGCCGTCATGCATCCCGGTGTCTATGTCCT
>CAJTOJ010000046.1 GCA_910577665.1 uncultured Acetatifactor sp.
AGCCCAAGAGAAGCAAGCGTCAGAAATGCCGCTGACAGGTTTATAAGCCACCACCCTGGCAGAAAGCAGAGTCAGGAAGCGCTGCCAGTTGTACCTTGGCTCATTTAAGAACCGGTAATACGTGTTCTTGGAGAATGCCATGTCCTGCTTCTTGGAGTTCAGGAAATGGAACAGGTTGCAGTTCTGGAATACCAGCAGCAGGAGGAACTGGAAGATTTCATATACAGAGCCGCCTTTCTTCTTGCGGATGTTGGATTTTTTCAGGAGCCTGCATATACCAAGCTCCCTGATGGCATCTCCAAACCTGCACTGAATTTCAGGGTTGTTATTTCCGTCAGTATGGTTTATCATAAGATTGGCACCTTTCTTAGGTATTTTTTTGATTTCGCTAATCTTATTATACCAGAGAACAGGTGCTTTTTGTTGTCAATGTACAAATATATTTGCATCCAAAGCCAGAAATTTAAAGGTTTTCAGCTGGTTTGGAGTGTGGGAAGTTTGAGTTACATAGGAGATGAAATCGGGAAAACGGTATATATGGAAGACATCCCTCAGGAAACCGTGAGAATTCGGAGACTATATACGCCAGAAGGAGAATTTGTGGCTTCAGTTGACAAGGCTTCATTGTCCATAGGGAAGAAAAAAGGCGAGGTGGACGTGGTTCTGGATGACTCCTCCGTCAGCAGGATGCACGCCAGGATAGTCCGGGAAAAGGAGGACTATTATCTGGAAGACTTAAATGCCACCAATGGAACGTTTAAAAATGGTCTGCGGATGCAACCCTATGAAAAGCGGAAACTGGAGCCGGGGGATGAGATTAAGTGTGGGAGGGTTATCTTGATATTCCGATAGTAAAGACATGATAACAACATACTTGGTACGATTGATTGTGTAGATTGCATACGAAAGCACCTCCAGGAAAAACTGGAGGTTTTGTTCCCGCGGGCAATGTGTCTATTGAAGTCCTTGCCGATGTGAACTATCGGCTTGGACTGTCCGCGGATGTTTTGTTTTATTCGGATATGCCGCAACTGGAACAGCAGACAAAACAACTGCTGTAGCATCTAAACATGTATCAAATATCAATCATATTTTTCTTAGTGTATTGTATTTCAGTCCCTTAGAAAAATAATGGCTCACCCATACAAACAAAGCCATTACTGCCATATAATCTGCCAGAAAGAAAATCAACGGTTCCTCAAAATCGAAAAACACATATTGATTTTGTAAGAACATATAATGCCCGATTTCCCGCCGTATGAAAGCATATACGCCATACCCGGCAACAAGGGCGGCAATCCCACGAAGCATTCATCTTCCGCCGATAGGGAGCTCTTTTACAATACACCTTGCCATCCCCATCATCATTCCCCAATGAATACCAAGATGAAGTGACATCAATACAAATCCGCAATAGGCGGAAACCATGTGAATCTCTCTGGCAAAAGCACCACCGCCTTTGATTGGCAGAAATGACAATACGTGTTTCGAAAGAATTACCCCACCATACATGGAACCGGCCATTGTAAGAAGGATTCCAATAACAAGAACAGTCTGCCAGATGCGTAGTGGTGTATACGTCCCTTTGAAAACACTCCGGCTCCATTTCCGGTTTAAAATATGGTGAATGATGAAAAGAACGAACATCCCGATTCCAAGCCACTCATGGACTGCTTCACCAATCAGTTCATAGGTCAACAGAAACAGCAGCATGACTGTCATTCCAATATCCACTAGTATTTTCAAAATTGCTTTATGTTTCACGTTGCCCGCCCCTATGACAATTTACTGAATGAACCCTTTTTCTGTCAGCCATTCGATAATATCAGATTCCGAATCCTGGATCACATTGCGTGAAATGGAAAGGCCATCTGTAACCACATCTGCGTCCGGCTCCATATCTTTGATCGTGCTGATTGCGTCAGAAAAACCGCTCCCGCCGGATGTGACAAAAGGAACCACTGTTTTCCCTGCCAGATCATACTGGTCAAGAAAACTGTACATGATCATCGGCATATCATAATACCAGTTAGGGAATCCAAAAAATATGGTATCATAGTGTCCTATATTCTCCACAGTTCCTGCAATTTTAGGCCGGAAATTCTCTGACTGCTCTTTCTGTGCAATATCCTCAAGCTCGGAATGATCCGGCGGATATGGTGTAACCGGCTCAATCCGGAAAATATCCGCCCCCGTATTTTCTGCAATGATATATGCGACATACTGGGTATTTCCCAAAACCTCACCGTCAATCACAACGGTGCTGAGTTCTTCCTCCCTCGACATATTCTTAGGCTCCGTAGTTTCCGGCATGGAAAAATATACAACCAGATTTTTTGCTGTAGAATTAAAACCCATATTTTCAGAATCTCCCGTTTCGATTGAAGATGTCGTTTTTGTATTTTCCTCCGATTGCTGCTTACCTGATCCGGCAGCAGGATGACTGACGGAGGGAGAAGTCCCACAACCACTGAGCATAACGGCCGCAAGCAGCAAAGACAAACATAAAACAAATATTATTTTCACTGTCATTCCTCCAAATTTTCACTTACTTTATGCCCGGCACCACAATACCTCATCAAAAGCGGGATGCCCTGGCATACGGCATCCAGAAATCTAGTTCCGCCTGCCGGGCGCTCTCACTTTGAATAGATTTATAAAGGTCGGTAGCTACATTGCCCGGTGAAATGATCGTGGATTTGATGTTATGCATCCTGTGTTCCTGGCGCAGCCCTTCCATAATTGCCCGCACTGCGAACTTTGTTCCGCAATACACGGTGGAATTTACATAAACATGATGTCCCAGCACAGAATCGGTCGCAATAATATGTCCGCTGTGTTGTTTTACCATGACAGGCAAAACAGCAGAAATCCCATTCAATACTCCCATCACGTTGATATCCAGCAGCCATCGCAATTCATTTCTCCTGCCCTCAATTAACGGAGCTGTAGCATAATGTCCGCATTATTGTACAGTACATCCACCCGGCCATACGCTTGTTATACGGGCTTTTTATAAGCTGTTCTTTAAAATCTCCCGGATTTCATCTTTGTCTGGCACCTTATAGCCGCCATCCATGATCAGTGTGCTTTCAACAATTCCCGGAAGCATCTCCTCTGTTACCCCAAGCTCTTTCAGATGCATCGTAAGACCCAGTTCATTCATATAAACTTCCATTTTTTTCAAGCCTTCCGCTGCAATCTGTTCATCACTTTTTCCTTCCGAATCTACATCCCATACGTTCATGGCAAATCTCTTGAACTTTGCCAGCCCAAACGGGCAGACAAAGCGGTAATAGGCCATGGATACCGCTGCGAGGGTCATGCCGTGGGTCGCGTCCGTATGCGCCGCAACCGCCTGCCCCAGCATATGCACCATCCAGTCTGTGGATTTTCCTTTTGCCACCAGGGTATTTAACGCCCATGTGGCAATCCACATGATGTTGCTTCTTGCTTCGTAATCTGTAGGGTTCTTCACCGCGATCCTGCTGGAATGGATCAAAGACCGCAGCAGACCTTCCATGAGATAATCAGAAGTATTGTCGTCCTCCCCGGAGAAATATTGCTCCGTAATATGGTTCATAATGTCATAGATTCCCGCAACCATCTGATACTGGGGCAGCGTGTAGGTATATACCGGGTTTAAGATGGAAAATTTCGGATATACCCTCTCATCAAATACATGACCAATCTTCAGTTTCTGCTCATGGTTCGTTATAACTGCACCGCCGTTCATTTCAGAGCCCGTACCAACCATTGTTAGGACACATCCCACCGGGATGATCTTATTGTCTACATCTTTCATTTGAAGATAATATTTTTCCCATGGATCTTCCATGCAGTATGCAGATACAGAGACCGCTTTTGCATAGTCGCAGACAGAACCGCCCCCAACCGCAAGGATCAAGTCCGCCTTGCTCTCTCTGGCAATCTTACAGCCTTCCTGCAGTTTCTGCACCGTTGGATTTGGCATGACGCCTGCATCTTCCAACACATTTTTTCCATTTGCCTTCAAAATCTCCATGACTTTATCATATATACCATTCTTTTTGATCGACCTGCCACCATACACAAGCTGTACATTCTGTCCATACTTAGGCAGTTCTTCATTCAGGCTGGCAAGGGAATCCTCGCCAAAATAAAGCTTCGTCGGGTTGCAATACATAAAATTTCCTAACATTGTCTTCCTCCTCGTATTTTAAGCCTATAAATGTCGTCTCATATTTTTCGAAAAAACTGCTCCAGCTTATTGAACGGGATGGCGTCCTTTCCGCCGCCGTCATACAGATCCGTATGGACTGCATCCGGGATGATCAGCAGCTCCTTATTGTCTGCATAAGGGTTATCCTTCACCATTGCGGCATAAGCATCGCGGCTGAAATAACAGGAATGCGCCTTCTCCCCGTGCATGATAAGGGCTGCACTGCGAATCTCATTGCTGTACTGCAGGATGGGCTGGTTCATAAAGGACATGCAGCCGATCACATTCCAGCCGCCGTTTGAGTTCAGGGAACGTTTATGATAGCCTCGGTCTGTTTTATAGTAATCATGATAATCCGCCACGAAGAAAGGCGCATCCTCTGGAAGCGGATCGACAACCCCGCCGCCCAGCGCATAGCTGCCGTTTTTATAATCCACCATCCTCTGGGCGTTCATGGACTCTTTCTTTGCATATCGCGCATCCGCAGAGTCCTCTTCATCAAAGTACCTGTTGGCATTGACGCGGGTCATATCATACATGGTGGACGCAGCCGTTGCCTTAATGCGGGTATCCAGCGCTGCAGCGTTGAGTGCCAGACCGCCCCAGCCACAGATTCCGATAATTCCGATACGTTCAGGGTCAACATTCTCCTGTACGGAAAGAAAATCCACAGCCGCCTGAAAATCCTCTGTATTAATGTCTGGTGAAGCCATGTACCTGGGTGTGCCACCGCTTTCACCAGTGAAGGAAGGATCAAATGCCATAGTGAGGAAACCACGCTCCGCCATAGTCTGTGCATACAGTCCGGATGCCTGCTCCTTTACCGCGCCAAAAGGTCCGCATACCGCAATCGCAGCCAGCTTCCCTTCCGCTCCTTTCGGCGCATAAAGATCTGCCGCCAGCGTGATTCCGTAACGGTTAGGAAATGTCACCTTGCGATGGTTCACCTTTTCACTTTTCGGGAATGTCTTATCCCATTCCTTTGTTAATTCCAGTTTTATTATATTTTCCATTTTGTAATGCCTCTCTTTCTTTTTTGTTATTTTTAATGATTGCTTCCCTTTTCCATCTGCCATACTAAAAAGTCAAGACAGTCAACCCTTTCCTGACTTTCATGCAGGCTGTCCATTAGGCCGCAGCGATGTTTCCGCAGTGTTTTAATCGCATCCTGGACATGACCGTTACCATACAGTCTGCAAACCTTCTCAATGGTCTGGGCGCTACAGCCTGCATCCTCTAGATTTTGAACCAAATCATCCGTATGACCGCCTCCCTTCCTGCTATGTCTGTATTATATCTCCTTGACTTTTATTTTGCTAATGGCTATAATTTATATCATGATATAAATTTTTGGAATAACATAGGAGGGCAATATGGAGCTGCGAACTATGTGAATATTATACCCCCTTGGGAGCCACCAGTTTCCCGCTTGAAGAGCCATCCGGAAATGGTATTTTCCACCTTCAGATCCGTTGTTTTTGCCCGTCCGATAATGTCATCGGGTGCCGGTCTTTGAACGGAAGCAGATTAAGCCGCTCTAACATCCGCTCTGCTTTGCCGGAGTCCGGTTCTGCCATACTGATAAGCATTTCTTCTTCGTTGCTTTCTGTAAACAACTGGTGGTTCACATCCTGCATAACCATATAGCACGTGGAAAGTCGCTTCTTTTTATCATATCGTTTTCTGTTTATCTTCACAATGTCTTTGCAATGTTTCTCTAATCCACAGAGACATCGGGCAAAGGTTGATTTTCCTTCGCCATTATGTCCTACCACAGCAGCCACAACCTCATGTGGCAGAACGAGAGAATTGATATGCAGGGTATCATACTGTTTCGTATCCATTTGCTGTTTGGCAGACAAAGCAAGCGCTTCTGCCGCCTGATAATCCTTTTGGATTTTTCCATCTTTCAAATATAATACTCGGTCAATCAGATCATGCAAATAATAAATCCGATGTTCTGCAATGACAACCGTTTTTCCCTGCTGTTTCCAAAACTGAATCATACAACGAAGATCTTCCGTGGAGGACATATCCAGGTTAGAGGACGGCTCATCTAAAACCATAATCGGCGGATTGCTTATCGATACCGAAACGCAGGCAATCTTTTGTTTTTCCCCGCCTGACATGGAAAAAATATTTTTCCCCAACAAGCCGTTCAAGTCAAACTGCTCTGAGGTGGATAGGATACGGTCTACAATTTCCTTTTCCGGTATTCCTTGATTTTCACAGCCAAAGGCCAGCTCGCTTGTAGAGTCTACTGTAAAAAATTGTGTACGGGGATTTTGAAATACGCTCCCTACATATTTTGCCGTTTCATAAAGCGGGAGTTTCGTGATATTGGCGCTGTTCAGCAATACTTTGCCTGTTAAGTCTCACTCGTAATAAAGGGGTATCAGTCCGTTTATCAAGCGTGTCAAGGTGGTTTTTCCGCAGCCAGATTGTCCGCATAAAAGGATGATTTGCCCATCCGGGATTGTAAGATTGATGTTCTCCAACCCTTCGGCGTCTGTTCATACGGAATAACAAAAAATGATGTTGCGAAGCTCTATCGCAGAAACCACCTCCTATCCAAGAAAAAAGACCACCCAACAAGGGATTGATAATAAGAAAAAGAATACGTCCAGCAAGCCAAAACCAATATTGCAGATATTTGTTCTCTTTCTATTGCAAAAATAGGGGAAGAACTATCAGCGGTGGCGCTAACCCGTGGGCTTGGCGTATTGCTTTTTGCGCTCATTTTTGAATCCTCCATCATCGTTAGTTTACACTAACCTATGCCGTAAAAAATGCGACATGAATATTCGCATGGTCAAATAATAGCATACCCCAATGGGTGTGTTACTCTGGATAGTTCAAATACTCCAAATGGTTTTTTTGATTGTATTATACCGAATTCGGGACAATACTGGCAAGCAATGCAATCAAACAACTCTTGGCATAGCATTTTTATTTTCCCTTTTCCCTGGCAATCGTCATAATTTTGTGAATGTTTCCTTATGGCTCCCTGCCATTGCAGCGAGGTTGTTGACTATGACTATAGATTTGATTGCAATGTCCAGTAAGCCGATAGGGTGAGGTTGTCTGAATCGGTTTTTCTGATAGCCGCTGCCGTTTCCTAACACCATATATGACACATAGACTCCAGGATCCCATCTTATAGTCTGTTACCTGTCCAATATACAGATTCCATAATTCGACAATTTTCATTAAAATCTTTAGAGAGCGGGAAGTACACATAAGGATAGGGATGGATTGCGAAATGGGTTTTGGATAGCTGTGATCTGGAAGCTGTTTCTTCCAGCACGGCAGAAAGGAAGGAGATATGGCAGATATATATGGTTATATCCGCGTTAGCAGCCGTAATCAGAATGAAGACAGACAGATGGTCACCTTTCAGGAGATGTCGATCCAGGCCGAGAATATTTTCATGGATAAGCAATCGGGGAAAGACTTTGACCGTCCTTCATACAAACGTATGGTGCGGCGGATGAAAAAAGATGATCTGCTCTATGTGAAAAGCATAGACCGCCTGGGGCGCAATTATGAGGAAATCCTGGAACAGTGGCGGATCCTTACCAAGGAAAAGGGTATCGACATTGTGGTGCTGGATATGCCGCTCTTGGATACCCGCAGGGGAAAAGACTTGATGGGTACTTTTTTAAGCGATATTGTTCTGCAGGTTCTGTCTTTTGTGGCAGAGAATGAGCGGGCGAATATTCGGCAGCGGCAGGCGGAGGGTATTGCGGCAGCTAAGGCCAGGGGCGTGTGCTTTGGAAGACCGCCGGGACCACTGCCAGACAATTTTCAGGAAGTACTCAAGCTGTGGAAAGCGGAACAGATTACGGGAACGGCAGCAGCAAAAATGTGTGACATGCCATTGTCAACATTCCGCTACCGTGCAGAAGCTTATCAGAGAGCCAGATGATAATAGGACTTTTCGTGAAATGTAACCATCTGTAGGAACTGTCTTCGAATGAAATTTTTCAGTATGGGGTAATGACAGATAGTCCGGCTTACAGAAATGTGTACCTTTTTGCAAAGTACTTATTGGATTAATGTTATCACATATATATTCCATTTTCAAGGGGAATTGAAAGAAAACGGGGGTTCGTTTCCTTTGTCATAAGGGTATCAGAAAGGTACACCATTTGGCAGATGAAGGAGTGAGTAACACGAAGCAATCATCCCGGCAGCAATTCCTTAAGGAGTATAAGCAAGAGTATCAGAAAGAACATCAAACAGGACATCAGGCAGCAGAACATCAGAAAGAGTATCAGGCAGGACATCAGAACAAATCCAGTCCTCCCAGAATTGGTGTGGGTTATCAAGTCGGCAGCCTTACTGTGACATCGCCCACAGGTCAGAGAAAGGGCGGATACACCATATGGTGCTGTCACTGTGCCTGCGGCGGTGAAATCCTGCTGGATACCAGGTGTCTGCAGAGAGGAACGGTAACCCACTGCGGGTGTATCTCCAAAGTCAGGCCTGGTCAAAGGGACATTACCGGGATGCGGTTTGGTAAGCTGGTGGCCATAGAACCTACAGGGACAGCTGCAGGTGGCTCTGCCATATGGCGCTGCCTGTGTGACTGCGGTGGGCAGGTCTGTGCACCTCTGCATCAGCTGGTGGCAGGATACAGGAAGAGTTGTGGCTGTCTGGGCCACCCGGCCAGGAAGGACTATGTGGGGGTGCGGTTCGGGCGTCTGACAGTGATGGCCTATGCAGGTAAACAGGATGGTATGCACCGGTGGAAATGTATCTGTGATTGTGGCAAGGAGACCATAGTGGGGCAGTCTCTGCTACAGTGTGGCAAGACAAAAAGCTGCGGCTGCCTTCAGGCTGAGAGCTACAAGGAGAATCTGAAACTGATAGACGGTACTTCCGTGACCATGCTGGAGGCTGGGAAGAAAAGACGTATTGCAAGTAACACCAGCGGCTATACAGGTGTTTACCATAGTTCCAGGTGTGACAAATGGATAGCCCAGATCAACTTTAAGGGCAAGGCATATTACCTTGGCTCTTACGCTGACATACAGGATGCAGTCCGCGCCCGCAGACAGGGGGAAGAAATGCATGATATGTTTCTGGAATGGTACTATGAGAACCATTCCTCGGCTTCAGCAAGAAAGGCAGCAGGGCAGACAGCCGTACAGGCAACAGGCCATATAACAGGAAGGGAAGGAGTAGGGCCAGCAGGACAAGGCTTCCCCCATGGACCGACCAGGAGGGACGGAGGTGTATAGATGGAAGGGGGAAACAGGCACATCTATTTATGGGTAAAGCGGATACAGGATGTAATACTGTCAGCCATGGCATTGGTGGTATTTTCGCCAGTGTTGCTGCTCATTGCCCTGGCCGTGGTAATAGATGATGCCCGCGGTGGGCCTATTTTCACACAGATCCGGTGCGGACAGGAGGGAAAGGAATTCCGCTTATACAAATTCCGTACCATGTATGCAGATGCGGAGCGGCAGCTGGAGGAACTGCTTCCACGCAATGAGATGACAGGCCCTGTATTCAAGATCAAAGAAGATCCCCGGATCACCAGGTTAGGCAGATTTCTAAGATCTACGGGACTGGACGAACTGCCTCAGCTGATAAACATTCTGAAAGGGGATATGTCAATTGTGGGCCCAAGGCCTCCTCTTCCCCGTGAGGTAAGTAGTTATACTCCATATCAGCGGCAACGCCTGGCAGTACGTCCAGGGCTTACCTGCTTCTGGCAGGTGCATCCTGCCAGAAACAGCCTGGATTTTGATACCTGGGTAGAGATGGACCTGCGATACATACGAGAGCAAAGTTGGCTGCTGGACTGGAAGCTGATTTTCTTTACCATAAGAGCAGTTTTGAACAGGGAAGGTATGTAATAGAAAAAGGATGTAGCAACCAGGAGATGCTGGAGATGCAATAGTATTCATTTGATAATTAGGTCTTCCACTGTGGGAGGTTTTTTTTACACGACAAAACTAATATATTAAATAATTGGCAACTGAAAAATATCGCGATATTTTAAAGAAAAAGGAGGCGTTAAGATGCAGAAGCAGATAAGGGGGAAGGAAGGACAAAGGCTTCGGCGGATACTCTTGTGTGTATTCCTGGCGATTGTTGTCCTGATTCCTGGAGGGTGCTATCTGCTGTCGGAGAAACTGGAGGTCACGTTCTACCACCTGTATTCTTCCAAAGCAACAGGGGGAGAGAACACCCGCATTGTAGTGTTATCAGATCTGCATAACCGGGAGTTCGGTTCGGGGAATTGTGACCTGGTGGCCCAGATTGGCGCATTACAGCCTGATCTGGTCATCATAGCAGGTGATATGGTTAATGCGGACGATGACAACCTGGATGTGATCCTGCATCTGTGTGACAAATTGCTGGAGATCGCACCAGTGTACTATGGGCCAGGCAATCATGAGAGCAATCTGATGTATGAAAAGGGAAGTCCTCTGGAGAGTCTGCTTATGGAGCGCGGTGTCCATGTCCTGGTCAACCGTGCAGAGGAAGTCACCATACATAGAACCAGGTTCTTGATCGGCGGTCTGACCACATCCCCGGAAGGATATGAGGAGTATGGTGCCCAATTTGTGGATGGCTTCGAGAAAAACACGGATTTTAAACTATTGATTGCCCACTATCCCAGCCTCTATTATGAGGCATTGGCAGGCAAGGAGATTGACCTGGGGATCTGCGGCCATTATCATGGCGGACAGATACGCCTTCCTGGGGTGGGTGGACTATACCATAGGGATACAGGTTTTTTCCCTAAGTACAGTGGCGGTCTGTACAGCCTGTCATCTGGTACGGTGTTTGTGTCCAGGGGAATGGGAGGACACAGTATTTTTCCCCGGATCAACAACAGGCCAGAACTGGCTGTCATCGACATCAATGGCAGACAGGAGACAGATATACCATGACAAAGGAGAGGGTGTGACATGATAATAGTGAGTGCGATTATGCCGGTTCTGCTATTGTACCTGGTTTATTTATACATAACATTGATCCGACGCTTTTTTCGGATCAAATCAAAGCTGCCGGTTACGGGACTGAAGGATGGTTTAAGCCGCTTGTCCGGCAAAGGAGGTCATCTGGCTATATACGGGGTGCTGTTTTTCCTGGCCTGTTTCCTGGGGCAGGTGGTAGCAGGAGCCTGGGCGCCGGATATGCTGCTTGTCTTTAACTATGAGGAGGCAGCCAGAGGGCAGAATCCCAATGCCACCCGCTTCAATGAATCTGATATTTTGTCTGGTCATATTCTGGAGGAAGTTATTCAGCGGGGGAACCTTAAAATGGATGTGGAGCAGCTGTCTGACTATCTGACCATTTCAACACCTTTGGACAAGGAAGGGCTTGACATTACGAATGAATCGGACCTGAAGATATCTACGGAATACTGGATTCACTGTTCCCGGTGGGTATCCCTGCATCACACAGAACCCAGGACGGTGTTGAACCTTCTGGCTGATGTGTACTGGGAGGATTTTGTGCGCAATTATGCGGAAAATGACAGCGTACTGGACTTGTCCTTTGAGGAACTGGAAGGAATGGAATACCTGGATGTGAAGGACTACCTGGATGTGAAGGACTACCTGTGGATGCAGGCAGGCAAGCTGAAGGATTATCTTCCTGGCTACAGCAGGGAGAGCAGCAGTTTCCGGGCGGTGGACAGTGAGGAGACTTTTGCTTCCCTGTCCCGGAAGATTGAAAATTTCATGGATATTGAACTGGAGCGCTACGAGGCTTTTGTTTTGGAAAATGGTTTGGCTCTGAACAGCGGAACTTATCTGTCCAGGATGCAGTATGCCAACCGCCTTCTGGATACAGACCGGAAGAAGGACATGGCAGCATATGATGTGCGCATAGAAGCCATTGACATGTACAATGCGTTTATGACCCGCTTTGTGCTGATCCCCACATATGATACAGACAAAGAGTTCTATATGTCCAGGACCAAGGTGGGGGTAGACTATTTTGCGGATGAGGCCAAGGAACATCTGCAGTCTGCCACAGAAATGATGGAAGAAATGGAACACAATACATACGCTTCCACCCAGGTGGAGTCTGGCAGGGCTGCTGCGGATGCCTATGCCCTGGCGGATGCAAGGATTGAGGCATTGAAGGCCGAACTGATGAACCTGTCTGTCCAATGCAGGGAATTATGCAATACCTATGTCAAGGAGAAACGTGATGGCTATATCCAGATAAGCCTTTCTTCTCCATCAAGGGTGGATCAGGCGATAGCAGCCCTGTTGCCAACCCTTCTCTTTGTTATTGCCTATGGGGGCATTTCCATGCTGAATCCGATCTACCAGGAATGCCGGGGCGAACGGGGAGCTGGAAGAAAGCAGAGAGGCCAGGGGAGAAAGAAGACTTCCCAAAAGGTGTGGAAGGGGAATCAGCCCGGAGGAGAACAGGGACAGTTTGACAATAAAGAGCAGAAAGAGCTGCCGAAAGAGCAGGACGGGCAGGAAAGCCAGGATCTGGATCAGGCAGTGGAACCGCCAGCACCCATGGAAGAGAGACCTGGAGATGGAGAGGAGGGGACATCATGAAGGAACTGGATGTATTTCGTTATCTCAAAAAATACCGCACTGCAATTGTTGGTGTGTCCATTCTGGCGGGTATTGTCTTCTATCTGGTTGCACAGCTTTACATTCAGCAGTATACGGCGGTGACTGTCATTGAATATACCGGCCAGCGGGCCGAAGAGGGATATTCCCCGGACGGCTCCCTCATTGATGTATCGGAACTGTACGCTACCAACCTTGTTACGCAGGCTATGAAGGAGCTGGGGATCGAATATACGGAGTCTACAACGGACGACATCCGCATGAATATCCATGTGGAGCCGATTGTTACAGAGGAGGATCTGCTGATCCAGCAGTCTAAGCTTGACAACGGACAGGAAGATTACGAGCTGAATCCTACCCGATTCCTGGTGTCTTTTAGTTGTGGTGTCAGGAATGGCAGGGATTATTCCCGCAAAGTACTGAACCAGATCCTGCAAGAATATGCCAGCTATTATGGGAAGACTCATGTAAATACCTCCCAGGCGGCTAACCCGGTCAGCGACATTACGTCCAAAGGTTATGATTACCTGGAGATGGCGGAGGTCATGGACAGTATGCTGACGGACATGATAGAACACCTGGCAGACAAGGTAAACTGGAATGGGGAGTTCCGCTCCAGTGCCACCGGGCTTAGCTTCCAGGATCTACAGAATGAGTTTGCCTTTATCCGGGATGTGGAGATCCGCCAGCTTTTCTCTGAGATCCTGGAAGGGAGGATCACTAAGGACAGGGATCTGCTTCTGGATAAATACCGGAACCGGAACAACGACCTGTCTATTTCCAACAGTGCTGCTTCCTATGAAATCGAAAGGATCCGGGGAATCATCGGCGCCTACGAGAATGCCATGGGAGAATTCAGCGTTTCCTATAGTACAGGGCTGGAAGGCGAGGAAGAGAATGTTGTCCTCCAGAATAATGTGCTGCCAGATGTATATGACAATGGAAACCAGGACGAGGATGGGAACTGGATACCAGTGGACAGAACTGCGGAGTATGACCAGTTGCTGATGAAATACATTGCCGACAGGACTTCCTATGAACACAATCTGATTGACACGGAATATAACAATTATATTCTGGGAGTATTTACCCTTGCGCCAGCTGTCTCTTCTGAGACAGACCAGCAGAGGATCCAGGAGGAACTGGAGCGTCTGGCGGAGAAGATCAACAGGTTGCAGACAGCCTATTATGAGACAAATGACGAGTATAACGAGTACCTGGGTGCACAGAATATCATGATGCTCTCCAGTGTCAGAGTAACGGAAAAGTTCCCGATTATGCTCTTCACGATACTGATTGTGGTGGTATTCGGCGCGCTGGGCTGTGCGGGGGGAGCGCTTCTGGGCCGAATAGAAGACTTTATTGAATACTATGCCTTTACCAATAAAGTGGATGGACTTCCCAACCGGGCAAAATGTGACCAGTTCATTGCAGCCAGGGAAAAACGGCCCATCCCGGAAAATTACGCCGTAGTTGTCTGCAAGATGGCTAATTTACAGTCTGAGAATGCCCGCCTGGGCCGGGAGACCGGCAACAGGATGATCAAGGATTTCGTGGAGATACTGACATCCGTATTTGCACCTTCCGCCAAACTGTTTGTGGGCAACAACGGGGCAGGACAATACCTGGTTTTTGCAGAGGGGCAAAACAAAGAGCTGGTGAAGGCAGCCCTGTTCCAGATCCATGTTCTTCTGGAACAGAAGTCGAAAGGATGTAAGGCGTCATTTCAGTCTGGGGTCACTTACCTGCCTTCCGGGGAAGAAAGAGGGGATGGCGGTACTGGCACTGTATGTGAGTACCGTGGTTTTCTGGGTTGGTGCCAGGACATATGTCTTCCTGAAGAGAGGGAGGGGTAAGGGCACATGAGACGATATCCCAGGATCACAGTGATAGTACCAGTGTATAATATGGAATCTTTTCTCTCAAGATGCCTGGATTCCATTGCAGCCCAGACCTGGCCGGATATGGAAGTAATTGTGGTGGATGATGCTTCCACGGATGAAAGCGGCAGGATCTGTGATGCACATGGACGGCTGAATGAAAAAAGATGTACAGTGCTGTCTGCTCTTGACCAGATCTGTGAGGATGTTGCGGTCTCGTGCCCCCAGGTGGAAATGGCCTTCCGGCAGGTGGCACTGGATGCCGGGATCCGTCTGGCCATGCAGGCGGTGGAAGAGGGCATGGAGCAGGAAAAGCGCATGGAATACCTAAAGAGATTCCAGAAGCATGTGAAGCATCATTTTAGCTGGAAAGCACTGAGGATGGCACCAGATGCCAAAAGCATTGCAGCAGAGCTGCTGCTGGCAGGCAACCGGGCAGCCTTCAGCAAGGCTGCGGTTTTGTACCAATATTTATCAAGGTCTTGCTATTCAAGGAAAAAGGATGCAGACACACAGTAGAATGTGAGTATTCTGCTGTCATATATGGGGGAACACTGTGACAGAACTGGAGGGGCAGGGCAACAGAATAGCGAAAAATTTCAGAAATACGGTTGCTGGAGAATTTTTGCTTGCTGTACTGAAGTTCCTGTCCCGTAAGGTCTTTGTGCTGTTTCTGGGGAAAGAATATCTGGGCATAAACGGCCTTTTTACAGATATTCTCTCAGTGCTTTCCCTGGCGGAACTGGGGTTTGGCATCTCTATCACATATAGCTTTTACCGTCCTGTGGCTCAGAGGGACACAGAGCAGATCAAATCCCTGATGAGACTTTATTGCCGTGTATACTGGACCATGGGCGGGGCAGTCCTGGTATTGGGGCTTCTGCTGACTCCTTTTCTGGGCTTTTTCGTTAGGGAAATGCCAAAGGATATTCCTCATATACCGCTGATCTACTTTCTGAATGTGTTAAATGCCGCCATCCCATACTTCTTTTCTTACAAATCCACGCTCTTGTATGTATACCAGAAAAAATATCTGGATACCATGATCCGTGCCGTGACAACGGCGCTGGTCACAGTGGCTCAGATGGTGCTTTTGTCTGTCACAGGCAGCTATATACAGTATCTGTCCCTGTCTATTGTGGCTACACTGGCACAGAACATGGTTGTTTCATGGAAGACGGACCGGCTGTACCCGTACTTGAGGGAGAAGGATATCCGGCCCCTGTCCGCAGATGCGCTGAGGGATATCCGCCACAATGTGAGAGCCATGATGCTCCACCGGGTGGGCGCAGTAGCAGTATTTGGCACGGACAATCTCTTGATTGCGAAGTTTGCAGGGGTGGTCCATGCAGGACTGTATTCCAACTACATAATGATCCGGGGGCTTTTGAATGTTGTCATCAATGCATTGTCCAATGCAGTTACACCTGCCATGGGAAATTTGACTGCCACGGCAACATTGGAACACAGAAGGAAAGCTTTTGACCGTCTGTCCTTTTGCGGGGCGTGGCTATTCGGGTGGATGAGTATCTGCCTCTACTGCCTGTATGACCCTTTCATTGTGCTCTGGCTAGGGGACGGCTGGCTCCTGCCAGGTCCGGCGGTGTTACTGGTTGTGGCAAATTTTTATGTCACAAGCATGCGCATCCCTGTGGCAAATACCAAAAGTGTCATGGGGCTCTTTCACGATGACCGCTACAAGTCCATCGTGGAGGCCCTGCTGAATCTGTTTCTTTCCGTAGTCCTGGGCCGCAGATGGGGTATCACGGGGATCCTGGCAGGAACCCTGGCCAGTACCCTGAGCCTTCCCTTCTGGATAGAGCCACTGGGCTTATACCGCTATGGTTTGAAACAGACGGCGGGGAAATATTTCAAGGACTATTTGTTGCACCTGGTCCTGACGGTGGCAGCGGGAGCGCTGACCGTGTTTCTGTGCGGGGGTACAGGAGAGGGCATATTCGGTTTCCTGCATAAGGGGGTATGCTGTATCCTGGTTCCCCATATGATTTACCTGCCTGTATACTGGCACAGGGAGGAATGTAGGTTCCTAAGAGCAAGGGTGTCTGGCCTTTTGGCTTCTATAGGGAAATATTTTTCCTGATGGGGATATGTTTTGTTACTGTTTACTGGTGTATCACCGCCAGGTGTTTTCACGCGTATTTTGCGTGACAAACCCGAGACTGCGTGCGCTAAAATGAGCAGTCTTTGCTCATTTTGTGTGCATCACGTTGCTGTTACAGCTACGCCGTGAACAGCAACTATGTTTTCCAGTGTCTGTCTTCCGATTCTGTTATTGATTGAAAAGCCAAATGGATTATGCTATAATATGTGTACATTTGAGGCAAGTGACGATTGCTTTCAGGATAGGAGTCATTTGGAAACAGTGATCCGGGAGGGGACCGTGCAGCTTAACAGACAGAGAATTCGGTACGAATTGAACAGAATAAAATGGCAACCATATGTTAGCGCCATACTGGTTATCATCAATGTGATTGTGTATCTGATATGCCGTACACGAAGCGGCGATATTCTTTATCGGAAGGGGATACTCAATGTTGTGGATGTACTGCTCCAAAAGGAGTATGGACGACTGATCTGGTCTATGTTCCTGCACAGCGACATCCACCATCTGTTTAATAATATGCTCATTTTGTTCTTTCTGGGTGGCATGATAGAAAGGGAAATTGGGCATATTCAGTATGCTTCCCTGTATTTTCTGTCAGGAATCGGGGGAAATGTTTTATCGCTGGCATCAAAGGTCATAAATAACAACTACGCAGGATCTCTGGGAGCCAGCGGTGCTGTGTTCGGACTGGATGGCGTACTGCTGTCCATGGTTCTTTTTTCCAGGGGAGAATTGCGGAATGTGACACCTGGCAGGGTAGTGATTATGATTGTACTGTCCCTCTACAGTGGTTTTACAGGAAGTAACATTGATAATGCAGGCCATGTAGGGGGGCTGCTTACAGGATTTCTGCTGGGGAGTGTTTTGTGTATTTTCCAGAGGAGAAGACGTGAGAAAAACGGTTAAAGACTGTTGGGTGCAGTGGAAGGAAGTGCGCATCTAACTACAGGATTCGTGCAGGAAAGATATATGGAGTGAGGTGACAGTTTGAACATAAATATTTATTATGGTGGCAGGGGAATCATTGATGACCCGACTTTGTTTGTGATGAATAAAATGCAGGAAATCCTGGAAGAGCTGCGCGTAAAGGTCACACGATTCAACCTATATGAATGCAAGAACACGATACCGACACTGCCCCAGACGTTGAAAGATGCAGATGGTATTATTCTGGCCACAACGGTAGAGTGGTATGGCATTGGAGGATATATGCAGCAGTTCCTGGATGCCTGCTGGCTCTTCGGGGACAAGGAAAAGATTGCGGGGATCTATATGTGTCCGGTGGTTATGTCCACCACATACGGGGAACGGGAGGCAAAGCAGAACCTGTCCACAGCCTGGGAGATCCTGGGAGGGCGCCCCTGTAGCGGTATCTGCGGATACATCGAGAATACGGTTACCCTGGAGATGAATGAGCAATATGGCAGGATCATAGAGAAAAAAGCGGAAAACCTGTACCGGACAATCAGCCAGTGTATGGCTAGTTTCCCTGCCAGTAACCAGGCAGTGAAGCAGAAGGTGGCAGTCATGAAGCCAAATGACCTAACGCCCCAGGAGACGGAGCAACTGTCCCGGTACGTGTCTGATGACAGCTATGTACAGAGGCAGAAGCAGGACATCCAGGAGCTTACCAGCCTGTTCCGTGATATGCTCAGCGAAGGGGAGGCGGATAATGAGGAGGAATATATCGGAGTCTTCCGGAAATATTTCCGGCCCCAGCCAGGATTTGATGCAGACTATGCCATCACCATTGAAGGAAAAAAGAAAAAGCTGATTTTGTCTGTGCGGGGACCGAAACTGGAATGCTATTATGGGAGCCAGGAGAGATTTGATGTGGAGATGCAGCTTGCCAGGGGGATCCTGGAGGATATAGTGAATGGCAGGATGACATTCCAGCGGGCTTTTATGTCCGGGGGAATGAGAACCAAAGGAGATTTCAAGGTTCTTAGGACGCTGGACCAGCTGTTTGTCTTTGAAGAGAGAGGCAAGTGACAAAAAAGCCAGGTCAAGGATTTTGCGATGCAGGACTGTGAAAAATATCAGATACGCGAAACAGGGTGTGTTAACATTTCTGTTTCCACACACAAGGGGGTATAGGCATGAAGAAAGAAGACTGTATATTCTGCAAGATAGTGCAGGGAGAGTTGCCTTCCAGGACCATATACGAAGATGGAGATTTCCGGGTGATTCTGGATCTGAAGCCGGTTACAAGGGGGCATGCATTAATTCTGGCCAGGGAACACGCGGACAATCTATATGAGCTGCCGGAGGAGACAGCAGGCAAAGCAATGATACTTGCCAGGCGGCTGGCAGGCATTTTCCGGGAGAAACTCCATTGTGACGGGCTCAACCTAATGCAGAACAATGGGGAAGTGGCCGGACAGACAGTAACTCATTTTCATCTGCATATGATACCCCGGTACGAAGGCGATGGACAGGAGATCAACCTGGTACCCGGTGAGGCCACGCAGGAAGAATTGGAAGCTGTCAGAAAGCAGATCACGGAATGAGACCAGGGTGTATGAACCGGTAAAGGTTGAATAAAAATGCGTATTCAACTATTGATTTGGCTGCGTGCCACAATGCGCAGATGGGTATAAAAGTGAGAACAATACAGATAGCAGAGATTGTGAGAAACATCGCAGAGATGTGTATAGAAGCCAACCATTTTCTGTCTGATGACATGAAAGCAGCCCTTAAAGCAGCAAAAGAGACGGAACAATCGCCTGTGGGCAGGCAGGTTCTGGAACAACTCCAGGAAAACATGCAGATAGCCGGTATGGAACAGATCCCTATATGCCAGGATACCGGAATGGCGGTGGTATTTCTGGAAATAGGACAGGAGGTCCACTTTGAGGGAGGCCTGCTGGAGGAAGCTGTTCACGAAGGAGTACGCCAGGGCTACAGGGAAGGGTATCTGCGGAAATCCGTGATAGCAGATCCTCTGTTTCGGCAGAATACCAATGACAATACACCTGCGGTTATCCATACCAGGATCGTGGCGGGGAATAAAGTAGGAATCACAGTAGCACCCAAGGGATTTGGCAGTGAGAATATGAGCAGGGTCTTTATGCTGAAGCCGGCGGATGGTATAGAAGGTGTCAAGAAGGCTGTATTAACAGCTGTGGAGGAGGCCGGACCGAATGCCTGCCCGCCTATGGTAGTGGGAGTGGGGATTGGTGGTACCTTCGAAAAATGTGCCTTAATGGCCAAGAAAGCCTTGACCAGGTCTGTGAGTGTGCGGTCTCAGATCCCCTACGTGCGGGAGCTGGAGCAGGAACTGCTGCGCAGTATCAACTGTTCTGGCATAGGCCCCGGTGGACTGGGAGGCAGCACTACGGCACTGGCTGTAAATATTGAAACATATCCGACACATATTGCAGGTTTGCCGGTGGCAGTCAATATCTGTTGTCATGTGAACCGGCATGCTGTGCGGGTGCTATAAGACCAGAAGGAATAAGGGAGATATTTATGGAGAGACATATCCGGGTGCCGTTGGACGATCAAGAGATATCCGGCTTGAAGGCGGGGGATTTCGTGTATCTGACAGGGATCATATATACAGCCAGGGATGCAGCACACAAGAGAATGGCAGAAGCGCTGGGAAGGGGAGAAACACTTCCCATTTCCCTGGAGGGAAATGTGATCTATTATATGGGGCCGTCGCCTGCCAGACCAGGCCGGGCTATAGGATCTGCAGGTCCAACCACTGCCAGCCGGATGGATAAGTATACTCCCGCACTGCTGGATCTGGGCATGAAAGGGATGATTGGAAAAGGAAGGCGCAGCCAGGCAGTAAAGGAAGCTGTGGTGCAAAATGGTGCAGTGTATTTCGCGGCAATAGGCGGTGCTGGGGCTTTGCTTTCCCGGGCGATACAGTCATCGGAAGTGATTGCATATGATGACCTGGGCACTGAGGCAATCCGCAGACTGGAAGTAAAAGAATTTCCTGTGATTGTGGTGATGGATTCTCTGGGCAATGACCTGTATGAGACAGCTGTGGAGGAGTACAGGGTTCCAATCGAAGAAGTATCCGACTTGTGCGGAAAGGAATGAGGGATCATGGGAAGAATTGTATTGATGGTACTTAGGCTTTTCCTGAAGGTTCCTTATTACCTGTTTGGCATATGGATACGGGGTAGGAGAAAAGACTATGATTTGGAAGATTCCTATGCATTTGTGAAGAAGGTGACAAAAGCCGCCAATCGTGCAGGCCGTGTGAAGATCCAGACATACGGACTGGAGAACATTCCAAAACAGAATGGTTTTATCTTTTTCCCCAATCACCAGGGGCTTTTTGATGTATTAGTGTTTCTGGAATCCTGTCCGGTTCCCTTTGCCTTTGTCATTAAGAAAGAGGCCAGCAATGTAATCCTGCTCAAGCAGGTAGTTGCAGCACTGAGGTCTATTGTCATTGACCGTGAAGACATCAAGCAGTCCCTGCAGGTAATCAACCAGATGGCTGAGGAGGTGAAGCAGGGGAGGAATTTTCTGGTTTTTGCAGAGGGAACCAGAAGCAGACAGGGAAACCAGCTTCTTCCTTTTAAAGGTGGAACGTTTAAAAGTGCAGTGAAGGCGAAATGTCCTATTGTTCCCTGTGCCCTTATTGATTCCTATAAACCTTTTGATGAGAAATCCATTGCGCCGGTGACAGTCAAACTGATCTATCTGCCGCCGGTCTGTTATGAAGAGTATAGGAATATGAAGACTCCGGAGATTGCGAATCTGGTCAGGGAGCGGATCCGGGAAGCGATTGGCCTATATGAAAATCTGTCCGCGGACCAGGAGAACGGCGGGAACTGCTCAGAAAGGGCGTAGCGAACATTCACGGCAATGGCAAAAAAGATATTGCTAAAATATTGAAAAAAACGATTGACAAAACACTACCTCTTATGTATAATAACTTGTGCGTCAGCCAATAAGGCGCTTGAAAATGAATATAAAAATGTAAGTTCGGATTAAGGAGAAATACTCAAGAGGCCGAAGAGGCGCCCCTGCTAAGGGTGTAGGTCGGGCAACCGGCGCGAGGGTTCAAATCCCTCTTTCTCCGTTTTGCATTTCCAAAAAGGTTATTGACAAGCTTTGAGGAATGTGATAATATGAAAATCTGCCATGACAGGCGTGGAAGTAAAAGATGAAGCGTCAAAAAAAGCAGAAAAAAGTAAAAAAAGTTGTTGACAAAGCCAGGCGGCTGTGATATCCTATCAGAGTTGCCGCTGAGGGAAACAACGGCAGGAACCTTGACAACTGAACAGT
>CAJTOJ010000047.1:0-20734 GCA_910577665.1 uncultured Acetatifactor sp.
CAAGCCACCTATAAAGAGAGCCAATCGCTCAAAGGATTTGCGAAAATGAAATACGATAAGGAGCATAAAGACAGCTTATCGAAGTACCCCGAATTAAAGGAGCGTATGCAGAGCCTTTTACAGAACGGCGAGAAGATAACGCCGAAACAGTGGAAAGCCGAAATACAGTCTTTGCAAGGCGAGTATGACAGTATTGGCAAAGAGCAGAGCAAGACCGCCATAGAATTAGCCTATGCCGAGGTAATCAGCTATAACAGGAAGAACCTTGAAAGGGAACTTCAGAACGAGAGCCGACAGCATAACATAACAGGCAACAGAACAAAACGAAACGGAGGGAGGAAGAAATTTAATGAAAATCTGATAGAAATATGAGTGTGATTGTGGTACTCTATTAGAAATACAAATTGAGTTTGACGGAGGCATAGTATGGAGATAACAAATCAAAATATAGATAGCGGAAAACCTTTTGATTGGGGGAAAACCTCTTTAGATTATGCAAAATTTCGTGACATATATCCAAAAGAATTTTATCAAAAAATTATTGACCGTAGATTATGTTTGGACGGACAATCTGTTCTTGATATTGGAACAGGTACGGGTGTTCTTCCGAGAAATATGTATCAGTATGGAGCAAAATGGACGGCTACGGATATTTCAGAAAATCAAATTGAGCAAGCCAAAATTCTTTCAAAAGATATGAATATAGATTATTATGCTATATCAACGGAAGATATAGATTTTTCTGATAGTTCCTTTGATGTAATTACAGCCTGTCAGTGTTTTTGGTATTTCGACCATGAAATTGTTATGCCTAAGTTTTATCGTATGCTTAAACAAGGGGGAAGTATTCTTATCTTATATATGGCATGGCTTCCATTTGAGGACAAAATTGCGGGAGCCAGTGAAAAACTTGTATTAAAATATAGTCCTAATTGGAGCGGTGCAGGAGAAACAATACATCAAATAGACATACCCGACTGCTACAAAGAAAAATTTGAACTTGTATACCATGAAGAATTTACCTTAAAAATACCATTTACCCATGAAAGTTGGAACGGAAGAATAAAGGCTTGTCGTGGAATTGGTGCTTCACTTACCGAAAAAGAGATTTCAATGTGGGAACAGGAACACAGGAAACTTCTTGAACGGATTGCGCCTAATGAATTTGATATTTTACATTATGGTGCGATTGCTGAACTTAAAAAACGATAAATTTTTATTTTTCAGAATTACACAATTAAACAAGTCACAGCGTCAGAGCGTATAGAAAAATCTATGCGCTCTATTTCCTTCCAGCCTGAGCAGGAGAAGCGCCTGTTGGAATTCGGGGACTGGCTGCGGCCTGTGTCAGAAGCGGTGTATGGCACGGAAAGGGGAATCGGCCTGCGCCATTACTGTGGGCCTTCCACCGTGTCCAAGGACCACCGCACCCTGTACCTGTACGCCTTCGGCAGGCCGGGGGATCTGTTTCTCAAGGGACTGCATACCCCCGTAAAAAAAGCCACCGTGCTAAGGAGTGGCCGGGTGCTTCCTGTGGAGACCATGATCGGCGCTCCCTGGAACGGTGTGCCTCCCACGGTGTGGATTCCAGTGCCGGAGGAAGAGGCTGATCCTTATGCCACGGTAGTGCGTCTGGACCTGGATGGGGAAGTTTCCCTGTTTGAAGGGGCGGGAGGTGCCATCGCCTATAATTGACCGGATACCAGGGCCCTATGGCCAAAAATGCAGCCAACGCCATTCGAAAGTGCCATGAACGGCACTTTGACGCCCCCCACATCCTGATATGAGGAGTATACAGATGACATTTGACAGACTTTATCCTAGTAAAAAGCTGCTCCAGGTAGAGCAGCACCTGCGGAAGGTATGGGCAGGGGAGATCCCCTGCACCTATTCTTCCCTCACATCCCAGTCCTATTACAGAGGCCTGCGGCCCAGGGAAGACATGTACCGGGCAGCAGCAGACTTTGGAGACTCTGTGCTCTTTGTGCCGTATCTGTCCCCCCAGGGCCATGACAGGTTCCCCAGGTTCTCCGATTACCTCTTCTATCTGCACTCCATACAAAAGCCCGGCACCAGGTTGTGGCTCCTTTTAGATCCCAATGACCCGGACTATCCCAGACAGCCGGAGGCGGCCAGGGCTATCACAGGGGAGCCGGAGGGCACCTGAAAGAGGGGGAAGCCGGGGGAAAGCCAAGCAGACAAAGGTCTTTAAAACACCTGAATATCCCGCCTGCCCTCCACGCCTCCCTGCACCAGCGCTGCTGTCACTCCTGCCGCCAGCATAAGCCCCCCTGCCACAAGGGTCAGTCCCTTCGGCCTGGTGATCTCATCGAACCGGAACATGGCAAGCCCGCAGAAGACCACTCCCCCGACTCCTGCCGGTAGCAGCCAGGCAATGGCTGTGATATAATTCTCCAGATGGCATGTGGCCACGAATACTGCCAGGGCCATCCCCAGAGAAAAAGCCGCAACCACTGCCAGGTGGGAAAGGATATTCTGTCCCAGGGTCCAGGGATGCCAGCCGATAAAGCCGCTGGAAAAACAAGAGAGACTACAGTCCCAGAAACTTGTCACCTGGTTGCGGACAGCAATCCCTGCATAGACCGCCATGACCAGGGCTGTCATCACCAGGCAGGAAGCCACTACCGCTGCCAGTCTATGCCAGTAGGTGGCCCTGCCCTGCCGGAAGCTGTACTGCAGGGCAGGCATCCGGCTCCTGTTCTCCGCAACCATGTAGGGAAATACCAGGATGATCAGGGCCAGTACCAGGAAAACTCCCATGAAACGCAATACTTCAAAATTGTAGTACGCCACATTAGAAGGCAGCGTTCCATACACTTCCCCGGCATTGCGCTCTGCCACCCTTCTCTGCTGCTTTTGGTCCAGACCGGTATACTGTCCTGTTCCCCCGCTCAAAGCCTCCTGTTCATAGGCTGCAAGATAGTAATCCCAGATCTCATAGGGAAGCAGACGTTCCATTTCTTCTCCCAGGTTCACCTGGGGAAAGGCTTCCTGTAGTGCCCACCACAGCCGGTTTTCATCTTCCAGGGAAAATCCATTCTTATTTCCATGAACCAGGTCAACAAAGCTATGGATTCCCAGGCTCCCAAAGTCTTCATTGGCCGCTATATACCCATCCAGGCTGCTCCCCTCATACACCGGCCTTGACTGCTTCCACTCCTGGAATTCCTCCGGGGAAATCCTGGCCCCGTATTGTGCCATAAAAGATCTGACCATATCTGCTTCCATGTGGTAGCTTCCCATGGCAGACTGCACATAAGGCCGTAAGAACAGGGAAAAAAACAACAGACCGAATACCACCAGATACAGTATTTTCCTAATAGAAAATATTTTCTTCATCTCCTGCCATACCATTGCCATATTTTGGAACCCCTTCCTTTCTGTCAGCGTCAGCACAAAAACTTCCTAAATTGCCGAAATATCCGTCCTTTCCCACATGAGGCCTTCCCTCTTCCATATCACAGATCCTCCTTCAAAAAACGGCAGTTTCGCGCCCGGCACCACCCAAGCACCACCACGCCCCAGAAGACCACGAACAGCACCTCGTACCCTCTTGCCGACAGGAAACTGCCCCCACTGGCAAACCACCGCCCCGCCTTCCCGGCGAAGTCCACCGGATTGAACCGCAATACAAAATACAACACCGTTTCCCTTGGAAAAACCTGTGTCAGTACAGCCACCCCGAAACAGATAAGGGCCAGCTTCCCTACAGCCGGCAGGATCCTGTGACTTGCTGTCACTGCCACGTAGGCCAGCCCCCCGAAGAGACAGGCCACACACCAGCACACCAGGAACTGCAATCCCAGATATCCCCGGATACTCACAGGGAATCTGGTGACCAGGGGAAAAAAGGTATCCAGTACCATCATGCTTCCCAGGCGGGTGTCCCAAAGTTTTCCCAGAGGAAATACCACTCCTGCCATTCCCATGGTCATGGCCCACACTGCCACTGTACATCCCGTGGACACCATAATCGCCGCACGGCCTTTCACCGCCTGGATCCGCCTTCCCAGGCGGGAGGCGTAGATTTCTGCTCCGGTCCGCTGGTCAAAAGGCTCATTCACACACCGCATCATCAGAAGCACTGACCCCAGGATGGATTCCACTGTAAGGGCCAGGGAAAGCCACCTGGAATACAGATCGAAGAAACGGCCTCCACAGGGTACGAAGAACCCTCTGGCCGTTTTGTCCTGCCGGTTCTCCTCTATCACCGGTTCCAGGGTGGCGTATACCTTTCTGGCATACGCCGCCGCATCCCCCTGCAGCTTCCTGGACAATATATAAGTATCTGCCAGGTCGGCAGCTGCAAACTCCCGGATCAGATGCAGAGTCCCCTCCAGTATATTCTGCACCGGGATCTTCCCTGGATCCCCTCCCTGGGATCCGGCAAAGGCCTGGAGAATTTCTTCCACATTTTCCTGGTCCAGCCATAGGACGCCACTCTCCGCCAGCTTGCGGCTAATCTCCACATACTCCTGCTGTTCCTGGAAATTCCAGACGATCCACAGATTCACCACCATGGATCCCATGAGAAACAGCCACAACAGCCTGCTGCAGCAGATCCGCCTGCATTCCTCCCACACCATATGCGGTCTCCTTTTCCTAATTCCAATTCCCTTCCTGCTTCCTGTCATACCCATACGACCCACACAAACCAATCCCACAGAATCGCCTTTCATAATTGGTAGGTATGCAGAAACACGTCCTCCAGCCCCGGTCTGCAGGCCTGCCAGTCCTCTCCTGCCCTCCTGTCACTGATGAAACGCACCCTTACCTCTGTTCCCTCCTGGCGCTGGGAGAGCACCTGGTAATGCTCTTCCCATTCCAGAAGCCGCTCCATTGGGATCAAGGCCTCAAAGACCCTGCCATCCAGGCTGTCACAGAGATGCTCCACCGTGTCATTGCAGTAGAGCTTACGGTCCCGGAGCATAAGGATATGATTGGCAATGAATTCCACGTCTGACACGATATGGGTGGATATCAGCAGGATCCTGTCCTCTGACATCTGTGTCAGAATCTTGCGAAAGCGCATCCGTTCCCCAGGATCCAGGCCAGCAGTGGGTTCATCCAGCACCAGGATGTGTGGATCATTTAAGAGAGCCTGGGCAATGCCGATGCGCTGTACCATCCCCCCGGAAAATTTCTTCATTTTCTTCTTCGCCTCACCAGACATCCCCACCAGTTCCAGCACTCTGCGGATCTGCCCGTACAGACCTTCCCTGGGCATTCCCTTCAGGATTCCGATATACCGCAGGTATTGCTCCGGCGTATAGTCCCTGTAATACCCGAAATCCTGGGGCAGATAACCGACTTTCTCCCGGTATGCCCCGTCCAGCACATGGATATCCTTTCCCTCATACAGGATCCTTCCCTGGGTGGGGAACAGCAAGGTGGTAATCAGTTTCATCAAAGTAGTCTTGCCTGCCCCATTGGGTGCCAGCAGCCCATATACCCCATTTCCCAGTTCCAGGTTTACATCTGCCAGGGCGGTGAAATCCTTATATTTTTTCGTCACATGCTCAAGCTGTAGCATCAGAATACTCCTTTCGAAATAGCAGTGTGGTCAAGTACTGCAACTGCCGCAGGTAGAGCCACAGGCTGCACAGACCTGTGGCCAGGAACACATACACCGGGATCCATCCCAGGAATGCCCCATACACCTGGGGAAAGTACAGCAGCGCTGTCACATGTAGCACCAGCCAGATTCCACAGACTGCCACTGCCCATCCCACACGCCTCCCCCGCTCCATGCCTGCCAGCAGCAGCACAGAGAAACAGGTCAGAGAACTGAAGGACACTGCCAGAAGCCGTATCACATCCACCTTATACTGTAGAAAAAGTACCAGGATATACAGGCCATTGCCGCCCATCCCCAGGAAGCTGGCTGCCAGCATCCTCACTGCCAGCACATGGAAAAAAGTGTACTTGTAAGACATGTGCAGCCCATAACACCCATTCTGGACATCCTTACACCAGAACAGCAGGAAAATGCATGCATACAATACCGGAGAAGCACAAAACACCACCAGGTCTGCACTTGCCACCAGGTCTGCCATGCATTTCATCAGCAGGTATAACACAAGCAGGGAAATGACAAAGGCCAGGCAGAATACATCCCCCATACCCGCCAGCAATTGTCCCGGACCCAGTTCCCGGTACAAGTCCCAGAAGAAGGCAGCCACTCCCCTCCGGGGCGTCTTCTTCTCCCATACCTTGGCCAATTTCTCATTCTGTTCCTTCTCCTCCACCCTGGCCCACATGTCCTCCAGGAATTGCTTCTGCTGTCTGTCTATTTTCAAGTAAACACCCCCTCTTTTCGGGGAATGACTTAGATTTTCTTGGGTCAAGCTCTCTCTGGCCCTAGAAAATCTTCATTCCCTTCACACTTCCTTCTTCCAGGAACCCAGACGCTTCCTGGCCCTGTGAATGGCAATCTTCACCTGGGGAACGGTCTGTTGCAGGATATAGGCAATCTCCCGGTAACTCCTGCCCTCCACGGCATACAGGTACAAGGCTTTCCTCTGGATCTTAGGAAGCTGCCCGATCTGCGCCACAAGCTGTAGCCTGCACTCTTTCTTCAAGTAGGCTTCTTCCGGAGACTGCTCCCGGCCCGGCTGTGCCTCCAGCCACTGTTCTCCTTCGCCTTCCAAAAGCAGTTCTTCCTTCCCGGCTTTCCTCAGACAGTCAATGGATTTGTGCCGGACCATCCCATGCAGATAAGTGCGGAAGGGAAACGCAGGCTGGTACCGCCCACGATGGACATAGAGATCTGCAAAGCAGTCCTGGGCAATATCCTGAGCCAGCATTTTGTCCAGGCCCATACGTTCCGCGGCCCATATGACTTCCTGGTAATAGCGCAGCACCAATACTTCGAAGGCCTTTCTGTCATCCTTGACAGAGAGCGCCATCAGTTCCTGGTCTGTCAATTCCTCCAGACCACACCGTTCCACCTTCCCTTCACCTCCTTCCTGCTCCCTGCAACCTGCCCAGGATGTATCCTGGCCCGGACAATCCCGTCTTCTCCAGCCATGTCTTTGCCGTACGGGGCGGCTCCATGGAATCCCCATGGAGCCGCTTTGTGAAAAGCAGCCAACTGTCTTCCTGTTTCTATATTCGTCCCAGTCAGCCAGAAGTTACACCTGGAATAAAAATTTGCAGGATTTTTCTCTACATTCTCTCTTCCTGCGAACAATACACGGAAATAGCCTGCTGCACAAATGCAGCAGTACCATCCCCGCCTGCCCTGTCAATATTTTTCCGGAAGCGTTCATCCCCTACATACATCTGCCCTAATCCCTGCAAGATTTCATCGGTGCATACATAGTAGTGATCCGTGATGAATTTCTGCAAAGCAGCTATTTTTTCCTGTACCTCCTCTGCCGCAGGTGGTAAGTGCCGAAGCGCCCCCAGTCCGGAAAACTGGCCTGACAGCTGGTTCGCTATCTCATTCTGTTCCTCCTGGGACTGTGTTGCCACCCTTTGCGAGAAATCCTGGTAAGCCTGTGTATTCCCCCACCTTGCCTTAGCCTCTGCTTTATACTGCTCTATCTCACTCTTGTCAAAAACTTCAAAACCCATTGCCATGTCTCCTTTTCTTTGTATTTCACGGGCAAAGCTAATCAGATCCCCTATGTGTTTATATTGTAATTCCAACAGTCTGATTTGCCGGTCAAGCGCCTCTGACGGGTCAAAACCAGGACTGTCCAGAATTCCTTTGATTTCTTTTAAGGGAAACTGTAATTCACGAAATAATAAAATATTCTGTAGACGGCTAAGCGCTGTATCGTCATACATTCGATAGCCTGCTCCGGTTACTTTTGTAGGTTTCAAAAGTCCGATTGCATCATAGTGATGTAGTGTGCGCACACTGACACCTGTGAGTTTACTGACTTCTTTTACTGTCCGCATCCTTCTTCCTCCCGTGTCATTTCAGTCTAATCTATCACGTTACGTCAGAGTCAATAGTAATTTTGAAAAAACACCATGTCAATAAATATTTTGAAGAGACACCGTTGACATCCCATGGAATATCCCTTATAATCAAAGAAAATCTTTGGAGAACAGAAAGGACGCGGGAATGATTATTCGGTAATGATCACTAGACAACAGGACACTAGAAGGGAAGGAGAATGTCTCTTTCTTTTGCATGCTTTGTTTGTAGGGATTATCTGCCGTAATAATCATGCTTATGCGTATTTTTTTGTCTTCCAGGACATTTTGACAGATGGCTTTTGTCCGATGGACGACTTTTGTCTGATGGACGACCTTTGTCCATTTCCATGGGCAGCGGGCCGGGACAGCTTTGGCCAGACTGGCATGCGCATACAGTTGTGTTCCTTGTCAGGGCCGACATAGAATCAGCCTGGCAGATAGCAGGTAATCCCTCTGAAGACAGGAGGGATTTTTTCATGCAGCAAAAATTATATCTACAGGCAGAACATATTACCTTGCGTTTCGGGGAACAAAAGATCCTGGATTTTGACAGGTTTGTGGCATACCAGGGGGAGCGCATTGGCCTGGTAGGGGCCAACGGTGCAGGCAAGACCACTCTCCTAAGGGTGCTGTCCGGGGAACTGGAACCAGATACAGGAACTGTGAAGACCATGTGTGACACCCACTTTTTCCGGCAGTTTTCAGAAGGTGTGGATCCCTTTGAACTGGATGGAAAGGAAATGAAGACCCTGCAGATCCAGAATAAGGTCTGGCAGGACATGGTCAGCGGCGGCGAGGATACCAGGATACGGCTGGCCTGGATGTTCAGCAGCGGGAAACAGCTGGTCTTCCTGGACGAACCTACGGCCAACCTGGACAACAAGGGTATCACCCTACTTAAGCAGAAGCTCCTGGAACTGGATACCATGATTATCGTCAGCCATGACCGGGCACTGCTCAACGCTCTCTGCACCAGGATCGTGGAGATCCGGGATGGCAGGCTCACCAGTTATGACGGCAACTATGATGCATACACCCAGCAGAAAAAACAGGCTGTGCAAAGACAATGGACAGAATACGAGAATTATACCAGTGAGAAGAAAAGGCTGGAAAAAGTGTATATCCAGAAAAAGCAGAAAGCCGCTTCCATGGAAAAACTGCCTAAGGGAATGTCCCCCCGGGAGGCAGGACTTCGGAATTTCCTCTCCAGACATCCCAAGGACGCAAAAGCCCGAAGGATGGAAGCTTCTGCCAGGAATGTGCGGGAACGGCTGGAACATATGGAAGTAAAGGAAAAACCCCGGGAACTGCCGAAGATACGCCCGGATTTCCGCCTGACCGATCCACCGGAAAATGCCGTGTTAATCCGGGGAGAGGGAATCTCTTTCTCCTATGAAAATGGCCGGGAGATCTTCCAGGATGCCTCCTTCCAGATCCTGAATAAAAGCCGGGTTGCCATCGTAGGGGAAAACGGCGCCGGGAAGACCACCCTCTTAAACCTGATCAGACAATCCCTCCCCCTGGAAAAGGGTTCCATTTATATAGTGCCCAAGGCTTCCATCGGACTCCTGGACCAGAACATGGCCACATTGGATCATGAAAAAACCGTCCTGGAAAACGCGATGGCAGAAAGTGTACAGACGGAAAAACTGACCCGAACGATCCTGGCCAGGCTCCTGCTGTCCGCAGAAGATATCCGCAAAAAAGCCGGCGTCCTGTCCGGCGGGGAACGGATCAAGCTGTCTTTCGCAAAGCTGTTCGTGGGCAGGGCCAATGTCCTGATCCTGGACGAGCCAACCAATTACCTGGACATTCCCTCGGTGGAAGCCCTGGAGGAAATGTTCTCGGAATATGAAGGGGTTCTTGTGTTCGTATCCCATGACGAGGCCTTTATCCGGGCCTGCGCAACACAGATCCTGGAAGTAAAGAACGGGAAGATTCTGCCCTATCCCGGGACGCCGGATGCATATTTTGCCCAGAACTTCTGGTGATCTGTCCCAGGTGCCCACAGATTGTAAAAGGCCAGGAACCTGTTCACGGGTTCCTGGCCTTATGCTTTCCTATTCTATACATCCTGTTCTATTCTGCCTGCCTTGCCTTCAGCCCCTTCACTTCGTCAAGAGAAAATCCGGAGATATCTGCAATCTCTTCTAGCGCATATTTTCCTGCCGCCAGCATTTTTTTAACCGTATTGACTGCCCCTTCCTTTATGCCCTCCTGTATAGATTCTTTTCTCATATCTTCCATTGCTTTGCACATGATTAAGATACCCTCCTTACTTTCCTTGAAAAACCGGACTCTGTCTGCCAATGTTCCATAATACATATCCGCTGCGCCCGTGCCTACTCCCTATAGGTATCCACCCTCACACCACCCTCCTCAAAATATGCTGTCACGGCCCCTGCCTGGTCCGTCCGCAGGATGAGACAGCCAGCCTCTTCCAGGCGTTCCAGGGTCTCGCTATGGGGATGTCCATAGCGGTTGTTCCTGCCACAGGAGATTACCGCCGCCTGGGGACGGACCTGGTCCAGGAAAGTCTGGGAGGTGGATCCGGAAGAGCCATGGTGGGCCGCCTTGAGTATAGTCACGGCCCGGATCTTACGGCAGGCAAGTTCCTGGGTCAGAGCCTCTTCTCCCTCTCCCTCCACATCTCCGGTCAGCAGCAGGGTCTGTCCGCTTTTGCCTCCGGACTTGTCCAGGAATTCCACATAGACACATAGGGAATAAGCGTTCTTATCTGCTCCCCCATAGCCCGGTGTGGGATGAAGGCATGTGAAAACTGCGCTTTTACAGTCCCAGGACGCTCCTGTCCCCAGGAAGCGCACCGGGAGGGCATCTGCTGCTGCCAGCAGTTCTCCAAGCTGTTCCATCCTGGCTTCCTTTTCAATATCCGGCAATACAAGCTGTCCGATCCGAATCCCGTTTTCCTCTCCCATGGCCAGAAGTTCCCTGGCTCCATTCACATGGTCTGCGTCCGGATGGCTGAGGAAGATGGCGTCAATCCGGTGAATTCCGGAAAACTTCAAGAATGGTAGCACCACATACTGCCCCACTTTGGTGCGGCTGCTGCTTCCACAGTCAAAAAGGTAGGTCTCCCCGGAAGTTGTCTCCACCAGGATGCAGTCACCCTGTCCCACATCCAGGAATATCACCCTGTTCTGTCCGGCCGTCCCATAGCCCAGCAGCAATATCATAGCCGCCAGGATACCCCAGGACAGGGGATCTGCCATTCTGGCTATCCTGTGGAAAAGCAGCTTTTTCCCTATGCCCGGCCGTTTTCCTGCTTTTCCTGCCTGTTTCCACCTTCCTGCAGATTCCTGGCTAACTGCCTGCTCCCATCTCCCTGCCGCTCCTCTGGCCGCCTGCTCCTGCCTTCCTGCCGCTCCTCTGGCCGCCTGCTCCTGCCTTCCTGCTGCCCCTTTGGCTGCCTGCCCCTGGCTAACTGCCTGTTCCTGGCTGCTCCTCCACCAGTGTTTCACCAGCACTACACTGCCCAGCACCAGATAATACACCCACACCCGCAGGACACTGGGGCGACCCGGATTCCAGGAGGCAAAGGGCAACCTGCTGCATATGCCGCACAGCCTTTCATACCACAGGAGGATCAGCCTGTCCACCAGGCCAAGATACCCAAAGCCTGGAACCAGGGCCAGGATTCCTGCAAACATCAGCAGTTTCATGAAAGGCAGCACCAGCAGGTTGATTCCCACGGCATACACAGGCACCTCATAATAGAACCAAAGTTGTACCGGCAGGGTAGTCAGAGTGATGGCCGTACTGGCCGCCGCAGACTGCCGAAGCCCTCCCAGGGCTTTCTCCAGGAGAATCCGAAACCTGTTGCCTTCCCTGCCACTGTCTGACAGTGCCGCCCCTCGTGCCTTCTTCCTCCCCTGCACAAACAGGACCGGGGCCACGGCCACAATACCAGCCACTGAGACAAAGGACAGCAGGAAACCGCTGTGTTGCAGGAAAAATGGATTTCTCCACACCATCACCGCTGCCACCAGTCCCAGGGCCGTGGGCAGGTCGTATGTCCGTCCCAGAATCTCTCCCAGCATGCGGATCAAGTACATGCCGATCGCCCGGCAGGCAGAGACTCCGAAACCTGCCAGGCATCCGTAGCCCAGCAGAAGCAGGCTGCCTGTCACGGCAGCCACCCACACAGGCACCCGCAGCCTGCGCAGCAGCCTGTAAATGCTCATACCAAGGATGGTGATATGCAGGGAAGAAATGCTGAAAATATGCAGGATGCCACTGCGCTTATATAAGGCCTTCAGATCCTGGTCCAATTCCCCCTTCTCCCCCAGCAGCAGGGCGCACATCACTGCTGCCTCCTTTTGGGGGAAGATCCGGTACAGCCGTTCATGGAGGCATTGCCGTAGCCTGAACAAGCCTTCCCGCACCGGCCAGCAGTCCTGTCCCCGGGCCAGGAGCTCTGCCTTTCGCAGACGGCCTTCTATGTGCTGGATCCGATAGTATGCCTGCTGGTCAAATTCCCCGGGATTCGTAGCCCTGGAAAAAGGCGCAAAAATACCCTCTATCACAACCATGCTCCCCATGGGAACCTGCTCCAGGCCCTCCCCTTCCTGCAATTCGCAGATCAGATTTCCTCTCAGGGGAATAGACAGTGCCGAATTTCCGTAGACCTGCACCACGCCCGCCGGATCGCCGGAGGGCATGGTTCCTGGTCCGCCTTCCCACAGGGTAACAGATTGTAGATAGATGGTTTTCCCTTCTTTTTGATATACCTGCCCCATCACAGTCAGGGGCAAACCTGCTTCTATATTTCCCCATGCCGTCTCTCCGGCAGGCGCTTCCTTCCCAGGCCCCAGCCGGACTGCCGACAAAATCACCAGGCATAGTGCAACCATAAGCAATGGCCGCCTCATACTGCCTCCCTTCTATGCCCTTCTCCTTCCCTTATTTTTCCTTCCTTTTTCCTTCCCTGCCCCTTGAGGGTGTTTGAGAATCCATTTACGCCATCTGCACAACACGCCCTAAGCGAAAGCCTGCATGGAAAGCCTGCGTCAATGCAGCTTTCGCCTGGTCCGTCTCATGGCCCCTATGAGCAATATACCCGTCACAGCCCCCAGCATCAGGTACGACTGCAACAGTGGCATAAACTCATAGCTTTCCCCTCTCCACACGGTGCTGAAATCCCGGCAGATATAGGTGACAGGCAACTGCTTAGCCACAAACTGCATGGCCTCCGGCAACTGGTCATACGTGATCCCCATCATACCGCCCAGTATCATAAACAGGAAATACACCAGCATGACCACACAATAGGTAGCGCTGAATTTCTGCAGAAAGGTGGAGATAGCATGGGCCAGTCCAAAGCAGATAGCTGCATAGGCCAGGATACAGAGGATGTAGAGGGCTACTCCCGTGAATCTGGGTGTCTGCACATCCAGCACCACATACCCTACCGCAAAATAGATTCCGTAGGCAATCCCCATAAAGATCCCCTCTGACAGGATCCGATTGCACAATATGGCTTTGGGACTGATGCCAAACAGCTCCATCCTCTGGATAATTCCCTTCTCCAGCTCCTGGGCATGGGAAATCCCGTAACCCATCAGCACCGTAGCCATGGGAATCAAGGCTCCTGTCCCCAGAAAAATTGCCGTGACCGCATAGGGAACAGAGTCAGCATCCATCTGGGCCGCTGCAGCCCGGCAGATGATGATTACCATAGCCACAGGCATAAGGATCCCGAAGATATGCACATAAGGGTTCCCGATGGTATTGCGGAATTCATACAACAGCATCCGGCTTGACAGGATTCTACTTCTCCTGTTTCCTTTTCCATTTTCCCCTGTCATGTTCTCACCTCCCACTTTCCTTGTTCTGTCTGGCATTGTACCGGTTTTTTGCATTAATATAGAGTATCTCAATGTCACTGTTGCTACGCTTATAATTCACATTATGCTGTAGCAGCAGGTCTGCAAGCTGCTGTTCCTGCTCCTTACTCCCACAGGACAGGGCAATCAGATGTGCCGGTGCAGCAAGCTGCTCATACTCTTTCAGAAGTTCCCTGTTCTTCTGGGTATTGTCTATGATGATTACCGCCCTGCCGCAGTATTTCCAAAAAAGAGCATCCTTCCTGCCATAGTCCACCACATGGCCCTTGTCCAGGATCAGCAGTTTGTCAGCCAGAAGCTCCAGTTCTTCGTAATAATGGGACACAATCACCAGGCTTGCCTCCTTGTCCCTGTACCAGTGGGCCATCCGCTCTACCAGCCTCTGCCTGGTCTCAAAATCCAGCCCGGAAGTGACCTCATCGTAAAAGGACAGCACAGCCTCCTGCATCATAACCAGGATAATGGTGAACTTCTGCTTCTGGCCGCCGGAAAGCTTTGTATACTTTTTGCCCAGGCAGTCCTCAAATTCAAATTCTGCAATCAGCTCCTGAAGTTTTGGGTTCTTATTGATTTTCGTGCCCAGGATCGTCTCCATGATATACTTCACAGGCATGGCATCTGTATATTCATTGAACTGCATATGAACTGCCATCTCCTCCGGACGCAGGGCAGTTCGGATGGTTCCCCTGTAAGGAACCAGTCCCAGAATGCTCTTCACCAGAGTACTCTTCCCCGCGCCATTGGAGCCGATGATTCCTACCCGGTCTCCTTCTTCCAGCACAATAGGTCCTTCCATGGAAAGGGCTTTTTCTGCCCCATACTTCACCTCCACATTCTGTATGGATAACAACATGACCTGTCTCTTCTCCTTTCTGTATCGTGGTGTTTTGATGCCAGAGCGTGTTATTTGTGACGCACATCTGTCAGAAAGCATTTTTCATATACACTCTGGTACTACTATAACCTATCCATATGAAGTTCTGATGAAGTTCCTGTGAAGCTTTCTTGCAGGTTCACACCCGCCTGTGCCATGCTCCCTGTGTCCTGGAAAGTTACCAGTGCCACCACACCGTCCTGTCCGTCCCCCCTGTGGTCTTCCTCCCTTTTGTTGGTCACAGACAAGGTGATACCCAGCTTTTTCGCAAAGTAAGCAGCAATGTAAAGACCCAGTCCATGCCCTCCGGCTTCCCTGGCACAATGTCCTTTGTCTCCCCCCACAAAGGGCTCGAAAATGCGGGGAAGCAATGTCTCCGAAATCCTGGCACCATAGTTCTCAATCCGTACCCTTCTGCCATCCTGGCTGACCCACACCCGGAGCCGTTCTCCCATAGGTGTGTAAGCCACCGCATTGGACAACAGAATGTCCACAATCTGGGAGAACATCCTCTCATCTGTGCAGATCATTCCTTTTTTCCTGGTATCTCCCGGATCTTTTGCATCTTTCATCTCCTCCCTGTACTCTACCTGCAGCCTCCTCTCTGCCAGCACAGGCTCCAGGAGCTTCAGTTTTTCCTGTAGCAGTTCTCCTATGTCTATCATCTGTAACTGCATTTCTTTCACACACCGGTTCAGGTAAAGGATGTCCTCCGTCATTTTCCGCATGGAGAGGAGCTGCTCCTTGACCTTGGGCAGGTAGGTACCCACATCCTGGTACTTTCCCACCCCATGGATCATGCCATCTGTGAGCAGCAGGGCTGCAGCCACCGGTGTCTTGAGCTGATGGGCACTGGTCCGCAGGAATACCTCCTCCCGCTCATTCTCTGCTTCCAGCTGGGCATTTTTCTCCTGTAACTGCATATATCCCTCCCGGATCCGATGATAAAAATCATCCAGGATACCGGCCAGTTCCTTGATCTCATCCCTCCTGTTCTCCCATTTTCCCTCCAGTTTCCCCACACAGAAATCCCTGGCATATTTCATCTGCTCCGCATGGTTTGACAGTTCTACAATGGGCGTCACAATCCCTCTGGAATACATCTGGGAGGCCAGCAGCACCATCAGTATCACCACCGCCCCCAGCATTGGAAGGCTTTGCCACACAATGGGCCTGATCTCCTCCAGTTCCGGAGTCACCACTGGCAGAAAAGACAGCACAATCCGATTCTTTGTCCACTGGACTGCAATGTAATTGGTGTACCTGTTCTCCCGGTCCTCCACCCCTGTTTCCAGCACCACCAGACTGTCCGAATAAACATGGTATTTCATGGTCTCATTGAAATAGGTGTCTTCCATTCCACCGCTTTCCCATATCCTGATCTGCAAGGGCAGTCCCTGGCCTTCCCCATACAATTCCCGGCATACTTCTTCCAGATCCTCCCTTATCCGTTGGAATCGCTCTGCTCCGGTCTCTTTTTCCTGTCCCTTATCTCCAGTCTGTGCAGGGTCTGTCTGGTATCCCCTAAGCCCTTCCCTGCATTCTTCCAGGATCCGCAGCAGCCTCTCGTCCTTCAGCTGCACATCCACGGAAAAAAATTTCCCGGTTATGGCCAGGCTGTCTCCTTCTAATGGAATATCCACAGAATAACAGGCCGTACTGTTTCGCACCGGTATCCCATCATAGTTGCCTGTATCCATATAGGCAGCATGCTGCCTGCGGATGGATAGCAGATTCTGCTCCATGCAGTAGTCCACATACAGGGAAGGCAGCATGTAACTGAAATACCCCACCAGGAATGCCAGCATAATCCCCGCCAGCACCATACCATATACCAGGTTCTTCTGTCCAAGCTTCATCTGCATCCCCTCCCCGCCGCTGTATGTTTTCCATTTCCAAAAAACTTCATTCCATTCACAATTCCCCACATGCCGCTTCGGCGGCACAACAATGGATGTGAGAAAGGTACATTTATGCATCGCTGAAGCTCTTAGCGCATGTACTTTAAACGGCTTAGAACTTCTTCTCACACTTGTAGCCTACCCCGATGACTGTCTTGATACAGGGTACCGGCAGCTTCTTGCGCAGGTTCTTCACGTGGGCATCTATGATCCTGTCATTGCCGATATAGTCCTCATTGAAAATACTTAAGATCAGCTGCTCCCTGGTGAATACCCGCCCAGGCTCGCTACAGAGCTTCTGGAGCAGAAGAAACTCGCTTACCGTAAGGGGAAGCCTTTCCCCATCATAGTAGGCACAGTATTCCTCCTTTTTCAGCACCAGCCCATTCCCCACATGCCCCCCCGTATCCTGGGCGGTCCGCCGCAGTATGGCCTCTATGCGCTTTAACAGGATCAGAGGCGATACCGGCTTGATGCAATAGTCGTCTGCATACAGATTGAAAGCCGCAAGCTGGGTCTGTTCATCCTCCAGGGCCGTAAGCATCACCGTGGCCATGCCCGGGCAGTGCTCCCGGATATATGCAAGAACTGCAAAACCGTCTGCCCCGGGCACACAGATATCCAGCACGGCCAGGTCAAACGTCTCCCGCCCCAGCAGGTGGATGGTTGCATCCCCTCTGTCCATGCCGGTCACCTCATATCCTGACAGTTCCATATACTCCGTGAGAACCTCCCGGATAGTGGGTTCATCTTCCAGAAACAGGATTCTCTTCTTCTCCTTCACAATAACTCCTTTGCCGTAATATGGCACGGCTGTTTTTGAAGTCGAAGACCCCGGCATAGCTCCTTCAGGGAGCCATGCCGGAATACGTCTTCTTCCTTCTTGCCTGTATACATACTATCACACTGGTATGAATTTCATATGAATTCTCATGGAAAGGATATAGAAAATATTTTCAGAAACAGCTATCGAAAAAGTCACTTTTCCTGGACGATCACAATATCCAGGTTCCTCTCAAAAGTAGCCGCGGAAAAGCTGGAAGGCACCTCTCCGTTGATCAGGATCTGCACTTTGTTTACATTGTTCAGTTCCACCAGGGAATTTACAATGGAATAGACAGATACATCTGTAGATACATTGTCCACCACTGTCAGAAAACTGTCATCCAGATTCACATAGCAGATTCCGTCCCGGGTAGTGATATTGATGATCTTGGTATTTGGATTGATGGAGGGATACAGTCCTTCCACCTGCCCGCTGGGGCCACTGATCAGTTCCTCCACCACAAAACGCTCCAACGGCATACTGGAGGAATAATGCTTCTCCCGGTAAGCCGCAATCAAGTTGGTGCCGTCCTGACTGGCAAAGTAGAGACGTACCCTGGCCAGCTCATACGTATTGATCTCATTGCCGTCATTGTTGATAAACTGTTCGGCATTCATCCATCCCACCAGACTGCCTGTGCTGTCATAGAGCTGGTTGCCCTCCACGGTGATCTCCACATAGCTGATCCCTTGAAGCTGGGTCAGCGTGCGCACAATGGCCGCTCTCACCAGTACTTCCGTGATCACCGGAAGATCCTGGTATGCAGCATTCACATTGACCTGCAGCCTCTCCTCTTCCAGCTTTATCCCCAGCACCTCAAATCCCATGGACAGAGGCGCCTTGTATTCCAGCTTTTCAGGATTTGTTGCCAGACATGTCATCAGCTCCTCCACCTGCCCCTCCAGGAACATGCTTTTCAATTCATAGGCATGAGGTTCCACCTTAGTCTCAGCATTCCCCAGATAATATACCTGTATCGTTCCCTCCCTGGGCTCTTCCCTCTTCCCGCAGGCCAAAAGCCCTGGCAGCAGAAGGAACAGCGCCAGCAAGACTCTGCTTCCTCTTTTCAATTTGTACACTCCTATAGAGGCCCTGGCAGGGATCTGTTTGTTGAACACATCTGCCGGGCAGTCTGCTGCGTTATACCTTGTTAACCCATCCTGCACCTGGTACCCTCCGTCTCTCCCATGCTCCTTACATCCCAGTCTGGGCTGTATAGGCCAGTGGAATCTTCACAGTGAAAACAGACCCTTCCCCCTCCGTACTGGTGGCTGTGATGGAACCTCTGTGTGCCAGCACAGCACTCTTGGTGATGGCCAGTCCCAGCCCTGTGCCGCCGATTTCCCTGGAATGGGATTTGTCTACCCGGTAAAACCGCTCATAGATATTAGCCAGTGCCTCTTCCGGGATTCCCAGGCCGGAATCGCTGACCGTGAATGTAAAATACTGATGATCCGCATCCAGCTCCACTTTCACCCATCCATGATCCTTGTTGTATTTGATGGCATTCTCTACCAGATTGGTCATGACCAGGGTCAGTTTGACCTCATCTGCTTCTGCCGTCACAGACCGCATGCTCTCGAACACCACTTCCACATCCTTTTTCCGGGCAATAGGCCGCAGACGCTTTAAAATCAGTTCTGCCAGATCATTGATGTTGATCTGTGTAATGTTTAAATCCTGTACCTTCTTGTCCATCTTCACCAGAGCCAGCAGATCCGTGATGATACGGTTCTCCCGGTCGATCTCTGATACAATATCCTCCATAAACTCCCGGTAAAGCTCTGCAGGTGCATCCTGCTGGGCCAGAAGGGAGTCTGCCAGCACTTTCACGGAAGTCATGGGCGTCTTCAGCTCATGGGACACATTGGCCACGAATTCCTGCCGGGAATCATCCAGGGTCTTCATCCGGCCCAGCAACTGGTTGAACGCGTCCACAATGTGGACTGTCTCCGCATAACCCTTCACAGATATTTTCTCATCTGTGTAGCCTGCTTTCACTTCATTGATCGCCTTTGTCACCTGGGTAAAAGGTCTGGTCAGAAGAATAGATAAGATAATAGCCAGGGCCACGATCCCCACCAGCATCAGATTCTCCAGGATCAAGGCCTGGCGGTTCAGTACCTCCATGGTAGTCACAATGGCATCGTTGGAGATACTGGTGAGCATCACCCCTACAATCGTTCCGGAGGTATTACCGCTCTCCCCGGAAGCGGTGCTGGTATCCACGATGGGAATGGTCATCTCAATATAGCCATGCTCCCTGTCATAGTGGGAGGCACTTTCCCCTTTGAAGCATTTGATCACTTCCTCCGACACAATGGTCTTACCTTCGCTGATCCCGTAGGTGTCTTCCACCACCCGCAAGCCGGAATTGATAATCAGGACCCGTCCTTCATACAGGTTGGCAATCATCTCCAGTTCTGCATCTATCACATCCCTGGATACACCGGGATTCCTCTCCTCCATAGGAATCCTGCCAAAGTAATCATTGCTGATGAGATGGTTTCCCACCACCAGCAACTGATTCTGTACATTGGCGATGCGGTTCTCCACACTGCGCTCCTCATAGTTGCTCAAGATCCCATACCGCATCAGTACACCGGGTACCACTCCCACCATCAGTATAATCAAAAAAATACGTGCCTGCAGGCTGCGCAGCAGGACAAGCTGTTTCAGCTCCTGGATAATTTTCTGTACCATATCCCCCGCCCTACGCATTGAAAAAATAGTAACCCACACCCCATTTCGTGTGCACATACCTGGGTTCACTGGGATTGGACTCAATTTTCTCCCTCAGCCGCCTGACATGGACATCCACAGTGCGCACATCCCCCGGATAGTCCGTACCCCACACCAGTTGCAGCAGACTCTCCCTGCTATAGACCTTGTTCGGGTTGTTCATCAACAGTTCCAGCATTTCGAATTCCTTGGCAGTCAGACCAATCTCCCGCCCTGCAATATAGGCTCTCCTGCCCTCGCCGTCCAGACGCAGGTTGCCGCTCTCCACCACCTTGGGCGCTGCTTTCTCCCCCATAATGCGCTTTGGCTCTGTGCGGCGCATGATAGCCTTGATCCGGGCTTTCACCTCCAGTATGTTGAAAGGTTTCGTTATGTAATCGTCTGCCCCATATTCCAGTCCCAGGATCTTATCCATGTCATCTCCCTTGGCCGTGAGCATGATAATTGGCACGCTGGAAAATTCCCGGATCTGCTGGCAGACCTCGAATCCCGTCAGCTTTGGCAGCATCACATCCAACAAGATAATATCGTACTGGTTATTCCTGGCATATTCCAGTGCTTCCTCCCCGTCATA
>CAJTOJ010000047.1:20744-21304 GCA_910577665.1 uncultured Acetatifactor sp.
CAGTCCACCTGAATGTCATCCTGTTCCAGGCTGAACCGGATCCCCTTCACGATCAGTTTCTCGTCATCTACCACCAAGGCTCTCTTTCCGGCCATCTTCCCCTATTCCCTCCATTTTCCACAGCCCTGCCCCATATTCCATGGGCCAGACACTGGCAACTATCCATTCTGCTACTCTACCTTGATCTTATCCTTAATCCGGTTGTACACACTGTCCTTGATCCCGGATACCTTCATAATATCCTCACATTTCCGGAATCTGCCGTGGGCTTCCCGGTAAGCGATGATATCCTCTGCCCTGGAAGCCCCAATGCCTGGAAGGGTGCACAGCAGGGCCTGGTCTGCACTGTTGATGTCCACAAGACCTTCTGACTGATCCCCTGTCAATCCTTCCGTGTCCGGGTCTTCTATGGGAGATTTCCCTGCAGTCTCTGACTGATCCGGAAAATAAAGCATCTCCCCATCCGTCACCGGTTTTGCCAGGTTCACATAGTCCTGGTCCGCATTCCAGGTAAATCCCCCTGCTGCCAGCAGGGCATCCTCCCTCCTGCTGCCCTGGGC
>CAJTOJ010000048.1:0-69 GCA_910577665.1 uncultured Acetatifactor sp.
CTTATAACAAAGAATGAGCCAGTAGTCGGCAGGAATATTTTCCATAGGGCAGGACCCTGTAAAGGAGCT
>CAJTOJ010000048.1:95-20706 GCA_910577665.1 uncultured Acetatifactor sp.
ATACACAAGGCCATGTAGAGCGGAAACAAAGACGTTCTACTTCGTGTACCCAACACCATCTATTTTCGTACCAGATACAGAGAAATGTCCATCTCCTTGGCTCATTCATCTGAGATATAAAGCTTAAAATTCCTTGATTTTTTAAGGAAAATCACTTGACAAAATAGGGAGAGTATAAAAATGAATGAACGCTGTATTGCAAATGAATGTCTTGAAACGACAGGTTTCAGCTATACATTGTCACTAATCAATGGCAAATATAAAATGACTATTTTGTATACATTAATGGAGTTCGGAGTCGTTCGTTTTAACGAAATGAAAAAATATATCAGTGAAATTTCATATAAGACTTTAAGCTCCACTTTAAAAGAGCTAGAAGCAGACCAATTAGTGCATAGAAAAGAATATCCACAAATCCCGCCAAAGGTAGAATATAGCTTAACAGAGCGTGGGAAATCGTTAATTCCTATTTTAGACGGAATGTGTGAATGGGGTGATAAAAACAGATTATAAAATGGGGAATGAGAGGGATTCCGTAGTCATCGGCATTGTGGAAAAATCCAAAAGTTTAGATTTTTCCATAATGCTTGTCTTTTGGCCTTTGATTTCTTTGGTTCGGAATAGTATGGCTGGCGGTCTATCTCTTATCTTTGTTTTTTGCTTCTTTACGGTACATGGGCAATTTGCACAAATACATTATCTTGCTAAAAAGCGGCTGCCCTTTTCATAAAAGGAAGCTGCCACTTAATCATCTTTTTTCAGAATCTATTTTATATTGGGAATTGTCATTTCAAGGCTCTTTCAAAAATGGTGTAGTAGTGGTGTAGTAAGCACCTCATTGAGCCGTATAATCATTGATTGTATGGGCTTTTCCGGGATTTTTCAAGATACTGCTGTTGCAGGCAAAAAGTATCGAAATCATGTTTATTTTCCCTCCCTACAGGACAATAGCCTTCTCATAGTCAACCTTTCTCTTCTCCCAATGCAGCTTTGCTGCGTTTCATTCACTCATGTCAAACAGTTTCTTAGCGGTTGCCCGTCCCACAAAGAACAGCTCCGACACCGGCAACGGCCACATCTTCTCCCGAATCTCCCGGGGATACAGGGTGTGTACCATGTCGGGTTTGTGGAAATCCGAGGCCATCTTTGCCAGTAATTTGTTGGAAGATACCCCTATGTTCACCGTAAATCCTAGTTCATCCCGGATATGGTCCTTTATCTGCACCGCTGTTTCCTCCGGTATACCGAACAGGTGGCAACTGGCCGTCATATCCAGAAAGGCCTCGTCCACGCTGTATTGTTCCACCACATCCGTATACTCCCGCAGAATGTCCAGAAATGCTTCGGAGCACTGCTCATACTGGCTGTAGTTGGGCGGCACCAGCATCAGGTTCGGACATTTCTGCTTTGCCTCAGAAAGAATCTGCCCAGTCTTTATACCATAGGTCTTTGCCAGGATGGATTTCGCCAGGATGATGCCGTGTCGTAGACTGGCATCCCCTCCCACAGCTGAAGGAATTTCCCGCAGATCCAGTGTTCCTCCCCTGTGGAACAGACGATAAACAGCCTCCCAGGAAAGGAAGGCTGAATTCACACCAATATGAAAAACAATACTTTCCAAACACGTGTTTGCCTCCTTGAATAAGGACTATTTTAGCAAGCGCATGTTCTGTTTTCAACAGGTATTTACTGGGAAATATGCAAAGAGCAGATTTTTCAAACCTACAGCTGGAAGATGCTCATCTGCTCATACTCCATCCTGCGCTCCAACAAAGGGGATGTTTTATGCAACAATTCTTCTGGTACACCGTCCTCCAGAAGCCAGTCCACAGCCTCTTCCCGCTCCAGGATCAAGGGCATACGGTCATGAACCGGCTCCATGGAGGCATTGGCCCGGGTCGTTAGGATCACATACCTGTCCCCATCCTCATACCTCCTGTAACATCCGGCCATGAACAATACCTTCCCGCTCTCCCTACAGAAAGTATACTTCTGTTTCTGTTGATTCCACTCATAGAAACCCGCCGCCGGGATGACCACCCGGTGGTGCAGAACGGCCTCCCGGAACATGGGCTTTTCCAGAGCAGTCTCACATCTGGCATTAAAGATAACCTGGCTTTTCTGGAAGCCCGGAAAGCCCCACCGCTGCCACCGACACTCCGAACCGGAACCGAATGTGGCCAGTATGGGTGCCAACTCTGTAGGGTGGATATCCTTTGCCTTCATCTCCGCATTGCAGGGCGATGCTTTCCTCTTCCTCTTTTCGTCCACCTGCCTGACCAGCTTCTCAATCTCCCTTGCCGTGTCATCGTCTACATAATATCTGCCGCACATGGTTCCACCCCTTTCGATTAGAATTGTTATTGACTTTAGTATATATCGTTTTCTGATCCAACATTTATGCAGTCCCATTTTCATTCAAATGGCATCAAATGCCATTCATCCAGACTCGCCTCCATTCCATGAAGTAATGAGGCAGAAATTGCTGTTATACTGGATTGTTAAAATTCGTTGCTTGTAGCAACGGGCATTTCTTCATATAATAACGAGCACAGACATATATAGAAGGAGGTTCTCCCCAATGCTAAATGAAAATATGAAAGCAATCAGAAAATCAAAAGGACTTTCCCAGCAAGAACTTGCTATCAAGCTGAATGTAGTGCGACAAACCATTTCTAAATGGGAGCAGGGATTGTCAGTTCCCGATTCTGATATGTTGATTTCCATATCGGAAGTGCTTGAAACACCTGTAAGTACATTACTGGGAGAAACTGTTATTGAAACGGAAGTTGATAACTTAAAAGCGATTTCCGAAAAACTGGAGGTAATAAACATGCAACTGGCACAAAGGAAAGCCAAGAGAAGAAAAATGCTTCATTGGCTACTTATCTCAGTATGTATCGTCATAGCAGCAGCTTATGTAGTCTTAACGCTATCAAACAGCCCCTATCTGGATTGGGACTATAGTGACCCTGAAACCGCCGTTGTCGCAGTTGGTTTTCACGCAATTGAGTGGTTATTTGTCAGGTTGGCTCCGATTATCTTTATAGGCGCAATAGCTGGCATTTTCCTAACATGGAAGAAACGGTAAAGCTACTCTGCTTCTGGGCACAGGGCGACAGCTTCACGCGCTGCCGCCCCGTTAGATTATAAATGCAACCGTAAACCATGTACCACCCCTTGTGGGAGAAAGAGGGAAATTAATCGTCATACGCCATGCCACTATCAACGCATGACGTGGCAGTAACAGACGGTGGCAAAGAGACACGCAAAGCCTTCTGCACATCTGGTCTTGCTGTTTTCTTTCCTATGGCATATGGCACACTCCATAGCTTCATCCGTTTCCAGGTACTCAAGTGGCGCTTTACAAATCAAACATTCTTCTTTCATATGGATCTCTTTCCTCCCATTATACAGATCGTCCCGAAAAAGCAGCTGCTATCTTTTCCAATGCCTCTCCTGGGTATTCCAGGTTCCATGCCCATTGTTTGTGATGGGGCATTCACTAACGCAGTATTTTGTCCATGGCCTTCCCCCTGGCCAGTTCGTCAACCAGTTTGTCCAGATAGCGTATCTCCTGCATCAGAGGCTCTTCAATATCCTCCACCCTGACACCACAGACCACACCTTTGATCAGCCTCCTGTTTTCATTTAGTTTTGGGGCATTCCGAAAGAAATCCCCATATGGCACTGGCCTTTCCAGCATCCCTTCCAGATCTAGCTGGCTATACCCGGTAAGCCACCGGATAACCTGATCCACCTCTTCCCTTGTCCGTCCTTTTCTCTCTGCCTTATTTACAAGGAGATGGTACACTTTTGAATAGTCCATTTGATATATTTTTTCATTTCCCATGTGATACACTCCTCAATCCATATTCTTGACATCACTTCTGCTGTGGGATTCAGCTTCATGACCTGCACCCGGATCTTCTGTGCACTCTCTGCCGGATCCAGGTCCAGCCCTGCCTGGGACAGACCACGCTCCTCCCAGAAGTCCTCCACCTTGGTGAACACAGTACTACGTAATTCCATCTTTTTATGCCCCTTGTCCACTTAACGGGAGATGTTTACACACCCTCTTTCGCGTGCCAATCCATATGGATGTGTCTGCTATGGTATCTACAGGGGGTCCTAAAAAATCTTGAATCCCCTGACTGCACCATCTGGTACTTCCCCTGTTTTCTGGTACTGTTTCCATAGCTTTTGATATTTGAATGTGGCTATGGTTTCCATCACACCCACAATCGGTATCAGATAGCCACGTACTACTCCCATCTGTAATATGCCAAGAATCATCCCTGTCATTCCTACCACAAGTATAAGAATGGAAGCGATCCTGCTTTTCCCAAATTGCAGCCATATCCCCAGGGCCAATATCAGAACCGCATCCAGGAGCGTGACGCGAAATCCATCCATAAAATGGAATACTCCCGTGGATGCCAGGAATGTAACCCCAGCACTGATATAGAGAAAAACCGCACCACTTCTGATCTCGTTGAGATAGAATTTAATACCTGGCAATTCCCCAAAATCCTTTTTCGACATCCGTTCTCCCACAGATGACTGGCCCGCCTGGTTTCCAGACTGTACCACCCTGCCACACCCGGGACAAAGCAAAGCCCCATCTGCCAACTCTGTTCCACATCCTGCACACTGCATTTTGTCTCCTCCTTCTTTAGACTGCCCCATCTGGAACCCTATCGTCCCTTTTGTCAGATACATATGTATGTATTGCCTGCCCTGTGTGATCCTGCCTGTCACAGGCCATCCATCCCCAGGCTTTCCTATGCATTCATCATATCGGAATTGGTATGCTGTGTCAATCTCACATACCCTGGACAACACTTAAGTTACATTGTCACGCAAAGAACACGCGACCCTCTTGCGTTAATACTGCGTGTACAGTAACATTCCCACTTCCCGTCATGGCGCTTTTGCAGCACAACAAAGAATGAACCAGTGCAATGGGAAAAGATTTTCCTCTTTTTTTCAGACCATGCAAGGTTTTCCCACTCTCTGTCGTATTATAAGTAAAAGACAGTCAAATACCTATAAACACATGGACAAGGGAGGTATCTTACCAAAATGAAAAAACACAGCATGATTGGAATGACATTTGCATTGATACTGTCTACCGCCACTTTCTGTGACATGACAGCCTTTGCTGCTTCTTCTGACACCACAGTGGAGAATCTGTCCATCACCACTGCCAGAATCACCCGTTACCACCATACTGCACACTCCGAGAAACATATGCAGCTACAGGTGCATTCCTGCTCTTTCACGGATGCTGATGGCAATGGAATCTGTGACAACTGCTACTGGGACGAAACTTACCATGCCGGTCATCACGCTGGTGCCTGCTCCGGTTTTGGTGTTTCCTGCCACATTGCAGATGGTTACTGCACCAATTACACGGATACCGATAACAATGGATTCTGTGACTCCTGTCACAATCCCGTTTACTGTGTTCCAGCTGTAAATGGGCAGAATTCTTCTTCCGGCCAGCTTCCCGCAGACAGTCAGGCAGGTACAGGTCAGGTTACTACACAGCAGCCTGCCACGGACAACGCCGGCAGTTCCAATGCCGCCCAAAGCAGCACAGACAATTCCTATTCTATCCAGGACTATGGATATGGATATTCCGGACATCACGGCTGCCGCCGTTCCGGTCACCACGGAGGACATCATTGAATACAGCCTGAGATGGTATGTCCAGACTGCTGTTTCCATTGACTGATCCTACATTTCACCAATCCTGACACGACCTCGAACCATTCTATCTGTCTGGATGACAATTTACTGGATTTATGGTAAGATCAGTCCATAGGGACTCCTTCTGACGGGAGCTTCCCAATGGACTGGTTTTCTTCTATGCATAGTCCCGACAGGCAGGAATCCTACTGGCATTTTGTAAGGATCCCAAAGGAACCAGCTCTGCCATGGGGACTCAAAAGACAGCAGGAAAAGGCGGTATGCATATGCGCAGCGAATCTGAGACTAACCGTGCAGTAGAACAATACGCTGACATGGTCCGGCACATCTGTCTGTATCATCTGAAGAATGCGGCAGACACAGAAGATGTATTCCAGACCGTATATTTAAAATATCTGCTTTTTGACGGGATTTTTGAGAGCAGGGAGCATGAGAAGGCATGGTTTATCCGTGTAGCCATCAATACCTGCAAGGATCATATCAAAAGCCGGTTCCGGCACAGCACCCTGTCTTTGGAAGAGCTGGCCGAGGAGGCCGCCTCCATTCCGCCGGAGCAGCACGAAGTGCTGGATGCTGTCCTATCCCTGCCAGCCAGGTACAAGGATGTAATCTATCTCCATTATTATGAGGGGTACTCTGCCGCGGAGATCGGCAGGATACTGGATCAGAAAGAAAACACCGTCTATTCGCTGCTGTCCCGGGGCCGGACACTGTTGAGAAAAGCACTGGGAGGTGACCTGTGATGCATACTGATAATAGAATCCGGAATGCTTTCAAATCCATAGAGGCCAGGCAGGAACTGAAGTCCTCCACGCTGGATTTTCTGCAGAATGCCAGGCAGGCCCACAGCCAGACGCTTCCAACATCTCACGGGCACCAGAAAGCCCCCGCCAGAACGGCCCGGCGGCTTTCCCATTTTCTCCTGCACCCCTCCCTGAAACTGGTTCTGGGGACTGTATGTGTACTGTTTATGCTGCTTTTAGGTGCAGGAAGTTATGCCATGCTGTATGTACCCGTTTCCTATGTGAGCATTGACGTGAACCCCTCCATCGAGCTGTCCCTGAACCGCCTGGACCGTGTCATCTGTGCAACAGCTTACAACGCAGACGGGCAGTCCATTCTGGAACGCATATCCGTGGACGGGAAATATTACACGGATGCCATTGACTTGATCATGGACAGCCCAGGTATGGAGATCTATCTGGTAGAAAATGCAATGCCTACTTTTACCGTTGCCGCTGGCAGTAACCGGATGGAACAATTGCTACAGGGTGTACAGAATACCCATGGCTGCTCCGGACACGGGGGCAGTAGCTATGCCGCAGATATCCATACCCTTGCAGAAGCGCACGCACATGGTCTTTCCTTCGGAAAATATGCCGTCTACCAGATCCTGTCACATTATGACGCCAACGTCACCACCCAGGACTGTCAGCATATGTCTATGGGGGAGATCCATGACAGGATTGCAGAACATGGACATGATGTAGAAAGACATCACAGCGGGGAAAGTGACCTTAACGGGAATACCGGATGTGATATATCCAATGAGAATCGTCCGGCCCCTGCACCGAACGACAACTCCGGCCATGGTTCCAGCCATGGGCACCGCGGCTCCTCCCATTGACTTACCACCCGGTTCCTGTTTCCCCAGGAACCCTGCCGCCTTCTGGAACATATAGTATATGGAAAATGGAAGTTCTTTATACCAGGAAATTTCAGGAGGAAATCTGATGGCAACTTTTTATAACCAGGCGACACTTTCCTACAATGGGAATACCACCACTTCCAACATTACCACCGGGGAACTGCTGGAAGTGCTGTCCGCCACCAAAACCGCCCTGCGGGACACTTACACCACCAATGAAAACGTAACCTATATCATCAGCATCATCAATTCCGGGAACACAGCGTTTACTGGCCTTACCGTCACTGACGATCTGGGTGGTATCACAGTGGGGGCCGATACCAGATACCCCTTGACCTATGTGGACCGCTCCGTCCGGTATTATGTAAACGGGATCCTTCAGGCAGCTCCTGCAGCTGTGGCCGGGCCTCCCATGGTCGTAAACGGTATCAATATACCTGCAGGCGGCAATGCCACTTTGATCTACCAGGCCACTATCAATCAGTATGCGCCTTTGAACACCGGCGGTTCCGTCACCAACACAGCCACAATCTCTGGACCCGGTATCACAAACGATATCCAGGTGTCTGAGACCATCGCTGCTGCCAACACAGCGCTGCTCACCATCAGCAAGTCCCTGTCTCCCACCACGGTCACAGAAAACGGCCAGCTCACCTACACCTTCATCATCCAGAATCTGGGCAATACAGAAGCTACAGCCGCAGACATTGTGGCCATTACGGATACCTTTAACCCCATTCTGAATCCCATCACCGTATCCTTCAATGGCAAGGTGTGGGATGCTACTACCAATTACACCTACAACAACCTGACCGGTGTGTTCAGTACCGTTCCCGGCCAGATCACTGTACCAGCAGCCACCTATACCCAGGATGCCGCCACTGGTGCATGGACCGTGAATCCGGGTGTCAGCACCTTGACCGTCACTGGAACGGTGTAATACCATTTGCGCTGCTCTTAAAAAACGTCCACCAGGTATTTGCGTGTGTACAATGCAACAAACACCAGGTGTCCAAACCATCAAAATACGTCTGATTCCGCAAAGCAATCCCGCCGCCAGACGCTATCCGGTATCCCGGACCCCTGGCGGTGGGATTCTCCTGTCTGGCCCATCCTGTCTGGATCCAGCCGCAATCTGCAAGCCCCTGGCCCGGACAAGCCGGAACCAGGATTTCACCTTTCGCAAGCTTTCATTCATCTGACCCCTAAATAGCTTCGATCACCACCCCATGGGCAATACCCGGCACACTTTTTCCCTCGTTGAAGCTGGTCTTGCTAAGAAGTGCTCCCGTGGGCATGAAAAGCACCCTCTTCCAGTTGCCTTCCTCCAGTTGTTTCAAGATATAGGCAGACAATGTCACAGCGCTACACCCACAGCCGCTTCCCCCTGCATGGGTGTCCTGGCTCTCCCCGTCAAAGATCTCAATACCGCAGTCCATATGCTGGCAGGAGATGTCAAAACCCCGATCCCGCATAAAATCCAGCAGCACCTTCTTGCCCACCTTGCCCAGGTCTCCAGTGATGATCTTGTCATAGTCATCGGGCTGGCATCCGAAATCACTGAAATGCTGCTTCAAGGTGGAAGCCGCCGCAGGAGCCATGCAGGCACCCATATTCATGGAATCCTTCAGGCCATAGTCCACGATCTTCCCCACAGTCAAGCCGCTGATCCGTGCCCTGGGACGGCGCTTTTTCCCCTGCCACTGTGTTTTCTTCATGGATTCCATTGCCGTCCCATTCCCCAGCACAAAGGCCCCGCTACCCGTGACTGTCCATGTGGCAGAAAGCGGGCGCTGATTCCCATACTCCAGGGGAAACCGGAACTCTTTCTCCGCACTGGCAAAATGGCTGGAAGTGACACAGGCCACCCGGTCTGCGAATCCCCCTGCTATGGACATAGCTCCCAGTGCCAGGGATTCCCCACAAGTAGAGCACGCCCCATATACCCCGAACAGCGGTATCTGGTAGGTGGACAGACCGAAGGATGTGGCAATGGACTGTCCCAGCAAATCCCCTGCAAACAGGTAGGACACATCTTCCGGTTCCAGGCCTGTCTTCTCCAGGGCCAGGCTTACTGCCGTCTTCTGCAGGCTGCTCTCAGCATCTTCCCAGGTGTTGCATCCAAACATGTCATCCTCACCCACCTGGTCAAATAAAAGCCCCAGCGGGCCCTGTCCCTCCTTGGTGCCCACCACGCTGCCGCTGCCCAGTATATACACCGGCTCCTCCAGCCGGATACTGGCTTTCCCCAGTTTCTGCTTCATAAATATACCTCCCCGCCCGCTTCAGCGGGCATACCAATCAAAGTCTGAAAGTTTACCTTCAAAATGATACCTCCCATAAACAGACTGTTTTGAATATTGTCCCCATGGGAGAAAAAAGTATTCCAGGGAAGTAAATCCTGCCATAATATATATAACCGCTGGTTGCTGGTCCCACCTAATGCCAGACAGCCTGCAGGCCATATGACCTGCAGGCTGTCTGATTGTTTATTCCGTGACCACCACAAGACTTGTCACCACATATAATACCTGTCCATTGTACTCCACTCTGGACCACCCGGAATCGGCACTGTAGCCGGTACGGTGGGCCACCTCCCCGCCGTTTAGCTGGCAGCTTATGGTAGCCTCTCCCTCTGTGGTACTGGGCTCTGTGCGCAGGTTCACATATTCCTTGGGCGTGACATTGTCATTGCAATCCGTGAAGATAATCACCCTGCCGTCCTTTGTGCTCACCCGGTTGGGATCCGAAGGCTGCACAGGGGGCTTATAAGACAGGTCTGTGGTCAGATACTGGCTCACTCCATACAGGATCTGGCCATTGTACTCGATTCTGGACCATCCTGTATCACCATTTATTCCTGTCCGGCTCAGCGTCACTCCGTTGGCAACCTGGGTCACCACAGTGGCCGCATCTGCTGTGCTGGGCACAGAGCGCAGGTTGATCACATCCTTGGGTGTCACAGACTCCTGGACATCATTAAAAGTCATGGTCTTGTCACCGGACACCGGATCCTGGGTTCCTGCATCTGTCTTGGGCGGCTGGGAGGGGGTTTCTGTTCCTGGATCTTTGCTCCCAGTGCTTCCTGTACCTTCCGCATCTGGATTTTGCGTTTCTGTCCCAACGCCCTGGCCAGACCCATCTGTCCCTGGATTCCCACCATCTGCAACATCTGTCCCCTGACTGCCGTTCTCCTGGTCACTGACATCCTGACTGTCCGCCCCCTGGCTGCCGGTATCCTGGCCCTCTGATTGCAAGCCTTCTCCATCCTGCCCGTCTGCATCCTGCCCGCCCGGTCCCGGCCCTCCGATCTGGCTGTCGGTGTCCTGGCCGGAACCATTCGTCTCCTCATAGGCAGTGCTTTCCTGGTCAGGCCTGTCCTCACCGTCCAGGTGTGTAAAATGCCATAATATGGCACAGATGATACCCGCCAACACCAGCATACCCGTGACAATTGCCACCATCACCCATGGTTTTGCCGGTTCCGCATCCTGGTCCTCCTCCCATTTTTCTTCCTCTGCCACCAGGTCTATCTCCTGCTTTTGGTTCTTTTCTGCTTCCTGCGACTGCTGATTCTTCAACCCATACACCCCCTGTCTGTTCCCTGTTCCACCAATACACCCTGGTACTTCATTTATGGTATGCCCAGATTCTTCCATTCCATACGTGAAACAGCACTTGGATCCTGCATGTTTCTTCCCGTCCTCCGTGTCAACAACCCCGCTGCGAAGCAACGGGGTATGTCGGCATGTCTGAAAACAATACCCTTCCTACTAATGTATTTATGGTTAATACCCCCTACAGCCAGTAAGGAATTCCCATCTATATTATGCCTCATACCTTTCCGCCTGCATCCGGATCAGTTCCTCGTCTTCAAAATAATGGATCCGCATGGCACTCTTCACCTCCGACAGGGTCCGGGTTGCCACCTCCCTGGCAGCCTCGCTCCCCTTTTTCAGCACCTGGTATACTGCCGGAATATCCCTCTCCAGCTCCTTCCTGCGGGCACGGATCGGTTCCAGAGTCTCCTGCATGATATTATTCAGGAATTTCTTCACCTTCACATCCCCCAGGCCACCTCTCTGGTAATGGGCCTTCAGTTCCTCCAGGTTCCCGTAATCCGGCAGATACCGGTCAAAATGCTCCTGCTTACAGAAAGCATCCAGGTAAGTGAATACGGTATTCCCTTCCAGATGGCCGGGATCACTGACCTGCAAGTGCAAAGGATCCGTGAACATACTCATGACTTTGGTGCGCACCTCATCGGCCGTGTCTGCCAGATAGATACAGTTTCCCAGGGATTTGCTCATTTTGGCCTTGCCATCCGTGCCAGGCAGTCTCTTACAGGCCTCATTCTCTGGCAAAAGGGCGGTAGGTTCCACCAGCACCGGCGCATACACTGTATTGAATTTGTGTACAATCTCCCTGGTCTGCTCGATCATGGGAAGCTGGTCATCCCCCACAGGAACTGTGTCTGCCTTGAACGCTGTGATATCCGCAGCCTGACTGATAGGATAGGTGAAAAATCCCACCGGGATGCTTGCCTCAAAATTACGCGCCTGTATCTCGCTTTTCACAGTGGGATTCCGCTGTAGTCTCGCCACTGTCACCAGATCCATATAATAAAACGTCAGCTCACACAGCTCCGGAATCTGGGACTGGATAAACAAAGTGGACTTAGCCGGATCCAGGCCACAGGACATATAATCCAGTGCTACTTCAATGATATTCTGTCTCACCTTCTCCGGGTTCTCAATATTGTCAGTGAGCGCCTGGGCATCTGCAATCATAATAAAGATCTTCTCATATTCCCCGGAATCCTGCAATTCCACACGTCTTCTCAAAGAACCCACATAATGTCCTACATGCAGTCTCCCTGTGGGTCTGTCTCCTGTCAGTATAATCTTTCCCATTGTATTTACCTTTCCGCGCAGGCCGGTTCTGCCCTCCCACATCTTCTGCGCTGCTGCCCTGCATCTGCTTTCCCCACGAAGGATGCAGGACAGCATGAGCCATCTGTGGCCCCTGCGTCTTCCCTCTTTTTATGTTACTCCAAATTATACCCATTTTTTCCTCTGTCCGCAAGTGGGTTCTTGTTTTGTGTTCTTGTTACCATTTACCATTACTGTTTGCTCGGTATTGCAACCATGTGTTTCACACATTCTTTGTGTGACAAACCAGGGACTGCACGCGCCAAACTGAATGTTCTTTGCTCCTTTTGTGTGTATCACGTTGCTGTTACGGCTACACCGTAAGCAGTAACGTGTCCTTTAAAATGACTGGACAAAAGTCATTCTTCCCCTGTACAAATCCCATGGTTTTCATGTATGATAGAAAGAAGGCAGACACAAGGAGGGAAAACATGACAGATCTATCAGAAAATTTCTGCTGGTATGAAGCAGATCAAAAAGATGATGCCCACAGATCTCCTGTAGAACGGTACCGGCAGATCACAGCCTGGGCCGGTCGCGCCAGGGGAATCAATCCAACGGTTTTCGATACCCTCATCACCTGGCTTCAAGAAGCCGGAAAATGGAACAGTCAGGAGCTTGCTGCAAACAAGGAAATCCTTATGGACAGGATCATTGGCAGGTTTCTAAGACAGAATCACACTCTGCGGGCTGATCTGACTGCCCTAATGCCCTTCGGTGTTGTAAATGAATCGGTATTCGATGCCCTGGAGCATTTCGACCAGGCACTGTCCGGTCATGTGGATGAAAAGATCCAGCAGGAAAGTGTCACCAGGGTTTTCCAGGATTTTTCCCGCATACAGGATCCGGACATCCTAAAATACTTTGCAGGAGGCATTACCGGCGCATCCGGAACCGACAGTATAGAGATTTTCGGATATGTCAATGCCCTGGAGACTTTTGATGCATCCGTACAGTGGACACTGTTTATGCCTGAGGTTACCCAGAAACAGCAAAACGGCTTCCACATCAGAAGTTTTGAATACTTGATGTTTCCTGCACTTCGTTTTATTGGTGTGGAAAAGGATTTCTCGGCAGATCCCCATGCCTTGCAGGCCCTGGTACACACACTGGACCAGATGGCAGACTACCGCTGTGGTTTTGATTATGACATGATATTCCTGCACCATCATGGCAAAGGGGTGGATGCAGAACACTGTCATGCCCTGTGGGGCCGTTTCATGAAGGCTGGTGCGCCAGTGCCGGAAGGATTCACCTTCATTGACCTGGTGCCACAACATGAAGACACACCGGGAAGTCCTTATATCTCCCAGTTTGCCTTTGCACAGTTTGCAGGAGATATGGATTCCATGCACAGACAGGAAGGCTTCGACTGTGATGCCATGTATGATGTGACCAGGAATGTGATCCTGGGGCAGAATGTACTCATCCCCTATCCGGACAAATACTGGACCGCTGAAATATTCCTGGACGGATTCCAGAAAAACAGCACAGCCTATCTGTTCAGCGTAGAAAAGTAAAATACAGGTGATAACCTTCTGCCGGTCTCTGGAAAAAGCCTTACGCAGCACCAGATAAATTTTATGACATTGTGATTTATGACAGGAAAAACCTGGCTGTCTGCCAGGTATCGGAACCTTGCATGTAATACTTACACTTTTACCAGGAGGAATCACTATGAAAATATGTATGATCGGCGGCACCGGAACTATAAGTATGGCCATATCGCGTCTGCTTCTGTCCCAGGGGCATACCTTGTATCTGCTGAATCGGGGACAGCGCAGCCGTTTTATGGAAGAATATATGCCAACCCAGGATTCCCGGCAGTCTGCCTCCCTTGTTCCCGCAGGCAGACTTGTCTGGCTGAAAGCCGATATCAACAACGAAGAAAAGGTCCTGGAACTCCTGGACGGGCTACAGTTTGATGTGGTGGCAGACTTTATTGCCTTCACCCCTGAACAGCTTATGCGGGACTGGAGGCTCTTCCAGGGCAGAACCAGGCAGTTTGTGTTCATCAGTTCTGCCTCAGCCTACCAGAAACCCCTGTCAGACTACCGAATCAATGAGGGAACGCCTCTCTCCAACCCTTACTGGGAATACTCTAGGAATAAAATCGCCTGCGAAGCGTATCTGATGGAATTGTATCGGAAAGAAGGCTTTCCCATCACCATCATCCGTCCCAGCCATACCTATGACCAGCGTTCCGTCCCCTTAGGTGTCCACGGGCACCTGGGCAGCTATGCCATCTTAAAACGGATGCAGGAAGGACGCCCGGTGATCATCCATGGGGATGGCACCTCCCTGTGGACCTTGACCCACAGCTCAGATTTCGCCAGGGCTTTTGTGGGGCTTCTGGGTAACATCCACGCCATTGGGGAAGCGGTACAGATCACTTCCGATGAATCCCTGACCTGGAACCAGGTCTACCAGATCATCGCAGATGCCCTGAATGTAAAGCTCAATGCCCTCTATGTATCCTCCCAGTTCCTGGATGCTTCCAGCGACTATGACTTTGCCGGAAGCCTGCTGGGGGACAAAGCCAATACCGTTGTATTTGACAACGCTAAATTAAAAAGGCTTGTCCCCGGTTTCACCGCCACAGTGCGGGCTGACCAGGGACTGCGCTCCTGCGTGGAATATGTCCTCTCCCACCCCGAATGCCAGAAGGAGGATCCTGAATTCGATGCCTGGTGTGACAGGGTAGTAGGTGCCATGGAAGCCGCTGTGCGGTCTGTCAAAGGATAAGCCAGACATTTAGGGGATCTGCTTATCCCGCAGATTCCTGTTCCCAGTACAAGATTCTAAAAAGACCCGTTGCTGCCTAAAATCATCTAAGCCGTGAAACAGGTATCTGTCAGATATCCTTTCTCACGGCTTTATTTTTATACTTCTATGCTGTTTTCTGTTTCAATTTCCCCATACGCTTTTCAAGCTGATCCATTTCCTTTATCAGCAGGCTAATGGAATCACGTTCTAACTTACAGGCATTGACTTCATGCTGCATGGAGTCAAGACGCGTATCCATCTTTCCTTCCAGACGCTCTTCGAACCCTGCCATGCTCGATTCTATTACATGCTTCATCATTTCTTGCAAAGCTTCAAAATCATCTCTTTCAATTATCTTTACCAATCTCCTCTCCTGCTGTTTTTCCATAGCTCCCATTATATGAAATTCACTCCCTTTTTCAAACGATTACCCATAAAATCGTTTTATGGCTTAAAAGAAGAATTTTTGTTCACCCCATTCACAGCAACAGATGCACACCAGACAGGCAAGAACAGCCCGTTTCAATGAGTTCACAGAACGCTATTGCACACGCTGTCTCGGATTTTCGTACAAGGAGCGCACGAAAGCACCTGGCGGTGATACCCAGTGAAATGCATCAAAGAATATTCTCCTATACCCGCCTATGGCTGTGTCCCCTCCCGGACACCAACACAAGCACTTCATGGGCAAACAATGGGGCTGCCGCGAGGATGACAAGCCGCATCCACTCCTTTCCAGTCAAATGAGATGTTCCAAACGCCTGGATGAGAAAGCCTACCTCCGTCACTGCGAACTGAAGTAGAAATCCCACTATACAGGCCAGAATCATCAGCTTATTCCCAAAATGCCGCATCCGGAAAAAAGACCGGTTCACGTCCCGCATGCCCACCGCGTGGAAGAGTTGGGACATACCCAGCACCGTGAAAGCATAGGTCTGGGCCTTGGACAGGATCTCCCCATTCTGCAGGATCTTCGTAATCTGCAGCAGGTTTACCGGCCTTCCCGCCATGTGCAGCAGGGTGCAGGGCAGCATCAGGAAGGCGGTAAGGCTGATGGCTCCAATGAGCAGGCCATAGAAACAGGTACAGGCCAGTCCCCCCCTGGCAAAAAGGCTCTCCCCCGCTTTCCGGGGAGGATGCTGCATCAGGCTCTTTCCATCGTTCAGATCTACCCCCAGGGCCAGAGCAGGCAGGGAGTCCGTGATCAAGTTGATCCAGAGAATATGGCTGGACTTCAGCGGCGCCGCCAGGCCACAGAGCACCGCAAAAAACATGGTGATCAGTTCTCCCAGGTTGGAGGAAAGCAGGAATATTACAGATTTCCGTATGTTCTCATAGACGCCCCTGCCCTCCTCTATGGCCCGCCTGATGGTGGCGAAATTGTCATCCGTCAAGATCATATCCGATGCCTGTCTGGCCACATCTGTTCCAGACTGTCCCATGGCAATGCCGATGTCTGCTTTTTTCAAGGAAGGGGCATCGTTCACCCCGTCCCCGGTCATGGCCACAATCTCTCCCCTGCGTTTGAAGCCGTCCACAATGCGGACCTTCTGGGCCGGTGACACCCGGGCAAACACCCGTGTCTCCCGGAGTCTCCCTTCCAGTTCTTCATCGGAAAGTTTTCCCAGCTCCTCCCCTGTCATGCACTGACTCTGTCGTTGTACGATCCCAAGCTGCCTGCCAATAGCATAGGCGGTGTCCACATGATCCCCGGTGATCATCACCGTTGTCACCCCAGCCTCCTTGAAGTCCGCCACCGCTCCTGCCGCCTCCGGTCTGGCTGGGTCCCGCATTCCCACCAGTCCCAGAAAAGTCAGATCCTCCTCCTTCGCTTCCTCCACTCCTGTCCGCATCGCTACAGCCAAGGTGCGCAGGGCCTCTTTTGCCATGTCCTCCATAACCTGCACCAGCTGCCTACGGTGATACTCGGTAAAACGCACCGGGCCTTGGGAAGTCATGATCCAGGTACATTTTTTCACCACCTCGTCCGGGGCACCTTTGGTATAGGAAACCATAGAACCCCTGGCATACTGTGGTTTGAAATAGCCCGCTTCACCAGACAGCTCCGCGGCGTGGAGCTCCCCTCCCTGCATCAAGGCATTGCTTTCCCTCAAGTATCCCTGCCCTGCCAGAGCTCCTCCTTTATTGCCCTTCCGGTATCCCCGCCCTGCCAGGGCAGCACCGCTGTTTCCTCTATGCAGGGTTGTCATCATCTTCCGGTCCGAGTCAAAGGACAGTTCCCCCACCCGGGGCATACTCTGTTCCAGCTCCTTTTTCTCAATGCCTGCTTTCCTGGCCATATCCACCAGGGCCAGCTCTGTGGGATCCCCGGTGCGCATCCCTTCCTCCGCCACAGCATCATTGCAGAGGATACAGCCACAGAAAAAGTCCGGAGCCGTCTTTATTTCCCAGTCCTCCTCTTCCAGCATCTTTCCATTTATAAAACACCGTTCCACCGTCATCCGGTTCTGGGTCAGCGTCCCTGTCTTATCAGAACAGACCACGCTGACTGCTCCCAGAGTCTCCACGGAGGGCAGCCTGCGCACAATGGTATTTACACGTACCATTCTGGTAACGCTTAAAGCCAGACAGATGGTCACCACCGCAGGCAACCCTTCCGGCACAGCCGCCACAGCCAGGGAGATGGCTGTGATCAGCATCTCTGGTATGTTTCTGTGCTGGAACACCGCAATGGCAAACAATGCCGCACACAGAAGCAGGGACAGCAGGCTCAGTACCTTCCCCAGTTCCCCCAGCCGCTTCTGTAGAGGCGTCATCTCTTCCCTGGCCTCTGTGATCATAGCGGCAATCTTGCCTAGCTCCGTATCCATTCCAGTGGCGGTGACAATCCCTTCCCCTCGGCCATAGGTGACAATGGTGGACATATAGGCCATGTTCCTGCGATCCCCAAGCCCCAGATTTCCACCTTTTTTCCCCTGGAAAGCAGCGTCCTTCTCTATGGGCAGGGATTCCCCGGTCAGTGCAGATTCCTCTATTTTCAGCCCTGCCGTGGAAGTCAGCCGCAGGTCAGCTGGCACCTGGCAGCCAGCCTCCAGGTATACCAGATCCCCTTTTACCAGTTCCGATGCAGGAATCTCCATCCGCCGGCCTGCCCGGATTACCATGGCTCTGGGACTGGTAAGTTTTTTCAAGGATTCCAGTGCCCTCCTGGCCTTTCCCTCCTGCAGCAGTCCCACCACGGCATTTAAGACCACCACCGCCCCGATGATGACTGCATCACTGCTCTCCCCCAGCAGGATGGACACCACGGCTGCCACCATCAGCACATAGATCAGGGGATCATTCAGCTGCTCCAGAAAAGATTCCACCACTGTCTTCTTCCGGGCCTCTTTCATCTCATTGGGTCCATCCTCCAGGAGCCGCCTGCCTGCCTCTCCCACAGGCAAGCCCTTTTTCTCATCGGTCCGCAGTTCCTGTGCTGTCTCCTTTATGCTGCACTGTTCAAACACCATAACACCCTCCCTAGCTTGTATGCATTGAAATTCTATGCACACAGAAGGGAAAGTATGTCCAATCCCCATAACAGGCTCTAAACTCCCAGGCAGCTCTCTTTGTTTTCTTTCTTGTTATATATGGTGGTGCGGCCGGCTGCATGGGAGTTTACTATTAAAGTCCCTGTGCCATTCCTCCACCGCGATGTTTTTTGCGCTTCCCCAAAGCAAAAAACGAGACTTCCGTGCGCCAAAATGAGCTTCTCCTGCTCATTTTGTGCGCATAGACTAAACTCCCAGGCAGCTCTCTTTGTTTTCTTTCTTGTTATATATGGTGGTGCGGCCGGCTGCATGGGAGTTTAGTTACGCCATAATTTCCTTCGTAAATATGCATTATTTATTCCATTTGTGAAATAATATTTTACAAATTCTAAAATACGATAGAATAGAACTCATATTTTTATTACTTTTCTAAAATCCCGAAAGTGTTCAGAAAGGAGGAGATCCGGCGCATGACTACAGGACAGATCCTTGCAAAGCTTCGCAGGGAAAAGGGCATCGGGCAGAAGGAACTGGCCTTACATCTGAAGGTCTCTGTTGGTTCCATCTCCAATTATGAGCACAATGTCCATTCCCCCGACCTGGAAACCCTATGCAAACTGGCAGACTATTTTGACGTGACGACTGATTATCTGTTAGGCAGAACCTCCTACCGTTACGACCCGAGGAACTTGAACCGCCGCATCTCAAAATCCTACACGGTTTCGGATGTGGTGGAAATCATTGCGGACTGCAATGCACGTTCCATTGACCGCCTGGTGGATTATGCAAAGTACTTACGGGACAGGCAGGAGACCAATCCGCCAAAGGACCCGGCCGGAAGAAAGAAAACAGGAGAAACACCAGGCCAAAAGGCGTGAGCCACTTGTCACTGTCCCATCCGGATCAGCAATTACACAACAACTGCTTCGTATACTCTTCCCTGGGCGCATGGAAGATTTCTTCCGTCTCGCCCATCTCCAGTATCCTTCCATCCTTCATGATCATGATCCTGTCACACATCTGGTACACCACGTGGATGTCATGGGAAATAAACAGATAGGACAGCCCCATTTCCTGCTGCAGTCCCTGCATCAGTTCCATGATCTGGGCCTGGATGGTCACATCCAGGGCAGATACCGGCTCATCCGCCACAATAAAGGAGGGACGGGTGATCAGCGCCTGGCCGATGCTGACCCGCTGTCTCTGTCCTCCGGAGAGCTGGGAAGGTTTCCTGTGGAAATATTTCTCCTCCATGCCAACCCGTTGCAGCATGTCGTAAGCCGCCTCCTCCATGTCCCCTTTTGACATCCTGTGACGCGGATCCCGGACACCTAAAGCGCGCAACGGCTCCTGTAGCAGCCACCCTATGGTTCTGGCAGGGTTCAAGCTGCTGTAGGGATCCTGGAAAACCATCTGGGGGCTCTGGGAATGATGCAGGATCTGTCCCCGGATATCCCGGTTCATGCCAAGAATCGCTTTTGACAGGGATGTCTTGCCACAGCCACTCTCTCCCACCAGCCCCAGGCTCTCCCCGGGATACACTGCAAAACTGGCATCCTGCACCACACATTGGGGCTTTTTTCTGGCAAAAAGACTGTTGTTGCCGTCCCGGTAGTAGACAGAAAGATTCCGCACTTCCAGCACCGGAGAACATGATTCCCTAAGCTGTCTGCCCTGTATATTCGGTTTCTGCCCATCCTGGCAGATAGCTTCATGACATTTTGTTGTCTGTGTCTGCTCCTTTATCGTGTTGTCTGTTGCAGGCTCCTTCCTGTCAGAACTCTCCGGCTCCTTTTGCACTGATACCGCTTTCTTCCGAGGCTGCAACCGGGAGGGTACCGCCTCCAAGAGACGCTTCGTATACGTCTGCCCGGGATGGGAGAAGATCTCTTCCGTATCCCCCTGCTCCACCACCTGTCCGTCCTTCATCACCGCAATCCGGCTGCACAGCCGCCTGGCCAGGTTCAAGTCATGGGTGATGAACAACATGGCATTCTTCTGCTTCTGATTGATCTGGCGCAGCAGAGCAATGATCTGGTTCTGGATGGTCACATCCA
>CAJTOJ010000049.1 GCA_910577665.1 uncultured Acetatifactor sp.
GACGCTTCCCGGGAAGGTTCTGGATGGTGTGTGTGGACTGGGGATGGTTCTGTGTTCGGTTTTGAGGGTACAAAAAAAAGCAAAAGAGCAGGTAATCTGTTCTTTTTTTGTATGTAAAATGCAGACACAGATTCAAATATTAAATATGGATTGGTATGTGTGCCCAGGCGTATAAGGGGGGGTATGAATGAACATTCTGCTGTTGGAGGACAATGAAGCGATTATTATGGGCCTGGAGTATCTGCTGGTTCAAGAGGGATACCATGTGAGTACAGCCAGAAGTATTCAGGAAGGGAAAAGGTGGATCCAGGAGAGGGAATTTGACCTGGCTCTTCTGGATATCATGTTGCCAGATGGGGATGGATTTGCGTTCTGTAAACTGGTCAAGGACATGGAGCACACGGCAGTGATTTTCCTGACGGCCAAGGAGGAAGAAGGAGATGTGGTCAAAGGGCTGGATCTGGGAGCAGATGATTATATTGTGAAACCTTTCCGCAACAGGGAACTTCTCTCCAGGATCAAAAGTGTGCTGCGCAGGGCCGGTAAGGTGTCCGCAAGGCTGCATTATGGGGATATTGTCCTGGATCTGGACACCAGAAAAGTGACCAGGGCAGGAAGAGAAATCGTTTTGACGCGGCTGGAGTACAAGATATTTTCTTCCATGATGTCTTATCCCGGAAAGCTTTTCACCAGAGAGGAAATTTTAAGCGGTATCTGGGATATATCTGGCAATTTTGTAAATGACAATACCTTGAGTGTGACCATGAAACGTATCCGGGAAAAGCTGGGAGATCCGGAGGGCCAGGTGATCCGGACGGTAAGGGGTATGGGGTATCGGATTGAGAAGATTGGAAAGGAAAGCCAGTTATGAAACGGGACAGAAAAAAAGAAGGGACTATATGGAGGGGGGTACAGTGGAGCCGTGAGATAAAGAGGTTTCTTGGAGGGTTGTTGCTGGTTGGCCTTGTGGGAATCGTATTGTGTAATCTACTGGCAGACGTATACCGAAAGCGGGAGACTGAAAAATTCGGGCTGGCAGTGGCTTCCATGGTGGGGAGTGTCAAAGCTGAATATCCCTCCGTGTCAGAAGAGGAAGTGCTGCAGGTGCTGAATGATGGAAGCTATGTGGACTCTGGCAGAAGCATCCTGGAGAAATATGGTGTGTTTCTGGAGGATGGTTTTCTGGGCTGGCAGAAGGACATGCAGCGTTTCCAGGTGGAACTCAGCCTGCTTCTTGCAGGAGTCCTGCTGGTATTTGCAGGAGCAATGATCGTTTATCTGAGAAGGAGGCAGCAAAGGATCAACACTTTCTGTGGTTATATAAATGCCCTTAGCAGGGGAAATGATACCTTGGATATAGAGGATAACTGGGAAGATGAGTTAAGTGGTTTGAAAAATGAGCTGTATAAGCTCACTGTTTTTTTTAGGGAACAGGCCCTGTGTGCAGAGCAAAATAAAAAGGCCCTGTCGGAGGCTGTGGCAGATATCTCCCATCAGATAAAAACCCCGTTGACTTCTGTGACGGTCCTGGTGGATAACCTTCTGGATCATCCAGACATGGATCTGGAGACCCGTCATCGTTTTCTGCGGGAAACAGGTGTACAGCTTGCCGGGGTGAACTGGCTGGTAGCCACCCTCTTGAAGCTTTCCAGGCTGGATGCGGGTGTGGTGGAGATGGAGAAGAAGGAGGTATTTCTATTACCCCTGGCAGAGGAGGTGGCGAAGAAGCTGGAATTGTCTGCGGAGTTGAGAGAAGTGGAGCTTCTGGTGAACCTTCCCGTAAATCTGCGGATCCAGGGAGATTTTCAGTGGCTGTCAGAAGCATTGCTGAATATCGTGAAAAATGCAGTGGAACACAGTCATGAGGGAGGAAGGATACGCATAGATGGTGAAGACAATGAGGTGTATACGCTGGTGACGGTGGCAGACAATGGGGAAGGAATCAGCCCGGAAGACCAGAAACATATGTTTGAGCGTTTTTACAGGGGGAAAGGATCCAGGGCAGACAGTGTGGGAATCGGACTGCATCTGTCCAAAGAAATCATTGAGAGACACGATGGATATGTGACTGTGGAATCCCGCAGTGGCGGAGGAACCGTTTTTTTCCTGAAATTTCTGAAATGTCACTGAAAAGTCATTTTCTTCTTTTAAAATGCGAGTAGAAATGAAAAAGGAAATGTCAGCTGGGAATGACAGGAAAAGCAGAACGATTCCCTGGCAGGCAGATGGGAAGAGATGATATGGAAATATTGAGTACGGAGCATTTGTGCAGAGTTTATGGAAAAGGGGACCAACAGATTGTAGCAGTGGATGATGTGAGCCTTTCTGTGGAGAAAGGGGAGTTCGTGGCCGTGATAGGAAGCTCTGGCAGCGGGAAATCTACGCTTCTGCACATGATCGGCGGTGTGGACAGACCTACATCAGGTAAGGTGCTGGTGGAGGGCCAGGATATCTATCAGATGAAGGATGACCAGCTTGCGGTATTCCGCAGGAGACAGGTGGGACTGATCTATCAGTTTTATAATCTGATTCCTGTGCTGGATGTGGAAGAGAATATGACTCTGCCCTGTGAACTGGACGGACAGAAGGTGGATATGGAATATGTCAGGGAACTGGCACAGACCCTGGGACTGGATCGGCATATGAGCCACCTGCCTAATGAATTGTCTGGCGGTCAACAACAGCGTGTAGCCATCGGCAGGGCGCTGGTCACCAGGCCGGCCATCCTTCTGGCTGACGAGCCTACAGGGAACCTGGATACCCGCTCCAGCAGGGAAATCATGGAACTTCTGAAGCTGTCCAACCGCAGGTATAAACAGACCATTGTGATGATTACGCACAACCTGGAACTGGCCAAGCAGGCAGACAGGGTACTGACCATTGTGGATGGGAGGCTTTGCCTGGGCGATGAAGGGGGGGAGTGGCTGTGAATGTATTGCAGAAATGCTGTTACCGTTCCCTGAAGGAGAACAGGAAGCGTACCGCAGTCACCATAGTGGGGATTGTGCTGGCAACGTCCCTAATCACGGCGGTAGCCTGTATGGCCGCCAGCTTCCGGGCCAGTATGACACAGCACGCCAGACAGGAGACAGGGGATTTTCACTATCTGTTCTCCGGGGTGGTCAGGGAAAACCTAAAATATTTTCAGAATAACCAGAACATAGAACGTCTGGGAATTGAAAAGAAAGTAGGATATGCACTGCTGACAGGATGCCAGAATCCGGACAAACCGTATCTATATATCCGGGCCTTGGATGATAACTGCCTGGAGATGTTCTCTCTGAAGCTCTGTGAGGGGCGTCTGCCAGAGAACGAGACAGAGCTTCTGATGAGCAGGCACATTCGAAGCAATGGGGGTGTGGATCTGAAGGTAGGGGATGTGCTGACCCTTCCGGTAGGGTCCAGGATAGCGGATGGCAATGTACTGGCTCAGAATACCCCCTATGTGGAAGGGCAAGAGTATCTGGACACAGAATGGGTGAAGACCTATACCATTGTGGGAATGGTGGAACGTCCCAGCTATCAGGTTGAGGACAGAGAAGCGCCCGGATATTCTGTTTTCACGAAAATAGCTGATATGCAGGTGGGGGAAGAACTGGATATCTATGTCTCTTATACCAGGAGGGCATTGAAACAGCCGGACAGGGTGACGGCTGGTCTGCTGGGAATTTCCCTGGAGGAATATAACCGGTATGAGGCCGGGCAATCCCGGTTACAGGGAGCCACAGCCATATCCGTACTGAAAAACCACCGGCTGCTCAGATGGGAAAACCTGCAGTTTTCCTCTACCACCATGAACATGCTTTACAGTATGGCGGCCATTGCCATTCTCCTTATCCTGGTGACAAGTGTGTTCTGTATCCGCAACAGCTTTGTGATTTCCCTAACAGAAAAGATGCGGCTCTACGGCAGGTTGGCATCGGTGGGAACCACTTCCAGGCAGCAGAGGAAGATTGTTTATTATGAGGCAATGCTTCTGGGGCTGGCAGGGATTCCGCTGGGGGTGTTGTGTGGTGTATTTGCTACGTTTTTACTGACCCGGATTGTAGGGGGTATGATGGAGGGATCGTTCGGTTTCAGTCTGCGTTTCTCCTTTTCCCTGTGGGCTGTGTTTCTGGGAGTCATTCTCTCCATGGCTACCGTGTTTTTCTCAGCCTATGGTTCTGCACGGCGTGCGGCCATGGTTTCTCCCTTAAGTGCCATCCGGGCGAATGATATGATCCGGAAGCAGTCATACAGATGTCCCCGGTGGGTAGGCAGGATATTCGGGATAGGGGGGAAGATTGCCTATAAGAGTCTGAGACGGGCCAGGGTACGGTACCGTACAACGGTGGTGTCCATTGTGGTCAGTGTGGCAATATTTATCGCGGTGTCTGGATTTATCCAACTGGGATTCCTGGCTGGCAATGTGTACCAGGAGAACACGCCGTATCCCCTGGCCATTATCATAGAGGACGAAGACTGGAGGGAGAAGGCAGGTCGCATAGCCGCCCTGGACGGCATCCAGGAGATAGAAGTGAGAAGAACGGTTCTCATGACAGTAGACCGGGACAGTATTCCTTTCACGCAGGAATACCGGGAGAGATTTGTGGGCTGGGAGGATGAAGAAGGGGACCAGATTGTTCTTGTAAACTCCCTTGGGGATGCAGGGTATGCCGACTATCTGAAGCGTGCAGGGATCAAGCAGGAGGAGGCTGCTGATAAGGCTATTCTCGTGAATCGTTTTGAAGAGGAGTATGTGCTTGGCGGGAAGAAATATGTCACCACAGGAAAGATCACAGACTATCAGGCAGGGGATAGGATTGTGGATAAGGAATCAGGAATAGGGCTGGAGATCCTGGCACTGAGTCCGGAACTTCCCATGTATATGGGCAAGGGTTCCTACAACAATGTGATGCTGATTGTCAGTGATGCCTGGATGGATGCCCAAAAATCCCTTTCCAGGTTTGATAATGTGGTTCTGTATATACAATGTGAGAATGCTGCCGCCATCGAGGAAACCGTTCACCGGGATATGGGGCTTCTGCGGTATGCGGTGAGCAACTATGAGACCCAGTACCAGTCGGAGCGCAACACCCTTATTGTTGTGGCAGTGTTTCTGTATGGTTTTATTGTTGTGGTATCCTTAATAGGCATAACGAATATATTCAATACCGTTACGACCAACATGGAGCTTCGGGCGCCGGAATTTGCAGTGCTTAAGTCTGTTGGTATGACAGGAAGGCAGTTTAAGAGAATGATCTGGCTGGAAGGATTGTTCTATGGTGGAAAAGCACTGCTGATCGGTATTCCACTGGGCCTGCTTTTGTCCTACTGGTTCCATATAGCCATGGGAACGGGGATTGTAGTGGATTACCAGCCTCCTGTCTGGGCGGTGCTGGTAGCAACGGCTGCGGTATTTCTACTGCTGGCAGGGATCATGCAGTATTCTATGGGGAAAGTGAAACGCCGTAATCTGATTGAAACGATTCAAAATGAAAATATTTAGAGAAAATAGTTTCATTTTCAGGGTAATCATGGTATAATGTCTACATTCGGGGCATGGGCGGCCCTGGCAGCCGCCTGCCACATTTTTAATCCACAAGATAATGAGGTGAAAAGATGGAGACAAAAATATTACTGGAAAATGGAACCAATGAGTTAGAGATTCTGGAATTTATCCTGGGTAATAATTCTTATGGCATCAATGTGGCGAAGATAAGGGAGATTATTCCTTACCAGCAGGTGACACCAGTTCCCAATTCTCATCCCAGTATCGAAGGGATTTTTATGCCCAGAGACACGATGATCACGGCCATTGATTTGATGAACTGTCTGGGCCGGGGAGAGTCGAAGCCCAACGGACTTTTCATTATAACGAATTTTAATAAGCTGGATATTGCGTTTCATGTGGATAATGTTCTGGGAATCCACAGGGTATCCTGGCGTGATATCATCAAGCCGGATGCCACCATTTCCACCACGGAGGACAGTGTGTCCACGGGTATCATCAAAAAAGATAACAAGCTGATTATCATTCTTGACTTTGAGAAGATTGTGTGCGACATCAATCCTGAGACGGGACTGAAGATCTCCGAGATTACGGAGCTGGGTGAGAGGAGAAGGAACAGTGTACCGATTCTGATCGCGGAAGACTCCCCTCTGCTGAACAAACTGATTGTGGATTCCTTGAAGCGTGCAGGATACGATAATCTGATCCATACAGAGAATGGGCAGCAGGCTTACGATGTGATCCGCCAGTGTAAGGCGGATGGTTCCCTGAAGGATCATGTGCGGGTGATCATCACAGATATTGAGATGCCAGAGATGGATGGGCACAGGCTGACCAAGCTGGTGAAGACAGACGAGGCTACAGCAGATATTCCGATTATTATCTTCTCATCCCTGGTGAATGACGAGATGAAGAGAAAGGGCGAGTCACTTGGGGCGGACGCCCAGCTATCCAAGCCTGAGATCGGCAATCTGGTCAAGATCGTTGACCGGCTTGTAGATGAAAGACATTTGAGTAATGATTGAGGATGGATTAGGTTGTATGAAAGGCTGGGAGAGACTCCCAGCCTTTTTGAGACAAAAGGAAAGGCGGACAGGAAGTAGCCATGGAAAAAGGAGGCATATGGAAGGAACTGGCAGAGTCCGAGATGGTGCTGGTAGGTCTTGGAGAGGAATGGAATGAGACCAGGTACCTGGGCAGGGATCAGATATATGTGCGCGGCAGGCAGTGGCTGGAGGCTGAGGGCCACAGCTGGCTGGTTCCTGCCTGGATGGAATATTGTCTGGAGGATCCGGTTAAGGACGGCTTGAAGGAAGCAAGGGACAAACTGATCCGCTGCCTGGAGGGCAAGAACTATTTTGTGGTATCTGTTTCCACACATACAGCAGTTGCCAGGGGAGCCTGGCGGGAAGGCAGATTTGTGGCACCCTGCGGTACAGCCTGGAAGAAACAATGCCGGAATACCTGTAATAAGGGACCAGTCCCGGTGACAGAGGAGGACTGGCAGTCTTTGAGGCGGCTGTTCGATGGCCTTAGCCAGGGAACAATGTTCCAGGCGGAGGAAAACGGGCTCGGATGTTGTGCGGATTGCGGGACACCCTATGTGCTGAACACGGTCTACGCAACGGATTATGACGAAAGAGGATATCAGGATAGCTGGCAGCAGTATACCAAATGGCTACAGGGAACCATGAACCGCAGGCTCCTGGTCCTGGAACTTGGAGTGGGGATGCAGTTCCCCTCCGTTATCCGGTGGCCCTTTGAAAAGATTGCATTTTATAACCAGAAAGCAGGATTTTACCGGGTTAACGGACATCTGTACCAGCTGACCAAGGAGCTGGCTGGAAAAGGCTGTGGAATTTCCCAGAATGCAATTGATTGGCTGCGCTGCATGTGATAAACTAGACTAGGCTATGTGCCGGTCAATGTATAGAGAAAGTTGAGGAGATAGTATGTCTTCACGGGAAGAGTATTTAGACAATCTGTCAAATGAGAACGCTACAGGACAAGGGGCGGCAGATGACATGGATGATCTGCAGGAGATCCAGGAACTGCTGCTAAGAACAGATGATGAAGAGAACCTGGAAGAAGAGATAGAGGCACTTGTGCAGGGAATTACCCGGGAGGAAGAGCGGACTACAGGAAAGAGGGAGCCAGAGAGTGTCCGCAGACAGACCGCCAGGCAGGAGAATGGAGGCGGGAGGCCGAAGAAGGAGGACGGCGGTCAGAAGGCTGAGGACAAGAAGCAGGAACGGGCCAGAAAGGCAGCCGCTAAGAAGGCTGCCAAAGAGGAGGCCAGGCGGGCCAAAAAGGAAGAAAAGCAAGCCAAAAAAGCAGCAAAGACCGCCAAATCCGCCAAGGAAGCGGGATCTGGCAATGGCTCCGGCCCTGCTTTGGAAGCGGGAGCTGTACAAGGAAAACCATCCAGGGCGCACGAAACAACCGGTGGCAGGCAGATTTCCCGTCTGGGGGAAGAAGTCCTGCGGGACAGGGAAGAGGAGAATGAGGGCGGGGATGACGAGCTGCTGTTTGATACTTCCGTTTTGGATGCCATTGTCTCAAAGGCTGGCCTAATGGACGAGAAGACTATCAAGGAGGCAGCAAGACGGAGTGAGCAATACCAAAAAGACCAGGATGCTGCCGGGGAAGAGGACAGGGAGGAATTTTCCGGGAATAGGGATTCCCAGACGGAAGGAGAAGTCACAAAACAGGCGTCTGCCGATGATGGAAGTGATCCATCCCGGTCAGAGGTTCAAGAGGTGGACATTGCAGAGGCGGATCTACCGGACTTCCCCACTATAGATAGTACAGATGCAGATCTACCGGACTTTCCCACGGTGGATGACCTTCCAGAGCAGGAGGAAGATGACCTGGATGGGATCGGAGAAGCGGAAGCAGAGAATAAGGGACTCTTCGACAAGGTCATGAACCTGCTGACAGAGGAGGAAGAGGGTACCTCTCCAGAAGACCTGGAGGAAGTAAATGCAGGGGACCAGGAAGAGGGAAAGGAAGCCGCAAAGGATAAGAAAGGCAAGAAAGAGAAGAAAGCGAAAAAGGCCAAGCCCAAAAAAGAAGCCAAGCCCAAGAAAGCAAAAAAGGCCAAACCGAAAAAGCCGAAGAAAAGCAAAGAAGAAAAGGGACCCAAAAAGAAGATTCCCTGGAAGAAGATAGTGCCTGTGGTATTGCTGTGTGTATCCATTGGTATCTTTATCCTGGTGGTGGTCCAGGGGTCTGTGGATTATCTGGATAAAAAGGCGGCCAGGGAAGCCTATGCCAGAGGAGATTACCAGACCTGTTACCAGAGTCTGTTTAACCGGAAGAGAAGCGAAGCTGAGGAGGAGATGTATGTAAAAGCGGAGAGCATTTTATACATACGTCTGTGGCTGCGGAAGTATGAAATGTTCGTAGAAGAAGGAAGCGAGGTGAAGGCGCTGGACAGCCTGATCCAGACGGTGCACGACTATCCGGGACTGTATGCATATGCAGACCAGTATAGCGCAGGGAATGAGGTCTATGGGGAATATACGGTGATACTCAATATCCTGGCAGACAAATATGGACTGTCAGAGAGCCAGGTCCTTGAAATAGCGGCGGAGCCCAGGGATATTGTCTATACCCAGATTGTCACTGCCATTGCAAATGGCATATCTTATGACAGTTGGAAGGAGCAGCCACTGCCAGAGGATCCGGATCCATCCGATGTGCCGGTGGAAGAATTGCCGGATGTGCTTCCGGAAGAAAGTGATATGGGACAGGAGGATTTCATAGGGAAATTCTGATGGCGGAAAGGTTGGACAGATGATTGCAATTATTGATTATGATGCCGGAAATACCAGAAGCGTAGAGGCGGCATTGACCTTCTTGGGAGAACCGTCCGTGATTACCCAGGATCCAGGTACGATCCTGGCGGCGGACAGGGTGATCCTGCCAGGTGTAGGTTCTTTTGGGGATGCCATGGGAAAGCTCCACCACAGGGGGCTGGTTGCAGTGATCCGGGATTGTGTGTCCAGGGAGATTCCTTTTCTGGGAATCTGCCTGGGACTCCAGCTTTTATTTGAGGGCAGTGAAGAGAGTCCTGGTGTGGAAGGGCTGCATATCCTGAAGGGCAGGATCCGGCGGATTCCCGCAGAAGGGGGGCTGAAGGTTCCCCATGTGGGCTGGAACAGTCTGCATTTTCCGGGGAAAGGAAGGTTGTTCCAGAATCTCTCTGGAGAGCCTTATGTGTATTTTGTGCATTCATACTATTTAGAGGCACAGGAGGATGTGGTCACAGCCACTACGGATTATGGCGTGAAGATCCATGCTTCCGTGGAAAAGGGAAATCTTTTTGCCTGTCAGTTCCATCCAGAGAAGAGTGCAGGGGTGGGCATGCAGATCCTGCGTAATTTTATCAAGATCCCCAGGTGTGAAGGGCATGCAGATTATCCAAAGCCAGAAAGATGACACAGATGCCAGAGGCTGCATGTTGGGAAGGGAGAAAGGCATCTGGGACGAAAGGTAGGAGGGCAGACGGGAAAATGCATACAAAGAGGGTGATTCCCTGCCTGGATATCAAAGAAGGCAGGGTGGTGAAGGGAATTCGGTTCCAGAATCTTAGGGATGCCGGGGATCCGGCTCAGGTAGCGGCGGCTTATACAGAGGCAGGAGCGGATGAGGTGGTTTTCCTGGATATCACGGCATCCGCAGATGACCGCTCCACCCGTCTGGAGTGGGTGCGTCAGGTGGCTGACAGGCTCTTTATCCCCTTTACAGTGGGGGGCGGCATCCGCACGGTGGAGGACTTTAGGATTCTTCTGCGGGAAGGTGCGGATAAGATAGCCGTGAATACGGCAGCTATCCTGCATCCCAGGCTGATTGCAGATGCAGCAGATAAATTCGGGAGCCAGTGTGTGGTGGTGGCCATTGATGCAAAGCGCAGGGAAGACGGTGGCTGGAGTATCTTCAAGAATGGTGGCAGGGTAGACATGCACATGGACGTGGTGGAATGGGCGGTCAAGGCGGAAGCACTGGGAGCAGGGGAGATCCTGCTGACCAGTATGGACCGGGACGGCACCAAGGAAGGTTATGACTGTGCGCTGACCGGGGCGGTTGCAGATGCAGTGAAGATCCCGGTGATTGCCTCTGGAGGTGCAGGCACACTGGAGCATTTTTATGAAGTGATTGCCCGGGCCGGGGCAGAAGCTGTGCTGGCAGCTTCCCTGTTTCATTACAAAGAACTGGAGATCAAGCAGGTAAAAACCTATTTACAGGAGAAAGGAATCAGTGTGAGATGGGAATGATAGACAATGACTGGCTTCCGGAGCTGGAAGAGGAATTTAACAAGCCCTATTACAAGGAACTGTATGGATTTGTGAAAGAGGAGTACAATACCACACAGGTGTTTCCGCCTGCAGATGACATTTTCAATGCCTTCCATCTGACACCTTTGAGCCAGGTGAAGGTGGTAATCCTGGGACAGGATCCTTACCATAATGTAGGACAGGCCCATGGGTTGTGCTTTTCCGTGAAGCCGGAAGTAGCCATACCGCCTTCCCTGGTGAATATATACAAGGAGCTTCACGATGATCTGGGCTGTGGGATTCCCAACAACGGATATCTGGTAAAATGGGCCAGGCAAGGGGTGCTGATGCTCAATACGGTGCTCACTGTGCGGGCACATATGGCCAACTCCCACAGAGGAAAGGGCTGGGAGAAGTTCACGGATGCTGCGATCCGGACCTTGAACAGGCAGGACAGACCCATTGTGTTTATCCTGTGGGGAAGACCGGCCCAGACCAAGAAGAAAATGCTGGATAATCCCAGACATCTGATCCTTGAAGCCCCCCATCCCAGCCCGTTGTCTGCATTCAATGGTTTCTTTGGCAGCAGGCCTTTCAGCCAGACCAACCAGTTCCTGGAGGCTCACGGACTGGAACCGATAGACTGGCAGATCGAGAACATATGAGCCAGGGGATCTCAGGGATATGATATGGATTGCCCGGTATGGGTTGCCAGGATGGTTCTGTCTGGGACTGCTGTCCTGGCTTTTTGCGTGGTCGTTTGTTTCTGGAAATCATCTGGGAGCCTGGAATAGGTGTAGGAAAAAGCAAGGGTAGGAATAACTGTAGAGATGGAACGGTATGCAGCACTCTTATGAAAGCGTGCGGGAAGGAACGGAAATGAAGATTAGAATTGCAATATTGGGTTACGGGAATCTGGGACGGGGGGTGCATTGTGCCATAAGGCAGAATGCAGATATGGAGCTGGTGGCAGTATGTACCAGGCGTGCACCAGAACAGGTGGAGACAGTATGGGATGTACCAGTGATCCATGTGGATGAACTGATGGCGTGGCAGGATAAAATAGATGTACTGGTGCTTTGTGGCGGATCTGCCACGGATCTGCCTGGGCAGACACCCTGTTATGCAAGGCATTTTAACGTGGTTGACAGTTTTGACACCCATGCCAGGATTCCAGAGCATTTTGCAGCGGTGGAAGAGGCTGCAGGTCAGGGTGGGAAGACCGCTATGATCTCCGTAGGGTGGGATCCGGGCATGTTCTCTTTGAACAGGTTGTATGCCAGTGCCATTCTTCCACAGGGAAAGGACTATACATTCTGGGGGAGGGGAGTCAGCCAGGGACATTCCGATGCCATCCGAAGAATAAAAGGCGTGAGAGATGCCAGACAATATACCATACCCATCCAATCTGCTTTGGATTCTGTGCGCCGATGTGAGAATCCGGAGCTGTCTACGGCACAGAAACATGTGCGGGAATGCTTTGTGGTGCCAGAAGATGGATCTGACCTGGAACAGATTGAGAAAGAAATTAAGACTATGCCCAATTATTTTGCAGACTATGAAACCACAGTGCATTTTATCACCCAGGAAGAACTGGACCGTGACCATGCAGGGATACCCCATGGGGGGCTGGTACTGCGGACCGGGTATACAGGAGCCTGTGGAGAACACAGCCATGTGGTTGAGTATAGTCTGAAGCTGGATTCCAACCCGGAATTTACCGCCTGTGTGTTGGTGGCCTATGCCAGGGCAGTGCATCGCATGCACCTGAGAGGTGTTGTGGGCTGTAAGACAGTGTTTGATGTAGCCCCGGCGGATTTAAGCCCCATGACACCGGAGGAGATGAGAAGGACTCTGCTGTGACCTGAGGGATAACTGACCGGAAGGAAAGCCAGATAGACGAAGTAGTTGGTTCTGGTGATGATCCGGGATGGGAACCATAGTGGGACATATGGATGTGGACAGTGCAGTATTGGGATAAGGAGAGATAGACAGGAGACAGATGGCATATGAATAAGATACCTTTTGTAACAAAAAAGCAGGTGGAGGAGATCACAAAAACTTACCCCACCCCCTTCCATATTTATGATGAGAAAGGGATCCGGGAGAATGTGGCAGCATTGCAGGAAGCTTTCTCCTGGAATCCGGGATACCGGGAATTCTTCGCGGTGAAAGCCACACCCAATCCTTTTCTGATTGATATCCTGCGGGAGTATGGCTGCGGTTGTGACTGTTCTTCCCTGACAGAGCTGATGCTCAGTGATGCCATAGGGATCAAGGGACCGGACATAATGTTTTCCTCCAATGACACACCGGCGGAGGAATTTGTGCTGGCGGACCGACTGGGAGCTACCATCAATCTGGATGACATCAGTCATATACCATTTCTGGAAGAGACCCTGGGGCATCTGCCGAAGACATTGAGCTGCCGCTATAATCCAGGGGGGAAATTTGCCCTTGGGACAGATATCATGGATAATCCGGGAGATGCCAAATACGGGTTTACCACCCAGCAGATGTTTGAAGGCTTCCGGATTATGAGGCAAAAGGGGGTGGAGCATTTTGGCATTCATGCATTTCTGGCCAGCAACACGGTGACAAATGCGTATTATCCCACCCTGGCCCGGCAGCTTTTCGAGCTGGCGGTGAAGTTACAGCAGGAGACAGGTGCCCATATCGCGTTTATCAATCTGTCTGGCGGTATCGGGATTCCCTATCGTCCGGACCAGGAGCCCAACGACATCCGGGTTATTGGAGACAATGTGAGGAAGGTGTATGAGGAAGTGCTGCAGCCTGCCGGCATGGGGGATGTGGCTATCTATACGGAGCTTGGCCGGTTCATGATGGGTCCTTATGGTCACCTGGTGACAAAAGTAATCCATGAAAAGCATACCCACAAGGAATATGTGGGGGTGGATGCCTGCGCAGTGAACCTGATGCGTCCGGCCATGTATGGTGCATACCATCACATTACCGTACTGGGAAAAGAGGAGCAGCCCTGTGACCATCTCTATGATGTGACAGGGTCTCTCTGCGAAAATAACGACAAATTTGCCATAGACAGGATGCTGCCTAAGGTGGAGACAGGGGATTATCTGGTGATTCACGACACAGGTGCCCACGGTTTTTCCATGGGATACAATTATAACGGCAAGCTCAAGTCGGCGGAGCTGCTTCTTAGGGAGGATGGCTCTGTGAAGCTGATCCGCAGGGCGGAGCGACCACAGGATTATTTTGCCACCTTGGACGGATTTGACATTTACCATAAGATGTTTCCGCAGGAAGGAGAATAGAAGATGCGGTATCCGAAAGCAATGCAGAAGGGAGGAACCATTGGGTTCCTGGCCCCTTCTTTTGGATGTGCAACGGAGCCATACAGATCCCTGTTTCTCAATGCCCAGAAAAAGTGGAGCAGGCAGGGATACCAGCTCCTGCCAGGGCCAAACTGTTATGCCAGCGCAGGGGTAGGGATCAGCAACCTGCCTGCCAGATGCGGGGCAGAAGTCATGGAGATGTTCCTGTCTGATGCGGATTGTCTGATATCCTGCGGTGGTGGAGAGCTGATGTGCGAGATCCTGCCTTATGTGGATTTCCACAGACTGGCCCAGGCCCCGCCCAAATGGTTTATGGGATATTCGGACAATACCAACTTGACCTATCTGTTAGCTACATTGGCTGACACAGCATCGGTGTATGGACCTTGTGCAGCATCTTTTGGCATGGAGCCATGGCATCCGGCCCTTCAGGATGCTTTTGGGATCCTCACAGGGGAGAGGAAAGCATTGGCCAGCTATGGGATGTGGGAAAAGGAATCCCTTAAGGATGAGGAGCATCCTTTCCTCCCTTACAATCTCACGGAGAAGCTGGAACTCCGCTGTTATAAGGGGGACAGGCCGGTGGGACCAGGGACTGTCACATTCCAGGGTAGGCTGCTGGGGGGATGCATGGACTGTCTGGTGAACCTGCTGGGAACCCGGTTTGATCGGACTGTGGAGTTCGTGGAGAAATATAAAGAAGACGGGATCATCTGGTTTCTGGAAGCCTGCGACTTGAATGTGTTCTCCATCCGCCGGGCCATGTGGCAGATGGAGGAGGCAGGGTGGCTTAGGCATGTGAAGGGCTTCCTGATTGGCAGGCCTGCCAACGGAGAACCTGTGATGGGCCTGGATGCGGACAGTGCCATACTGGAGATAGCCGCACGAAAAGGTGTCCCTGTGGTCACAGGGGTGGATTTGGGACACCTGCCTCCTGCTATGCCGCTGGTGACAGGTAGTATGGGCACTGTGACAGTAGATGGGCAGGAAAATTCCATGCGCATAGAAATGGATTATGTTTGCTGACGGGTATGTGTACAAGAGGATATAGGGACGAAGATTGCAATCTGTGAGGATAACCTTGTGCAGCAGAGGAATCTGTAGGTTATGGTGGAGTTCTGGGGGGCGGCCGGGGGGAGATAAGGTGCAGATTTGGCTGTACCAGACATAACTTTGATCTTTGCTTTTGTCATGGGCTTTCTTCAAGACATGCCCGCCATTCTGTATCTTGATTCGGGCCTGGTGACCGGTGGCGGTGGCCTCGCGGCCCAACTCCTTGGCTCACTGAAAAAGACGTTCAAATTTCAGATAACGGTTGCACTTGATACAGGGGTTCGGGGTTGTTTCGCTGCTTTTTTATCCATGACAGTCTTCGCAGGAACCGCATTTAGGGAAGTCCTTCGGGTCATAAGCGATACCCTGCCGGTCATAGTAGTCTTTCACCGCCGCCCGGATAGCCTCCTCCGCCAGGACGGAGCAGTGTAGTTTATGGGCGGGCAGGCCGTCCAGCGCCTCGGTGACCGCTTTGTTGGTAAGCTGAAGGACTTCGGAAAGGGGTTTCCCTTTGATAAGCTCGGTGGCCATGGAACTGGACGCGATGGCTGAGCCGCAGCCAAAGGTCTCAAACTTCACGTCTGAGACAAAGCCGTCTTCAATTTTGAGGTAAATCTTCATAATATCCCCGCAGACGGCATTGCCTACTTCACCAACACCGTCTGCATCCTCAATCACACCCACGTTCCGGGGATTCCGAAAATGATCCATTACCTTTTCACTGTAAAGTGCCATAACAAAGACCTCCTATAGAACAAATGTTAGTTTTCCGCCGACTTTATCCTTCCACAGCGGCGACATATTGCGCAGATAAGCCACGATTTCCGGTACGGCTTTCAAAATTGCATTTATATCGTCCTCGCTGTTCTCCTCGCACAATGACAGCCGCAAAGAACCGTGGGCCACTTCATGGGGCCGTCCGATGGCTAACAGGACGTGGCTGGGGTCAAGAGAGCCGGAGGTGCAGGCCGAGCCGGAGGAGGCACAGATGCCTTGGTCATCCAGCAGCAGGAGCAGGCTTTCCCCCTCAACACCTTCAAAGCAGAAGCTAACATTGCCGGGGAGCCGGTTTGTTGGATCACCGTTGAGGGCGGAATGGGGGATCTGGGAGAGACCGGAAATGAGTTTATCCCGCAGAGCAGAAACCTTGGCGGCATTTTCCGCCATATGTGAACAGGATTCTTCCAGAGCTGCTGCCATGCCTACAATGGCCGGGACATTCTCCGTCCCCGCCCGTTTGCCCCGTTCTTGAGCCCCGCCCGCTATAAGATTGGTCAGAGGTACTCCCTGCCGGGCGTATAGTACGCCAATTCCCTTGGGGCCATGGACCTTGTGGGCGGATAGAGACAGCAGGTCAATGTTTTGCGCCTTGACGTCAATGGGCAGATGTCCCGCCGCCTGTACCGCATCGGTGTGAAAGAGAACGCCCTGTTCTCGGCATACTGCGCCGATTTCCGAAACTGGCAGGATGGAGCCGATCTCGTTGTTGGCGTACATGATGGTGACCAGGACGGTGTCTTCCCGGATGGCCTCCGCTACCTGATTTGCTGTGACAGTCCCCAGCGGGCCTACAGGGAGCAGATCTACCTCAAAACCTTCGCCCTCCAGCCTCTTCAGCGTGTGTAGGACGGCATGGTGTTCAAAGGCGGTAGAGATGATGTGACGCTTTCCCTTCTGCGCCCCTAGCAGGGCAGCGGAGCGGATAGCTTGGTTGTCCGCCTCGCTTCCACCAGAGGTAAAGGTTATCTCTTTGGGGGATGCAGCAATACAGGCAGCGATACGCCTCCTGGCATCCTCCAGAGCCTCCTTGGCCCGCTGGCCCAGCCCGTACAGGCTGGAGGGATTACCCCAGGTGTCCTGCATACAGGCGTTCATGGCGTTGATGGCTGCCCCGCTCATTTTGGTGGTGGCCGCGTTGTCTGCGTAAATCATAGCAATATCCTTTCCAGGTGTGAATATGCCGGTGAAAATACCAGCGTGTTCGTCTCATGTCCGTCAGCAAACAGCGGCGTGGACAGGTAGCGGTCACCGGTATCTGTGAACAGAGTCACGATAGTCTTTCCCGTCTTTTCCGGCCGTTTTGCCAGCTGGATTGCCGCGTGGAGCGCCGTAAGGAGGAAATCCCTACCAAGATACCATCCTTGCGGCCTACCAGCTGCCCAGCGGCAAAGGCATGCCTGCCAACCCTTGATTTCAAAGGTAAAGATGGATGCGCCATCATTGGGGAAATACTTCTCATGCAGGGCATGGTCGGGATGCTTAGGCTGTAAGGTCTCAAATTTATAACTCATGGGAAAATCCTCTCTCTATAAATTGTCTCCATTATAAACCTATTAACCTACTTTGTCAATAGGTTTATTACGGCGAACACTGAGCTAAGTGCTGTGCTGGCACGAACATTTGGCGAATGCCGCGAGGGTCAATACCCCGCAGCTTGTTGCGTTGGAAGATTGATGCCCCGCCAGCTTGCTGCGGGGTAATTGACTGGCGTCACTTGAAGTCCTATTAACCTTGTGGTATGATAGGAAGAATGGAGGGATGTTTTATGATGATTTCTACAAAGGGCAGATATGCGCTGCGGTTTCTGATGGATGTTGCGGAGCATCAGGGTGATGGATTTGTACCATTGAGGGATGTGGCAGCGCGACAGGAGATTTCAGAAAAGTATCTGGAAATCGTAGTTAAAGAGTTGGTAAAGGGCGGACTGCTGACCGCTCTGCGGGGGAAAGGCGGGGGCTACCGGCTGAGTCACTCCCCGGAGGAGTACGGCGTGAAGTCTATCCTTGAGCTGATGGAGGGGCCATTGGCTCCTGTTGCCTGCCTGGAATCCGTACAGAACGTCTGTCCACGGAGCAATGGCTGCCTAACGCTCCCGCTATGGCAGGGTCTGGATAAGGTTATCTCTGATTATTTGGCACAATTCACTCTGGCGGATTTATATGGAAAAACATAAAGGATATGTTTTCAGTGTTGAGCGAATTTATTTGTTATTAATATGACAGAAAAACCTTATTGAAGGCACTTATTGAAGGCATATAAAAAAGTTCTTGCTATTCTTTGTAATCTATGATAAAATACGTTTTGTTCGAGCATGTAATGTTTATTGTGTTTTAGAACCAGCCGGCGTGTCGGAATGGCAGACGAGGCAGACTCAAAATCTGTTGTTGGCAACAACGTATGGGTTCAAGTCCCATCGCCGGCAGATGGAAGAATCGCTGAGATCCTTTGGCTAAAGGTAGTTCAGCGATTTTCTCGCTTTATAGGAAATTGCGTCTTTTGGAGTGACAAAAAGAAACATACGTTTTGCGAA
>CAJTOJ010000050.1 GCA_910577665.1 uncultured Acetatifactor sp.
TCGCAAAACGTATGTTTCTTTTTGTCACTCCAAAAGACGCAATTTCCTATAAAGCAAGAAAGCCACGTGGATGCTGGCGCATCCGCCTGGCTCATTGCCCGCGGGAATCGGTCAGAGTATAAAACAGGAAAGGAAAACCCATATGAAATCCTCCTTCAGACCTATCTTACAGAAAATAACTGTCCTTCTGCTGTCCGTGCTCTTTGTCAGTTCCCTCCTGCCAGCCAGGGCCAGCGCCAATTTCCAGATTCCCGGCGCCTGCCAGGTACAGGCAGACATTGGGCCGGTACGCACTGTGAAAACCTTAGACTACGACTATTCCCACAACACCTACCTGTCCCTGCGGGACCTGGCTATGGTCCTTCAAGGCACAGACAAGGCTTTCTCCCTGGAAATCACCAAAAATGCCGTGTCCCTTAACCCTGGCTCCCATTATGCACCTGTTGGTGGGGAGAATGTTCCCTGGGAGGACACGGGGAACCCGGATCTTGCCTTGCGCCGCAACGCCTTCCAGGTAAGTGGACAGACTGTTTATTATTATACCATGATCCTACAGATGCCCTCGGGCTTTTATGATTGTTTTATGATGGCTGCGGATCTGGCCCTGATACTGGACATGGGCATCACTGCTCCCGGAGCAGGCTCTCTGGTGCTCCACACCCAGGAATCCTTTCTGGTCTCCCCTGATGTGCTGGAAGAAGCTGGGTATTTCTACGGTGTCAACAGTGTGCTGGTGGGAGATGCCACCACAGGAGACATATACTATCAGTACCACTCTGACACCGCTTACCCCATTGCCAGTACCTCCAAGCTGATGACCTGTCTTCTCACCATGGAGGCCCTCTCCACAGGACAGATTGACCTGGAAGATGTTGTCACCCTATCTTTGGGGGCACAGATGCTGGCCGCCTCAGATGATGGCGTGATTCCCCTGGAAGCCGGACAGCAGGTCACGATCCATGAACTGCTTCTGGGTGCCCTGCTGCCTTCCAGCAATGAATGTGCCTTCAGCCTTGCAGAATACATTGCAGGTTCGGAGGAGGCTTTTGTTGGGCAGATGAACCAGAAAGCCCTGGAGCTGGGCCTGTCCCAGGCAGTCTTTTTCAACAGTCATGGTCTGCCTGCCTACACGGAGGAGCCTATTCCCTCCAAACGCCAGAACCGCATGAGCGCCCAGGATATGTTCCGGCTGGTCTCTTACCTGCTGAAAGTCTATCCCCAGGTCACGGACATGACATCCCGGAAAACGGCTTTCCTGGCAAGCCTGGAGACGGAAGTGCGCAACACCAACCCACTGCTCCACAACCTGACTGGTGTCACAGGTCTCAAAACAGGTACCACCAACAAAGCCGGTGCCTGCCTGGTCACATCCCTGGCTGTAAATGACGGCGTCCTGGAGCATGACCTGATAGTCATTGTGCTGGGTACCGAGGACTCCATCGAGCGGGGCCGGGTCTCAGCCCTGTTGGCCAGATACGCCCTGGGCGCTTTCCAGGAAAGGACTTCCCCTGGCCCTGGCAGTACAGGAGCAGAGGACTCCGGTACAGAAAAGCCGGGAGCCGGGGTTTCCCCCCAGACTCCCGGCAATCTGCCCACCCACGCTGAGGCGGCAGTAGACTGGATCCTTCGGACAGCACGAAAAAGGCGCTAGCCTTCCCGTTTCCTGTCAGCTCACTGCATTTCCAGTGTACAGCTGATAATATTTTCCCTTCTCTTCCAGAAGCTGGTCATGGGTACCTCGCTCTATGACATGTCCCTGCTCCAGAACCAGGATGCAGTCGCTGTTCTTCACTGTAGACAGCCTGTGGGCGATCACAAAATTGGTGCGCCCTTTCATCAAGGCATCCATACCCTGCTGTACCAGCTTCTCCGTCCGGGTGTCAATGGAGCTGGTGGCCTCGTCCAGAATCAGCACCGGCGGATCCGCAATGGCCGCCCTGGCTATGGCAAGAAGCTGTCTCTGGCCCTGGCTCAGGTTTGCACCATCCCCATGGAGCATGGTGTTGTATCCTTCCGGCAGCCTGCGGATGAAGCCGTCCGCATTGGCCAGTCTGGCCGCCTTTACCACTTCCTCATCCGTGGCATCCAGCTTTCCGTACCGGATATTCTCCATCACGGTGCCGGTGAACAGGTGGGTGTCCTGGAGCACGATTCCCAGGGAACGCCGCAGGTCCGGCAGTTTGATCTTGTTCACATTGATGCCGTCATAGCGGATCTTACCGTCCTGTATACTGTAGAAACGGTTGATCAGGTTCGTGATGGTGGTCTTGCCCGCCCCGGTGGCTCCCACAAAGGCGATCTTCTGCCCTGGCTTCGCATATAACTCAATATCATGCAGGATCATCTTGTCATCGTTGTAGCCAAAGTCCACATGGTCGAATACCACATCCCCCTTCAATTCCACGTAAGTGGTGGTATTGTCTGCCTTGTGATAATGCTTCCAGGCCCACAGACCGGTTCTTTCCCGGCTCTCCTCCAGGGTTCCGTCCGGTCTGCGCACAGCATTCACCAGTTCCACATAGCCTTCATCCACTTCCGGCTTCTCGTCCATGAGCCTAAATACCCTGTCTGCCCCGGCCAGTGCCATGATAATGCTGTTGAACTGCATGCTGATCTGGTTGATCGGCATACTGAAGGATTTGTTGAAGTTCAGGAAACTGGCCAGGCTTCCCAGCGTCAGCCCGGACACGCCTGTGATGGCCAGTACACCGCCACACACGGCACAGAGCACATAGCTCAAGTTCCCAAGCTGGGCATTTACAGGCCCCATGATATTTGCAAACATGTTGGCCCGGTAGGCGCTCTCGCATAGCTGGTCATTCAGCTGGTTGAAGGCCTCAAGGCTCTCCTGCTCATGGCAGAACACTTTCACCACCTTCTGCCCGGTCATGGTCTCTTCGATACAGCCGTTCACCTTCCCCAGGGCCTGCTGCTGGGCCAGGAAAAACTGGCTGCTCTTTGCACCGATTTTCTTGGCTGCCACCATCATCACAGCCACCATGGCCAGGGTGAGAAGGGTTAGGGGAATGTCCAGCACCACCATATAAAACAATACCCCTACCACCGTAATGGCACTGTTGATGATCTGGGGAATGCTCTGGCTGATCATCTGCCGCAGGGTATCCACATCATTGGTATAGATGGACATGATGTCCCCATGGGCATGGGTGTCAAAATATTTGATAGGCAATGTCTCCATCTTGGCAAACAGGTCATTGCGCAGCATTTGCTGGGTGCCCTGGGTCACATAGATCATCACCCTGGACTGTATGAAGGAAGCCAGCACTCCCAGTCCATAGAAGCAGGCCACCCTGCTGATTGCCCCGAAAAGCGGTGCAAAATCCGGTTCCTGTCTGCCGATCATGGGCAGGATATAAGTGTCAATCAAGGTACGCATAAACATGGTTCCCTGTAAGCTGGAATACACTGTGGTAACAATACACAGCACTACCACCAGCCAGTGCAGCCAGTAATCCTTCAAGGTATACGCCATCAGGCGCTTGAAAATCTTCCCCGGATTCTCTATCTTCGGCCGGGGTCCCCTTCCTCTGGCGCCAGGGCCGAATCCTTTGTTTTCCTTTGCTTTCTCCTCTGCCATGGTCACATCCCCCCTCTCTCGTCAAAATCTCCGCTTCCACTCATCTGGGATTCATAGACATCCCGGTATATTTCATTGGTAGCAAGCAGCTCCTCGTGGGTTCCAAAACCATTGATCTCCCCCTCTTCCAATACAATGATCCTGTCCGCATGCTGCACGCTGGAAATGCGTTGTGCGATAATCAGTTTGGTGGTGCCCGGAATCTCTGTGGCAAAAGCCCTGCGTATCCTCGCATCCGTGGCCGTGTCCACTGCACTGGTAGAGTCATCCAGAATCAGGATCTTCGGTTTCTTCAGTAAAGCCCTGGCGATACACAGTCTCTGCTTCTGTCCGCCGGATACATTGGTACCGCCCTGCTCTATGTAGGTCTGGTATCCCTGTGGCATCTTCTCGATAAACTCGCTGGCACAGGCCAGTTCACAGGCATGCCGGCACTCTTCCTCGGTGGCCTCCTTATCCCCCCAACGCAGGTTCTCCAGGATGGTGCCGGAGAACAGCACATTGTTCTGGAGCACTACCGCCACCTGGTTGCGCAGGGCTTCCATATCATACTGCCTTACGTCCACACCACCGACCCTAAGGGTCCCTTCCGTCACATCGTAGAGCCTGCTGATCAGGTTCACCAGGCTGGACTTGGCGCTTCCAGTGCCGCCTATGATGCCGATGGTCTCCCCGGAACGGATGTCCAGGTGTATGTCCTTGAGCACAGGGGCATCTGCCTCCTTCTTGTAGCTGAAGGACACATGTTCAAACTGGATGCTGCCATCCCGCACCGTATAGACCGGATCCCTGGGACCAGCCAGATCCGGCTTCTCCTCCAGCACTTCGCAGATTCGTCTGGCACTGGCAGCGGACATGGTAATCATCACAAAAATCATGGACAACATCATCAGGTTCATGAGAATGCTCATGCAATAGGTCAGCAGACTCATCAACTGTCCTGTGAGCAGATCCCCTGAGACAATCAGATGGGCACCGATCCAGCTGATCAACAGGATACAGGAATACACTGTCAGGTTCATCACCGGACCGTTCCAGGCTACAATCCCCTCCGCCTTGCTGAAAACCTTGTAGATACTGCCGCTTGCCCTCTTGAATTTCTGGTTCTCATAGTCTTCCCGCACATAGGCCTTCACCACACGGATGGCCGATACATTCTCCTGGACACTCTCGTTTAGCTGGTCGTATTTTGGGAATGCCTCATTAAAATGTTTCATAGCTTTTGTCACAATCAAGGCCAGCACTCCCCCCAGCACCACCACAGCCACCAGATATACACTGGCAAGCCTGGGGCTGATCACAAAGGACATGATCATGGCAAAGAGCAGGCTGAAAGGCGCTCTCATGCACATCCTTAAAATCATCTGGTATGCGTTCTGGAGGTTGGTCACATCCGTGGTAAGCCTGGTCACAAGTCCCGATGGGCTGAACTTGTCAATATTGGAGAAGCTGAAGGTCTGGATATTCTCATACATGGCCCTACGCAGGTTCCTGGCAAAGCCCGTGGACGCCCTGGCCCCGTAAAAGCCTCCCAGGATGCCGAAGGTCAGGCTGGCAAGGGCTGTAAGGATCATCAGCCCGCCTATGAGGAAAATGTGGTTCATGTCCGCCCCGCCGTCCTTCCCGGCTCCGATCCCATTGTCAATGATGGATGCCATCAGCAGAGGAATGATGGTCTCCATGATCACCTCCAGGATCATGAATGCGGGCGTCAGAAAAGAATCCTTCTTGAATTCTTTCACTTGTGCACCTAAGGTTTTTAACATGCTCTGCACTTCCTTTCTCTATATTCTGTCTATCTCTATGTTCTGTCTTTCCCGCTGGCAATGCAGAAAACGTAACAGTTCAGACAGCCCCTCTCGCGAAGTCAAAATTGCGCTCTGTGCAATTTTGCGAGACTTGCGGGCGCCAAAACGCATTCTTTTCGCGTTTTGTGTGCATTCTGGTAACAGTTCAGCGCCCTGTCTGAACTGTTACCAGAAAACAGCCTGGTTAACATGGCTATCTGGAAAAAGCCGCAAGAGTTGCTCCGTCTGCCTCGTCCCCGGTTTCAAGCTCTGTCTTCAGATGGTCCAGATTGCCCTTCAGGAAATGTAACAGTCTGGTCAGTTCTGCCACCTCCCCCTCCGTCATACCTTCCAGCATACGGCTCTCCAGGGTGCGCATATAGCTCTCCATCCGGGCATGGCCTACAGCTGCCTCTTCTGTCAGCTGGATCCGCTTGAGCCTGGCATCTTTCTCCTGGATCCTGCGGATGACCAGTCCGTTTTTCTCCATCACCTGGAGGGTGTTGGAAGCCGTGGCACCGGATATGCCGAATTCCCTTTCCAGGTCTTTCTGATAGACAGGACTATCCTGGTGATGGTAGATATATCCCAGGATACCTCCCTGGAGCTGGGACTGGGGCCTTTTGTCTGTCCCCGGGTCTCCTCTGGAGATCACTGTTTTGATCTGGTTATGGATCGCCCGTACCAGAAAGGGGATCTCACCGTTTCCCTGGGGTGGTCTTGACGCGTTCTCTTCCATATGGCATTTCCCCCACATAAAGTTAGTGTGCTAACCATTTGGTTAGCACACTAACTTTATGACTTTCCGAACAATTTGTCAATGTCCTTTTTACATTTTTCACAAAAAAGTTCAGCCAGTGGGAAGCATATGGGCGAAAATCGTGCTTGCACGAATTTTCACCCATTGCTTTCCACTGAGGGAATGCCCGTCTATGAGCAAAAATGAGCCGTGAAACGGCGAAGAGCGCCGCAGGCGCGGTTTTGCGAATGGGCATGGGCTGAACTTTTTGCAGAAAATTATATCTCCATATATTCTGGCATCATTTGTCCTGGTGGATCTTCATGGTCAGGCTGATCCGTTTTTTGGACATGTCCAAATCCAGAACCTGTACTTCCACAATATCCCCCACGCTGACAGCCTCCAGGGGATGCTTGATATAGCGGTCCGTAATCTGGGAGATATGTACCAGACCATCCTGATGAACGCCGATGTCCACAAAAGCTCCAAAATCAATCACATTCCGGACGGTTCCCTTCAGTACCATACCAGGCTTTAGGTCCTTCATCTCCAGCACATCGCTGCGCAAGATGGGCCTTGGCATGTCATCTCTGGGATCCCTGGCAGGCTTCTCCAGTTCCTTCAGGATATCCGTCAAGGTGATCTCCCCGATTCCCAGTTCCTCTGCCAGCAGCTTTTTATCTTTGATGCGCTTCTCCAGGCTGGACACTGCGCCGGAAACCGCTTCCTGTGACATCTGCCCGCCACTCCCTCGGGCAGTCTTCTGTCCGCTGTTGTCCATACGCCTGTTCCCGCTGCGTTTTCCATCCATCCCGTCATCGCCGGATGCCTCCAGCACCAGGCCTCCCATAGCTGCCGCCAGGGCTTTTCCCATGGCAGTGCTGGTATTGCGCACCTGTACCGTATTCTGCCTGGGAACCTTGTTTGTTCCCTTTCCGTCCGGGACCACGCCTGCGCTCCGGCCACTGCCCTGTGGTGCCACTGCCTTCCCGCCTATGGTCTTCTGGGCCGCTGCCTTCTTCTGGGCCATACGCACATCTTCCATGGTCAGTCCCAGTTTTTCCAGAAGCTTCATGGCCGCATCATAAGATTCCGGGTGCACACTGGTGGCGTCTAAGGGGTTGTCCCCATCCAGGATCCGCATGAATCCCGCACATTGTTCAAAAGCCTTGGGTCCCAGCTTCGCCACCTTTAAAAGCTGTTTCCTGTTGGTAAACCTGCCGTTTGCCTCCCGGTAGTCCACTATATTCTTCGCAATGGTCTTGCTGATTCCGGAAATATATTCCAACAGGGAAGCAGAGGCCGTATTCAGGTCCACTCCCACCTTGTTCACGCTGTCCTCCACCACACCGCTCAAGGCATCGCTCAATTTCTTCTGGTTCATGTCATGCTGGTACTGGCCCACGCCGATGGATTTGGGGTCGATCTTCACCAGCTCCGCCAAAGGATCTTGAAGCCTTCTGGCTATGGAAGCCGCACTCCTCTGCCCCACGTCAAACTCCGGGAATTCCTCCGTAGCCAGCTTGCTGGCAGAGTATACGCTGGCTCCCGCCTCGTTCACAATCACATACTGTACCGGCCTGTCCAGTTCTTTCAGCAGCTCCACAATGACCTGCTCGGACTCCCGGGAAGCAGTTCCATTGCCTACAGAGATCAAGTCCACCTTATACTTTGCAATCAGCCGTTTCAGTTCCGCCTTGGACTCCTCCACCTTGTTCTGGGGAGCAGTGGGATAGATCACCTTTGTAGCCAGCACCTTGCCGGTGGGATCCACCACAGCCAGTTTGCAGCCGGTGCGGAAAGCCGGATCCCAGCCTAACACCACCTTTCCTGCAATGGGCGGCTGTAGCAGCAGCTGCTCCAGGTTCTTGCCAAACACCGAGATGGCACCGTCCTCCGCCATCTCCGTCAGGCTGTTGCGGATCTCTCTCTCAATGGCCGGAGCGATCAGACGGTCATAGCTGTCTGCAATCACCTCCTGCAGAACCGGTGTGGTATACGTATTGTCCGAAGTGATGGTCTTCTTCCCCAGATACCGCAGGATCCGCTCCACCGGGGCATTGACTTTCACAGTCAGTACCTTCTCTGCCTCCCCCCGGTTCAGTGCCAGCACCCGGTGGCCTGCAATCTTCTTCACCGGCTCCTGGAACTGATAATACATCTCGTAGACACTCTGGGCTTTCTCATCCTTGGCTGCGCTGACCACCATGCCTTCCTCCACAGTAGCCTCCCGGATATAGCTGCGGTAGTCTGCATTGTCGGAGATCTCCTCCGCCAGGATATCCCTGGCACCTGATAACGCCTCCGCAGGCGTACCCACCTGCTGCTCCTTTGGCACATCTTCCCCTGTGACATACTTTTGTGCTTCCTCCAGAAGAGGAGCCATTGCATTCTGGGCCATTATATAGGCTGCCAGTCCTTCCAGTCCTTTTTCCTTGGCCACACTGGCCCTGGTCTTGCGCTTGGGGCGGTACGGGCGATACAGGTCCTCCACCACCACCAGGGTCTGGGCCGCCAGGATCTTTTCCTTTAGTTCTTCTGTCAGCTTTCCCTGCTCTTCAATGCTGGAGAGCACCTGTTCCTTCTTCTCTTCCAGGGAACGCAGGTACACCAGCCGCTCATGAAGGTTCCGAAGCTGCTCATCGTTGAGGGATCCGGTCACTTCCTTCCGATACCGGGAAATGAAGGGAATGGTATTCCCTTCATCGATCAGCTTCACAGCAGCCTCCACCTGCCATTTCTCCACCTTCAGTTCTTCCTTGATTGTAAGCAAAATGTCCATATAGAGATTCAAACCTTTCCATAAATTAATATCTGCTCATTTGACCCGGACAGTCAAGTTCCTCCCGCATCACACAGCCTTCCCGCCCGGACCACTTCCAAAATCTCATGTCTTAGCACTTGATCTCCAGGTAACCTTGAAGCTTGCTCATGTCATATTCCTCCAGCACACCCAGGTTAGAATCGTAGTATTTCCCATCAAAATGAACCAGATAGTGGCAGAAACGCCCCATCTTCTCCATCAGGATACAGCATTTGGGGAGCACTGCATCCCTCCCTTCGGTATATACAATGATATCGTTATGGTCAAGCCCATAATAATTCAGCGCCGATATCACCCGGCCCATGGTAGCCTGCCATTCCCTGCAGTCCATGACGCTCATGACCTCTGCAATGGTAACCCCTGCCAGCATGGCCACACAAGACTGTCCACAGAGTCCGTCCTCCGGCTGAATGATCACATCCACATGGTCAATCTTACGGATGGGCCGCTCGAAGCTGTAGGGACTGTTCTGATCCATGCGGATCAGGGAACCGGTCACATGGAGCAGAATCTTGTGGGGCACCCCCAGTTCCACTTTCACGGCATCCTCATCCTCTATATGGATCTCATAGTTTCCCTTCTCCAGGGGCAGCAGCTCACAGTCAATGACAGTGTTATCCAGTACCAGATCTGCCTGGATCACATCCCGCTGTTTACAGACCTCCCACACATTAAAGGGAACCTGGATCATGTAGCCCTTCTCTTTTTTCTCAATCTTGGCCTCAAAAAAATATCTCATCGCCATACCTCCTTTTTCAGACGCCCGTCTGCCCCTGCATGGACTTTCCTTTACGGCGCCACAATTATAATAATTATATCATATTTTATTCCACTTGAAAACAGTTTCGGGATAAGTTAAAAAATAGACAAGCCCGGAGCAGCTTTCCCTCTTCACGCTTTTTTTCTGACCTGCGATGGCGATATGCCAAAACGTTTTTTAAACAGCTTACTGAAATGGTACGCATCGTCATATCCCACCGTGGCGGCCACTTCCTGTATGCTCCCCTGGTATCCTCCCTCCAGCAGCTCCTTGGCTTTCTCCAGGCGAATATTAATCAGGTGCCTGATAGGGGTATCCCCTGTCTCGCTTTTGAATATCTTGGAGATATAAAAGGGACTGAGATACATATTTTCCGCAATCTGGTCTAAGGAGATCTTCTCACTGTAATGATCCTCAAAATAATTCACAATCTGCTCCACTACATAGGTCTTGCTGGGAGATTCAAACGCACAGCCCTTCATCTTCTCCAGTGGCTCACACTGCTCCCGTATCACCAGGAGAATGATCTGCATCAGATAGGCCTTGAGCATAAAATACCTGCCTTGTCTGCACACAGCATTCTCCGCCATCATGGAGGAACATATCTTGAACAGGCGCTGGCGCAGCTCTCCTTCTGTGTGGAGGATGTGCTTCCCTTCCGGCACCGGAAGAGTGTTCTCTGGCAGTCCCGGCAGCCGGATGTTGGAGGCTCCCACGAAAAATTCCGTGGCTGGCAGTTCACTGTCCGGGCTGTAAAGTGACTGGTGTTTCACACCTGCATTGATCACAATCAGATCCCCCTCCTGCACAGGCCGGATTCCTTCCTCAAAGCGGTATTTCCCAGTGCCTGACAGGATAAATGCCAGCTCCAGATGATCGTGGCTGCGGTACATGTCTTCGTCCTGCTGGCTCTTGCGCGTGCCCTTCCAGGTGAACAGAAAGGTGGGATCCAGTTCATCAATTGTGATATTTCCAACGCCATTGCCATTCGTGTTTTCCATTTTCTTACACCTCCGCGCACCTTGGCACGTATCTCTGTCAACGCTATTCTGTATTAGCAGCCTTCCTCGTTCTGTGCGCCCCGGCGCAGATGATACAGCATGCTTCTGCTTTTCAACATTGTACCCTGTTTCTCATAAAAAGTCACCTGTTTTATTCCGAAAGGAAGATTTTTCGTAATCGTCCGTTACTGCTCACAGGTGCCACCGCGAGGTGTTTTCACGCGTCTTTTGCGTAAAAACCCGAGACTGTCGTGTGCCAAAACGCCTGCATTTGGTGTTTTGTGTACATATGTTGCTGTGAACAGAGTGAACAGTAACAATCGTCCGGGTACTTTTCACCTCTGCAAAATCCGACATCAAAGAGGCAAGATACTCCATTTCTTTTTGTATCCGAAAAAGTACAATGGAGAAACATAACCAGAAACGCCCTGGGGTTCCAGGACACTTTCCACACGGAAAGGACTCTGTGTAGTTTGCCCGCCAGAGTGGGCAGGGAGGTATGACAATGAAACCGTTGAAATGGTTCGGCACGTTCCTGAAAAGGTACAGGGGGCTGATGCTCTTTGGCCTCTTCCTCACCACAGTCATTGCGGCACTATCCATCGTCAACCCGTATATATCGGGTATCATTGTGGACGATGTGATACAGGCCGGCAATTACGGCCTGCTGCCCAGGCTTCTCATCTGCTTGCTGGCCGTGACGCTTGTGACAGGTATCCTGCGTTTCGTATACCAGGAAGTATTCGAGCTGGCTTCCCAGGGTACCCTGTATGACATGAGGACCAAAGTCTATCGGAAGCTGTTGGCGGAGGATTTCGCCTTTTACAACAAGAAGCGGACCGGTGACCTTATGAGCCGCCAGACAGGCGATATGGAAGCCATCCGGCATTTTGTCAGCTATGTGATCTATGCCGTGTACCAGAATATACTGCTCTTTGTGTTCGCCCTGCTGATGATTTTCACTGTGAATACGAAGCTGGCCCTGCTGATGCTGGTGGTACTGCCCTTCACCGCGCTGGCTACCTATAAGCAGTCCAAGGATGTGCGGCCTGCCTTCCAGCGCAACCGCAACTGCTTCTCTTCCTTGAACGCCTTTGTCCAGGAAAACATCAGTGGCAACCGGGTGGTGAAAGCTTTCGCCAAAGAAGAATACGAAAAAGAGAAATTCCAGAAGGAAAATGATAAATTCCGGGATGCCCAGATAAAGGGTTCCCGGGTCTGGATGAAATATGTGCCTGTTTTTGAGATTCTCTCCTACGCCCTGACCGTGATCCTCATGGCCTATGGCGGGTATATGGTGATCCAGGACCAGATCACCCTGGGCGACCTGGTGAAGGTGAACGGCTATCTGTGGATGCTGAATACCCCTCTCAGGATGGCTGGCTGGTGGGTCAATGATATCCAGAATTTTGCCACTTCCGTGGAAAAGATATACGCCACCTACAGCGAAGAGCCGCAGGTAAAGCCCTTAAAAGCAGCGGACACATCTGCCTGTCCGGTGGCTGCCGGCAAGGCTGATTCCCCTTCTGGGGCAGCGTCCCCTGGCAGGAATCCGGGTACAGGATCCCTGCAGGCCGGACATCTGTCCGGGGCATCTGTCCCACAGCCCCAGAACCAGACTACAGCCGCTCCCTTGCGGAAGTCCAAGATTCTGGTATTGCACCCTGAGAAACCCGTGGAGCCGGATCAGGAGGAAGAAACCTTCACCCGGAAGGAATATACCAGACTAAAAGGGGATGTGGAGTTCCACAATGTGTCCTACCGGGCAGATGACGAGGATATCGTGCAGGATATCAGTTTTAAAGTAGCTGCCGGACAGACTGTGGGTATCATTGGCTCCACTGGCGCAGGCAAATCTACTTTGATGAACCTGCTATGCCGTTTCTATGACACCACCTCCGGCCAGGTGCTGGTGGATGGCACCGATGTGCGGAATATGGACCTGTACAATCTACGGGATAATATCGGTATGGCCATGCAGGACGTATTCCTGTTTTCGGACACCATTGAGGGTAACATAGCCTACGGAAGGCCGGACTGTAGCTTTGATGCAGTGAAACAGGCTGCCATCATGGCGGATGCCAACCACTTTATCAAATCCATGCCGGAACAGTATGACACCATTGTGGGAGAACGTGGCGTAGGGCTCTCCGGCGGCCAGAAACAGCGCATATCACTGGCCAGGGCACTGCTGAAGAATCCGTCCATCCTGATCCTGGATGATACCACCTCCGCTGTGGACATGGAGACGGAGAGCTATATCCAGAAGCAATTAAAGACCATACAGCAGGGATGTACCGTGTTCATCATTGCTTACCGCATCTCTTCCATCAAGGACGCTGACTTGATCCTGGTGATGGACCAGGGACGCATCATTGAGCAGGGCACCCATGACACCCTGCTTGCACAAAATGGCTATTATGCCAATGCCTTCCGCAACCAGTACGGGGAGATTCCCTATGATCTGCTGGAGGAGCAGAAGCGCAGAAAGAGGGGAGTGTGTTAATATGGCCAGAAACAGATATGATATGGATGAAGTCCTGGAGTCCGGTTTTGATATCAGGCAGTTAAAGCGCCTGGCCGGTTATATTGCCCCTTACCGGAAAAAGATGGCCGGGGTTGTAGTGCTCATGCTCTCCGCCTCCGCCCTTACTATGATGATCCCCATTTTCTTCCAGAGGATCATGGATCTCTACATTCCGGCAAAGGATATGGGGAAAATCCTGCTCATGAGCCTGCTCACCCTGGGGGTGGCTATCTATTCCGCCATATCCATGGCACTGAAGATCCGGACCATGAGCGTGGTTGGCCAGAACATTGTCCATGACCTCCGGACCGATATCTTCAACCACCTGCAGGAGCTGCCTTTCTCCTATTATGATGACCGCCCTCACGGCAAGATCCAGGTGCGGGTAGTGAACTATGTGAACAGCTTAAGCGACCTGCTCAGCAATGGTATCGTCAATACCATCACTGACCTGTGCAACCTTTTCTTCATTATCCTGTTCATGCTGTTCTGTGATCCCAGGCTCACACTGGTATGTCTCTGCGGACTTCCCCTGCTTGCCGCCGTGATTATATTTATTAAGAAGAAACAGCGCAGGGCCTGGCAGATCCAGTCCAACAAGCAGAGCAACCTGAACGCCTACATAGCAGAAAGTATCAATGGCATACGGGTGACCCAGTCCTTCGTCCGGGAGGATGAGAACAACCAGATCTTCAACAATTTAAGCGATAATTACCGCAAGGCTTGGATGAATGCCATCAAGTTCAACTTTACCATGGGGCCCTCCGTGGATGTTATCTCCGCCATCACCACGTCCTTTATCTATGTGCTGGGGATCCGATGGATCCTGGCTCCGGATGCCACGCTGACGGTAGGTGTGCTCATCGCTTTCACCGCCTACATAGGCCGCTTCTGGGCACCCATCAATACCCTGGCAGGCTTCTACAATTCCCTGCTCACCGCCATCTCCTACCTGGAGCGGATCTTCGAGACCATAGATGAACCTGTTCTGGTGAAGGATGCGGAGGGTGCCAGCCAGATGCCACCCATCCATGGCAAGGTGGAATTCAAAGATGTGTGCTTCAGCTATGAGGAGGGACACCGGATCCTGGATCACATCAATTTCACTGCCAACCAGGGGACTACTTACGCTTTTGTAGGTCCTACCGGCGCCGGGAAATCCACCATTGTGAACCTCTTAAGCCGTTTCTACAACGTGGATTCCGGCCAGGTACTCATAGATGATGTGGATATCCAGGATGTGACCATCCACTCCCTGCGCACCCAGATGGGTGTCATGATGCAGGACAGCTTCATCTTCTCCGGCACCATCATGGACAATATCCGATATGGGAACCGGGAAGCCACCGATGAACAGGTCATCGCAGCTGCCAAGACTGTGTGCGCCCACGACTTCATCACCCAGATGGAGAACGGCTATTACACAGAGGTAAACGAACGGGGCAGCCGCCTGTCCGCAGGACAGCGCCAGCTCATCTCCTTTGCCAGGGCACTGCTGGCAGACCCCAGGATCCTGATCCTGGATGAAGCCACCTCCAGCATTGACACGGAGACCGAGATCCTGCTCCAGAAGGGCTTGAACGAACTGCTGAAAGGACGTACCTCCTTCATCATTGCCCACCGGCTCTCCACCATCAAGAATGCCAACTGCATCATGTATGTGGACAAAGGCGGCATCCTGGAGCGGGGTACCCATGACCAGCTTCTGGCCCGGAAGGGTGCCTACTATGAACTGTATATGTCCCAGTATGATTTCCTGGCTTAAAGACAAGGTATCTATAACCCGGATCTGTCAAGGTCTGTCCAGACCACAGATCCGGGTTCCTGCTATACAGGATTCCTGGTTATCGTCCATCCGGTATCACTTCGAAGTATTTTCCTGCGTTCTTTGCACGAAAATCTGAGATAGCAGACGCCAAAATGATCTTACCTTGCTCATTTTGTGTACATCCTGCTATTTTGAGCGGCAAAGCCGTAAGCCGCAACGATACGCCCTCGTTGTTGGGTAATTGACGAAGAAACAGCATCCATTGTCAGGAGGATATTCTGGATGACATTGGCGGGTTACGGTCCGTATCAAATTGCAACTCAATTCACAGCCGGGCATATCCCCATTCCTGCTTATCATGGGCGGCATTGTCGTGAAGTATTTTCCCGACTGCTACCGCTATTGTCCACGGTATGTATGTCTACCTCCTTCATTTGTGCATGCTCAAGTTCCAAAGCTGTCTCCATACACAGCCTCCCGGTCCTGTTCCTTCTATTTTTATGAGAGACCTGCCTGTCTGAATGTATGGAGATGTGCTGAAAACCCAGAAAGACAAACAAAAACACCGGGCCAATACCCAACCCGGCGTTTCTGTTTGTCTTTCATTTCCTGTCCTGCAGATTATCTCAGTACCTGGTTCCAGTCGGTGATACCGATCACGCTCTTAGCCCAATCCATGTAGGTGGCTTCGCTTGCTGTTCCCAGAGCGTCATACACAGACTTGGCCTGACCATTCATAGTATAATCAAGGCCGGGGCCATGGTTGTCCCCCAGGAAAATAACCTGAGAAATGTTATTTCTTCTTGCCGCCTGGAAAGCTGCTGCAATAGCTGCTCCCTGAGCATTCTCACCCTGCGTATTCACCAGACCCATTTCACTAATGATAATATTCCTTCTGCCGCCATCGCGCTTTGCAAGCTGAGGCTGTGCCATATAGCTTGTTACCACGCCCAGGTTCTCGAAAGAAACCATGGAATTATTTTTTATAACGGTCTTATAATAAGAATCTGATGGATTCCAGAAAGCTGCATTGGTCAGGGGAACGGGATGAGGATGAAGGGCCATACCCCAGTCAATATTTCCAGCTGAGGAAATCTGGCTGTTAAACATGTCGATAAAATCCTTAGCATCCACATAGTTGTAGCGATCCACAGACCGATTCCGATCCCAGTTCTGGTCAATACAGATCAGAACCTCTGCACCGGCGTTCTGGCTCTTCACTGCGTTATAGATCACACGGAAAGCCTGAGCATACTGCTGTACATAATAGTCCCACGAAACATCATTGTTCCATATTATGTAATTCCACTTCCGGACATTTACTTCGTTACCGACAATAAACACATCCGCAGTGCCGTTTGCAGCCAGCCAACTCATTTCATCTGCCAGAGCATTCACACCGGCCTGATCATTGGCATTGAGCATAAAACAATTGAACCGCTCGTCCACTTGATGAGGATCCGAGTTGTAGACTCCAGCGCCGCCGCGAGCCAGGGGATGCGTAATGGTCTGGTTTGTACCATCGTTCAGAAGAGCCACTGTCTTTGACATAAACTGAATCGGATGACCATTGTTGCTCCCGCCCTTCATGAAGTAGTTCTGGAAAGCATACTCATGGGTCGGTCCCTGCATTCCCTTCATCTCCACAGGCCTGGAAACATTCTTGGAAGCCAGCAGTTCGGGATTACAGATAAACTGAGGAGATCCCACAATTACAGGAGTTCCTCCCTGCTTTGTAGCAAATGCAAACTTTTCATAAAGTCTTGCATCATTGTAGGCAAACGTGACCACCGGGTCCTTTGTCAGAGGAATGCTGACAATGGGCGCCCTTCCCGCAGGGATGGCGTACTCAAAAACAGCAAGCTCATACACATACAGAACCCCGTCATCGCTGGCCGGAAGATCGGCAAAACGATCAGCCAGCTGAATTGTTGTCTTGTCCACCAGAACTGCCGAAGGTACCTTGGAAGGTATCGTTGCAGGTGCCATCGTTCCTACTTCCTTGCCATCCGCATTGGGCTTCCTGCCCTCTGCCTTGCCATAGCTGACATAATGCTGATACAGCGCAGCCGCATCGGTTCCCAGTGCCGCTACTACATCCGGATAAGTCCTGGCATAAAATTCTGCATCAAAGCCTGACTCTCCTGTGCTGCTTCCGGTATTGCCTGCACTGGCTGTGCCGTTGGCAGAGGGTTTTCTGCCTTCAGCCTTGCCATAGCTGACATAATGCTGATACAGCGCAGCCGCATCGGTTCCCAGTACCGCTACTACATCCGGGTAGGTCCTGGCATAAAATTCTGCATCAAAGTCAACATTTGCCGTGCTGTCCGCGATTGCCTTCCTGCCTTCAGCCTTACCATAATTAAGGTAATGCCTGTACAGAGCCCGGACACCCTTTCCCATTGCGGCCACCACATCAGGATTCTGTTGTGCGTAGTATTCCGCATCGAAAAGGGTTCCATCGCTCATTTTCTGCGGAGCCGCAGATACGGTCAAGCCACTACCGACTAGCAGCGCCACCAAGAGCATAAAACACAATAATCGCCTCTTCATTCCTTTTCCTCCTCATATTTTTTATAACTTCTCGGAATCTTCAGCCCTTATTTCATGGGGCTTTCAGAACCTGTTTTTCAAAAATCACCCACTTTTTTCTCAAAAACACTTGACAAACCAGTCAAAAAATGCGGCGCTTCGCGCCCTTGATCAAAAAGTACATTTTTTGATTGGAGGCGATTTTTGATGTTACCTTGTAACCCTGGCGGTCATGCCGCCTTTCAGGATACTTTCGTATCCCGGTATCGTGCAGTTCTGGTACCTCGACCTTTCCCAGACGGATTCCATCATGCGGGACTGCTACTCTGTCTTTGGCCCGCAACCACGGCTCCCTTCCTGCATGCTGCGCTCCTATCTGCTTGCTTTGAAACTGAAAGTTACTTCCATCACTGTCTGGTGCCGCATGCTTAAGGAAACTCCCCTTTATGCCATCCTCAGCGGGTTCTCTTTTGGCGATACCCCTGGTGTCGGGACTTTTTA
>CAJTOJ010000051.1 GCA_910577665.1 uncultured Acetatifactor sp.
GGTGGATTTCTGGCTGGAGTATGACAAAGATCCTGCGGTGGAGATCCGTCTGGTGCTGACTCTCTTTGCCTCCGGAAGTGTTTGTGATGTGCTGGAGCAATGGGAACTGGGGGAACGGGACCTGGAGCAGGTGGTCCAGGTGGCATGTGACAGAGGGGATGGCACTTTCTTCGTTTCCCTTCGGGCCAGGGGCAAGGGCAGGTTGTGGCTGACAGCCCTGCACAAGCGGTTTTCCAGGGGAAGTCATGGATATTTCCTGCCAGGGGGAGAACGGTATGTGACGGCTGGCAGGGAAGAGGCTTTCTGCTATTTTGAGCCAGGGGATCTCAAGCCACCTTTGAATGTGTATTTCTCCGGCTATAAGACTTTGCAGGGGTTTGAAGGGTATTATATGATGAGGGGCCTTGGCTGTCCTTTTCTCCTGCTGGCCGAGCCAAGACTGGAGGGCGGTGGGTTCTATATGGGATCGGCTGCCTATGAACAGTTGTTTACAGAAGCCATCAGAAAACATATGGAGGAGCTGGGATTTACCCCGGATCAGGTGATCCTGTCCGGGCTTTCCATGGGAACCTTCGGAGCCATCTATTATGGATGCGATATCCGTCCCCATGCCATGATTGTAGGGAAACCTCTGACCAGCATTGGAAGTGTAGCGTCCAATGAGAAGCACCTGCGCCCCGGAGGCTTTCCCACTTCCCTGGATGTGTTGCACATGCAGTGTGGCGGGCTGGGGAAAGAGGATGTGAGGAGACTGAATGAGAAGTTCTGGAAGAAATTCCAGGCTACTGACTGGGGGAATTCCAAATTTGCAGTTGCCTATATGATAGAGGATGACTACGATATGGAGGCTTATGACACCCTGCTCTCCCATCTGCAGTCAGGCGGCGTACAGGCCTATGGGAAGGGGTTGCACGGACGGCACAACGATAATACACAAGGCATCATAAGCTGGTTCCTGGGACAATATAACAAGATATTGCGAGAGGATTTTGGCAGAAGGAGGAAAGAGTGAAGGAATTCTTAAAACGGATTGCTTTGCGTGGCCTGCAGGAACAGACAAAGACGAATACGGTTACAGGGGAAAAATGGATCATTTACTGGAATGAATACTCCTCCAACACCTATTTGTATGGATCGGAGGTCACCTACCATGCCAAAGATGATGTGGAATTCGTCAATGAACTGATGCCCCCGGGAACGGTGGTCAAGGAGTGGTATTCCCGGACGCGTTACCAGATGCAGCGGATCGAACCAGCCCTGCCCATGATAGACGGCGAGGGGGAATACAGGCTGCGGGTCCACATAGACTGCCCGGAGGGGGAGAGATGGCTGCTCCAGCTGGTATTCTATGACAAATATGATGCAGAGGCAGGCCGTATTGCCATAAGGGAGCAAGTGTCATATTTCCAGTGTCCTTTGAGAACCTATAGTTACAGCATGCAGTTGATCAATGGCGGCATGACACGGTTCCGCTTTCATTTTATAGAGATTCAGGAAATCGAACATGAGACTGACGAGGCATTTGAAGAAACTGAATAAGATCCTGAAAAAAGTCAGGAGCTATGAAGGGCGGATGGCACAGCTTTCCGACCGGGAACTGGCCCACCTAACAGAAGAATTCAAGGAGCGGCTGGCAGGCGGGGAGACCCTGGATGATATCCTGCCAGAGGCATTTGCAGCCATCTGTGAAGCGGATTACCGTATTCTGGGTATGGCTCCTTTTGATGTACAGGTGCTGGGTGGTATTGCAATGCACCAGGGATGTCTGGCGGAGATGCATACCGGGGAAGGCAAGACCCTGGTGGCGACCCTTCCTCTTTATCTGAATGCTTTGACAGGGAAGAGCACCATCCTGGTCACAGCCAACGAGTACCTGGCCTGCAGGGATGCCCAGGAGATGGGACCGGTTTACCGCTTCATGGGGCTTACTGTGGCAGCAGGTGTCCCGGACAAGGAACAGGAAGAATTCGGCACAGATGAGAAGAAAGCGGTGTATGCATCGGACATTGTATATACCACCCACAGTGCACTTGGCTTTGACTATCTTATGAACAATCTGGTGAAAAATGCCAAGGACCGTTTCCTGCGGGAGTACTACTATGTGATCATTGATGAGGCAGATTCTGTGCTGCTGGACGGTGCCCAGACACCACTTGTGATATCCGCCTCCCCCAGGGTACAGTCCAACCTATATGAAGTGGCAGATTTTTTCGTTACCACATTGGTGGAAGAGCAGGACTATATGCTGGAAGAGGGAAAAGTATGGCTTACGGAACAGGGGATCCAGTATGCAGAGACATTCTTCCAGATTGACAATTTTTATGGCAGGGAGCACTTTGAGATCAACCGCCATGTGATCCTGGCGCTTAGGGCCAGGAAGCTGTTCGAGAGCGGAGAGAACTACATGGTATCCCGGGAAGGCGAACTGCTGTTGCTGGATGGCAGCACTGGCAGGGCCCTGAATGGTATGAAACTCCGGGGAGGACAGCACCAGGCCCTGGAGGTGAAGGAAGGACTGAAGCCCACCCAGGAAAGCCGTGCTGTGGCGGTCATCACATTCCAGAATCTGTTCCTTATGTTCCCAAAGCTGGCAGGCATGAGCGGCACTATGTCTGATGCCACAGAGGAACTGCGGGACATCTATGGGGTGAAGGTGGTGGTCATTCCGCCCAACCGGCCCAGACAGCGGGTGGATCTGCCGGACCGCTATTTCCAGAATACGAAGAAACAGGTCTCAGCGGCAATCATAAAGGCCCTGGAGATCCACAAGACAGGACGCCCTGTGCTGATCGTGGCGGCCAATATTGAGAATACAGAGACCGTACACCAGGTATTCCTGCGCAAGAAGATTCCCCACAATGTGCTCAGTGCCAACAATGCTTACTGGGAAGCCCAGATTGTAAAGGAAGCAGGCCGGCGGGAGGCAGTGACGGTAGCCACCACCATGGCAGGCAGGGGAACGGACATCAAGCTGGGCAAGGGTGTGGAAGAACTGGGGGGCCTGGCTGTGATCGGCATCGGACGGATGGACAATGTACGGATGGAGCGGCAGGCCAGGGGACGTGCCGGAAGGCAGGGAGATGCAGGCAGCAGTCAGTTCTTCGTATCCCTGCAGGACGATGTGATGGGAGAGAATCCTGCCTATGATAAATACATAGAGGGAAAGAGACCTATCAGCAGACGGAAACTGAGAAAATACATCGACAAGGCCCAGAGGCTGGGGGAGGAATCTGCCGTCCTGGCACGGAAGCGTTCTGTGGACTATGACAAGGTAATCCAGAGACAGCGGGGGCTGATCTATGCCACCAGGGATAAACTGCTGGAAGGAGAAGAGCTGCCCATGGAGATGATCCTGGAGATGGCAGAGCGGAACATAAAGCGTTTCCTGGCATCCGGAGGCCTGGCTGATATGCGTGTACTGAACCGTTATATTCTGGACAATCTCTCCTACCGGCTGGAGGATAAGACACCGGATTTTTCGCCTGGGGACAGAAAAGCCATAGAAGAATATCTCATGGGGAAGGTACGGCAGGGACTGGCCGAACAGGAGAAGAAGACAGGCAGCGCCAGCCGTATGAACCAGTTTATGCGTGTGGCGGTCCTGAGCGCCATTGATGAAGCCTGGGTGGAGCAGGTGGACTACATGCAGCAGCTCCAGGCAGCAGTGTCAGGCAGGGCTACCGCCCAGCGCAACCTGCTGTTCGAGTACCAGGATGATTCTTTTGGATCATTCCGCAAGATGGAGAGCACTGTGTACGAGAATGCCATGCGCAACATCCTGTTAAGTGATATCTATGTGGATGAGAAGAGGCAGCTGCATATTGTGTTTCCGTGACAGGGAAGGCTCCAGGTCTGGAAGCCGGAATGGAAAGCCATATGGGTGTGGCTCCTTATGGCTGAGAAGCCAAAGGGGAAAATGCATGACAAGGCTGAGAAGCTGGCAGGGAAAACAGGCAGGTGAAGGAACCCGGTTCGGGAGTCTGACGCAGGGCAAGCAACGGAGGGATGGACAGTGGCAATTTATGTATGGAGTCTTCTGGTGGGATATTCCCCCAATGGGGTGGATTATGCGCAGGGCTACCGGGCGGGGAGCCTGAGGAAGCTGTCCTGTCCGGTGCGGTATGTTTTTGCAGAGCTGCCTGAAATGCGGGATATCCGGTTTTATGCAGGTCTTGGGATCAAACAGGAAGAGATGCTCAGTATGTATCACGCTTTCCTGGACCAGCCCGCTCTGGGGCTTTCTGTGAAGCTGGGGGATAAACTTGCAGACCTGCAACGGAGCCTGGGAAGCACGGATGTGGAGTACCGGGATTCGGAAGTCCGCTTGTGGAAGGACGGAATGGTATCTGCCGTGCTGCTGTTTGATCAGGAGGAGCCGGAAGTACTTAGAATGATCCATTTCTTCCACCAGGGGAAGCTGATCCGCACAGAATATTATACAGATCATATGGCCTATGTGGACTATTATGTGACAGCCCGGTCAGAGCGCGGCCTCTATGCGAAAAAGACCAGAAGGGCTTTTTGCCATGGTAACGGGACAGTGGCCTACGAACAGATATTTGAGGGGGAGAGATCCTGGTATCTGTTCCCGGATGGCCGTATTCTCACAAAATCGGAATTCTTTGCGGAATTTGTAAAGGGATTGCATCTGTCTAAGGAGGATGTGGTCTTAATCGACAGATTTGCGCAGCTGGATTATGTCCAGCCGCTTTTCCAGGAAAAGGGGCAGGCCAGGGTGATAGCCGTCATGCATGCCGGACATTATTTTGAAAAGGGAGAGAGCAGTTATACGGTAAACTTTAATCCGGACTACAATTATCTGTTCAAGTATTCTGGTATGCTGGATGTAATTGTGGTGTCCACCTGGCAGCAGAAGGAGGATCTGGAGGGCAAACTCGGGGAATATCATTGTGTGATTCCCCATATTGTGGTTATTCCGGCTGGTGGTGTAGACAGGCTGCGGTATCCGGATAAGGAGAGGAAGAAGGGATCCATACTGTCCGTTTCCCGGATTCAGGCCCACAAGAGAATCGACTGGATCATAGAGAGTGTTGTAAAAGCACATCAGGTGAATCCGGATATTTCATTGGACATCTATGGCAGAGGAGGCCAGGAATACATGGGTGCCATGGAGAGTCTGGTGGAGGCACATCATGCCCAATCCTACATCCGGTTTATGGGACACCAGGATGTGAGGGAGCTTTACCGGAATTATGAGGTGTTCCTGACGGCCTCTACTTTTGAAACCTTAGGCCTTTCCATACTGGAGGCCATCTCTTCCGGTCTGGCAGTGATCGGACTGGATGCAAAGTATGGAAGCCGCCTGCTGGTTCATCCAGGGGAAAATGGCTATCTGGTCAGGTTTGAACCGGCTTCTGCCAATGAGGATGCAGAGGAGCTGATCAATAGTATGGCTGAAAAGATTCTTGAAATGTTTGGACATCCAGAGCGCCTGGAGACGTTTCATGAACATTCCTATGAGATTGCCCAAAGCTTTTCTTTGCAATTGATAGAAAAAGAGTGGAAGAAACTATATCTGGACGGTGGTAAAAAAGAGGGGAGCCAGTATGATTTATAATTTTCATCATGCCTCCGCCTGGATAAAAGGTGGAATAGAAACAGGAATGGTATATCGGGCAAGAATTTTTCGTAATCTGGGATTGGATGCCAGATTTATATTTACCAATCGTTTTCTGGACCGCAATGTGCAGCATGAAACATCATCCTTAGGTTTTTTGGATTCAGAGGTCATATGGATGTACAGTTTTTTTACCGACTGCAAGGTAGCCCCGGTTTCTTATACATTAGAACAACTGGAAAATACGTTTGAAGGAGAAAATTACATTTTTTCAAGAAACGGATCGATGGTGAAATACCAGTTCCCAGATATAAATGTCTATTATGTTGCTTTTATGGTAGATGACAGCAGCAATTTTGTTCATCGTGTGGTGATGATTTCCAATGGATGTATGCTGAGGAAGGACTATTATACGTATTGCAGGATATATTCAGAGTATTATATTCCAGTGGATAACCAGGCCAGCCTGTACCTTCGGCGCTATTATAACGAAGATGGAAGTGTTGCATATGAAGAATTGATAGACGAGGAAACGGAACTTTATAAATTCCAAGACAGACTTATAGTTTCAGCAGAAGAGTTAGTGGAATATATGATGTCTGGTTTGCACTTCACAGAGCATGACGTGGTCTTGCTGGACGGAGAATGGGGAAGCATAGACAGGGCAGCCTTTCTGCAGAACGTCTATCCTGCGAAAACAGGCTTTATCATACATACAGAGCATTTCCTGCACAGAGATGAAGATCATATTATGTGGTGTGACTGGTTTGAGTATGCTTTTTCCCATCCGGAAAAGGTGGATTTCTTTGTGACAAACACAGAAGCTCAAAGCTGTCTCCTCAGGGAACAGTTCCGGGACTATAAAGGCCTGGAGGTTAGGGTTGAGACGATTCCGGTGGCGTATCTGGACAAGATACATGTGCCTAAGGAAAGCAGGAAAAAGCATTCCCTTATCACAGCAGGTAGGCTTCAGAGTGATAAAAATGTGAACAAAATCATAGAAGCGGTGGTAATGGCCAGAAAAAAAGTACCAGATCTGACCCTGGACATTTATGGGGGAGGAATCAGACAGGCGGAACTACAGGAACTGATAGAGCGGTTGGACTGTAGTGCTTATGTGCATTTATGTGGGTTTCAAAAGCTGGATGAGATTTACCAGCGTTATGAAGCATATGTTTCGGCATCTTTCGGAGAGACTTTTGGCATAACTTTATTGGAAGCAGTGGGGTCCGGGCTTCCTATTGTAGGGTTTGACAAGCCATATGGAATCCAGGTCTTTGTGGATGAGGGGGAAAATGGATTTAAGATATCACAGTTTTCCTCTGAAGGGTTGGCAGATGGAATCATACGGTTATTTACAGAAGTGGATTTGACATTTTTTCACACAAACTCTTATAGAAAAGCAAAATCTCACATGATGATTGAAGTGGAGAAGAAATGGAGAGAGGTACTGCTATGAGAATACACATCACGAATTTGTATGGTATGGGTGGCACTGTTGGAAAAGCGCAGCATATGGTGGCAGACATAGCGAAAAGGGATCTACATTTCAATGAACTGGGGATCTATAAATATCCGATGCATACGGACACGGCTGATATGCTGCGTACCCGTCTGGATGGAATCGTTGCTTCGGTGGGGCATGGGGATATTGTGATTTTCCAGATGCCTACATGGAACAGTATTGCGTTTGACGAAGGTTTTGTGGCACATCTGGGTGGATATAGGGATCTGAAGAAGATTTTTTTCCTGCACGATGTACCTCCGCTGATGGACAATAGGGCGCTTAAGGAGCTGGACAGGTATATCGCGTTGTATAACCGGGCAGACCTAATGATCCTGCCCTCACAGAATATGGCAGATTTTCTGTACTCCAGAGGGCTTACTGTAAAGAAAACCGTTATCCAGAGAATGTGGGATGCGCCAGTGGACATTGACCTGGCGGGGAAACCGCCTTTTCGGAGACGGATCAATTTTGCGGCAGATGTGGTGCATATTCCCCGGCCTTTTGTACAGATCTGGAAGAGTGATGTGGTGGAACTGGCGGTTACGGCGCCGCCAGGGGAATATGCATGGGCCGAAGGGAAGAATATTTGTTATCTGGGGTGGTTCACCCACGAAAATCTTCTGGCAGATGCGTTGAGAAAGAGCGGGGGCTTTGGCTTGCTCTGGCATGACGATCCGGTGTGGATTGCGTATATGAAGCAAAATGCCTGCTGCAAATTGGGCACATACCTGGCGGCGGGGCTGCCGGTTATTGTCCACAGCAGCATCCCGGAAGCAGTTACAATTCATAGAAAGAATTTGGGTCTTGTGGTGGACTTCATAGAAGAAGCAGTAGAGCGGGTTGCGCTTACAACCAAGGAAGAGTATGAAGAAATGGCGCAGAATGTGAATTCCTTTGGATACCTGGCCAGGAATGGTTATTTTGCCAGGAAGCTGTTGACGGATGCTGTCTTTCAACTGTTGTATGAGTGATGGGAATGGATGTGATTATAATACGACTGCATAGCGAGACCGGCATCTGGAGAAAGGAGGTGGAGAAGAAATGGCAGAACCTATTGTGCTAAAGGATACCATATTACTATTTGACAGCTATTCCCAGGATGGCAGACGGCTGCATGAGTCTTTTCTGCGGGTAGGCTGTCCCTGTTCTGTGGTGGTGCTGGAGGAGGATCCTTTCCTGCCGGAGGGGGTAATGTCGGTGTACGATCTGTTTCTGGGATATTTCCAGGAGGAGGGAAGAGCGCTTGGAAAGCCCCGGTTCTTCAACGAGATTCCGGTGCCGGATCATTGGAGTATCCATGCCGGGGTGGGAGAGACAGACTATGGGAGGATCACGTACCAGCATGAGGAGAAGGGGCGGATTCATTACTGGGAATCTTCCAGAAAATGGCTGGTAAGGGCTGTGGACTGGTTTGACAAAAAGGGCAATGTGCGCTTCAGGGATCATTACAACCGGTATGGCATTGTCTACGCCAGGACCTGTTATAACGGACAGGGCAGGGAACTGGGCAGGACCTGGCTCACAGCAGGCGGCCAGGAGGCCATTGTGGAGAATGCCGTTACAGGAGACCTGATTGTGAACGATGGGAAGCTGGTGAAGTTTTTCCGTCACAAGCGGGACATGATGCTTTATTTCCTGGAGCGGGCAGGGGCCGGTCTGAGGCAGGTCTGCTACAATTCCCTGGGAGATCCCTTCTGGATATCTGGCAGGCTTGACCCGTCTGCAAAGCGGGATGTACTGTTCTGGCAGGATACCGTGAAAGAGGGGATTCCGGAGAATATGCAGGCTATCCTGGATGGACGGGTATCCCGTACCGGGAAGGTTCTGTTGCAGAAGCGGGGAACCCATGACAGGCTGGTGGAACTGGGGGCTGACCCGGCCAGGATCGGGAAGCTGGGGTATATCTATGACTTCAAGAAAGAAAATGGGCATGGGCGGAATGCACTGGTCTGTACCAACTCCGAGAGGATAGAACACTGTGAAGAGCTGATCCGTGCATTCCCCCAGATGCATTTCCACATTGCGGCAGTTACACTGATGTCGCCAAAGCTCATGGCATTGGAGGCATATAGCAATGTGTCCCTGTATCCATGTGTGTCAAAGCCGGTACTGGACGAGCTGTTTTTGTCCTGTGATTATTATTTTGATATCAACCACTGGACGGAAATTGTATCTGCGGTGTACCAGGCCTTTCTGCACAAACAGGTGATCTTTGCTTTTGAAGAAACCATACATAACCGGGAGTATGTGGCAGACGCCCATGTGTATCCGGTGGCAGGGTTTGACAGGATGGTCTCGGATGTGAGGAATATGATGGAAAATGGTGATGCATTGGAGTGCCATCTGAAGATGCAGCTCGAGGATGCCATGGCGGAGGAAGGGAAGGCCTATGCAGAGGTGTTCTGCGATGCAGGATGAGTCATGCAGATCCATGGAAAACCTATGGAAAGACCATGGAGGATCATGGGAAGGGAAGGATGGGTATGGTAGTCTTCTCAGACAGGAATACGGAATATATCAGAAAAATGCAGGAAACGTTTGACAGGATAGGCCTGACCGTAAAAATCGTGGTGCTGGAAGATGACGGATTCCTGCCGGAGGGTATCGGTTCCCCGTATGCATTCTTTGCTTACCGGGAACATCCGGGAGAACTGGAGGAAAAGGATCTGTTTTACAATTTTTTAGAGCTTCCTTTGTTCTGGGAGGTGCGGCTGAAAGAGGGGAGGGGCGCGGTCTTTCACATGGGAGTTGAAAAGGCCCGGATCTGCTTTAAGGAGCCGGTGCAGGAGCGGAATGTGCTCCGGGTAGAATGGCATATGGAGGACGGATGGGTCTATCGGACCGATTTTTATAACAGATTCGGACTGCGGTATATCAGTGAATTCCGGAACCGGCAGGGAAAAGTCGATTCGAAAGTGTATTATTCCATGGAGAACCAGGAGAGAGTGGTGGAACAGCCTGGAAACCATATCATTTCCCTGTCAGGGCAGGGAGGGCTGATCACCTGTTTTGCCTCCCAGGCGGAATTCATTGACCATTACCGGAAGGAAGCCGGGCTGGAAGAGGACTGTATCCTGGTGGTGCAGGATGTGCAGAGTCTGGGGATGCTGGAGCTTGTCACAGACAGGAGAGGCCGCTGGAGACATATCCTGTTCCTGGACAGGGATCTGCTGGATCGGTATGTAGCTATGGGTGGGCAGAATGGCAGCCTGTTTTACACAATTCCGGAAGAATACCTTGAGAATCATGCCGGAAGGGAGGCTTTGATCCTGACAGCTTCCGACCAGATACCACATTTGGAAGACTTGATTGGGGAACTGCCGGATATGGTGTTCCACATTGCGGCCAACACACAGGTCTCAGACAAGCTGAACAGACTGACAGAGCTGGAAAACGTAAGGGTCTATCCACAGATCAGTGCCCGGGATCTGGCCAGGCTGTGGGATATCTGTGATTTTTACCTGGATATCAACCATTATCGTGAAATATATGATGCCATCAACACGGCCCATGAGAAGAACCTGGTTATTCTGGGATTCGGGGAGACCGTGCATCACAGGGAGCTGATGGCAGATGTGTGTATATATGATGGAACTGCCTGGGAGGAGATGGTATCGGGAATCAGAAGGATGAGGGCGGATCCGGGTATGCTACGGGATATATTGGCATCACAGCAGAAGCAAAAGCAGAAGATATGGAACCGGCTCTTGCAGGATGCAAGATAGAAAAGTGCTCGCAGGAAGAAACAGACAGGAGGGAAGAGAATTATGGTGTACAATTTTAACTTGGGCATCGGCTGGGCCAGTAGCGGGGTAGAATATGCCCAGGCTTACAGGGCGAAGCTGCTGCGGCGGATTGGCCAGGAGGCCAGATTCGTTTTCACGGATATGTTCCCCAGGGAGAATATCCAGCATATGACAAAGAACATCGGATTCCTGGATGAAGAAGTCATATGGCTTTACACTTTTTTTACAGACTGTAAGATCTCGCCGGTGACATTTACCTTGAAACAGCTGGAAGAGACCTTTGGTGACAGGAAATTTTCCGGGGAGCGGGAGGGTTCCAAGGTAAAATATGTCTTTCCGGGCACCAACACCTACTATATGGCCTATCTGGTCAATGAGAAGGAGAACAGGGTACACCGGGTGGAGATGGTATCTGGCGGATGTCTGATCCGGAAGGATTATTTCACCTATTGCCGGATCTATTCGGAATATTATGCACCCCTGGACAATGCAGCCCATCTCTATCACCGCAGGTTTTTCAATGAGGATGGAACGGTGGCCTATGAGGAGATCACAGACCAGGACAAGGTCATGTACCAGTTTCCGGACCGGCTTTTGTGTTCCAAGGAAGAACTGGTGGGTTATCTGGTATCCCGGCTTAACCTGACCAAGAAGGATGTGGTACTCATCGACAGGACCACCGGGATCGGTCAGGCCATTCTGCAGAATGCAGGATCTGCCAGGGTGGGGATCGTGATCCATGCAGACCATTTCAGCGAGGGCAATACGGATCAGGAAGCAGTGCTCTGGAACAATTATTACGAATATGCGTTTTCCCAGTGGAAGCATATCAAGTTCTATATTGCATCCACGGATGTACAGAACCGTCTGCTCAGGCAGCAGTTCAAGAAATATATGGGAATCAGCCCCAGGGTGGTGACCATACCGGTAGGAAGCCTGGAAGAACTGAAGGTGCCGGGAAAGCCCAGGCGCAGGCATGCTTTGATTACAGCTTCCCGGCTGGCCGCAGAGAAGCATATCGACTGGATCATTGATGCAGTGGTGGCAGCCAGGGAGAAGGTGCCGGATCTCTCCCTTGACATCTATGGAAAAGGGGGCGAGGAGGAGAAGCTGCGGACACAGATCGGGAAGCTGCAATGTGGGGAGTATGTACGCCTGTGCGGCCAGCAGGACTTGCAGGAGGTGTACCAGAAGTACGAAGCGTATCTGTCAGGATCCACCAGCGAGGGGTTTGGGCTGACCCTGATGGAGGCGGTGGGCTCGGGACTGCCCATCATTGGCTTTGATGTGCGCTATGGCAACCCTAACTTTATTGATGATGCTGAGAACGGTTATCTGATCCCGGTACATGACAAGATGGAGAGGCAGGAGCGGGTGGAGAAGCTGGCGGCATGTATTGTGCGCCTGTTTACAGAGGCAGACCTAAAGGGCTTCCATGCACATTCTTATGAGAAGGCGAAAGCCTATCTGACCAGAGAGGTGGAGGAAAAATGGAAAAACATACTGAAATAAACGATACCATACTGCTTTTTGACAATTACGGAACAGACAGTCAGAACCTGCATACTTCTTTCCGTCTGGCGGGATTTTCATATCCGGCGGTGGTGATCGAGGACAATGGTTTTCTGCCGGATGGAGTGATGTCTGTTTATGGATTTTTCCTGGGGGACTTTAAAGAAGTCCTGGGAGAAGCGGCCCATTCTAAGTTCTTCAACCAGGTACCGGTGCCGGATTACTGGGAGATCAGTGGCACGAACTCCAGCGGCTCTATACATGACGGGCCAATAGAGCGGGGGAAGATCTTCTATGCAGAGCCTGCCCACAAACGGCGGGTGAGGATCGTGGACTGGTACGATGAGAAGGGATGTGTCCGTTCCAGCGACCATTATAACCGCCACGGTGCCCTGTTTGCCAGAACCATCTTCAATGCCAAGGGAAAGAAGTTCAGCAAATCCTATTTCTCGGCCAGGGGCCAGGAAGTGATTGTGGAGAATTTTGTCACAGGGGACATTGTGCTCAATGATGGACAGGAAGTGTGCATCTTCCGCACAAAGACAGATTTCATCGTGTATTTCCTGGAGCGGGCAGGTTTTCTGGGAAGCCGGATTTTTTTCAATTCCCTGTCAACGCCGTTTTTTGTATCCAACCAGCTTACTGCGGGGACAAAAAGGGATATTCTGTTCTGGCAGGAACCGGCCAGGGAAGATATTCCGGGAAATATGCAGCTCATCTTCCGGGGACAGGCCAGCCGCACAGCTACTGTCCTGGTACAGAAGCGGCAGTCCTATGAGAAGCTGATTGCCCTGGGAGCTGATAAGGACATGACCCGTCATCTGGGCTATATCTACGATTTTGCCAAGGAGAACGGGCACAGGCCCGAAGCCCTGGTCTGCACCAATTCTGACAGGATAGAAGCCTGCAGGCAGCTGATTGAGGCACTTCCCCAGATGCATTTCCACATTGCTGCACTGACAGAAATGTCATCAAAGCTTATGGAACTGGATCATTACGGGAATGTAAGCCTGTATCCGGGGGTGAAGCAGAATATCCTGGACAGCCTCTTTGCAGAATGTGATTTCTATTTTGATATCAACCATGAGGCAGAGATTGCGTCCGCAGTCCGCAGGGCCTTCCTGCATAACCATCTGATCTTTGCTTTTGAGGAAACTGTCCACAACAGGAATTATGTGGCAGATGCCCACGTGTATCCGGCCAGTGGTGTGAACCGGATGATTGCAGACGTGAAGAAAGCCTTGAAGGATTCTGCTGTGTTTGACAGACGGCTGGACAGACAGCGGGAGGCGGCTATGGCGGAGACGGCAGGGCGGTATGAGGAGGTGTGTAAGATGGTCTGACCATATCCCCTGTGAACCAGGGCCGCCCGGGGAGGCCATGGCAGAACGTAATGTCCTTGAAAAAAGACAGGAATCTGGTATAATGGCTTATGCAAGGCAGGATGGCAGGGAGGAGATATGGGTATGGATCGCAAATGTATCGTTATCGGAGCCGGAGATCTGACAGTGGGGGAGATTCCCGGATGGGAGGAGGCTTTCTGCATTGCCGTGGACGGGGGACTGGGATATTGTGGCGTGCTGGGGATAGAGCCCGATCTGATTCTGGGGGATTTTGATTCGGTCAGTGAGGGGGAAGCCCGGGCAGTGGTGCAGCTGGAGCAGGAGATTCCCCATAGGGTGATCCGGCTGCCTGTGGAGAAGGACGATACGGATATGCTGGCGGCCTTGAAGGAAGGATTGGGCAGGGGATACAGGGACTTCCGCATCTATGGGGGAACCGGTGGACGGCTTGACCATACCCTGGCCAATATCCAGTGCCTGCTGTATCTGAAGAAACAGGGTGCTGTGGGGTATCTGGTGGACGGCAGCGGTATGATCATGGTTCTTCTGGACGAGGCTGTCCATTTCCAGAAAGGCCTGCGGGGCTATCTGTCCCTGTTTTCCCTGGTGGAGGAATCCAGGGGAGTCTGCATAGACGGAATGAAATACCCCCTGCAGGATGCGGTGATCCACAACAGTTTTCCCATCGGCATCAGCAACGAATTTACCGGGGACGAGGCAGTGGTGTCCGTAGAGCAGGGAGCCTTGGTGTGCATGGTGCTATATGAAGGGTGATATCTATGAGAACGGAACGTGACTTGACGGAAGGTAATGTAACGAAATCCTTGCTGCTGTTTGCAGGTCCCATGATTCTGGGGAACCTGCTACAGCAGTTTTATAATATTGTGGATACCTGGGTGGTGGGCAGGTTTGTGGGCGCAGATGCCCTGGCTTCCGTGGGAAGTGCCTATTCCCTGATGACATTTCTCACATCCATCCTCATTGGACTGTGCATGGGATGCGGGGCATTGTTGTCTTTCTATTACGGAAAAGGCGATATGCAGAGACTACAGGACCGGATGCATACGGCTTTTGTGCTGATCGGGGCTATCTCGGTGGTGCTGTGGCTGCTGGTGCAGACTGCTGTGGATCCCATTCTGATGCTTCTGCAGGTGCCATCGGAACTGGCAGGGATGATGCGGGACTATGTGTCCATTGTGTTCCTGGGGATCCTCTTCGTGTTTTTGTATAATTTCTTTGCCTTTGTGCTGCGGGCAGTGGGAAATAGCGTGGTACCCTTGTGCTTTCTGGGTCTGGCAGCCGGGTTGAATGTGGGACTGGATCTGTTCTTTGTGGTCTGTCTGGACTGGGGGCTGAAAGGAGCAGCCTGGGCCACAGTGTTCTCCCAGGTGGTGGCAGGGGTGGGTCTTGCCGTCTATACATGGGCCAGGGAACCCGGCTTCAGGTTCTCTTTCCGGAAATTTGCCAGGGGGGAGAAGGCGGTGGGAGAGCTGCTTTCCTTTTCCATGGTTACATCTGCCCAGCAGTCCGTGATGAATTTCGGTATCCTGATGGTACAGGGGCTGGTGAACAGCTTTGGGGCGCAGGTGATGGCGGCCTTTGCAGCGGCAGTGAAGATTGATACCTTCGCCTATATGCCAGCCCAGGAATTTGGAAATGCCTATTCTATCTTCGTGTCACAGAGCTTTGGCGCGGGGAATGGGAAGCGCCTGAAAGAGGGAACCAGGAGTGCGCTCAAGGTATCGGCCCTGTTCTGTGTGCTGGTATCGGCAGGGGTGTTTCTCTTTGCAGGTGACTTGATGAGACTGTTTGTCAAAAGGGAGGAGGTGCAGATCCTTGCAATTGGTGTGGAATATCTGAGAATAGAAGGGACATTTTATATGGGAATCGGAATCCTGTTCCTGCTATATGGATATTTCCGGGGGATTAACCGCCCTGGTATATCCCTGCTGCTCACGGTGGTGTCCCTGGGAAGCAGGGTGGTACTGGCATACGGCCTGGCGGCAGTTCCTGCTATAGGCGTGGCAGGGATCTGGTGGGCCATTCCCATTGGATGGGCGCTGGCAGATACAGTGGGACTGCTGTGGATGCGGAAGGCACCGCGTGGCAGCCTTACAGATACTGATTCGGGGATTTGCGCATGAGGAACCTGACCGGATAGCCTTTTTCATCGCAGATACCCCGGATAATGCTCTCAGCGGTCTCCTTCACATTGTCATTGACACAGATGACACAGAGGTTCTTCTTGCGGTTGAAAAGGGAGGGCTTGGGCCAGCGCACATAGTAGGAGATGCGCTCCTTGAGCAGTTCATGTTCGATGAGCTTCTTGCATTCCGGATCTGATATTTCGCAGAGTTCTATTTCGTTGTTCACTTTCAGTGAAGTATATAATGGCTGTTCCATGATGTCACCTCTTTGGAAGGATAAATAGATAGGGATATTATAGCATGTTTTTCGGGTGAAGTGCAATCAAATAGTGCATCTTTACGGGAACCTTTTTTTGGGATATAATGAATCACATAGAGATGCAGGAACACTGTCTGCCTGTGACGGGTTAGCGATAGCCGGAGAATACGGCAGGCAACATGCATGGCAGGGGACAGGGATTTCAGAAAGGAGTCATTATGGATTTTTTTGAGAAAGTAGGGGAGACTGTTACAGAGAAGGGAAAAGAGGTGGCTGACAAGGCCAGGGAGACTGCGGAGATCATCCGTCTGAAGAGCCAGATTGCCACTTGTGAGGAAGTGATGAAGAAGAATTACCTGGAGATCGGCAAAGCTTATTACAGGGAGTTCGGGGATATTCCGGAAGAGACATTTGCAAAGCAGTGCAGGGCCATCAAAAATGCGGAAAACGGCGTGAAGGAGCTGGAGGAGCAGATCAGACAGATCAAAGGGCTGTAGGGAGCGTGCCGTGCCACCGTTGGGCTTTCACAAGAAGCGTCTGTGTGGCAGACACAGGCAGACGGATAAAGGTAACCGGTAGATAGTGCGTACCTCGACTGCGGGGGGAAAATGTGTGACAATAGACTATATTTCTATCATGGTATGAAAAGTTAAGTCTCAACTTTTCATACCGGTATCAGGAGGTAAGTCTATGTATTCAGAAACAACCATGGTGGCTAAGCAGTGCCGTCTTCGGGAATGGGCTGCACAGATCCGGGACTGCCAGAGCCGCCCGGCCGGCATGAGCGTTGTCGAATGGTGCGCCTGCCACGACATCACAAAAGCGAATTATTATTACCGGCTCCGCCGTGTAAGAGAGGCCTGCCTGGAAACCATCCGGGAGGAAATGCCTGCCCGGCAGATGGTTCCTGTGCAGTCTGAATTTTTACAACATCAGGAGCAGGAAGATAGAAATCCACAGTCCGGACTGGATATTTCCATAAAAGGATTCTCCATCCATGTAACGGAATCCACGTCCATGCCTCTTCTGGAATCGGTGCTTAAGGCGGTGCGGCATGCTTAAT
>CAJTOJ010000052.1 GCA_910577665.1 uncultured Acetatifactor sp.
AGGCAGGGATCCTGCCTGCACCAGATCGGCAAGCATGGGAGCCTCAGCGAAGGCAAATTCCCCGGTGGAGGTGTCTGTTTCCTCCGGCGTGGATGCCGGCTGGGATTCCGCTGGAGACGTGACATCTTCCGCAGAACTGGTGGGGGTACTTTCCTGGTTGTCTTTGGAACCACAGGCAATCAGGGAAAAGGCCATTGTACCAGCCAAAAGCAGGGCAATGCATCTTCTTTTCATAAAATTATCCTCCTTTATGAGTTTGAAAACACTGACTCTATCAGCATTTTCATGTAAGTAGTATAGCAATTGCTTATAACAGGCTGCTACGCATCTATTGTCTTTTTTGCTATATAGGTTGCAAATTTTGCTTTTTTGTCTTATAATTTATTTGTGTTTTGCACAACATTGCTAAAAGTAACTATATAAATTTATACATTTTGACTATTTTTTGAAGGATTTTGGTACAATGCAGCACAGAGAAAACCCAGGGTAAAGCAAAACAGGCAAAAGAGCTGGTGGTGGGCAGGAAGGTAACAGGGTTGAATAAAAATGCGTATTCAGCTGTGGATTTGACTGTGCGTCGCAACGCGCAGATGGGTACAAAAATATGTTGATTGACAACACGGTGATTTATGAACAAGGGTATATGATTAAGGTCAACAAGCAAAGCAGCCCCTTTTTCTATTTTTTCGACTGGGATGAGCGTTCTTATGCCATCAATATGGAATTCCAGCATTTCCACCAGTTTTATGAACTGTGCATTTTCCTGGATGAACATGCAGGGCACCTGATCAATGGGGCCTGGCATGACCTGCGCTGTTGTGATATTGTGGCCATCCGGCCGGCTCTGCTGCACAAGACCGCCTATCCGGAAGGGGCGCCCAACAAACGTCTTATCATCAATTTTGCCCTTCCTCCCATGCATAACAGCCTGGAGACATGTATGAAAAGTATCTACAGTATCTTCCAGAAAGAAGTTCCCATCTATCGTTTTGAAGGGCGTTACAAGAAAGCAGTATTTGAGAAGCTGAATGATATCTATTACCTGTCCCAGACGCCCAATGAATTGACCAATCTGGCCATTCATCACAAGTTCATAGAATTCCTGAGCCTGGTTTATCTGTACCGGGACAGGAATATGTATACAGATCAGGTGGATTTCGACAATATTACCAATAAAATTTACAGCATCACCGCCTATATCCACAACCGTTACACAGAGGATCTTTCCCTGGCCGCCCTCTCGAAGGAATTTTATATCAGCAGTTATTACCTGTCCCATCAGTTCAAACGTGTCACAGGTTTCACCTTGACGGACTACATTTCCATGACCAGGGTACGTAATGCACAGACCCTGCTGCTCTCCACGGAGATACCGATCACGGATATTGCCCTCCAGAGCGGATTCAAGAGCTTCTCACAGTTCAACCGGGCCTTCCACAAATTCCTACAGATGTCACCCTCAAAATTCAGGCGGGATGGCGGTAAATAGCGGGAGGTCGGTAAAGCAAACTGCCTGCACCATGCCCTGACATGCAAACTTTGCGCCGGATATCCCGGAACACATACAAAATAGACAAAATCAAGTAGTTAATCCAGCAAATGTTGTGCAATGATCAAGTAAACACAGGGCGATTAGAGCAAAAACTGCAAAGTGATGAGAGAAAAAAACAATAGATGCGTGGAAATGGAGACAAAGCTTTGGTACTATTGATGCAATGGCAGCAGGATGGAGGTAAGTGCAGAATATGGAGAAAAATCTGATTCTATTTACAGACAGTGGGGATACCATCATTGATGAGAGCACCCAGGTGTATGATGCCAGGGGAATCGTCACCAGAGCGGAGTGTATTCCGGGGGCCGGGAAGGTGCTTGGGCAGCTGAAGGAGGAGGGATACCGGATTGCGCTTGTGGCAGACGGCGAGTGGGAGTCCTTTCAGAATGTATATGAGAAGAATGGCCTGGGATATTGTTTTGAGGAGTGGATCGTATCGGAGGTGGTGGGAGAGCAGAAGCCTGCCAGATCCATGTTCGATACGGCTATGCGGCAGATGAAGCTGACAGAAGCAGACAAACCCTTTATCGTCATGATCGGAAACAACTTGAAAAAGGATGTGGCAGGAGCCAACCGGTATGGTATCACATCCATATGGCTGGACTGGTCCCCCAGGTATTTCCACCGGGTAGAAGAGCCGGACTGGCAGCCGGACTATACGGTAAAGACGCCGGAGGAACTGAAAACCCTTATTGACACACTGGAGGAGAAATGCAGGAAGAAGCGGGAGCTGTCCTGCCGGATCACAGACAAAATTGACCGCATGGTGCAGGCTTTTTCCCATATCCTGTATGAGACGGATGAGACCTTCCTGAAAAATATGGAGCGTCATAATCTTGCAGGGGATGACATTGCCAGGTATCAGTTCTGGGAGTGGACCCAGGGGGTGGGGCTCTATGGGCTGTGGAAGCTGTTTTGCTACGAGAAAAAGGAAGAATATATCCATACATTAAAGTCATACTACGACAGGCAGATTGCTATCGGCTTCCCGGCATTGAACGTAAATACGGCAGCTCCTTACCTGGCCATGTCATTCCTGGCGGAGTATACCAGGGAGGAGAAATACTGGCAGCCTTGTGTGAAGGCCGCCAGGGCGATCATGGATGCCTTCCCCCGGACCAGGGAGGGCGGTTTCCAGCATCAGACTTCGGACAGCATCAACGAACAGGAACTGTGGGATGATACCCTGTATATGACCGTGTTGTTTCTGGCCAATATGGGCCGTCTTCTACAAGATACGGCTATGCAGGAGGAAGCACAGTACCAGTTCCTGCTCCATGACAAATACCTCTGTGACAGGAAAAGCGGACTGTGGTACCACGGATGGAGTTTTCAGGAGAAGAACAATTTTGCCGGGGCGTTCTGGGGCAGGGGGAACTGCTGGATCACCATGGCGATACCGGAATTCCTCTCTGTGAGCCAGTGCAACGGACTGGTGCGGCGGCTTCTGTCAAATTCCCTGCAGGCCCAGGTGGAAAGCCTGAAGGACTGTCAGGAGGAGAATGGCATGTGGCATACGCTGCTGGATGATCCGGATTCCTATGTGGAGGCAAGTGCCACCTGTGGATTTGCCTATGGCATCCTAAAGGCAGTGAAGGACGGCCTGCTGGACAGATCCTATCTGGAAGTGGCAAAAAAGGCGGTGGATCCGATCCTGGCATGTATATCAAAGGACGGTGTGGTGAACCAGGTGTCCTATGGCACACCTATGGGACGGGTCACCAGGACGTTCTACAAAGAGATTCCATTGCGGCCCATGCCTTATGGCCAGGCGCTGGCGATCCTGTTTTTGATGGAATACCGAACCATGCTGTAAGCATGGGAACAGGAGGAACTGCCAAGGCAGTGGGATGTGAAGGAGAGACAGGAGGCGGTGACCGACAATTGTCAGATGCCAGGGCAGGCTGAAGGGGGAGTTACGTGAAGCTTGGGAGACAATGGGAAGAGAGATTACAGATCTGGGACGAGGCATTCGGAAGGAATCTGGTGACATGGCTGGGGGAAGTGCCGCTTTCTGGCTTTACCACCATGGAACATCTGGATCTGGACAAGGCGGCAGCACAGAATTTCCGGCCTTTTCCAAAGGGGACACCGTGGGGGGCAAAATGGGAGTACGGGTGGTTCCGGACAGAAGTGATTCTGCCCCGGGAAGCCCGGGGACAGAGGATTCTGCTGCATCTGGGGGCAGGACCGGAGATGCTGGTGTATGTAAACGGGAGAGAGGCCGGATCCATTGACAGGCAGCATTTTGCGGTAGAACTGACGGCCTGTGCCATGCCAGGAGAGCGATTTGAAATCTATGCGGAATGTTATGCAGGGCATGGCCCCAGACAGGAGGGTGGCGGGATCTGTACAAGGGAGGATATTCCTGTGCCGGAGCCTTCCGGCTGCCAGTGTGTGGTGGAAGGAAGCCGCTTCGGGATACATGAGCAGGATATAGCAGCGGTGTATGCAGACTATCATACCCTCTATGACCTGTGGAAAGCCATGCCGGACAGTGACCTGCGCACCATGAAGATCGGCGAGGCACTACAGCAGTTTACTTATGTGGCGGATTTTGAGGCGCCACAGCCCCGGCGCAGGGAGAGCATTCTGGAAGGGGATAAGGTTCTGAAGGCTGTCCTGGAGAAGCACAATGGGGAGACAGTGCCTGTCTACACCACATTCGGACAGTCCCACCTGGATCTGGCATGGCTGTGGACCCTGGAGGAGACCAGGAGAAAGGCGGCCAGGACCTATTCCAACCAGCTGGCCCTGATGGAGCGGTATCCGGACTACAGATTCCTGCTGTGTGCCCCTACCCTGCTGGAATATTTGAAGGAATATTATCCCGGACTGTACGGGCGCGTCAGAGAGAAGGTCAAGGCAGGGCAGTTTCTTCCGGAGGGGGCTGTGTATGTGGAGAGTGACACCAATCTGCCGGGCGGAGAGAGTCTGGTGAGGCAGTTTGTGCTGGGTAAGCGCTGGTTTGGGCGGGAGCTTGATACAGACAGCCGTGTGGCGTGGCTGCCGGATACCTTTGGATTTTCCGGCGCCCTGCCTCAGATCATGCAGGAATGCCGGGTACCGTATTTTGCCACCCAGAAGCTGCTGCGCTGTGATCCGGAGTGTGAGCAGTTCCCCTACAACCTGTTCTGGTGGGAGGGCATTGACGGCACCAGGGTGTTGGCCCATGTTTATAAGAAAAACAATGCGGTATTCAGTCCTGGGGCGCTGCGGGAGCGCTGGGAGAAGGACAGGAACCAGAAGCAGGGCATTGAGACTTTCCTGTTCCCTTTCGGCTACGGGGACGGAGGCGGTGGTCCCACGGAGCTGATGGTGGAGATGGAGCAGCGCTGCCGGGATCTGGAAGGGGCACCCAGATGCACCATGGAAAGCCCGGCAGCTTTTTTCGACAGGCTGGATAAGGGAGCGGTTTCCAATGTGTACTATGGGGAACTGTACCTGGCCTGGCACAGGGGCACATATACGGCCCAGGCCAGGATCAAGCGGGGGGTGCGCAAGGGAGAAATGGCTCTGCGGGAAGCAGAATACCTGGCAGGACTGCTCAGGCTCACCGGATGCACAAAAGGGCTGAATCCGGCATTGGAGAAGATACGGGAACTCTGGGAGCTTCTGCTGGTGCAGGAGTTTCACGATATTCTGCCGGGAAGTTCCATAGAGCGGGTCAACCGGGAAGCGGAAGAAGCCCTGGAACGTGTGGAGCGGGAAGGCAGGGAACTGGCCGGGGAGTTATTGCACTGTCTGGCCGGAGGATGTGCCCTGTTCAATTCTCTCAGCTGGGAGCGGCATTTCCAGGGGCTTCGTGTGCCATCCTGCGGTTATGTGAAGCTGGGGGAAGGATATGTGGTGCAGGAAACAGCACCCGGCGAGGCAGTTTTAGGAGAGGGTATATGCTTTTCCAACAGCTTCTACTGTGTACATATGAATGCCAGAGGGGAGATCTGTAGCCTCACCCACAGGGAAACAGGGTATGAGTATGCAGGGCAGCCGCTGAATGTGTGGCGGTTGTACCGGGATGTAAATGTGTGTTATGACGCCTGGGAGCTGGGGCGTATGCATGAGCAGATGCCGGAGCCTCTGACAGGGGTCTGCCGTTTCCAGGCCATGCGTCTGCCGGATGGCAGCATGACAGTGACCCTGGAACGGGAGGAAGCATATTTTACCGTAAAGCAGACGATTTACCTTGCGGTGGACAGTCCCAGGATGGATTTTGAGACCCAGGTGGACTGGCGGGAGCGACACAGGATCCTGAAGGTGGAATTTCCCACCACTGTCTATACCAGGGAAGTGTTACAGGAAATACAGTTCGGCTATGTGCGGCGTCCCACCCATAGGTCCAGGCCATATGAGCAGGACCTGTATGAGACCTGCCACCAAAAGTATGCGGTACTCACAGACGGTGAGAATGGCTTTGCAGTGCTCAATGACTGTAAGTACGGCATGTCTGCACAGGACAGCAGGCTTTCCCTGACACTGCTTCGTGCACCTGTGATGCCGGACATGACAGCGGATCAGGGCATACACCGGTTCACATATTCCATTCTGCCTTTTTCTGGTCCCTTTGTCCATAGCAGGGTCACGGAAGAATCCTATGAATGCAATGTGGATATGACAGTGACAGGCATCCCGGCACCAAAGCGTACCACCCGGCTGGACACAGGGGCTGTGCAGAAGGCGGTGTCCTTCTTCAGGCTGGAGGGGGGCCATGTGGTGCTGGAGACCTGCAAGCCAGCCTATGACAGGCAGGACGGGGTGATCTTAAGACTCTATGAAACCAAGGGCTGCGCCGGGAAGACCATCCTTGGGGTGCCTGGCTGTGTAAGGGCGGTGCACAGTTGCAATATGCTGGAGGAGATAAAGGAAGGGCTGACTCTTGCAGATGGGAAGGTAAGGCTGGAATTTGGTCCGTTCGAGATTAAGACGCTTCTTCTGGTGGTCTCTGCACCGGACTGCAAAGACCGCCAGATAGGCGCTTGAGGAGGTATAGATGGAGAAACATTATCAGAAAATGATCCGGGATACCCAGGACAGGGTGGTGAAATCCTTGCAGATCCAGGTACTGGAGGAGGGAAGTCCCCGGTATGGGGGGTTCGCAGAGCCGTCAGGGATCGTGCAGGCGAAGTTCGCCATTTACCGGGTAGCAGGCATGACGGCAGCCTACTGTAACAAGGACACATGCTTTTACCAGGAGGAGAGGGTGCTGGAGAGTATCCTGCGGGGGCTGGACTATGTACGCAGGGTCCAGCATACAAACGGACTGTTTGACTACATTACCTGCAATTTCTTTTCGGCTCCGGATACCGCGTTCTGTATCAAGAAGCTGCTGCCTGTATACCAGTACTTATGCGGCAAGGCAGACCGGCAGGGAGAGGATGGGCTGACTGAGGGGGAGCGGGCCATTCTGGAGAAAACAGAGCCCATTGTGCGCCAGGGTGCACAGGGACTTCTGGAGGGCGGTTTCCACACGCCCAATCACCGCTGGGCCATAGCTTCCCTGTTGATGGCCTGCGGCAGGCTTTTTGACTGTCAGGAGATGGAACGGGCGGCTTACACCTATTTAAACGAGGGTATTGATTGTAATGAGGATGGCGAGTTTGCGGAGAAGTCAGCAGGAAATTACAACAGGATCAACAATGATGCCATGATCCTGCTGTCTGAGGCCACAGGGGATCCTTCCTATGAACAGTATGCCATCCGCAACCTGTGGATGATGCTGACCTACTGGGAGCCGGACGACAGTGTTTTCACGGCCAATTCCACCCGCTTTGATAAGGACAGACTGATCTACCCCAAGGATTATTACATGGAATACCTGAAAATGGGCATGAAATATGAAATTCCGGAATTTCTCCAGATGTGCAATACCATTTTTGAGATTGTGGACAGGCACCAGATCACCTCCCCGGACTTTTTGATCTGGTTTATGCTGCATCCGGAGTACCGGAAGCTGGAGTACCAGGGAAACTATAAACGCCTTGATTTTGCAAGCTTCTACCAGGAGTCCGGTATTGCCCGGGGACAGCAGGGCCGCTTTACCTATACGGTGATGAAAGGAAAGTCCGATTTTCTCTATCTGCACAATGGTACCATGAAACTTCAGATGAAGGTGGCCGGAAGCTTTTGTGAGCATCGGGCTTTTCAGGGCGGACAGATGGAGAGAACAGCCAGGGGGGAGTACCATCTGAGCCAGACCATGCGTGGGTGGTACTATCTGCCCTTTGCAGAAAAGCCGGCTACCAGTGACTGGTGGAAGATGGACAATGCTTCCCGGGAGAAAAAAACGGGTCCCGATATGCAGATTGATGTGTGGGTGAAGGAAGCAGAGAACGGGCTTGATGTGAGGGTGAAAACCTCCGGTGTGGAGGGCGCTCCCTGGAGAATAGAGCTTGCTTTCTGTGGTGTGGATTTTCTGACCAATGATTATGTAGATCTGCCGCTGACGGGAAGTGAGGTCGTTGTGGTAAAGCAGGGCTATACGCAGATCGGCAACGGAAGAGACGCTCTGACGGTGGGCCCCTGCTTCGGGGAACACCATTTCACTGAGGGCAAGGAGGACAGTGAGGAAAAGGCGCCTGGAGCCGCCACACTGTATCTGACGGCATACACCCCTTTTGACAGAGAGATACAGATTCGGGATAAGGTGAGCTGCTACTGCTGAGGCAGAAAAGGACGGGAAGGATGTGGTTATGGTATGCAGTATGTGACATTTGACCAGGGGAAGGAGTATGACCTGGTTTTGCTTGGCAGAGTGGCCATTGATTTTAATCCGGTGGATTTGAACCGTCCGCTGGAGGAAAGTGCGAATTTCAACAAATATCTGGGAGGTTCTCCCGCCAACATTGCGGTGGGAATGGCCCGTCTGGGGAAGAAGGTGGGATTTATCGGCCGGGTGTCCGATGACCAGTTCGGAGACTATGTGACCCATTATTTCCAGAAGGAGGGAATTGATACCAGCCATATCACAAGGTGCAGAAACGGGGAGAATCTGGGACTGACCTTCACGGAAATCATCAGTCCTCTGGAGAGCCGGATCCTGATGTACCGGGACGGGGTGGCGGATCTGATGCTGGAGCCGGAGGATGTGGAGGAAGAATATATCGTAAAGGCGAAGGCGTTTCTGATCTCCGGCACAGCGCTTGCGGCCAGTCCCTCCCGGGAGGCGGCGCTGAAAGCGGTGATGCTGGCCAGGAAAAACGGCATACCCGTGATATTTGATATTGACTACAGGGCCTATACCTGGAAAGGCGCGGATGAGATATCCGTATATTATTCCCTTGTAGCCAGTCAGAGTGACGTGATTCTGGGTTCCAGGGAGGAATTTGATCTGACCGAGCGTATTCTTGGGGGCTGTGGGGACGACAGCGGGAGCGCCAGGCACTGGCAGGACTGCGGCTGCAAGATCGTAGTAATCAAGCATGGGAAGGAAGGCTCCACGGCCTATACCTGCGATGGCAGACAGTATACGGTGAAGCCTTTTCCCGCCAATGCGCTGAAGGGCTTTGGCGGCGGGGATGGTTATGCTTCCTCCTTCCTCCGTGCCCTTATAGACGGGTGTAGTGTTCCGGAAGCTTTGGAATACGGCTCCGCTTCGGCTTCCATGTTGATTTCCGCCCACAGCTGTTCCGCGGCTATGCCTACCATGGAGGAGGTGGAACGCTTTATCCGGGAGGAAAAGGAGAAATACGGGGAGATGGTGGTACGCAGTGATATTTAAGGGTAGTGCAGCGCACTGACGAAAGCGCCTGAGGTGCTTGAGGGTTCCTGGGAAAAGGGAAAGGAGCAGATATGTACGGGAAACCGGAATACAATGAAAAAGGGGAAAAAATCCTCTGTGAAGAGAAGGGCATAAACAGCCATATGCGCATGGATGTGCGCATCCAGGATCTGAAGGCGGGGAAGAAGGTCAGCATCATGGAGAAGGAGAAGGAAACTGCCATCCTGCTGCTTGCAGGGAAGGTGCTTTTTGCCTTTGAGGGCAGGAAGGAGGAGGGGGAAAGGCGCAGCGTCTTTCTGGATAAACCCTATTGCCTGCACTGCGGATGCAGAAGGGATATGATCGTCACGGCCCTGGAGGACAGCAGGGTGCTGATTCAGCAGACCACCAATCCGGATACCTTTGCTACCGTTTTCTACAGACCGGAAATGTGTACCCTGCAGGAGTTCGGAAAGGAGCAGTGGGAGGGCACCGCCCACAGGCAGGTGCTGACAGTGTTTGACTATGAGAACGCCCCCTATTCCAATATGGTTCTGGGAGAGGTGTTCCACAAACCGGGCTGCTGGTCCAGTTATCCGCCTCATTTCCATCCCCAGCCGGAGCTGTATTATTACGAGTTTGACAAACCCCAGGGATTCGGGGTGGGTTTTGTGGGAGAGCAGTGCTTCCGGGTGGAAGACCAGGGGTATCTGGCAGTCACTCCCATGCAGGCCCATCAGCAGGTGGCGGCTCCTGGCTACCGGATGTACTATGTGTGGCTGATCCGGCACCTGGAGGGGGATCCCTGGCGTAAGACACGCATTGTGGATCCTGCGCACGAATGGCTGGACCATTCCGATTACCAGACTTGATGTGGATACCGGTTTTATTTTCAACAGTTTCTTAAGAAAGGTGGGATTGCTATGTCTGTTATGACAACCGCCCAGGCACTGGTACGTTTTCTGGATAACCAGTATGTGTCTTTTGACGGGCTGGAAAACAAATTTGTGGAAGGTATTTTTACCATATTCGGTCACGGAATCGTGTGCGGACTGGGGGAGGCGCTGGATGCCTGCCCCGGCGGGCTGAAGGTCTATCAGGGAAAAAACGAGCAGGGGATGGCCCATGTTGCCACGGCCTTTGCCAAACAGAACAATAGAAGGAAGATTATGGCCTGTGCCTCCTCCATCGGGCCGGGGGCGGCCAACATGATTACGGCTGCAGCCACGGCTACGGTAAACCATATTCCCCTGTTGCTCTTTCCGGCGGATGCTTTTTCTACCAGACAACCGGATCCGGTGCTACAGCAGTTTGAGCAGGTGAACTCCCTGGCAACCACCACCAATGATGCCTACCGGGCGGTATGCCGGTACTGGGACAGGATCGCCAGGCCGGAGCAGCTCATGTCCGCCATGATAAACGCCATGCGGGTGCTGACGGATACGGCACAGACAGGGGCGGTGTGCATATCCCTGCCCCAGGATGTGGAGGGGGAGTGCTATGATTTCCCGGAGGAATTTTTCCTGAAAAGGGTGCACCGGATTGTGAGAACCGTACCGGCGAAGGAGGAGCTGGAGGATGCGGCGCAGGTATTGTCAAAGGCAGAGAAGCCCCTGGTGATCTGCGGGGGCGGTGTGCGCTATTCGGAGGCGGGGGAGGCGCTGGAGGAGTTCTGTGCGGAATTTGGGATTCCATTTGCAGAGAGCCAGAGCGGCAAGACAGCCTGTCTCTCCTCCCACCCTTACAATCTGGGAGGACTGGGGGTCACGGGAAACAGCGCGGGAAACGATATTGCTAAAGAGGCGGATGTGATTTTGGGCATCGGCACCCGGTTTTCCGACTTTACCACTGCCTCCAAATCCCTTTTCAGGGAAGACGCACGTGTAGTTACCATCAACACTTCCCGCTTTGACGCATACAAGCTGGACGCGGTGAAAGTGGTGGCGGATGCGAAGCTTGCGATTCTGGGGCTGGGAGAGCTTTTGCACCGGCTGGGGTATCACAGCGGCTATGGCAGCGAGATTCAGGAAGCCAGAGAGGGATGGGAGAGGGAAATGCAGCGCCTGTCCGCCTACTCCTACGGCGAGGATTTTCAGCCGCTGATCGGCGCGGGAGATCCCAGAACCATTCCGGAATTCGTGGAGATGACGGGCAGTGGTCTCACCCAGACGGCGGTGGTGGCCAGGGTGCGGGAAAAGATTCCGGCGGATGCTGTCTGTGTGGGGGCGGCCGGTTCCCTGCCCGGGGATCTGCAGAGGATGTGGACCTCGGATGAGCGTTATTCCTACAATATGGAATACGGCTACTCCTGCATGGGCTATGAGATTGCGGGGGCGCTTGGCTCCAAGCTGGCACAGCCCCACAGGGAGGTGTATGCCATGTGCGGGGACGGCAGCTTCCTGATGCTGCATTCGGAGCTGGTGACTTCCATTCAGGAGCACCAGAAGATCAATGTGCTGCTCTTTGACAACAGCGGCTTCGGCTGCATCAACAACCTGCAGATGTCCAACGGCATAGGAAATCTGGCCACGGAGTTCCGGTTCCGGGATGAAGACGGAAGACTTCTGGGGAATCTGATGTCCATTGATTTTGCAGCCTGTGCTGCGGGATATGGTGCAAAAACTTACCGTGTAACGAATATGCAGGAGCTGGATGCGGCACTGGAGGACAGTCTGAAGCAGGAGGTGAGTACCCTCATTGATATCAAGGTGCTGCCCAAGACCATGACGGACGGGTATGGTGCCTGGTGGCACGTGGGGATTGCAGGTACTTCCGGGAATGGGAAAGTGCGCAGTGCGTTTGAAAAGAAGCAGGAGAATCTGGAGAAGGCGCGGAAATATTAGCAGGGGAGCGTTAACGCTTATGTAATGGGAAGCTTCTCTGAAAAGAGAGTATATTTTTCGGAATTGAGATGATTTTGGGTATAGAAAGCCGGCACTACCGGAAGAAGGGAGAGCGTTAAGGAAATGAAATTGGATCGGGAAAAGGTTAAACTGGGCATAGCCCCCATCGGATGGACCAACGATGATATGCCGGATCTGGGAGCGGAGAACACCTTTGAGCAGTGTGTGTCGGAGATGGCACTGGCAGGATTTACAGGCTGCGAGATGGGAAATCAGTACCCCAGGGATCCGGCAGTGTTAAAGAAGGCTCTGGAATTGCGGGGCATGCAGATCTGCAATGCCTGGTATTCCACGTTTCTCACAACGGCTCCCTATGAAGAGACGGAGAGGGGATTTCTCCGGCATATCACCTTTTTGAAGGAGATGGGGGCCAAGGTGGTGGGCGTTTCTGAACAGGGACATTCCATCCAGGGCACGGACAAAGCCATTTTCCGGGACAAATATGTGATGGACCACAGGGAGTGGGAGCTTCTGTGCGCGGGCTTAAATAAGCTGGGGAAGGCAGCGAGGGATATGGGGATTGCCTTGACTTTTCACCACCATATGGGAACCGTGGTGCAGACGGCGGCGGAGATCGACCGCATGATGGACCATACGGACCCGGAGCTGGTGGGGCTGCTCTTTGACAGTGGGCATCTGGCCTACTGCGGCCAGGATTACCTGGCGGTGCTGAGAAAGTATGCAGCCAGGATCAGACATGTCCATCTGAAGGATATCCGTCCTTGGGTGGTGGAGAAAGTGAAGGCGGAGAATCTAAGCTTCCTGGCGGGCGTGAGACTGGGGACATTCACGGTGCCCGGGGACGGGAGCCTGGATTTTGGTCCCATTTTTGACATCCTTGGGGATACAGGCTATGAGGGGTATGTGCTTGTGGAGGCGGAGCAGGATCCGGCGGTGGCAAATCCCCTGGAATACGCCATAAAGGCCAGAAGATATATCGCACAGAAGGCTGGGCTGTGAGGGGATGCCGGCTGTGCCAGGGGACGGGCCGCCAATGTCCTGTGCCATTTGTGCCAGAGGACGTTTGGAAGCTCTATATCCGGGCAGGTGCGTATCAGTGAAATCATGGCAGAAGTGTAAAGCCAGGGAACAGGTGAATACAGATTAGCCGTACAAACCGGCAGAACGGAGGAAGAAATGATCCATATTGGTATCATTGGTGCGGGACGCATCGGGAAAGTGCATTTGCGGTCTATCACATATCATGTCAAAAATGCCTTTGTGAAGGCGGTGGCAGATCCTTTTATGAACGAAGAGACAGAGAATTTTATCCGCGGTATGGGGGTGGAGAAGATCTATGGGGATTACAGGGAGCTTCTGGCAGACCCGGACATTGACGCAGTGCTGGTGTGCTCCTCCACAGATACCCATGCTGCTATCTCCATAGAGGCCATCCGGGCAGGAAAGCATGTATTCTGTGAAAAACCGGTGGACCATGCCCTGGACCGGATCCAGGCGGTGGCGGATGCCCTGGCAGATCATCCCGGCTGTAAATTCCAGGTGGGCTTTAACCGGCGGTTTGACCATAATTTTGCAGCCGTGCGCAAGGCCTATGACCAGGGAAAGATCGGGGAAGCCCATATCCTGAAGATCACTTCCAGGGATCCCGAACCCCCCAATCCCGCCTATATCAAAGTGTCCGGCGGCATGTTCCTGGATATGACCATCCATGATTTCGATATGGCCTGTTTCCTGACGGGCAGCGATGTGGAGGAGGTCTATGTACAGTCCGCGGTGCTGGTGGATCCGGCCATCGGGGAGCAGGGGGATGTGGATACTGCCATCATCACCTTGAAAATGACCAATGGCGCGCTGGCTGTCATTGACAATTCCAGGCGGGCTGTCTACGGCTATGACCAGAGGGCGGAGCTTTTTGGTTCAAAAGGTATGGCCGCCACAGCCAACGATACCTTTTCCACGGTGGTAGTTTCCAACGGGGAGGGTGTCATCAGAGAGAAGCCCCTGTATTTTTTCCTGGAGCGGTATATGGAATCTTTCGCGGAGGAGATGAGGCAGTTTGTGGATGCCTGTGAGAACGGCACAGAAGTGCCGGTGGGTATCCATGCCGGAATGCAGGCCGTGAAGATCGGTCTGGCGGCCGGAAAATCTGTGGAAGAACACAGGCCGGTGAAGATTTCGGAGATGGAGACAAACGGATAAACAGGCCGGGAGCAGTGCAGCAAGCCCGGCGGGCAGTGTCCCGGAAAGAAGTTAGGGGTTAGGGCTGCCGGTGCGGTATGCGCGGAAGAGGGAAAGGAAGGGAGGAAGTAAGATGTCTTGTCAGTTTATCATGCCGAAGCAGATTTTCTACGGGGAAGGAGCCCTGGAGCAGGCGGCTACAGCCATTGCAGGCTGTGGCAGCAAGGCGCTGATCGTCACGGATCCGGTGATGGCAAAGCTGGGGAATGTAAAGGCCGTGACGGCAATGCTGGAGCAGGCCGGTGTGGGGTATGCTGTTTTTGAGGGCGTGACGGGGGAACCTACGGATAAAATGGTGGAATCCGGATGGGCAGTGTGGCACAGGGAAGCATGCGATTTCCTGGTGGCTGTAGGGGGAGGCTCTCCCATAGATACCATGAAGGCCATCGGTGTGGTGGCAGTAAAGGGAGGCTCCATCAATGACTGGTATGGCCGGGAGATTACAGGTACCCTGCCGCCCATGGTTGCCATTCCCACCACCAGCGGAACCGGTTCTGAGGCCACCCAGTTTACCATTATCACAAACACAGGGTCAGACATCAAGATGCTGCTGAAGGGCAGGCCGCTGATGCCGGATATTGCGGTGGATGATCCCAGGTTCACCCGGACAACACCTCCTGCCATCACGGCGGCCACTGGCCTGGATGCCCTCTGCCATGCAGCGGAAGCCTATACCTCCAGAAAAGCCCAGCCCATGACCGATACGCTGGCAGTCAGCGCTGTAAAGCGGATTTTCCGGTATCTGCCCGTATGCTATTTGGCGGCTGTAGATACGGCGGAGGCGGCACAGCCAGGTAACCGGGAGGAGATACCCACAGCTAAGTCTGATGGCGGGGAGGGAGCCGGCCTGGCAGCGGAGGCCAGAATGCAGATGAGTCTGGCCGCCCTGGAGGCAGGGATTGCCTTCAACAATGCCTCCGTCACGGTGATCCACGGCATGAGCCGTCCCATTGGCGCCCTGTTCCATGTACCCCATGGGGTTAGCAATGCCATGTTGCTGCCGGCCTGCTTTGCCTTTGTGTACCAGGAGGCGGTGGATCGTTTTGCGGATCTGGGCAGGATCATCGGTGTGGCTGATGGGAAGGATGCAGACCTGGAGGCAGCAGGGAAGTTTATCAGTGCCTGTAGAAAACTGTGCCAGGACTGCCACATACCTACCCCGGAGGAATATGGGATAGACAGGGAAGTATTCTTACAGAAGATTCCCAAGATGACGGAAGATGCCCTGGCCTCCGGTTCCCCGGCCAACACCAGGAAAGCACTTTGTGCAGAAGACATTGCAGCCATATACAGGTCCCTTCTGTAGAGTGTGTCTGAAAATGCATTCCCGTCATCTGCACAGCCCGCTTTGTGGTATTGGTATATAAAGATGGAACATTTCCCAATATACAGATTGTGGAGGTTTTTACTCTGCGGTACAAAAGCCAGAGCTGGACTGGGTATTCTGTCGCGTATGCTCGTCAAATTCCGCTTGACTATATTTCTCAATGCCAGTCAGTGTTCCATTCCCGGAGGTGTCCGGGTGGGCAAAGTCACGGACTGTATAAATGTCAACGGTTCCGTCTGCGCTCCCCAAAACGCGCATTGAACCCTTGAATTTTCCACTGGTCAACCCCTCGCCATTGGAGGTCAGCACATCCCGGAAAAACCGAACCTTTTCACCATTGAAATACCACTGGTCATTTTTGCTGTCATAGGTAACGCCAAACGCCTCGTATTCCTTTGCCATATCTTCAAGTTCCTTTGCGGAGGGCGTATTACCAGTTAAGGCAACGGCGGGAGACGGATTTTTGATTGCCTCGATGTCACGGGCGGCAAATTCCTCTGCCGAAAATTCCTCTACACCAATCAACTTTCCGCTGGGATCGAAAGAACCATCTTCGGCGCGGACAATGCTGGTGAGGTCACGGACAGCATATACATCAACCACTCCATTCTCGTTGAAAAAGTCGTTTCCGGCCTGTATCCCGTTCTCCACGGTATAGTAGTCCTCAAGCCACCGTACCGCTTTCCCATTGTATGTCAGTTCGTTTTTGCTGGCATCGTATGTCAGGCCAAACTGCGCATAGGGTTTGAACAGTTCTTCATAGGAAATTTCGGTGGGGGAACCGTTGCCTTCGGCAAACGCAACGATAGTCTGCTCGGATGCCTCCGTCATCGGCGGGGAAGCCGTTCCGAGTTGAGAGGTTCCGCTTTGGGATGCTGCTGCGATACTGCACCCGGTCAAGCATCCCGCAAGCAGCACCCCTCCAAGGGCTAATGCGAGTAGTTTCTTTGTGTCCATTGTAATAAACACCATCCTTTCTTTGAGTGTACCTAAAGAATACCACCCTTTTTTGTGATACGTTTGGGATTAGTTTGTGATTTATGTGTAGTTGAAAAGCGGCGGGGCAATCGCCCGCCGCTTTCTTGCTTTATAGGAAATTCCGAGTTTTGGAAACACAAAAAAGAACAGGAGTTTACCGA
>CAJTOJ010000053.1 GCA_910577665.1 uncultured Acetatifactor sp.
TTTTCCCCCATGAATGGGGGCTAGGGGGTTGAAGTGCCGAAGGCACTTTTTTACTGCCAGGGGTGCGTAGTGCTGATGAGCGAAGACCATACCCAGCTGCTTGCAGCGTTACGAGCTTCATGCCGCGTGCTTTAGCACGCTTTGCTTCGCAGCGGGGGTGTTGACTTTCCCATGGATACACGGCAGGCCTTCATTCGGCCTGCAAGGTGAATACCACAGGATATGTGCCTGGGAGCAGTCCCTGGGGGATGGATCCCTCCCCGGTCAGCACCAGATAAGAGCCTTCTCGTATATAGTATTCGGTTATTTCTGTTGGGGCAGCTCCCGGACTGTCAAACTGCCGGGTCAAGGTGCCTTCTGTGGCTTGGTAGGTGCCACTGCAGTCATACCGGGCCTTTAGTTCCTCCAGGGAGGGAAGCAGTGCGGGACCACAGGATTCTAGGTAGGAGAGGGTGGACATGCCAAAGGTCTCTTGAACAAGGTTTTCCAGGGATGTCCTGTCTGTGCTATCTGGAAAACCAGCCATATGCAGTCTCTGGGCCAGAAGATCCTGGAAAGCTGTAGCAAACGCCAGATAGGCAGCCTGGCGGCAGGCTTCATAGCTTTCCGGCGGGATACTGCTGTGGAAGGTACCTCCTGTCTGGCTGGTCTGTTCCAGGGTTAGATTGACCTGGATGGTCAGTCCCTGCATGTAACTCTCCATGTCTTCCAGGGACAGGGACACTGCTTCTATATCTTGTAGCCAGTCCAGGGCCGTGACAGCGGCCTGGGCGGTAAGATCCAGGCTGGTGCTCCATTCCCCGGACAGGTCGTCCTGCGCCGGGGCAAAAAAGTGCAGGTAGGCCAGCAGGATGGTGGAAGCAAATAAGGTTAGGAATAATAAGGTGCATAGGATTTTCTTTATGATTTTTCCCATAGGGATACCCCCTGTTTTTTCTATATTTAAAAGTAACGTATTTGGGGGGAATTGTCAACGCCTTGCTGTGAACGGAGTGAACCGGTTACGGATCACCGTGGCCTGTCCATATAAAATTTAAGGAATGCTCTTGTTTTTTGGATAGGGGTGTAATATACTGGAAATAGAAAGGCAGCCATGAAAGGAAACCGTGGGCAGTCCGGTACCGGAAGCTGGAACAAGGTGATGTTTCCGTTCGGGTGGGGACGGACAAGTGCACAGGGGAGGTATGCGTATGGGGGTATGGGCGATTAGTGGTAGTACGGATGATCTGTATGGTAAGATAGCCGCGGGAAAGCGGATCCAGTCAGCGGCAGATGATGCGGCAGGGCTATCCATTGCGAACAAATTGCTCCAGGAGAACAATGGACTGGATGTGGGGGCATCCAATATCAGGGACAGTATAGGTGCTGCCAATGTGATGGATGGCGCGTTGGGTACCATGCAGGATTCCCTGCAGCGGATCCGTGAACTGAGCATCAAGTCCATGAACGGGCTGTACGGGGATTCCGAGAGGAAGATGATCCAGAATGAGATAGACCAGTTGATGGCGGACGTCCAGCGCAGCGCGGTGGGCACACAGTACAACCAGTTGAAACTGTTGGATGGCAGCATGGCAGATCTGCATGTGGCTTCCAATCCGGATGGCACAGGTATGAAGCTTAAGATGGAGGATGTGACACTGCAGTCCCTGGGCATCGGAGGTTACAATGTGACAGGAAAATTCAGCCTGGATGACATTGATGCTGCCATTGACAGGATCAGCAGGGCCAGAAGCCGTGCAGGGGCTACCACAAATGCCATGGAACATGCTTACAACTATAATAAGAGGGCATCCCAGGAGCTTACAGGCTCCAGGAGCCGAATAGAAGACCTGGATATGCCGAAAGCCATTTCCGAGCAGAAGAAGAACAAGCTGCTCCAGGATTACCGCCTGGGGATGATGCGCAGGCAGGCCCAGGATGGTTCCATGGTATTGAAGCTGTTCCAGAATATGTGAATTCCCTGTTGACTTCTGTGGGAACCGGTATTATAATTACGCATGTTAATAGAGAAAATTCTTCGGGGTTGGGTGTAATTCCCTACTGGCGGTAAAGTCCGCGACCTGTGGCAGAAGACTGTTCCGGCATGATCCGGTACAGGATATTCTGTCTCGGCTGATTCGGTGAAAGTCCGGAACCAACAGTAAAGTCTGGATGAGAGAAGAAAGGAACCATATTTGTTTACGTGCAAAGCATTGTACTTTTTCAAGCTGCGTGGAAGCATTCGGGAGTCCTCTGGATGGCCGTGCTGTTTTCGGGTTGTTTGCTTTGCGGGTAGATGGGTATCGGGTGCCATGTGGAAGATGAGACCCCTGGAGGATATATCCTTTGGGGGTTTATTTCGCGTGGAAGAAGAATTTTCCTGCTTTCAAGGGATTGCCCGGATCCCTGGGATCCCGGAAAAGGGAGTTCCTATGCTGGGGCCATAACAGGCCCAGACAGTTCATAGCCGTGTATGTGGCGGAAAGAGAGGAAAGAAAATGAATGGTTTATTCAAAAGCGTAGCAGAAAATGTACCCTATGTCCTAAGCTTTCTGGGAATTATCGGGTCTATGTTCCTGGTGGCGGTGCTGTTGGAAAAGGCGGCCATGAGGAAAAACGGCAAAAAAGAACCTGTTCTAAACACCAGGAAGATAGCGGTGATAGGCATGTTTTCTGCCATTTCCATGATCCTGATGCTGTTCGAGTTCCCGCTGACTTTTGCTCCTGGTTTTTATGAGCTGGACTTCAGCGAGTTGCCTATTCTGGTAGGCTCCTTCGCCTTTGGTCCTACAGCCGGGGTACTTATGGAATTTGTGAAGATTCTGCTGAAACTATGTGTCAAGGGAACAAGCACGGCTTTTGTAGGGGATCTGGCCAATTTTGTGATTGGCTGTAGTTTTATCCTGCCGGCTTCAGCGCTGTATGCATTTAGGAAGAACAAGAAAACTGCCATTGCGTCCTGTGTAGCAGGTACTCTGGTGATGACCGTATTTGGCACGGCTTTCAATGCCATCTACCTGCTGCCTGCTTTTTCCGAACTATTCCACCTTTCCATGGAAAACATACTGGCCATGGGCAGTGCAGTGAATCCGCTTATGACGGAGGGAAGCATTGTCAGTTTTGTGGTGGCCTGTGTGGCGCCTATGAACCTGATCAAGGGAGGCAGTGTGTCCATTGTGACTCTGCTGATTTACAAGCCACTGAGTCCGATTATCAAATCCAGCCAGAAATAAGGCGCAGGAGGGGAGTGGTATCTGCCATACAGATCATGGGACAAGGCATAAAGATTCAAACGATATAACGAGAACCGGAGGTGAAAAGCCCCGGTTCTTTTTTTGTGGGAACTTTTTGTGGCTACGCCGTAACAGCAAAGAACGCTCATTTTGGCGCACACAGTCTCGGGTTTGTCCCGCAAAGAATGCGTGAAAACACCTCGCGGCAGTATCGAGTGAACAGTAACTTTTTGTGGGAATTGCTATAAAAAAGATACATGAAATAGTTGACACAGAGGAGAACATAATGTATTATACATCTAGTACAGTAGTACATAAACGGGAACTGGTTGCCGGATAGCAGGAAGCCAGGCCAGGCAGGATTTTAAGGAAGGCTGCAGGAGGAGTGGAATGGGTGCATTGGTACAGATCACAGATATCAGCAAGATATACAATCCGGGCGAGAATGAGGTCAGAGCCCTTGACCATGTGAGCCTTGAGATCCAGGAAGGGGAATTTGTTGCTATCATTGGTCAGTCAGGAAGTGGCAAATCGACTCTGATGAATATGCTGGGATGCCTGGATGTGCCAACCAGCGGCAGATATCTGCTGCATGGACAGGATGTGTCGGGGCTGGGTGACAATGAGCTGTCAGACATACGCAACAGACAGATCGGATTTATTTTCCAGGGGTTCAATTTGATAGCAAACATGACAGCCCTGGAAAATGTGGAACTTCCGTTGATCTACCGGGGGGTGGGCAGGTCAAAGCGGCTTGAGCTGTCCAGAATGGCGCTGGAGAAGGTTGGGCTGGGCAACCGTATGGAACACAGGCCTGCCCAGATGTCCGGAGGACAGCAGCAGCGGGTTGCTATCGCCCGGGCCATTGCCCAGGCTCCGCCGGTGATCCTGGCAGATGAGCCGACAGGCAATCTGGATTCCTGCTCTACCGGGGAGATTATGGGAATCTTGAGGGAACTGCATGGGGAAGGGCGCACAGTGATACTGATTACCCACGACAATGAAATTGCAGCCAGGGCAAAACGGGTGATCCAGATCCGGGACGGACGTATTGAGAGTGATACCCGCTGACAGGGGGCGGTGGCTGTATTGGCTGAATGAGGGCCAAATATACCGCAAATATGGGAATGCGGTTAACCGCGGCGGATGGTGGAAATGAATTTTCAAATACGTGCTGGGGGAACAAAAAGGGCAGATAACAAGAGAAGAAAGAACAGAGTAAATAGATGGAGGAGAATGGGATGAAGAAGGAAGGAGCAGGGGATGGGCTGCCGCAGGGGAGCAAAGGGAGTACAAGGGCATGGCCGAAGAGAGGGAAGAAGAGGAAAATGTATATCATCATTGCAGTAGTCATTGTGGCATTTGTGATTTTACGGCTGGCTGGCCTTGTATCTGACCAGGGTGGGGAAACAGCGGTGACGGTCATCCACGCATGGAAAGGAGAACTGCAGGAGAGTATCCGTACCAGCGGAACAGTGCTGGGGGAGGAGGTCCAGGTGATCTATGCCCCCGTAGCAGGTACCCTGGCGGAGGTATATGTGGCCGCCGGTGATGCAGTAAAGGAAGGGGATATGTTGATTGGCTATGACATGGAGAAGATGGAGAGGACATTGCGGCAGTCCCGGTTACAGCTGGAAAAAAGTGCAGCGGGGTACAAAGGTGCCCTGGCAGACAATTCGGAGAGTAAAAAAAGGCTGGCGGAAGCCAATGTGAACCTGGATGTCCTGGAACAGCAGATTACAGATAACAAAGCATATCTGAAAGAGCTACAGGACCAGCTACAGACCAGCCAGCGGCAGACCCGGAACGGTCTGGCAGCCTCCAGCTATGAACTGACAAGAAAGCTACAGGAGCTGACACCTGGTACCCAGGAATATATCCAGGTTAACAGTGAGCTTTCCCGTATCAGCTATCTACAGTCTGTGGCAGACTCCAGTGATTATGTGGCTGGCCTGGAACAGGAAATTGCACAAGTGCAGGAAAGAATCACTGACTATGAGGAATACAAGGCGCAGATGGAGAGCCAGAAGGCAGCAAGTGAAAATACTGTAATGGACGCTTATGACAGGACCCAATATGATGTGGACAAAGAACTGGCGGATATGACCTATGCGGAGGCGGAGGCGGCATATGATCTTGCAAAACAGGGGATTGTAGCGGGGTTCGATGGTATTGTCACACAGTGCCAGGCCAATCCGGGTGCACCTGTTGCAGAGGGGACACAGCTACTGACCCTGGAGAGCAGCAGTACCTTGAAGGTATCTTTCAGGGCTTCCCAGATAGATGCCTTGAAACTGGCAACCGGCCAGAAGGCGGATGTGGAGATCGCAGGAAAAGTCTATCCGGGTGAAGTCAGCAAGATTGACCGGATGGCGGTGAAGAGTGAGACCAACACTCCTCTGGTGGGAGTGGAGATCCATCTGCTGGAAACGGACGATACCATTATCCTCGGACTGGATGCCAAGCTGACGATCTACACCAACCAGGTCCAGGATGCCCTGTTGGTTCCCGTGGAAGCTGTCAATGGAGACAAGGATGGTGACTTCCTGTATGTGGCTGAGAATGGGATTGTAACCAGGAAGCCTGTTGTCTGCGGCATTTCTTCGGATATATACACGGAAGTGCTGGAAGGGATCACCATGGAGGATGAGATTATCCTGGCCTCATACACGGGACTTACAGAAGGGATGCCGGTGACTGTGGTGCCGGCCCCATAGGCAGGGAAGATCCCCGCAGGCAATGAGCCAAGCGGTTGCGAAGCAGATATTTGGAGAAGGCTACGCGGGTCACATGTCCCGCTGCATGCAGTGTAGTACAATGGATGACCTGTTGCCTGCCGTGGGGTTGTTGACTGGGCAATTAGGGAAGGTGGTTGCAGGTACAGACGCCTGGGACTGCGGAATGTGAGGAATTATGGCGCAGATATGGGAATATATCAAGATTGCCTTGAAAAATATCAAGAGCAACAAAGGCCGCTCTTTTCTGACCATGCTGGGGATCATTATCGGCATTTCTTCCGTGATCATGATCATATCCATAGGCAATGGCATAAAAGGCGGTATCAACAGCGAACTGAACGCTATGGCGGGAGGTCAGATCTATATCTATTCCACAGGGGATAACGAGGAAGGGATCAGGGTGGAATTCACGGAGGACGACATGGTGGCTCTTTATGAGAAGGTGCCCCATGTGAAGGCTGTGACACCCAAGTGGAGCCTGGGCGGTACGGTCCTGGGCAGGAAAGGACAACTGAGTGCCACAATTGACTTTGGCACACCGGGACTGCAATATGCAAACAATGATCCTATTGTACAGGGAAGATATTTCAATGAGAATGATTACTATGCAGGCAATAAAGTATGTGTGATCACACAGAGCAGCGCAAGACTGCTGTTTGGAAACACCAATGTGGTGGGGATGAGCCTGGATGTGAGTCTGTATGGGATCACAAAAGAGTTTACCATTGTGGGCATCCGGCAGGACAATGCATCCCTGCTTTCCGGGATGATGATGGAAGACAGCGTCATGCTGGAGGCTCCACTGTCAGTAGCAGACAGTGCTTTCGGCTTCTATATGTCCAATGACGCCCTGCTCATTGTCAGCGATGGGGCGGAGTATGCCACCCAGGTGGCAGCGGATTCTGTACGGCTCATGGAGAACCGGCACAATGTGCGGGGCAGGAATGCCATTGGGGTTGAAAACTTCAATGACTATATGAGCCAAATGGATCAGATTCTGAATTATATTACAATATTTGTGGTGTTTGTGGCTGCTATCTCTCTTCTGGTAGGTGGTATCGGGGTTATGAATATTATGCTGGTGTCAGTGACAGAGCGGACCAGGGAGATCGGAATCCGGAAGGCCCTGGGTGCCAGGACAGGTTCCATTCTGCTGCAGTTTTTATCCGAATCGGCCATCATTACGTTGTTAGGAGGAGGGATCGGCATCCTGCTTGGTGTGCTGGGCGCATCGGGAATATGTTCCCTGATGGGATTTACGGCCAGCGTTAGTGTGGGGACCGTGTTGGGAGCCAGCCTGTTTTCCTCTGGTGTGGGGATCTTTTTTGGCATCTATCCGGCCAGGAAGGCAGCAGCCTTAAGTCCCATTGAGGCATTGCGCCATGAGTAATTTGCGCTTGCAATTTGTGTCTGCTTAAGGTACAATTTTAGTCAGATGAGGATAAAGTAACAAGTACAGCACCTGTCTTTGTGCGTCATCGGTGGGAACCAATATGGTTGGTCCATGGCATTGCCGCAGTGGGACAGGTGTTTTTGCATCCTTTGCTGACGCCGGAGGCAGTATGTCTGGAAGCCGAAAGGGAACGCACCCATATTGACTGGTATGTCCGCCAGAGCGGGCACGGGGGTATGAGAATATTATGGTAGAGCTTGACGTGAAAATAGAAGCCGGGGACCTGTATGATTATATGCTGATGCATTCTTACAATAGTCCTGCAGGGATACTGGGCAGCACTTTCGGGGCAGTTCTGATCCTGTTTGCCATTGCTACCAGACAATGGCTGTTTATTGTGCTGGGAGCAGTGATGCTTTTGTATCTGCCCTGGACCCTGTTTGTCAAAAGCAGGCGCCAGATTCTTTCCAATCCAAGCTTCCAGAAACCCCTTCACTATGTGCTTGGGGAGGGAGAGATCACGATATCCCAGGGGGAGGAGCAGGTCCGGTATTCCTGGGAGGAGTTGTACAAGGCGGTATCCACAGGAAGAAGTATTATCCTGTATACATCCAGGGTGAATGCTACCATTTTTCCCAAGAGACAGTTAGGAGAGCGCAAGGCGGCAGTGATCGAGATGATATCCACCCATATGCCTCCTTCCAGGGTGAAGATCCGGGTATGATCCGGGATGTGAGGCAGTATGCAAGAGGGAAGGTTCGGCAATGAAGAGGGATATGGATAGAAGAATGCTAAAGGAGAGCATACAGTCCGGGGAGCCTGTGGTGATAGAATCTTTTGGGCCAAAGGATACACATTCCTGGGGCAGGATCCTGGGCGAATGCTGCATGCCCGGACAGGTGTACTGTCTGACAGGGGATCTGGGGACGGGCAAGACAGTGTTTACCCAGGGGTTTGCGGAAGGACTTGGAGTCCGGGGGACGGTGAACAGTCCTACCTTTACCATCCAGCAGGTCTATGAGGAGGGCAGGCTGCCTTTTTATCATTATGACGTATACCGTATCGGGGATATAGAAGAGATGGAAGAGATCGGATATGAGGACTGTTTCTATGGAGACGGGGTCTGTCTGGTGGAGTGGGGGGAACGGATCCGGGAGATCCTGCCGGAGGAGTATCTGGAGGTTATCCTGGAAAAGGATCTGGAAAAGGGCTTTGACTACCGGAAGATCACACTGGAAAGGAGAGCCGGGCAGGGTGCGGCCTGTGTGAGAGACGAATGAAGATACTGGGGCTTGACACCTCTGGCCTGGTGGCCGGGGTGGCTGTGGTGGAAAATGATACCCTGGTGGGAGAATTTACCACAGATTATAAGAAGACACATTCACAGACCCTGCTGCCTATGCTGGACTGGCTGCGGGATATGATCGAACTGGATCTGGACACTCTGGATGCCGTGGCGGTTGCCTCGGGCCCTGGATCTTTTACCGGGCTGCGCATCGGCTCTGCCACAGCCAAGGGGCTGGGACTGGCACTGAGAAAGCCTCTGGTGGAAGTGCCTACCCTGGAGGGGCTGGCCTGGAATCTATGGGGGACTGGGCATGTGGTATGCCCCTTGATGGATGCCAGGAGGAACCAGGTATATACGGCGGCCTATGCCTTTCACCCGTCTGATGAGGGCATGGAGCTGGAGACCTTGCTTCCCGGACAGCCTATGGATGTGGCCTTGCTGTGCGGCAGGCTCAGCAAAATGGGCAGATCCGTGATCTTTCTGGGGGATGGGGTACCTGTGTACCATGAGGTATTGAAAGCGCGTATGCAGACACCGTTTTTGGTGGCGCCAGCAGGTTGCAACAGACAGCGGGCGGCCAATATCGCGGCTCTGGGGGCAGTTTATTATGCCAGGGGCAGAGGGATGGATGCTGCCCTGCACCAGCCGGAGTATTTTAGGAAGAGCCAGGCTGAACAGAATGCGGAGTCATTGTAATATGGAGATAGCGATCAGAGAACTGCGGGAGGAGGATATTGAGGAACTTGCCCGCATTGAGTCGGAATCCTTCAGCATGCCCTGGTCTGCAGACAGCTTCCGGAAGCTGCTTGCTCATGCATACTGCCATTATCTGGTGGCATTGGCAGACGGGAAGGTGGTGGGCTGCTGTGGATATACGGATCTGTGTCATGAGGCCAATATAGACAATGTGGTGGTGGCGTCTGCCTATCGCCGCCGGGGAATCGGGGAAGCGTTGCTGCGGGAGCTGGTTGTCAGGGGCGATGCCATGCAGGTGGAGGCTTATACCCTGGAGGTGCGCGTGGGCAACCTGGAAGCCATCCGTCTTTATCAGAAGCTGGGATTTGTAGCAGAAGGAGTCCGTCCGCGGTTTTATGAAAAGCCAGTGGAGGATGCCTTGATCATGTGGCGGCGATGTGAACGGTAATATCTGTGGGATCCGATGGGGAAACGGCAACAATTACCATCAGAAAAACAGTTTCCATGTGGTATGATGACATTGTGCTTACTGCAAAAAAACAAATGAGCCGCTCAAAACAACCCGTTATGATTTGTGCGGTTCCCAAGGTGGAGGATGACAATGAGAGCATATCAAGAAGGACAGGACAGGAAACTGATTCAAGTGGTGTGTAACAAATGTGGCAGGAAGCTTCGGATGGAGAACGGACGTCTGAAGGAAGGGTGTTTCTGCGGGGATACGGTTTTCGGGTATTTTAGCAGGAAGGACGGAATGATCCATCATTTTGACCTCTGTGAGGATTGTTATGATGAGATGGTGGCACGGTTTGCGGTACCCGTGGAGGAACAGACAGAAGTAGAGATGCTGTAGGAAATAGCAGTAAGCAGGAAGTAAAATGAGGAATTGCCGCGGAATGGACGATGTATTTCCGGACAGTTCCGAAGGCGGGAGTGGGTGAAGTATATGTTGGATGTCAGTTTGTTGGGCACAGGGGGAATGATGCCGCTGCCATACCGGTGGCTCACGGCACTGATGCTCCGGTATAATGGGAAGAGTATACTGATTGACTGCGGGGAGGGGACCCAGATTGCCTTGCGGGAAAAGGGATGGAGTCCCAAGCCCATTGACATCATATGCTTTACCCATTATCATGCCGATCATATCAGTGGTCTGCCGGGGATGCTGCTTACCATGGGGAACGCAGAGCGCACGGAACCATTGACCCTGATTGGACCCAAAGGGCTGGTGCGGGCAGCGGGTGCCATGCGGGTGATCGCCCCGGAGCTTCCCTTTGAGATCCGGTACAGGGAAATCGAGGAGGCCGAACAGATATTTTCTTTCGATGGATTTCAGATTAAGGCTTTTAAGGTGAGCCATAGTGTGGTATGCTATGGATATAGCATGATGGTGGAGAGGGCGGGGAGATTTGACAGGGAACGGGCAGTGGCCCAGGGAATTCCTATGAAATTCTGGAGCCGGCTGCAGAAGGGTGAGACCATCCAGGAGGACGGCAGGCAGTATACACCAGAGGATGTGCTGGGAGCGGCCAGGAAAGGGTTGAAAGTCACATACTGTACAGATACCCGCCCTGTGGAGTCTATCACTGCCAATGCGGCAGGATCAGATCTGCTTATCCTGGAGGGTATGTATGGGGAGCCGGAGAAACTGTCCAAAGCCAGGGAGAACCGGCATATGACCATGTACGAGGCAGCCGGTATCGCTGACAGGGCCGGGGTGCCAGAACTGTGGCTGACCCATTATAGTCCTTCCCTGCTGCATCCTGAAGAGTACTTGAAGGATGTGCGAAAGATCTTTCCGCAGACCATTGCTGCAAAAGACGGTAGAACCGTAGAACTGAATTTTGACGAAGAATGATCGGAGTGGGCGGTATGAAGAAAAAGAGTGCGAAAGTAACGCTTATACTGGCAATACTGATTGTGGGTCTGGTGGGATATTATGCGTTCCTGTCCAACAAGGTCAGGTCAAACAATGAAAGATCGGTGATGACAGCCGCACAGAATGCCTTGAGCCGGGATCTGGAGAATGATTACCCTGGCACGGTAAAGGAAGTCATCAAATATTACACGGAGATTGAGATGTGTTTCTACGGACAGGACTGTAGTGCAGAGGAGATAGAGAAGCTTGGCATGCAGGCCAGGAAACTTTTTGATGAGGCACTGCTTCTGAACAACGAGCAGGATACCTACCTTTCACGGCTGAAGGCAGATATCCAGAGTTTCAGAGATAACAAGCGACGGATGACCAGCGCGTCCGTGGCAGCCAGTACAAATGTGGTTTACTTTGACAAGGACGGATACGAGTGTGCCAGGATCCAGTGCGGTTACAATATCATGGAAGGAAACGTAAGCAAATTTGTGAAGCAGGAGTTTGTCCTGCGCCGTGACTCCCAGAGACGTTGGAAGATCTATGGCTGGAAGACTGTGACAGACAACAAATAGAACACAGGGGACAGAAGAGTGGAACAGAATAGGAAAGGGGATGTCTCCATCCTTGCGGTGGAGACGTCCTGTGATGAGACAGCAGCTTCCGTGGTGAGAAACGGCCGGGAGGTGCTGTCAAATGTTATCTATACGCAGATTGCAGATCATACCAGATATGGTGGTGTGGTGCCAGAAATTGCATCCAGGAGACATATTGAGAAGATCAACCAGGTGATTGAAGAGGCTCTGTCCCAGGCAGGGGTAGGTCTTCTGGAACTATCTGCCATTGCAGTGACCTATGGACCTGGTCTGGTGGGGGCGCTGCTGGTTGGCGTATCAGCAGCCAAGGCCATCGGTTTTGCAGCAGGGATTCCCCTGGTGGGGGTACACCATATCAGTGGCCATATCAGTGCCAATTATATCGAATACCCGGATCTGGAACCGCCCTTTATATGCCTGGTGGCTTCCGGAGGCCATTCCCACCTGGTGGTGGTGCGGGACTATGGCGAATATGAGATCATTGGCAGGACCAGGGATGATGCTGCGGGGGAGGCCTTTGACAAAGTGGCCCGGGCCATAGGTCTGGGGTATCCCGGAGGGCCAAAGATTGACAGGATTTCCAAGGAAGGGAATCCGGAGGCGATCGTCTTCCCCAGGGCAAAGCTGGTGGACAATGCCTATGACTTCAGCTTCAGTGGTGTGAAATCTGCCGTACTGAACTACTTGAATGGCTGCAAGATGAAAGGAGAGGAGATCTGCCAGGCAGATGTGGCGGCCTCTTTCCAGAAGGCCGTGACAGATGTGCTGGTGGAACATTCCCTGCATGCCGTGCAGGAATATGGTTTTGACAAATTTGCCATTGCAGGGGGCGTGGCCTCCAACTCTTCCCTCCGGGCAGCCTTCCAGAAGGAATGTGCCAAGGGCGGGATTCGGTTCTACCATCCTTCGCCGATATATTGTACGGATAATGCTGCCATGATCGGTGTGGCGGGATACTATGAATATAGGAAAGGCGTCCGCCATGGGTATGACTTGAATGCGGTGCCAAATTTGCAGCTTTGATATAGGGACTGGCTGCCAGCCATAGTGGGGAAATCCTGCTATAGGGCTGGATAAGGGTCTGGCGGCCATTGGGATGCCCGGTTCGGGAAAGGTGCGTTATCGGAAATGGACAAAACAGGGAAATACTGCTATGCCATTGTACTGGCAGCAGGCAGCGGCAGCAGGATGCACAGCACTACTGCCAAACAGTTTATGACATTGGGAAACAGGCCCCTGCTCTATTACAGCTTACAGGCCATGGAGCAGTCGGCAGTCATTGATGCGTGTATCCTGGTCACGGGGAAGGCGGATCTGGATTACGTCCGACAGGAGATTGTGGCAGGATATGGTTTCCGGAAGGTTACGGCTGTTGTGGAAGGGGGCAGGGAACGTCACCAGTCAGTCTGGAATGCCCTACAGGTGATCGCAGGGAAGGGTGAAGACCGTGGCCCGGGCAGCAATGAGAAGACCAGGAACATGGCAGAACCAGGAAGTATGGTCAAGAAGAGGGCAGGAAACAGCAGGAAGAGTGACAGGGAAGAATATGTCTTCATCCAGGATAGTGCCAGGCCTTTCCTCACAGAGAAGATCCTACAGGATACGTTTGCAGATGTGTGCCAGTACCGGGCCTGTGTAGCGGCTGTGCCTGTCAAGGACACGGTAAAGCTGGCGGACGGGGAAGGATTTGCCAGTGAGACCCCTGACAGAAGTCTTGTCTGGAGTGTGCAGACACCCCAGGTCTTTGAGCGGGACTTGATTGTGGGAGCCTATGGCAGGTTACAGCAGGAGATGCCCGGACTTGCGGCCAGGGGAATGACAGTGACGGACGACGCCGGTGTGGTTGAATTATTTGGGGGCTGCAAGGTCAGACTGACCCCTGCTTCCTATGAAAATATCAAGATCACGACCCCAGAGGACATCCAGGTGGCAGAGGCTTTTTTAAAGAACCAGATTCTTTTACAAAAAAAATAAAAAAGTTGTTGACAGCGTAATCCCTTTTTGGTAAAATGATCCTTGCCGTTGGGAAACGGAGCACTTGGAGAGATATCGAAGTGGTCATAACGAGGCGGTCTTGAAAACCGTTTGTCCGCAAGGGCGCGTGGGTTCGAATCCCACTCTCTCCGTCTGGGGACAATGGATGCAGCCCCTCATTTGAATATTGGATATAGATTCTACTTGCTTGGAGAAGTACCCAAGAGGTCGAAGGGACACCCCTGGAAAGGGTGCAGGTCGTTAATAGCGGCGCGAGGGTTCAAATCCCTCCTTCTCCGTTGGGAAATGGATGCCGGATATATTTCTGGGATGTGTTTCCGAGTTGAACCTTGACAACTGAACAGTAATGCAACCTTGAAAATTCCAGAAGAATTATTCAGAGAACAAGAAGGATCCGGGAGGATCCGGAAACGAACCTAAACA
>CAJTOJ010000054.1 GCA_910577665.1 uncultured Acetatifactor sp.
CATCATCAGAATAATCAAAAAGTTCCTTGATGATGAGCGCACCAATAATAACATTTACAGGTGCATTAGGTCTGGAGACTTTATCGCTATACAAAACGGAAAAGCGCTCTTCATCTATCGCAGGAAAAATCTCATCAGCGAAGATTTTCGCCCAGGATTTTTCCAAAGCTTTTCTTTCTCGTTCAGTCAGAGTTATAAAACTGTCATCTAATGATAACTGTTGGCAATCATTTGTTTTAAACGACATGAAACATACCACCTTTCAAAAGCTACTTTTATTATAGCTCATGAAAGACCAAAAAGCTTGTATTTATTGTAAAATATTAAGTTTCAAGGAACAATTGGGGGCTTTTGACCCCAGTATCATGACATTGGGTATTTACATGAGTTTCTTTGGTATGCTTTCCAAACTTTTTAACAGCGAAGAGTACAGGAAAAATCCTGTTCCGCAGAATTTGACCCCGGAGCAATTTGCCGCAATCTTATTGGGCGGCTGGCCTCTGAACAGGCGGAGAAGGAGCAGGACATGGACATTTTACAGCAGTGCCAGAAATGGCATGAGAACGATGAATACCAGAAGATCATTGACGCGCTGGAGGCTATTCCCGCCCAGGAGCGCACCCCAGAGATGGACAGCGAGCTGGCCCGGGCCTACAACAATCTAGCGACTCCCGGCAAGCCGGATTATTCGGAGCTGCTCAAAAAGGCCATCGCTCTGCTGAAACCCCATGAGGAATATTTTGCAGGGGACTATTTCTGGAACTTCCGCATGGGTTATTCCTATTACTTCCTGGATCAAGAGAGCCGCGCCCTGCGGTATTTTGAAAAAGCACTGGAGGCCCGCCCTGATGATGAGGACACCAAGGAGTTTATCAGCTGGTGTAAAAAAGGTATCTCCTGGCCTCAGTTTTCAGAATGTTTCCGGGAGAGGACGGAAAATTGGTGGGAAACCTTTGCCGAACAGGAGGCGGAGCTGCGCCGGATGATGGATGAGGACAAGAACCTGGACCTCTCCCGCGGCGCAGAGATCGCGGCCCAGATGGAGGAAACTCTGAACCTGGTCTTTGACGAGATTTCCTTTGAGATGGGATTTAACGGGGAAAAATATGAGCTGATCCTCACTCCGGAGGGGGATAAGGTCAAGCTGTTTGAGCTGGTCTACTTTCAAAGACACGCCCCCGAAAAGGTACTGGAGCATTGGAACATCCTGGTGGGCCGTAAGCCAATACGGAATATCGGCCTGCGGACCGATGATGGTTGGGATATTTCCGGGGAGGATGTGCAGATTTGGCTGGAGGAACAGGGCAAGAACAGTTTTGCCATTTCCGCCTACTGCGAAAAGCTGCTGCCTATGCTCCAGAAGGAAGAAGGGCAGGCGTGGTGGATGCTCACCACCCTCACCGACCAGGTGCTGGGTGAGATTCCCCATATGCGGTACATAGACAGTTTCGATGTGCTGGAGGAACCCAAGGCTGAACCGTCCATTCTCATGTCCCACTTACCTGACAAACTGAAGGAAAGGGGACTGGACCTCTCCACCGACCCGGAGGCTTATCTGGAAAACTACACCGGCTACCAAATGAAACCGAAGGAGGACCCGGACGCCGACTGGCGGTTGGATGTGATGGTGGGGTCCACCTGCTGTGTCCCTCTTATCAACGGCTATATGAGCGCCGACAACGACTTCATAGACGAACTCCATGCGGATGGCGTGGCAGCGGGCTTTTTCTGCTATCCCTTGGACACCCTGCGGGAGGAAGAAGGCAGCCAGAAGATTTTCGACTTCCGGGACAAGCTGGAGGAAATACTCACCGCCGGGGACGGCCCGGAAGCGCTCACCCTCATTGGTGGCGCTACCGGCCTCTACTGCGGCTATGTGGACTTTATCGCCTGGGACCTCCGGGCGGCACTGAACAGGGCAAAGGAATTTTTTGAGGGGATAGACATCCCCTGGGCCAATTTTCATACCTTCCGCCGGGAGGCTGGTACGGTGTCCCTGAAAAATGCACAGGATGACGAACCGGATGCCGGAGAGCAGGAGGACGAGCCGGAGGAAACGCCAACGGGAATGAATTGTATCTCATACACTCAGCAGAACGCAGAGTCGTTTTTCCAGCTGCTGGAGCACTGGAACGATGCGGACGAGTATACCAGGTGCATTGAGGCAATCGCAATCATTCCGGAGAGAGAGCGGGGCTACCAGCTGACCCTCCTGCTGGGTCGGGCGTACAGCAATCTGGCCGTCCTGGGGGACCACCGGGAGCGTCAAGGTCAAGATGATGACGATGTGGACCAGGAGGCTCTGGCCCACGCCCTGGAGATTTTCGAGTCCATCCGGGAGGAGGGGCAGAACGATCCCTATTGGTACTCCCGCATGGCTAACGCCCTCTACATGGCAGAGGGCCGGGAGGCCGAGGCGCTGGAGTACGCCAAGAAGTGGCTTGCCCTGGATCCGGAGAACGTAAACGCAAAGCAGTTTGTGGATGACTGCGTAGACTACCTCCGGCAGGAGAACCGGCGGGAGCTTTTTGCCCACCTGGATTTATATGACAAGGCAGATATGGATACCATCGAAGCCCATATCGAAACCCATTTCGGCAAGTTTGACTGGATCATGCACGAAACGATTCCGGGAGAATATGTCCATCTGGATATCTGTGTCATTCCGCCCAGAGAGGATCACAACTATTACACTCTTGTCACCATGGGAATGGGTGCTTACACCATGAACGCGCCGGAGAAGGACGAGGCCCGTTCGGAGCTGCTTATCAATCTGCCCCCAGACTGGAACCTGGGGGAGGATGCCTGGGAGGGCGAGCATTGGTTCTGGCCGGTGGGCATCTTGAAAGCCCTGGCCCGGTATCCCATGCTCCATGATACCTGGCTGGGCTGGGGGCATACCGTCTACGGTTCGGAGGACAGCTATACCGACAACACCAAGCTCTGCGGCGTGGTGCTGCTGTCCCCCGGCGTATTTGGCGCCCCCGCCTCGGTCTGTACTCTTCCCAACGAGGAACCGGTAAACTTCTATCAGGTCATCCCTCTCTATCGGGAGGAGATCGAGTTTAAGCGGGAACACGATGTGGACAGGCTTTTGGAAAAATTCCCGGATGAACTGCTGGAAGTGGTTGACCCGGCCCGCCCCAATGTCATTACCGATGCGAAGGCCATCGCCTATGACGATGCCCTAATGGACGAGGCAAAGACCCATCTTGCCGTCATCCGGGACAAGCAGCTCCCGGTGGAGGAACTGGCCGCTTACAATCACATGGCGATCTATCTGCGCTGGTGCATGGAGCACGACCTGATGAGTGTCCCCTTCCTGGCAGAGCACAAGGACGTTGTGGAGGCGGTAAAGGGCGGACAAGGCCCCGATGTGCGGGTGTTCCTCCGGGACAGTGAGGATTTGCGGGGCAGGCTGCATTTGACTTGGTTCGACCGGGAGGGAACGGAGTTTGCTCGCTGGTACAGCTGGGGCAGCAAGGCCACTCCCTACAGCTACAACAAAGACCTTGCCGCCCATGCCAAAGCCTACTTCGAGGATGACCGGCACGGCAGCGAGGCTTATCTGTTCGTTCCCTGGGACGAGCGGTACTATCAGGAGATGGCGGAGATCATCAGCCAGCGGTTTGCCCAGTGGAAGGCGTTGGAGGAAAATCAAGAGCCGAAGAAAAACTATGTATCAAGCTGGAGGACATCAGGCCCCTGCTCCTGGACTGGATCGGTCCTCGATGCTGTTTCGCCTCCGACCGTGTTATGGTGGACAGCTGCAAAATTGGAGAACTCTACCGCCTGGAACCTGACCAGGGGAACGAGGGCTGGGACAGCGGCTGGAATTTCCTTGCCGGAGATGAGGATCAGGAATATTGTGACGACAGCCGGAATTTCAGCATCTATGACCTCAACACCCTCTGCAATCATGACCCCGATATTATCCCTCTGCTGGGTATGCCCTACGGCACATGGCTGGAACGGGGCGAGGACGGCCAGTTTTATGAGGACGAGGACGAGGATGACTCTGAGGCCGGGGAGGATACTGACAGTGACGGCATGGCGCTGAACACCCAAAAATATCCGCCCATCCCCTACCGGAAAGGGGAGGAACTGTTTCTTTTCCCGGAGAAGTCCGGTATGCCTTTCCTGTTCGATGTTTCCGCCGATCTGACCGGGGACGATGAGGCGATGGCGGCGGTGTCCTCCGCGCTGAATGAGGCGGAGGCGCTGGCGGAAAAGGCCAAGGCGTTTGTGAAGGGCGTTCTGGCGGATGAGGCCAGCGAATATAACGGCATCGTGTCCTACTTTATGGAGTTTCACCGGGACGATCTGCCGGAGGACATGGTGAAAGTGCTGTTCCCGGTAGATGCCCCCTCCACCCTCACCCTGACGGAGATGGCAGACTACCTTCAGCTCAAGCGTTTTGGCAGTTTTCTGGACAACGAAACAAAGGAGCAGAGGTTCATTATGGACTTGACCTTTAACCCGGAAATCACCAATGAGCTGTTGGTGATCTATCTCAACGCGGACAGGCAGATCGTGAACATCTCCCACGAGAGCTGACAACGATGTAAAATGCCGGAATACACATTTGAAGAAATCAAAGCCATGCTTTTAGAGTGTATCCGCCAGTATGGATGTGAGACGGAATTATGTCTGACATTTGCGGGCAGAATAAATATGTATATAATTATTATTTACTATAGCCATTGTTCTTTTAAACGTTGTAGAACGGCAGAAGAACAGAGCGGCGAATACAACTATCCTACACTGGACGAACTATATCGGGCGAGGCAGATTGACAGCATTGTTTTGGAACGGGATTGGAACAGCATCCGCTCTTTTGATTGCATGGACTTCGACTTATTAGAGCTTTGGTAAAACAGGAGGCTGACATAGATGGACAGCGAAAAGATCACGGCGTTTATGCGGGAGCATTGGAACATCATCCTGATCGTGGCCGGTGTGATGCTGATCGTAGGGGCCGCGCTGAACCGGAACTGGCTGTGCGACCCCACCGGCGCGCCCCAGTCCCACCGCTATGGCAGGAGCTCCCGCAGGGTGATTTTCTTCCTGCTGGGCGCGGCGCTGGTGGTTGTGCGTATTTGGAGCGTGGTACTGGCGGGGCGTTAGCACGATAATGAAAGGAGCATCATTATGGGACTTGATATTTACGCTGGCACAATGACGCGATACTATGCGCACAACTGGAAAACTGCCGTTCAGCAATGGGCAGAGGAAAACGGATATACTTTTCAACGTATTACTCCAAGCGGTGATGAAATTCCAGAGGATGAAAAAATGTCTCCCGCTGAAATTCAAGCGGATATTGAAAACTGGCAGCAGCAGATATTGCCAGCAATCACCCAGCCGGGACAAAAGCCTTACACCCCATGGACGGAAAACAACGAAAAGCCTTATTATACCGACAAACCGGACTGGGATGCCTTTGGCGCTATGCTGCTGGTCGCCGCCTGCCATGTCTATGGGGAACCTGTTCCAGATACCATAGAGAAAGATTGGCAGTTTTTGGATCACCCTTTGATCGACCGGCTTTCAGAGGATACGGAAAAGGTCTGGTCGCTGTTTCGAGGTACATCCTGCTGGTTGCCGCTGCCAGACAGTTTTATGTTCCAGGGGCCGATGCCCACCGGCAATCAGACGATGATCGCTACCACAACCGGACTCCGCAAGGAGTTGGAGCGGCTTAATCAAATGGTGTGGCAGGCGGATGAGGACGTGATTCTTCAGTGGGAAAAGACTGAGGGCTATCCGACAGATGGGACTGTCGGCGCAGACGGTGTGATAACCATGGGAGCTGAATATGTCCAATACAATACACGGTCCCTGGCGAAATATGCGTTTTCTCTCTTTTATCAGGCGCTAAGGTTTGCTGAGGAAAATCAAGTGCCGGTTTTGCTGGATTACTGAGTAGTCATGAGGGGGACAGGCTATGGGAATGATTGCAAATTATCAGAAGTCTACCAATCAAGAATTGGAAAACCTGAAAGGTTCCGCAGACTTTGTTGATGCGGTAGAGGAATTGCGGGAAACAAAAGAAATTGATTTATATGACATAGATAAAATGTGGGATGCGCTGCATTTTCTGTTGGCTGGGAAATCTGCCTGTGAGCCGATAGAAAATGACCCGATCAGTGAGGCGATTGTAGGACAATTCAACATTTCAGGAGAAGATATTGAGGAGTTTGTATCCGGGACACTGGCGGAGCGGGTAAACGTGATTTCAGAGGCGCTGCAAGGGCTTGATTTCAACATATACGCTGAAAAATTCAATATGTGGAGATTTGCCGAACACGACATCTATCCAAACATTTGGAGCTATGACGATGAGGCAGAGGAAATCCTGGACGATATGCGGGGATGCTTTGAAGGTCTGAAACAATCCCTGTCCTCGTCCCCTACGGATTGGCGGGAGTAAAGGGCTGTGATTTTGCTGTAATCATTCATGTGCATACCCTCCTGCGTCAATATAGGTGTTGCTTACAGTTAAGATTATGCACCTCACCGTAACACGGGATATCAAGTTTGCAACATTCTATGTCCACTCTCCTTGCCATCCGGATCCCAATATGCTAAAATGCAGGAAGATATAAGGAGGAATTCTCATAATGAATGATACAAATCTTGAACAGGCACGGACCTTTTTCCAAAAGGACTGTTTTGCCACAGAAAACGGGGCTGTCATCGAACAGGTGGAAGATGGGATGGCCCGCTGTTCCATGGTACTAACCAGGCACCACTTGAATGCAGTAGGTGCTGTTATGGGCGGCGCACTCTTTACGCTGGCTGACTTCACTTTTGCTGTAGCCTCCAACTGGCAGGGCACTGTCCATGTGTCCCGCGCCAGCCAGATCACTTTCCTGGGCACAGCAAAAGGCGGGCAGCTTATCGCCACCGCCCGCCGTGTGAAAGAAGGCCGTCAGACCTGTTATTATCTGGTAGAGATCACCGATGACCTGGGTAACCAGGTGGCACACGTGACAGTGGACGGCTTTGTAAAGGGATGATACTGTCGGAGTCTGTCAGCTGCACAGATCTTCATTGTCATACAGTTCCAGTCCCCCCTCCCGGACGGCGTCTGCTGCTGCAGCACCGTCCGAGGCTTTTACCAGCATTGCCTTTCGCTCCCCGGACGCAAGGGTATACATATATTCAATATTCAGTCCCTTTGCACACAAGATATGTGCCAGCCGGTACAACTCCCCGGCCTGATCCTCCAGGCGGACGGCCAGCACGTCTGTGAGCATGGCGGAGAATCCTGCTTCCCGCAGGGAAACCCTTGCCAGTTCCGGATCAGATACCACCATCCGGAGCATTCCGAACTCAGAAGTGTCTGCCATACTCATGGACAATACGTTGATGCCTTGTGTCTTCAGCACTTCTGTAACCTGTTCCAACCGCCCTTCACGGTTCTCCATGAAAACCGATAACTGCTTTACAAACATACCTTCCCTCTCTTTCCCCCATGCCCTCATTCGCCTGCATGGGCTTCCCACTCCCAGGCCTTACGCATCCAGCTTCCGTCTGTCTATCACATGAACCGATTTCCCCATACTGCGCTCCAGGGCCTTGGGTTCCACCAGTTTCACCCGGACAGCCAGTCCGATAGCCTGCTGGATCACATGCTCGATACGCCTGGTCAGATTCTCCAGTTCCCGGATCTCGTCAGAGAAGAAGCGTTCCTCTACCTCCACCTGTACTTCCAGGGTATCCAGATTGTTCACCCGGTCCACAATCATCAGATAGTGCGGGGTGATGCCGCCCATTTCCAGAAGTGCCGCTTCAATCTGGGAGGGGAACACATTCACGCCACGGATGATCAGCATATCATCACTTCTGCCCGTGAATCTGGCGATCCTGGCAGTGGTCCTGCCACACTCACAGGGTGTATGGTCAATGCTTGTCAGATCCTTTGTGCGGTACCTGATCAAGGGGATCCCTTCCTTGACAAGCGTGGAGATCACCAGCTCCCCTGTTACACCGTCTGTCACAGGTTCAAAGGTCTCCCTGTCCACAATCTCTGGCAGGAAATAGTCCTCATGTACGTGAAGACCCCTGTGGAACTGGCAGTCTGTGGCCACCCCAGGTCCCATGATCTCACTGAGTCCATATATATCATGGGCATGGATTCCCAGCTTCTCCTCGATCCTGGCGCGCATTTTCTCTGTCCATGGCTCTGCCCCATTTAAGGAAGCTTTTAGCTTGATCTGGTCACGGACACCCATCTCTTCAATGGTCTCCGCAATGTGCATCAGATAGGAAGGCGTACACAGGATACCCGTCACGCCAAAGTCCACCATCATCGTAATCAGCTTTTTCGTGTTCCCTGTGGACATGGGCACCACGGTAGCCCCCATTTTCTCCGCACCATAGTGTCCTCCCAGACCTCCGGTAAACAGACCGTATCCATAAGCTACCTGGATGATGTCTTCCCGCCCCATGCCTGCCATGGAAATACACCTGGCCACGCACTCGCTCCACATGTCAATGTCTCTTCTGGTATATCCCACTACCGTGGCTTTCCCTGTGGTGCCGCTGGAGGCATGAATACGCACGATCTGGGAATTGGGTACCGCAAACATACCGAAAGGATAGGTATCCCGCAGGTCATCCTTTGTGGTAAACGGAAGCTTCTTCAGATCCTCCAGCCCCTTGATGTCCCCTGGTTCCAGCCCCACTGCCTGCATTTTCTTCCGGTAGTATTCCACATTGTGGTACACCCGGTCCACCAGCTTTACCAGCCTTGCCCCCTGTAGGGCTGACATCTCATCCCTGCTCATACATTCCTTTGTCTCATTCCAGATCATATTGTTCTCTCCTGTTCTGCTTCCACGCACTCCATGGCATACCCGGCGTCAAAAGCTTCCCTGTTCACCTGTACAGTCTTAGGGGGCACGGTCTCCTGGATCACCTGGATCCAGTCTTCTTTCTCAAATCCCACATACCGGGCTGCCGCCCCCAGCACAATCACATTGAAAGCCTTTGGCACCCCCATCTCCACGGCCTTCCTGGTTGCCTCTACCACAACCGTCTTCCGGGAAGCCATCAGCGTATCCAGGATACCTTCCGGATACCTGGCAGCTCCTGTCACCACTGTTATCGGGTCAATACGCCAGTCGTTGACAATCACCACTCCATCGTCCTTCAGGAAATGAAGATACCGCAGGGCTTCCAGCCGTTCAAAGGCGATCAGCACATCCGCCTGCCCTGGCTCCACGATCGGCTCTGCCACCTGGCTGCCATACCGCACAAAAGTCACCACACTGCCGCCCCGCTGTGCCATGCCGTGCACCTCCGACAGCTTCACATCGTATCCTCCGCGGATCGCCAGGTTCCCCAGGATCCGGCTGGTCAGAAGCGTCCCCTGTCCGCCTACTCCTACGATCATGATATTCTTCACACTCATACCCTGCCTGCCTTTCTGGTCTCTATGGCGCCAAACTTGCATAATCCTGCACACAGCCCACACCCATTGCACATGGTCTCATCAATACTCACCGTCCCGTCATCGTTCTTTGTCAAGGCCGGGCAGCCGGGACGCAGACAGGCACCGCATTTCTTGCATTTCTCGGAAACCGGTACACATTTATCCGGGAATGTAACCCCTTTCAGCAACACACAGGGTGCCTTGGTGATGATCACGGACACTGCGTCCCTCTGGGTCTCCCTTCTGAATGCTTCCGCCAGGCCTTCCTGGTCGAAAGCACTGACCTCATACACATGCTCGATCCCAAGAGACCGGCACAGCTTTGTGATATCAATGGCCGGAACCACTTCCCCCTTCAACGTCTTGCCTGTAGCGGCATGGTCTTGATGCCCGGTCATTCCCGTAGTAGAATTGTCCAATATGACAACAGTCCCTGTAGACTGGTTGTAAACCATGTTCATCAAGGAATTGATCCCTGTATGCAGAAATGTGGAATCTCCTATCACAGCCACCCAGTCCCGGATATATTCTCTTCCCCTGGCCTTTTCCATTCCGTGAAGGGTACTGATACTGGATCCCATGCAGATGGTCGTATCCACCACACTCAAAGGTGCCAGCGCACCCAGGGTATAGCAGCCGATATCCCCGGCTGCGTGGATCTTCAGCCGGCTCAGCACGGAATACACACTGCGATGAGGGCATCCAGGGCAGAGAATGGGAGGCCTGGCAGGTACCTGGGCCTGCGCCTGGATCTGGCCCCTCTGTCCCAGCACGCGCTCCCGGATCATATTGGCACTGTACTCCCCCTGGACAGTGAACAATTCCTTGCCCACAGCCTTCAGGATCCCCCAGGATTTCACCTGCTCCTCAATCACCGGTTCCAGTTCTTCAAATATGTACAGTCGGTCTACCCTGGCCGCAAATTCCTCAATCAGTTTCCGGGGAAGGGGATGCACCAGCCCCAGCTTCAACACACTGGCCTCCGGCATGGCCTCCCGCACATACTGGTAAGGAATCCCGCCGGTGATAAAACCCACTGACAGATCCCGGTACTCCGCCCGGTTGACTGGCATTGTGCAGGCGTCCTCCGCCATCTTCTTCATCCGCTCCTCCACCACCACGTGCCGTTTGATGGCGTTTGCAGGCATCATCACATATTTGCTTATATTCCGCTGGTAAGGCACAGTCTCCCGCTCTACCCTCTCTTCCAGCTCCACCAGACCCTGGGAATGGGACAGTCTGGTAGTAGAACGCACCATCACCGGGGTATCATACGCTTCACTCAGTTCGAAGGCCGCTTTCATATATTCCTTCGCTTCAGCGCTGTCTGCCGGCTCCAGCACCGGAATCATGGCCGCCCTAGCCACCATCCGGCTGTCCTGTTCATTCTGGGAGCTGTACATACCCGGATCATCGGCCGCCACTACCACCAGACCGCCTCCCACACCGGAATAAGCTGCTGTAAAAAGCGGATCCGATGCCACATTCACTCCCACATGCTTCATACAACACATGGCGCGGACACCCGCAATGGAAGCACCGATGGCCACCTCTGCAGCTACCTTCTCGTTGGGGGACCATTCCGCATAAATCTCGTCATATTTCGCAATGCTCTCACTGATCTCTGTGCTGGGAGTACCGGGATATGCCGCAGACACCTTCACTCCCGCCTCATAAGCACCTCTTGCTATGGACTCATTGCCAAGCAGTATCCTCTTCTCTGACACGTTTCTCTCCTCCTGCGAACCCTTCGTCCGCCTGCTCCACGCCGCAGTCCTTCCACCACGGCAAGTAATCAGGTAAAAAAAACCACCTCTTCCCAGATGCGCGTGCGATATGCATACATACGGTATCTGTATGCCACTGCGCAGAAATCTGCAATATCACAGATCCCCACAGGCATGTGAACGAAAAGATGATCCCATAAGCAATATAGTAGAACAATATGGGGAAAAAGTCAACACATCCCCATATCCTGCTCACTCATAATCAACACTGTAATTCTTTTTATATTTATCACAAAAATAAATGGATAAGTCCACAAATGGAATTGGCTATGAATTTGATGAAAGAATATTTAGGAAATGAAAATTCATAAAATACATTTTAGCAACGCAAAGTACAATATATAGCGTTTTTTAATTGACTTATCCTATATCTTGTGCTATCATAAAATTGTTATTGAATTTTGTGCAATTTCGGAGCGGAAAGCACACGCTGTTTAAGTTTGTACGGAGTCAGAAAGTATAAAGTGCAGGTCACTTTACGCCTTCTGGCTCTTTTTATGTCTGTAACATCATTTAACAGACTATCATACAGCATATCTGTACGCAGGCAGGAATGATCCGGCAGTTTAAGCCGCCATCATCTCCTGCCTTTTTTCGTTCAAGAAGGGAGGCTGAAAGTGGAAATTCACAAATTCACTGGCAAAATCTAAAAGAAAAGAGGTAAAAACGAATGTCACAGACAACAGAACGTATTCACGAACTGGTGGATAAACTCAACCAGTACCGCGATGAGTATTACAACAGGAATGCCCCCAGTGTATCAGATGCCGTCTACGACCATCTTTACGACGAACTGGAGCGCTTGGAGAAGGAATCGGGGATCATCCTGAGCAATTCCCCCACCCAGACCGTAGGCTACAAAGCCGTCAGCAGTCTGGAAAAAGTGCGGCACCCTATCCCGCTGCTCTCACTGGGCAAGACCAAGATGGTGAGCGAGCTGGCGGCTTTCCTGAAGAAACACGCAGCCCTGCTCATGCTGAAGCTGGACGGCCTGCCGTAAAGCTCGTTTATGAGGGCGGGAAACTTGTGGAAGGCTCCACCAGAGGCGACGGAGATGAAGGGGAACTCATTACCCACAATGTCTCCGCTTTCCGGAATGTGCCGCTTTCCATCCCTTACAAGGAACGCCTTGTAATAACCGGCGAAGGATTCATCCATAAGAGCGACTTTGATCGCCTGAAGGATACCCTGACAGGCAGCGACGGCAAGCCCTACCGCAATGCAAGGAACCTTGCCGCCGGATCTATCCGGTGCCTGGATGCAAACATCTGCAAAAATCGGGAGATCAGCTTTTTTGCCTTTAACATCCTTGAGGGCATGGACGAGTTCACCGACATCCGGGACAGCCGCAGCAGCCTGCTGCTCTCCCTGTCCGGGTACGGTTTCGGTATCTGCCCCTTCTTGACGGTTTCCCCTGACGAAACGGCTGAGGACTTGGCTGTAAAAATTAAGACGCTGACAGACCTTGCGGAGATTTCGGACATCCCTATCGACGGGAGGGTGCTGCGCTTTGACAGCTTTTCCTATTCCGCAAGCCTCGGCAGAACCGGACACCATTACAATGACGGCATTGCCTTCAAATTTGAGGATGACACCTATGAAACGGTCTTCCGCTCTATTGAGTGGCAGACAGGGCGCAGCGGCGAGATTGCCCCGGTTGCAGTATTTGACACGGTGGAAATTGACGGCTGTGAGGTATCCAAGGCGAGCCTCCATAACCTGACCTTTATCAAAGGACTGGAGCTGCATCCCGGATGCCGTATCCTGGTTTCCAAGCGCAACATGATTATCCCCCATGTGGAGGAAAATCTGGACCGTGGGGACTATCAGGACATGACGCCGCAGACCTGCCCCTGCTGTGGGCAGCCCACACGCACCCATTCCAGGGCAGGCGACAAGGGACGCATGGTGGAGACACTCCACTGTGACAATCCCGGATGTGGCAGCCGCATCCTTCAGAAATTCGTGCATTTCGCAGAAAAGAAAGCCATGAACATCAGGGGGCTTTCCGAGGCAACGCTGGACCAGCTTATCCGGCTCGGCGCCTTAAAGGGTTATCAGGATCTGTACCACCTTGACCGCTACCGGGATGAGATCATTGCACTGGAGGGCTTCGGTGAAAAATCCTATGAAAACCTGATCGCTTCCATCAATGAGAGCCGCAGCACAACCTTTGTACGCTTCGTTGTGGCAATGGACATCCCCCTGATCGGCAGGACTGCCAGCCGGATACTGGACAGGCATTTCCACGGCAGCCTGCGGGAGTTAAGGCTGGCTGCGCTGGATCGTTTCGATTTTACCTGCCTTG
>CAJTOJ010000055.1 GCA_910577665.1 uncultured Acetatifactor sp.
ATAACTTTGACGATGAAAATACTATAATTCTATGTGTAGAATTAATAGATGGACTGTTATATTCACATGGAACAAAGTATGAATTTTAGGCCGCAAATTGAAATTTGGAGCAAAAGAAAATGAATATTGAACTTGTAAGAGCAACTAACGAATACAAGGAACAGTTATTTGAAATGCTGACAGAGTGGAAGAACGATATCATAGTAAATCACACCGATATGTCTCCATGGAAAATATGGGCAAATGATTTTCACGATTTTGATAATTATCTAAAAAATCTTGATACAAAGGAAGAAACCAAAGATGGTTGGGTTCCTGATACAACTTTATTTTGTTTCGATAGAGATAGAAACATTTTTGTAGGGGCTGTTAACATTCGCCACTATTTAAATGATAAACTGTTAAAAACTGGCGGTCATATAGGCGATGGGGTAAGACCAAGTGAAAGAAAAAAAGGTTATGCGACGGCAATGATTGGTTTGGCATTAGACGAGTGTAAAAGACTTGGGATTAATAAAGTTTTGATATGTTGTGACAAAAATAACATTGGTTCAGCAAAATCAATTATTAATAATGGTGGAATATTGGAAAATGAAGTTGAAGAAAATGGACATATTGAGCAGCGTTATTGGATTCGGTTATAACATAGATGATGAATAACTGATTTTGGAGAGAAACATAGATGAAAGAAATAATTGCATATGAAATGTTATATAATAAAGCATTGAAGCATCAACATGTATTCCTTTTCAAAAAGAATATTGGAATGAATATATGAAAATATATAATGAATGTCTTTACAAAATGAAAAAGTCATTAGAAGTTGAATTGATAAAATTTTATTATGATTATTATTGAATTGAAGATAAAATAAAGGATGTTTTCCTTTATTTGCAAAATGGAGCAATAATAGGTGCTGTTTCATGTTATGAAAATGAATTAGATGATTTGATTGCTGAGAAATCGTTTCAAGGACAAGGTATAGGACAAAAATCGTTGTTTTGGGGAATAAACCATATAAAAGAAAAAGGCTATGAAGAAATTATTTTGCATGTAGCTGAATGGAATCAAATGAAAAGAAACTGTCCGGTTTGGAATTCTGTCATAAAATCTGTGACAGAATTGGAAACATTTCCGTTTTCAACATTATGTGGTATACTTGATATGGTATAAATCTCCTTGCGGTGTAATTGTTTTCTCCCTTTTCGGAATTGTGTCCTTACGAAAAAGGGATATAAAGTCACGAGGAAGCACACCTAAATGGTGTGGGAATTTTGAGCACTTAATCACTATAAATGAGCAAATTTAAAAAATTGCGCAATAAACCTATGCCACTAAAGCTATTATCTGCTCCAGAGCCCGTGACGAAGGATTTGTCTTGGATGAGATGGTATCGTCCACGATGCAGAACACAGGCTTTCCAGACCGCCGGGCTTCTTTATGAATGAACTGTATGACGGTGCTTTTCAGTATGTCTTCCAGTTTGGCGTCATCCCATTTTCCCTTATTAAGGAAGTGTGCAACCGTGGTACGGTGGCAGGAACTGCATCTTTCAAAATCAATGGTCTTTCCGTGATATCCAAGGGAAAAGACGGATATCAGTATGGCCATGATATGGTTTATAGCCGTCTGGGGAAAGACACGGCATAAATTTAAATTTTTAAGCAGTTGTAAAGCAACGTTGTATGATATATACTGTTTTCTATAAGACATCATCCTTTGCAGGTTATTATTTTCTTGACAAAAACAATATATACCCAAAAAGGCATGATGTCTTTGGTTTTACACCATTTAAGACAACTTTGGTAAAAATTCAAATCTGCTCATTTATAGTTAATCATAATGAAAGAGAGGTATTACAAAATGAAAAGCGAAATTGCGGCAAAAATATACAAGTGTGCACATCTTGAAGGAAAATTCCTATTACGTTCTGGACAATATTCAAATGAATATTTTGATAAATATTTATTTGAGGCTCGTTCGGATTTATTAAAAGAGATTGCAAGTGGAATGAGTGAACTTATACCAGAAGGTATCGAAGTATTAGCCGGATTGGAGATGGGAGGAATTCCTGTTGCAACAGCAATTAGCTTAGAAACTGGTATTCCGTGTGCTTTTATAAGAAAAAGGGCTAAAGAGTATGGAACTTGTAAATTTGCTGAAGGTGCAGATGTAAAGGGGAAAAAAGTTTGTATCGTTGAAGATGTCGTAACAACAGGTGGACAAATTATAAAGAGTGTTAATATGTTACGGGAATTGGGTGTAGAGGTTAATACCGTTCTTTGTGTAATTCAAAGGAATCCAGATGCAACAAATATCTTAAAAGAAGAAGGTTTGACACTGCTTCCTTATTTGACAATGGAATATATTAAGGAACAAGTTGCAACAGAGAGTAAATAGTTAATAGGAGTTGTCAGAAAAAGTATAAATAGTTTTTTTACACTTTGGTATCGTATCTTTGGTAACAGACATTAAAAATGGTGTAAACTATAAAGAATATTACCTTGAGTGAAATATTTGAGGGAGAGGTTTTTTGTCACTTGCTAATAAAATTATGGCGGCTTTCAAAAAAACTACATCAAGGGAAGCCTTCATCCGGCTGCCAATGGGGGAACGGTATCTGTCCTCATCAAAGGGCTTATCAGAAAGCAGATAGTCCATGATGCATGAGGCTGACTTCCCAAATGGGCCTGACGGGACATAGTCGATGCGGATTCTGGAGATGGTCATGCTGAAGCGGTTCTTTTCAGCCGTACACATGCAGGAGAGCTTTAGGCGATAGCGGGACAGTTCCCGGAGGGCACGGATATCTGTATGCGGTATAAAAGAGGCCTTGACGACATCAAAACGGAAGAGGTTCGCGACCCACCTGGCGTCGCGCTTATCGGTCTTTTGCTTTTGATGGTTCTAACATACTTGGGATGCGTTAGGACGACATGCATGTGCGGCTCAAGGATGTTTAAGATGGGAATCCGGTATTTCCCTGTGGATTTTATACAGACATCCTGGCAGCCCTGGCTGAGGAGCCAGTCACGCAGGTGGAAATGAAAATAAGGAAATCTATGACAATCTAATCTTTATTGTGCCACCTGCTGCATGTGCAGGAAAAAAGGGAAGAGGATAAGGCAGCCTATGGAAACCGTAGACACAAGTGTTTCACGGATGCACTTCCACAGCTTCATAGGCATGGCTGAAATGATAGCCCAGTTTTTCGGCCAATGCCACAGAATGCAGGTTCTGAGCGTCCCAGCTGGGATACAGGCCCCGCTGGAGGCATTCCAGGATCAGTCCGGAAGCACAGGCATAGGCCAGGCCTCTGCGGCGGCAGTCTGCCCTGGTATCGATCTCGATCTCAATGCCCTCTTGATATCTGGAATAGGAGGAGGCGCCGGACACGATGATTCTATCCTGCACAGACAGGGCCACTATGCCCAGTCCCAGCCGGCAGTATGCTTCATGGGTGGGAAACTGGGACACCAGGTCCCGGCTCCAGTCTTCTGTCAGACACTTGTGATAGAGGGGTTCATCTATTTTGCAGAGCGTATATCCTGCAGGCAGGGAGAGAAGGGCCTGCGCCAGCCCTTTCCGGTCAAATATATCAGCTTCCTTGCAGATGGCATAGCGCAGAACCAGCCTGGCCCTGGTGCCATATGTGGCCAGAACGAGATCCCGCCAGGAGGCATCTCTGGGTACCAGGATCCGGAAATCCCTGGCATGTCCAGAGGGGGCGTAAGAAGCCAGTTCCTGATTCGGCTTCCCGGCAAAGAAGGAAAAATCACCTAGGGTGGCCATAACACTACCGGGATTTGCAGGGTCATCCCCATAGACCCTGCCCATGATGCCCTGGAGACAGGACCAAATCAGGGTTTCCTCCCAGCCTTCAAACAGGTATGCAGCTTTCTTGGGATGTATGATTTCATGAATCATTGCTGACGCCTCCGCAGTATTTTCACATAGTCTTCTATTCTTCCATTCGGAAAAGGATTCCTGCCATGACAAAGTGCTCCTTTGACATACAGGTTGGCACACAGCAGTCTTGCAAAACAGCATAGGAGTGGGTTATTGGCTTTGCCAGACTTCTGACTTCCTGCGCCAGACAGTCTGGTTGCTGCTTGCTATCTTCTCCGCTTTGTCCTTCCATTGGGGTTGTGGTTCACTCTGTGAACAGCAACGGATACCAATGTCGCTACGGAAGTTTCTTCCGGGCTTTTTCAAGATATATAATAAAATGATAGCATGGATGTTCTGCCAGGTCAATTTTTTTGTCCTGCATATTTCCTTGTGATTCGGGCAAACTGTCAATGAACAAATGCAACACCTCATATCAAGTTTGAACGAAAAAGGAAGGAAATTTGGCCATGAAAAGAAATAGAAACGACAATGCGAAAAAGGAACGTATCATTATGCTGGCTTCATCGGCTTTTGTGTTGGCCGCACTGACTATGACAGGAATCTACATGCAGTCTAAAAATGCAGAGCCGGAGGATGACGGCTACACCATAGACTTTACTGCCATGGAGGACAATGTGGACGACAAATTGCAGGAGATTGCCCAGAACGACCAGGCCCAGAACCAGCCAGGTTCCTACAGCAGCAGTCTGGATAACCAGATGCCGGAGACTGCCAGCCTGGATGATGACCTGGACTACATGCCTATGGAAGTGGGAAGTGGCTTGATCCAGATTCCGGGTCTCACGGATGGACTACAGGAAGAAGCAGACCTGACTGGGGAAAAGGATGGGGATGCTTCCCAGAGTACAGGGACTACAGGCCAGGACACAGAGGATGACCAGGCGGCTGCAGGCCAGGAGGGTACTCCGGCTCCGGATGTAACCCCGCAGGCAGAGGAAACGGCTACAGATCCTGAAGGACAGGCTATGGCGGATCAAGTTATGGAAACGCCTGTCCAGGCAGAAGATACAGGGGCAGAGGAGAGCAATGTCATAGTGACCAGGACCCTGCACTTTGCAGAGACAGACGGGCTGCTACGGCCTCTTGCCGGGGAGACCTTGATTCCTTACAGCATGGACGGCAGTGTCTATTTTTCCACACTGGATCAGTATAAATACAATCCGGCGCTGATGATTGCAGCAGCGGAGGGAACGGCGGTGACTGCCTGCGCAGAAGGCCATGTCATTGACATCTTCGAGAATGAAGAGATCGGACACGCTGTTACCATGGAACTGGGGGATGGATATCTGCTTACCTATGGGCAGCTGAAGGATATCCAGGTGACACTGGGAAGCTATGTGGATCCTGGCACTGTCATTGCCAATGTGGCGGCACCCACCAAATATTTTAGTGTGGAAGGCGGCAACCTGTACTTGAAACTCACGGCAGATGGCACACCTGTGAATCCGGAGGCGTTGTTCCGTTGAGTTCTGACCAACTTTTACGGAGTATAAAGGCACCTGTGGCTTGTTGCGCTACAAGCTTGATGCCCCGTTGCCTGCAGCGGGGGTGTTGAATGGATGCCTGCTGAAGCGGGCACGGGGTATAGATATGTATATACTGGGCGGCGTCATGAAGACCATGGCCGGTGAGGACATCTCAGACGGATGCATCCACATTGTGGATGGAAAAATAGCACAGATCGGGAGGCGGGATGAAGTGGCAGTTCATCCCGTCCTTCATGAGAGGGTCATAGAGATCAAGGAGGGCCTGATCATGCCCGGCATCATAGAGGCCCACTGCCATCTGGGGATCACGGAGGAGAAAAAGGGCATGGAGGGGGACGACTGCAATGAGACAGTGGATCCCATCACCCCTTATCTGCGGGCCATAGATGCCATCAATACCATGGATGCTGCTTTCGATGATGCCGTCCGGGCAGGGATCACAGGCGCCATGGTCGGGCCAGGCAGCTCTAATGTGGCAGGAGGCCAGTTTGCATTCCTGAAGACCAAGGGACGCCGGGTGGACGATCTGGTGGTGAAGGCTCCGGCAGCTATGAAAGTGGCATTTGGGGAGAACCCCAAGGTAAATTATTCCGGCCAGGGGAAAAGTCCCTCCACCAGGATGGCCATTGCAGGGCTGCTGCGTCAAGAGCTGGACAGGGCCGTGCAGTACGCCCGGAAAAAGGAGGCAGCACAGGAAAAGGGGGATGATTTTGAGGAAGACTTCACCCTGGAATGCTGGCTGCCTGTACTACGGGGGGAGATTCCCCTAAAGGCACATGTACATCGGGCAGATGATATTTTCACGGCGGTACGCATTGCAAAAGAGTATCAGCTGAAAATGACCCTGGACCACTGTTCCGAAGGTCATCTGATAGCGGAAGAACTGGCGAAAGAAGGATTTCCAGCCATTGTAGGTCCGGATCTGGCCAGCCGCAACAAGATTGAGGTCCAGAATATGGCGTTCAAGACAGTGGGAATCCTGAACCGAGCCGGGGTGACGACAGCCATTACCACGGATCATCCGGTTTCTCTGATCCAGTCCCTGCCCCTGTGTGCAGGGCTTGCGGTGAAAGCAGGACTTCCTCTGGAGGAAGGCTACCGGTCCATTACCCTGTACCCTGCCAGGATCTGCCAGGTGGAGGACCGCCTGGGAAGCCTGGAGGTGGGAAAGGACGCGGATATTGCCATTTTTACAGGCAATCCCATGGAAGTCTTCACCCAGACTCTCTATACCATCATTGACGGAAATGTGGTATATGACAGGGCTAGACAGGAGGGTGAAGTGTGAGAGGAAGTTCTGTTACTGTGAACGGAGTGAACAGTAACGAGTTCTAAGCTGTCAAAGGACATCGGCAAATTTCATTGCTTTCTGGTGGAAACATGATAAAATGGGAAGTGGCAGAATATGTATCAATAATAACGGAATATGTATCAAGTAGTGAATATATGGAAAAAAGCAGAGAGGAATTTATGGGGATGAAAGTAGTGGTATTGGCCGGAGGAACCAGCACCGAACGCGATGTGTCGCTGAGTTCCGGGAGTATGATTTACAGGGCACTGCGGCAGAAAGGGCACCAGTCAGTGCTGCTGGATGTATATCTGGGATATGAGGAAGACCCGGAGGGGATCTTTGACAGGGAGATAGACTGGTCAGCCAAGAATGGTGCCATCGGTGAACAAAATCCGGATCTGGAGGCTGTGAAGGCCATGCGCAGGGATGGAGGCAGGAGCTTTTTCGGACCCAATGTGCTGGCAATATGCCAGGAGGCGGACTGCGTGTTCCTGGCACTCCACGGGGCAAACGGTGAGGATGGCAAAGTGCAGGCCTGCCTGGAACTGCTGGGAATCCCTTACACAGGTACGGATTTTGTCAGTTCCGCCATGGCCATGGACAAAGGAATCACTAAGGATCTGTTCCAGGCATATGGGATTCCTACCCCGGCAGGCATCCGCTTGAGACGGGGGGAGACAGAAAGCGACAGGGTTCCGTTTCCCTGCATCGTAAAAGCCTGTTGTGGCGGTTCCAGCGTAGGGGTGTGTATTGCCCGCAAAGAAGAGGAATACCAGGCGGCCAAGGAGGAAGCCTTCCGTTATGACAGCGAAGTGGTAATTGAACAGTACATAGAAGGAAGGGAGTTCTCTGTGGGAATCTTAGACGGGAAAGCCCTGCCGGTGATCGAGATCGCACCGAAGGTGGGATTCTATGATTACCGGAACAAGTACCAGGCAGATGCAACGGTGGAGACCTGCCCTGCGCAGCTTCCCGGTGAGAAGACAAGAAAACTGCAGCAGGTGGCGGAGCAGGTCTTCCAGGTACTGCGGATGAAGAGTTATGCCAGGATGGATTTTCGGATGGATGAGAACGGCCAGATCTACTGCCTGGAGGCCAATACTCTGCCGGGTATGACACCTACTTCCCTGCTTCCCCAGGAAGCGGCAGCCGTGGGAATGGATTTTCCTGAACTGTGTCAGAGGATCCTGCTACAAGCAGTGGAGAAGAAGGGGTGACATGCTCCGTCAAGGGCATAAGCCGGAGAAGAGCCTGGGGCAGATGGGAAGAGGGGAGCAGAATAGAGTTAAAAGAGAGAGGAAGATAATGTATGGATATGGATGCTGGAAAGGACAGGAATAAGGAGCAGATGGATCTGACAGTCCAGGAGATTGCTACGGCCTGTGGCGGCAGACTGGTACAAAAGCAAGAGGTGCCGGGAGAGAGTCTTGTCTGTTCCCTTGTGATCGATTCCCGGAAGGTGGAGGAGGGCGGTGTGTTTCTGGCCACCCTGGGGGAGCGTGTGGATGGTCATTCCTTTATCGGTGCCGCTTTTGCGAAAGGGGCAGTGCTGGCTGTGACCCAGAAGACACCGGAACAGGTGGCCGGGGAGACAGGCCAGGATACCTCCTGCTGGGGGGATTACCTGCTGGTGGAGGACACCCTGGAGGCCCTGCGGGATATTGCAGAATATTACCGACAGAAGATGGGAATCCCGGTGGTGGGGATCACCGGCAGCGTAGGTAAGACTTCCACCAAGGAATGTATAGCCGGAGTGCTGGCGGAAAAATATACTGTGTGGAAAACGGAAGGCAATTACAACAATACCATAGGGGTGCCGCTTACCCTGCTGGGGATCCGGCCCTGTCACCAGGTGGCTGTGGTGGAGATGGGTATCAGCGATTTCGGGGAGATGCACCTCTTGAGTAAGATGGCCAGACCCAATGTGTGTGTACTGACTAACATCGGCCAGAGTCACCTGCAAACCCTGAAGAGCAGGGAGGGAATCCTCCAGGCCAAGTCTGAGATCTTCGACTATATGGCACCGGACGGGGAGATTTGTTTGAATGCAGAGGATGATATGCTCCGTACCCTGGAAGAAGTTAAAGGCATAAAGCCCCATTTCTTTGGACTGGGGAGGACACCATGGAGCATCACCGAGGCAAGCGATACGGCAGGCTATAAGAAGGTGGCCCGGGACCGGTACCAGCCGAAGGAGTCTGTTGTGGAAATCAGTCCCATCCAAGAGGTTTCTGCACTGGACATCAAGCACCGTGGCCTGAAAGGCAGCGATGCCACCATGTGTATCCTGCGGAACGGGAAGATGGAGAGAGTCCCGGTGCATGTGCCGCTGCCAGGCCGCCATATGGTCTTGAATGCAGCAGCCGCCGCCTGTGTGGCTGTCCTGTTTCAGCTTTCCCCGGAACAGATTATGGCAGGGATCGGCAAGCTCACCTCCATAGACGGTCGGAGCAACTTGATCAGACTGCCTGATTATACGATTATTGATGACTGCTACAATGCGAACCCTGCTTCCATGCGGGCTGCCCTGGACATCCTGGGACAGGAGGAGTCATTCACTAGACGGGTGGCCATTCTGGGGGATATGTTCGAACTGGGAGAGGACTCCACAAGACTCCATGAGGAAGTGGCGGAATATGCGGTGGAAACAGGTATAGAGCACATGATCTTCGTGGGAAAACAGGCATGGAACATGTATGCGGCAGCTGACATGAAAATCGGGATCGGCCGCAGAGGGGAGCTGGTACAGCATATTTACCACTATCTCACCGTGGAGGACTGCCTCAAGGAACTGAAAGAAGATGCGGATTACTTTTTCCAGAAGGGCTCTACGATCCTGCTGAAAGCTTCCCATGGGATGGAATTCACCAGGATCCTGGACTTTTTGAAGACGTTGGATTGATACCTGTGAGATTCGGTAAGGCCGGGTAACGATCATGTGAAAAGAGACCCGCGGCACAGAACCCCTGTGTCGGTATCTGGGAAACAAAGGCCCCCTGGGCAGTCTGCCCTGGGGGTATATCTTTGGGGAAAAGCGGATAATATTAGGGAAATCTTAAACTTTCGGATGTATGGCTATGATAAAATGAAAAAGTAGAAAGGCGGGACATAGCAAGATGGGTGAGAAGATTCTGGTAGTGGATGATGAGAAAGAGATTGCAGATCTGGTGACACTGTACCTGGAAAACGAAGGTTTCCAGGTTTTCAAATGTTACAGCGGACCGGACGCCATAAAATGTATCGGACAGGAGCGGCCGGATCTGGCGATCCTGGATATCATGCTGCCTGGAGTCAGCGGACTGGAGATCTGTAGGAAGATCCGGGAAAACCATACTTTTCCGGTGATCATGCTCACGGCCAAGGGGGAGGAGATGGACAAGATCACGGGCCTTACCCTGGGAGCGGACGACTATATGACCAAACCTTTCCTGCCGCTGGAGCTGGTAGCCAGGGTGAAGGCCCAGATCCGCCGCTACAAACGGTACAATACAGGCGGGGAAAGGGAGGGAGAGGAGGACGTGGTCACCGTGTCCGGACTTACCCTTAACAGCAGAACCCACGAGTGCTTTCTCAATGAAAAGCTGCTCAATCTGACTCCCACGGAATTCTCCATCTTGAGGATTCTCTGTTCCAGAAAGGGAGAAGTGATCAGCGCAGAGGAGCTGTTCCATATGATCTGGGAAGACGAATATTACACCAAGAATAACAATACCATCACTGTGCATATCCGTCACCTTAGGGAGAAAATGGGGGATTCCTTCGAGAATCCCAAATACATCAAGACAGTCTGGGGGTGTGGATATAAAATTGAAGGCTGAAAAACGCAAATGGACAAAATGGGGTATCACAGTTCTGCTGGTGGTGGCAGGATTTTTTCTGTGCAGGATTCTGTATACCCTGCTGGATGATATCTTCAACGGGGCGGTGGTGGACTGGTTCGAAGAGAATTATGTGATCCATGAATGGATTGACAAGACGGGAATGGAATGGGATGGCTATTATAGAAAGTCCATTGACTGGCCCAGACTGAAATGGTCCATATTCTGGGCATTTACAGTGTGTACCGTTGTGTGGATCCTGGTGGCCAGGGGAATCTATCTGGCGCTCTCAGCCAGACACAGGGAAGCGGTGATCCATTCTGCAGGGCAGATGATCCGGGACTATATGGGGCAGAACAAAGAGGCGGCGGAAGTATTTCCGGTGGACTATGCGGAGATTTCCATGCAGATCACGGAGATCAAGGCCACCATGCAGCAACATGAGCAGACCTTGAGGGCAGAAGCTGCCCGGAAAAATGACTTGATCACATATCTGGCCCATGACCTGAAGACACCCCTGACCTCTGTGATCGGATATTTAAGCCTGTTGGAGGAAGTGCCGGACATGCCCCTGGAGCAGAAGGCCAAATACGTGCACATCACATTGGACAAGGCCCTGCGCCTGGAGCGGCTGATCAATGAATTCTTCGAGATCACCAGATATAACTTGCAGCAGATCATTCTGGAGAAGGAGAAAGTGGATCTGGCTTTCCTTCTGGTACAGCTTGTGGATGAATTCTACCCGATCCTGAGTGCCCATGGGAACACGGTGTCTCTGGAGACAGGGGCGGTTCCTGCAAAGACAAGGAATCTGGATGCCGCACAGGCTCTGCCTGTCGGCGAAGTGCAGGAAGACAGCCTCCTCATCTATGGGGACGGGGAAAAACTGGCTCGGGTATTCAACAATATCCTGAAAAATGCAGTGGCCTATAGCTATACGGGCACGCAGATCCGCATCTGGTGTGAGCGGGTGGGGGATTCCGTGAATATTTATTTCCAGAACCAGGGCAAGACCATCCCGGCCCATAAACTGGATGCTATCTTCGAGAAATTCTTCCGTCTGGAGGATGCCAGAAGTTCCAATACCGGCGGAGCAGGCCTGGGGCTTGCCATTGCCAGGGAGATCGTCAACATGCACGGGGGCGCCATCACAGCCAGCAGCGAGGACGAGGTAACACAGTTCCAGGTGACACTGCCGGTATGACATCATCGAAGCGGTACAGACATAGACTTGGATAGTGCTGCTGGTAGGCATGCCTGAATTCACACAGTATATATGATTATTTTTCCGGAACTCCCAGAATCTCCATACTGTGGTCGTACAGCAATTCGTTGGTTTCTTCAACATTCATTTTTTGATTCAGGGAAAACAGGAGTATTGTGTCCCGTTCGTCCTTTGCATACAATTTCCTGTATCGCTCTGCTGATCCCTTTTTGTTCCGGCAATATCTTTAAGTGTTAGGGCAGGCTGCGCGAAAGCATGTGGGAACTGTGTTTTTCAAAGTAGTCCTCGATATTTGTGGCGACTATGATTTCATGTTCCAGTTCTGAAGTTGTCGGCATCTGGTTTAAGCTGACAGGTACTGTATCTGAATTTAATTTCATATTGAGCCTCCTAACTTTTTTGGTATAATTATATTTTCCACAGATAGTCAATGGCCTCATGTTCCAGTACCAGCTTGCAATAGCGGTCAAACTGGCCCGGTCTGCTAAAGCGGGGGATAGTTCCCATCTTCTCACCCCCTTTCGTCTGGGGATGGTGGTGGTTCTCTCCCTTTCCGCTAACAGAGCGAAGTGATTGGGCCATACTGCGTGGTAAATGGCCCGATTTGCAAAAATTTTTTTCGGGCCGGTTAGGAAACAACAAAATTCGCCCGGCAGGGCATAGACCCACCGGGCGAGCTGCACAGTATAGTTTGCTTTATCTGCGCTGTATAGTATAACCTCATAGCCGCAATTCTCCCAGGCGGGGAACGGGCTTTTTTTGACGGTTCAAATGCTGTCAAATCATGTCGAACGGGTATGTACTTCATGGCGGCTGCCTCCTGTCAGCCGCCGCGCCTGCCAGCGTTACCGCATCGCTCCCTATGAAGAAAAGAACGGCGGCTTTTATTAAACCGCCTAAATGGTATCCTTACGATATAAAGGCAATATGATGTGTATGTTCAACCTATATGAAATTGGGGCAGCTCCCTAAAAGAGAACTGCCCCAAAGCGTTTGTTGTGTTACCCTTCCGGCTGAAATCCTCCCACAAGCAGACCACCGTCCGCAGCTTCAATGGCCTTTGTGAATTGATAGCCTTGCCGCATCAAAGCAAGCTGTTGTTCCCATGTTGCATACAGAGCGTCAACATCGGCTTGTGTCCATTCACGGCAAACATACTCATCGTCTGTGTTTTTGTACCAAAAGGATTTGTCTCCGCTGTCTGCAAGTTGCTGATAGTATGCGCGTTCTTGCTCCATCCAGCTTTCAAATTCATCGACCTGCCAAAATTCGGGCTGGTTGACTGTCTTGCCTCCCGGTGCCAAGTCGGTTCGTACATCCACATCACCAGTTGCGGGATTTGGTGAAGTGTTGGTCGCATTTGCCGCAAAAGCTAACCCGCTAATGGACAAAAGCAAGATGACGGCAAGCACCGCCCCCAAAAGGATAGGTTTGTGTTTCATAGTGCTACCTCCATGTTTTGATTTCACTCGTTTTTTGAGTGTATCGGCAAACACTCATTTTCTATAATCAAATCACGGCCATCAATATAAACAGATATTGTTCCTCCAGAAATAGTGTAAGCAACAGCATTTGCCAAAATATTTGAAATGGCTTTTGAGAACATTTTCGGAGGTAAGCAAACGGAGAGCTGACTTAATAGGGCCATCTTGAAAATCATACCATTTGCCTGTGCTATCAATTGATACTGCTTACATAGAGGCACTAAAAGTGCAGTAGCATCAAGG
>CAJTOJ010000056.1 GCA_910577665.1 uncultured Acetatifactor sp.
TAATAGCGCACCGCCCGCATTGTATGATTTATGGTTGGCTTTTCATAACAGTTCAAAGATGCCATGAAATCCAAAACGTCTTTGAGAGACAGTGTATCTAAAGAAGCAATGTTCTTCCTGCTTAAAAACGCAAAAAAGCGCTCCAGATATAAACTGAAAATCTTATTTGATTTTTTTATTATCCCGATATCTTCTCGATGGGAAATATATGCTTCTGCGCTATATCTAAATCCCTCTGGGAAAGTGTACGCTCTTTTATCCATGGCAAGATAAAGAACTACATTTCCTGAACGCTGGTATTCTGCCAAAACATTTATACAACGGGAATAGGCTGTACACCATTTTTTTCAACGCTATCTTAGATGACATAGAATAATGGTCTTCTAAAAACTGTAATCCAAAATCCATGCTGAAAGAATCAGTACCTTGTTCGTGGGAGTAGAGCAAAAGCTGTTTTGTAAGAGTTTTAAATACTTTTTGGTAATAGCTGGATGCACCTGCCTGTACGAGTGCTTCCCCGGTTTGGTTGATCAGTTGCTGTAAAGTTGATTTTTCCATCGTGCGTTCCTCCTCGATCAGCAGGATGCAAGGAGGGCGTATCGTTTTGCGTTTGTCCGGGCATCCTGTTTTTATGAAGAAAAGACGGGATTTTGATTACTATGTGCTATTGTTTTTCTGCCTGGCCTTTGTGGGATGGCTCTGGGAGGTGCTGCTTTTTTTGCTGACAGACCATGCTTTTATTAACCGGGGGGTATACAGGGGGCCGTACCTTCCCATCTACGGGGTGGGAGGGGTGCTGCTGTGTTTTCTGCTCAGAAGGTACCGTGGGAAGCCATTCCTGGTGTTTGCGCTGTCCATGGTTGTCTGTTCCGTGCTGGAGTACTTGACCAGCTATCTGCTGGAGGTCCGCTGGGGGATTCGGTGGTGGGATTACAGCGGCCATGTCTTGCATGTCAATGGCAGGATCTGCCTGGCCGGGGCAGTGGTCTTCGGTCTGGGCGGGACGGGCCTGGTCTGTCTGCTGCTGCCTGCGTATGACAGGTTGTATGGGAAGCTGCCGGGGAAATGGAGGGGCGTCCTAAGTATTGTTCTGCTTCTCCTGTTCGTGGCAGATGCCACCTATTGTACCATGTCCCCCAATATCGGACAGGGGATTACATTTTGATCTGGGTTACAGTTTACTCGTCAGCCAACATGGAGACATCATATGTTTGCATGATGATTTCTCCATTAGTGCTGACGGAGGGAACAGTAACCTAATACGATATAGATGAGCCGAAAAAGCAAGGAAATATTGACGTGCAGTCATTTGTATCGTACAATACAAGTATGGATCCTGGTATTTGTATTTGGAAAGTGCTATTGTGCCAGCGGTTCATGATTTACTTACTGTTCACTCCGTTCACAGCAACAGGTGCGCAATGAATTGGGCAGAAACAGCCCATTTTGACGCATGAAAATGCCTCGTGGCACCACTCCGTGAACAGTAATGTTCATGATACAAATCTGTGGGATAATAGGAAAATGTATATGGATAAGGTGACGGATGGAAAAGCATGCCGGTATCCTTATGGAGATAAGGGGGTAGATACATATGCAGTTTGAGCAGGATGAAAAGAGGAGATTGTGGCGGTATGTGACGGTGGGATTCCTGGTGCTGGCATTGGGTATCCTGTTTTTCTTTTTCTTGTTCCGCTTGCGGGAGATCGGAGACTGGATCCGGCGCATGAGGGCCATTCTGGTGCCATTTATCTATGGAGGGGTTATGGCCTATATGCTGCGTATGCCATGTAATTTCCTGGAAAAGCATCTGAAGAAGCGTATTTTTCGGAAGAAGCAGAAGCTGGCGGAGACTTTTTCCATTGTGGCAAGCTTGACAGTGGTGTTCCTGCTTTTGTATCTGCTGGTGAATCTGGTGGCACCGCAATTGTTTGCCAGCATTTCTTCCATTGCTGTGATGATTCCCGGTGCGGTGGAGGATGCATCGAAATGGCTGGAGGCCAAGCTGGCAGATGATCCGGTGCTGGAGAATTATGTCCTTACGGCTATGGAAGGAATCGGCCAGAAGTTCCAGGCATGGGCCACAAAAGACCTGCTTCCCATGCTGGAGGGAATGGTGGGAGGCTTTGCCAGCACGGTGTCTTCTGTGGTGGCTATGCTGGCCAACCTGCTGATCGGGATGGTGGTCTGCATTTACACCCTAGCCTCCCGGAAAACCTTTGCAAGACAGGCCAGGGCAATGTTGTATAGTATCTGTAAGCCCAGGTGGGCAGATGCCATTCTGGCCGAAGTGGAGTATGCGGACCGGATGTTTGTGGGCTTTTTCAGCGGGAAAATCCTGGATAGTACCATCATTGGAGTATTGTGCTATGTGTTTTCCCTGCTGCTGGGGTTCCCAAATGCCATGCTGGTCAGTGTTATCGTGGGCGTAACCAATGTGATCCCTTATTTCGGGCCGTACATCGGGGCAGTTCCTTCTGCATTGCTGATCCTAATGGTGGATCCGGTGAAATGTGTGTGGTTTGTTGTGTTCATCATTATCCTGCAGCAGTTTGATGGGAATATCTTAGGACCCAGACTGCTGGCTGGCAGCACAGGGCTGTCCGGTTTCTGGGTGTTGTTCGCGGTAACAGTATTCGGGGGGTTGTTTGGGTTCGTGGGGATCCTTACAGGGGTGCCGGTGTTCGCGGTGATCTATGACCTGATCCGCAAGTTGGTGGTATATGGGCTGAAGCGGAACGGGAAGATGGAGATGCTGCTGGAAGAAGTGCCAGACTGTGGGGAGACTGCAGAAAAGGAGGATCAGGAGGGCGGGAAGCCGACACAGAATAAGGCAGGAAAGAAGAGGATCAGCTGGGGTAAGAGGGGAAGATAGGCAACGGCAATGCGGAAGGGTACAACATAGGTATAGAACTCAAACAATGCTTGACCTTGATGTTAGGTCAAGCATTGTTATTATGTGCAGAAACCAGTTTGTTACTGTTACAGCACGCCTTGAGAAACACCAGGTGTTTTCACACGCTCTTTGTGTAATGACCTAAGACAGGTGCACACAAAATGAGCGTACTTTGGTCATTTTGTGTGCATCCTGTTATTTTGTACAGCAATGAACTGACAACTGGTCCGGGAATATCTGGTGAACACACTTGACAAATAGATCGGAGGGTGATATATTCCATATAAGATATATCGCTTTCCGATATATTAACAATGATATAAAGGCTTCAGCAGTAAGGCAAAGGAGAGTGGGAATATGGAGAAAAATATCCCCCTGACAGAGGCCATTTTCTATATTTTGCTGTCAGTGAGAAAGCCGAACCACGGTTATGGTATCATACAGGAGGTGGAAAAGCTCACGGGGGGACGTGTGGTGCTGGGACCGGGAACCCTTTATGGCGCGATCCAGACCATGACGGCAAAGGGCTGGATCAATATCTACAGCCAGGAGAAGGAGTCCCGGAAGAAAAAGGAGTATCTGATCACAGAATCCGGCCGGGCAGTTTTTGAAGCGGAAAGGAAGCGGTTGCAGGAACTACTGGGGAATGCGGATCTGATGCGTACTGGGGAATGCAAGGGCGGAGGGGAAAGACAATGACAATATTCAAGCTGATGGTGGATAAGGACAAGGAGACGGTATGGTTGAACGAGATGGCTGAAAAAGGGTTTGCCATGACAGGCTTTTGTGCGGGATTCTATTCCTTTGACCCCTGTGAGCCGGGAGAGTACATCTACCAGGTGGATATTACGGACGGGATGTTTAAGGCCAGCGAAGACTATAGGCAGTTTATGGCAGAGATGGGTGTGGAGATTGTGGCACTGTGGGGACTCTGGGTGATTCTGCGCAAAAAGACATCGGAAGGTCCCTTTGTGCTCTACACGGATGTGGAGACTACCATAGAGCATTACAAGAAGATACGGAAAGTATTTAAGACAGTAACGGTTGTGGAGATCCTTCTGTTTATGGTGGAAGCCTACTATGCCCTGGAAGAGGGGGTTGAAATGGGGATTTGGGGAGTGCTGGTTCTCGGTGTCATGATCTGTGTACTGGCCCGCCAGGCTTTTCGCACCAACGAAATTATAGCGGAATTGTATGAGAGACAGGGAAGAGTGCCAGAGTGTGGCGGACTCAGAAGAGGGGGAATATCGAAACTGCTGGTTGTGGGGATGATCTTGAATGGGGGTGCCCTGCTGCTTTCGAATTTCTATGGGCAGATGGTGCGTATGTTACTCCAGGTTTTGGCCTTCATCTTGATGCTGGTGGGGCTGTGGCAGACCTTCTGGTCGCAGGATGACAGGGCGGACTGAAAACTTATGCTTTTATCTGTTTGCACGAATGAGCGGTTTGGTGTAAAATGGTATTAGATAAATCAGAAAAAGGAGAGTCATTATGGAAGAAATCGCCGAGAGCATTTTTACCGATAGAATGCAGTTTGCCGTACTCATTGATGCAGACAATATCAGCTCTAAATATGCAGCTACTATTTTTGAGGAACTGGAGACCTATGGTCTGTCTACCTATCGCCGGATTTACGGCAACTGGTCCAAGGGCAATGGCTGGGGAGAGGGGGTGCTGCTGGAATACTCCATTATGCCGGTGCAACAGTTTTCCTATACCACAGGGAAGAATGCCACTGACATGGCTATGGTGATTGATGCCATGGATATTCTCTACAAGAACAAGGTACAGGGTTTCTGCCTTGTCACCAGCGACAGTGATTTTACCAGGCTGGCCATGCGGCTTAGAGAGGAGAACATGTTTGTGCTGGGTATGGGAGAGTCCAAGACTCCGGTGGCATTGACCAGGGCCTGTAACAAATTCATTCACTTGAACCTGGTGGCAGAGCAGAACAAGGCCCTGGAGGAAAGTGAGGAAATCGAAGCCGGGTCCACCGAGGAGCAGAATGTGACACCCATCTCTGAGGTGCGTCAGGTGATCCTGGCGCTGCTCAATGAGAACGGTGGCAGGAAGGTGGACATGTCCCGGATCGGGAACCGGCTGAACGATAAATTCACAGATTTTGATGTGCGCAATTACGGATATTCAAAGCTGGGCACTATGATTGATGAGGAGATGCCGGATCTGAGTGTAAAGAAGACCAGCACCCAACATTACGTGGAGCGTCAATCCAATCTGTCCAAAGAGGAGCTGGAGGCGGAGATCTGTAGGATGATCGTGAAAAGTGGTGGTCTGATAGACAATCTGTCCACGCTGAATGATGACCTGCACAAGAAATACAAGCAGCTTGACTTCAAACAATTTGGATATAGCAGGATATCCAGCTTCCTGCGGAGCCTGAAATCGGTGGATGTCCATGAGAACCAGGTGACGCTGCGGGGAAGGGATTGAGAAGCTATGGACTTGTTTGAATATATGCGTACTTCCAATATGGAGAAGGAATCACCGCTGGCAGCACGGATGCGGCCCAGGACACTGGACGAGGTGATGGGACAGGAACATATTGTGGGGAAGGACAAGCTGCTGTATAGGGCAATCCAGGCAGACAAGATCAGCTCCGTGATCTTCTATGGACCTCCCGGCACGGGCAAGACCACCCTGGCCCGGGTGATTGCAAATACCACCAGTGCGGAATTTACCCAGATCAATGCCACTGTAGCAGGCAAAAAGGATATGGAGGAAGTGGTAAAGAAAGCCAAGGATCTCCAGGGCATGTATGGGAAACGCACCATCCTTTTCATAGATGAAATCCACCGTTTCAACAAGGGACAACAGGACTATCTGCTGCCTTTTGTGGAGGATGGCACCTTGATCCTGATCGGGGCCACTACGGAAAATCCCTATTTTGAGGTAAACGGGGCGCTGATTTCCCGATCTATCGTTTTTGAATTGAAGCCGATCCCGGTGGAGGCTGTGAAGGAACTGCTGAAGAAGGCAGTCTATGACAAGGACAGGGGGATGGGGACTTATGATGCGGTTATCGAGGAGGATGCGCTGGATTTCCTGGCGGACCTTGCCGGCGGGGATGCCAGACATGCCTTGAATGCATTGGAACTGGGTATCATGACTACAGGAAGGGGTGTGGACGGAAAGATCCACATTACCTTGAAGGAGGCCCAGGAATGCATTCAGAAACGTGTCATGCGCTATGACAAGACGGGTGATAACCATTATGACACGATATCGGCCTTTATCAAGAGTATGCGCGGATCCGATCCGGATGCGGCAGTCTATTATCTGGCCAGGATGCTTTACGCCGGGGAGCAGGTGGCATTTATTGCCAGACGGATCATGATCTGTGCTGCAGAGGATGTGGGAAATGCGGATCCCAATGCCCTGGTGGTGGCCACCAGCGCTTCCCTGGCAGTGGAGCGCATTGGCATGCCGGAGGCCCAGATCATCCTGGCCCAGGCGGCAGCCTATGTGGCCTGTGCTCCCAAGAGCAACGCCAGCAGCGGGGCCATTTTTAAGGCCATGGAGGTGGTGGAACGCATGGGCAACCTGCCTATTCCAACCCACCTGCAGGATGCCCATTATAAAGGCGCCGCAAAGCTGGGGCATGGGACGGGATATAAATATGCCCACGATTATCCCAATCATTATGTAAAGCAGCAGTACCTGCCCTATGAACTGGACGGGCAGGAATTCTATCGGCCTACAGGGAACGGGTATGAGGCGAAGATCCGGGAACATATGAAACATCTGAAAGAGGAGGCAGGAGACAGGGGGGAAGTCTGAAGGCCTGGTATCGGAAGGCTGGTGTGGGATGTCTGTCTGAAGGCCTGGATGTTGCGGTGAAAAGGCTGACCCGGAAGCATGTCCTAGAACAGTTCCCGGGTTAAGTATTGATAGATCTGCTGGTTTTTGGACTGCCAGTTGTCGCAGATGGAGGCAGCCATCTCCTCAGTAGGTACGGACAGGGTCAGATCCACCAGACGGATGCCCCTGTCCTTGGCCACCAGATGGGCTTCAAACTCTCCGGAGGTGGATTTGTAATAATCTCCCAGCACAGAGACTTCATTGCGCAGTGTGTATTCATTTTCACGGAAATAGGTGTTGATCTCCTGTGTGATGGCATCATTGATGCGATTCTGGAAAAAGTGCAAAGTCTCCTGGCCTTCGGCGGTGATGCGCAGATGGGTGCGGTTTCGGATCGTTTCGGAGAGGATCATACCAGAATCCGTCAGTTCATTGATGACCTGCTGGAGGGTTAGGAAATTGGTATATCCCTTTTCCAGGACAAAATCGCTGACCTGTGCGGTGGTCATGGGAAAAGAAACCCTGTTCAGCATATAGAGTACAATCAGTTTATAAAGAGTCAAAGGGTCTTGCAGCATAAAATTATCCTTTCAGAAGAAGTTAGTTCTTAATCTTTGTAAATTCCCAAACGATCCATTGCAGTGTCAGTCTGGTGAAGATATCGGAAAAGGTGTCTTAGGACTTGTGTAGAGATGTCCCTGCCAGGTATTCCTGGTGCGCATGAGATGATGGAGGTCATTCAGGACCTTCTTTTTGTTGCTGCTCCATTTCGGGGCAATCAGAAGCTTTTTCGGACCATCTCCTGTCACCCTGTGGATTACAATGCAGGGAGATAGATGTTCCAGGCAGGAGATCACCATATCCAGATAATCTGCCTTGGACAGGGTGCAAAAGCCTCCGTCCAGGTATAGGTCTGCCAGGTCTGTTCCGCGAAGCACATGGAGTAGCTGGAGCTTGATCCCGAAAGGAGCCAGGGAATTCAAGTACTCTATGGTCTGAAGCATCTGTGCAGGTGTCTCCCCTGGAAGTCCCAGAATCACGTGAACAATGACGGGGATATGGGCTGCCTGGAGCCTGCGCATGGTTGAGGCGAAAACGGACAGCGGATACCCTCTCCGGATCAAGGAGGCAGTCTCCTGGTGGATGGTCTGTAGTCCCAGTTCTATCCAGATGAATTTGTCCGGATAGCGCATTTTGAGGGAACAGAGCAGTTCCATGACGGAATCCGGCAGACAGTCGGGGCGGGTAGCAATGGATATCCCGCAGACCAAAGGCGTTTCTAAAGCATTAGTGTACACCTGTTCCAGGTAGGAAAGCGGGGCATAGGTGTTGGTGTATGCCTGGAAGTATGCGATGATGCAGGGCTGGGAAGGAGCGGCAAGGCGTTTCACAGCCCATTTTTGCGAGAGCAGTGCCAGGCCTGCTTGAAGCTGTGTGGAGATGTCGCTGCAGGCTGCGTTATATCTGCCTCTGGCATCATTCCCGTAAGCCGCGCTGTTTCCGCATATTACACCATCCGCAACGGTTGTGCCAGATCCGGCCACATCAACTGCAAAATCCCCACTTCCTCCCGCACTACAGAAGATGCAGCCCCGCGTGTCCAGGGTACCGTCCCGGTTGGGACATGTCATATGGGCGTTCAAGGCCACTTTATAACATTTGTGATGAAAAGTATTCTTGCAGTAGGAATCCAGGGAATAGTAGAGTTTGCCATGCCAGTTGGGAGTGTCCATACCAGATCTCCTTTTTGAGGATAATTCCACGGAAAATCATACAAAACAGGTCATGCCTCGGTTTAGTGTAAGAGATTCGGGGTCAAAATACCTTTTGCCCCCGATGTCATCTGTGTAAAAATGTTACGGACGTACATTGCGTTTAACAGCTTCTGAAACACATTCTGCTACCTTGGGATTAAAAGCTTCCGGCATAATATTGTCTTCCCGGAGTTCTGCATCGGGAACCAGACCTGCGATGGCTTCTGCGGCAGCCAGCTTCATTTCCTCCGTGATCTGGGTGGCGCGGGCTTCCAGGGCACCCTTGAAGATACCCGGAAAGGCCACCACATTGTTCACCTGGTTGGGGAAATCACTGCGGCCTGTTCCTACGATCCTGGCCCCTGCGGCTCTGGCGATGTCCGGCATGATCTCCGGCACGGGGTTTGCCATGGCAAAAAGGATGGAATCCTTGTTCATGGAGGAAACCATTTCAGGGGTCACAATACCTGGTGCAGACACTCCAACGAAAATATCGGCATCTTTCAAGGCATCTGCCAGGGTACCTGTGGCACCTTCCAGATTGGTGACCTGGACCATTTTCTCCTGCATCCAGTTCAGCCCTTCTGTCTTTTGGGAGAGAATCCCTGCCTTGTCACACATTGTGATGTGGGGGAAGCCATAGGACAAGAGCAGCCTGGTTATGGCCACACCGGCACTGCCAGCGCCGTTAACCACTACCCGGCAGTCTTCTTTTTTCTTTCCCACTACCTTTAGACTGTTGATGATGCCGGCCAGCACCACAATTGCGGTACCGTGCTGGTCATCATGGAAAACCGGAATATCCAGAGTGGCCTTCAGCCGTTCCTCAATCTCGAAACAGCGGGGGGCACTGATGTCCTCCAGGTTGATGCCTCCAAAACCAGGTGCCAGCCAGGTAACAGCCTTGATGATTTCTTCCGTATCCTGGGTATCCAGGCAGATGGGGACAGCATTGACCCCTCCGAATTCCTTGAAAAGGACTGCTTTCCCTTCCATTACAGGCATGGCGGCATGGGGACCGATGTTTCCCAGGCCGAGGACAGCGCTACCGTCAGATACCACTGCCACAGTGTTGGCTTTCATGGTATACTGATAGGCGGCTTCCTTGTTCTGGGAGATGACTTTACAGGGTTCGGCTACGCCAGGGGTGTAAGCAATGGCAAGATCCTCCCGGGACTGGACAGGCGCCTTGGAGACAGTCTCCAGTTTGCCGTTCCATTTTTTGTGCATTTCCAGTGCTTTTTCGTTGGTGGTCATGATGTACCTCTTTTCCTTGCTGAATATTTCAAAATAGAACTTGATGGATTGACTATAAGTATCATATAATAGATAAGGTTTGTTCGCAAGTTTTTTCTGCATAACCGGGACAGAATCGGATCAACTATCGTTACTGTTCGCCGGGGTATCGCCGCGAGGTGCTTTCACGCGTCTTTTGTGTGACAAACCCGAGACTGCATGTGCATCGTGTTGCTGAGAGCGGCGTAGCCGTGAACAGCAACCAACTATCTGAAAGGAAATGGGAATCTGGGATGTATCGAAACATATTTGTCAAGATCAGGGATTGTATGATACTGCTGTGTATAGGGGCGCTGCTTGGGGTGGCGGGTCTGTATCTGGTATATTGTATTCCAACAGCACCTATGAAAGAGCATATTCGTGATTCCATTCCCATGATAAAAAAAGAATTTGAACATTTTAATGTGGTTGAAGGATATCCAGGATCCCTGCCTGGTAATTTTACAGATTGTCTCATGCTGGAACATGCTGTTTATGATCCGGGTGAACATACAGTGCTGGAACAGATTTTAAACATGTATCGCGGAGAAAGCAGTGAAGGGGATGGCTGGTCACCGGGACATTCTCTTGTGGATTACCTGGAGGGAAAAGAGCAGCCAAGAGAAGTTGAATACGCCAGGTACTGGCATGGATATCTGCTGGTCTTGAAGCCTCTGCTTTATATGACGAGTGTCAATTCCATCCGCGTCATGTCATCTGCCATCCAGCTTATTTTAGTTGGGCTGGTGGTGTCCGCCTGCGGAAGACGAAGGGAATTCTTCTTAGGGACGGCGTTCCTTCTATCGATCCCCTTTTTGTATTATTTCAGTCTGTATACATCTTTATCGCTAAGCATTTGCTTTTATCTGACAATGGGACTGATCCTGGTACAATTAAAAGCAGACGAAAAGATCCGGAACCGGGGGAGATATGGAGAGTTTTTCTTAATTGCAGGTATGCTGACAGCCTATTTTGATTTCCTGACATATCCATTGATTACATTGGGCTTTCCGCTTTGCATCTGTATGTATTTGGACAAAAAGGGAGAGAAACTCTTTCAAAAGGTGTTATGTTACAGTGTTGAATGGGGAATAGGATATCTGGGATACTGGGCCTTGAAATGGGTAATAGCCGATATTTTAACCGGAAGCCATGTGATTCTAAATGGACTACAGACGATTTTCATAAGAAACAGTTCGGCATCGGGCCAAAACAGGGTGACAGGGTTTTTCTCTGTGTTAAAGCAGAATATAAGTGTGTATTGCAATTGGGGATTTTTCTTGTTGGCTGCTGGAATTGGTATCTGGCTGCTGTGCGTTCTGTGGAAGCAACGGAAAAACAGGAGCAAACATGCAATTGCCCAAAGCAGTGTTTTTATATGGATTGCAGCCTATCCATTTCTGTGGTTTCTTTTGGTGCAGAATCATTCGGAACAACATTGGATGTATACATGCAAGATTCTGTCTGTGACGGTATTTGCGCTGATTTGCAGTGTGGGCAGATTATGCAATAAGCAGGGTTAGGGGAAAATGATTCCCGCAGGCAATGAGAAAAGCGGCGGCGCAGCAGACATTTGGCGAATGCCGCCAGGGGTGCGTAGCGCTGGTGGCGCATGATCAGCACCGACCGAAGCAAAGCGAAGACCACATACCCCGCAGCTTGCTGCGTTGCAAGTTTGATGCCCCGTCAGCCTGCTGCGGGGTTGTTGACTGCCGGTCGGACAGTGAAGCTATATATTGCAGAAAACGGAACAATCCCCATGATCATTCCGTTTTCTGCTTTTGATATATTTCACATATCGTATTTCCATATGACTTGATGGAATCCATCAACAGATAATTTTCCTTTACCAGATTGTATTCAGAGGAACCGTACATGTTTGCATACGTGGGATTCACAATAATGTATTCGGCATTTTTCCAGTCTTCACATAAAATAAAACGCATTCGGTGTTTTCCTCTTAGTGCATTTAATTGTTTTTCCAGCCCCCAATAAGCAGGATTACTTATCGTTCCTACGGTAATATTTCCTTCTTTACAATTTTTAAGTAGTATTTCATAAGCCTGTTTAAAGGACATATCCCAATAGTCCAGTTCATAGGAAGACGCAACATTTTGACCGGCAAGGATGTTGTAATATGCATATTCATTCGGGTAAGACATTGCAATCCCGGCAATTAACGATAAACTGTATATTCCCAGTATTCCGGAAATAAGTTTTTCCTTGTGAAAGCGTGATGCCATACGATATAAGGAAAATATACATTGGGCCGCCAGTGTAATAAACATGATGTAGGTAAAATAGAAGTGGCGCCATCCATTATATACGGAAGTTTCTGCCAATATTGCATAACATAGAGGAATCCCCACTGCTAGTTCCATCACAAAAAGATACCCAGTGCCATCAAAAAGTTTTTCTGGTTTCCGGATCAGGGAGGTGATTTGTATGATGCTGCCAATTCCAGCCAAAAGCAAGATCCCAACAGGGATAGTCAGTGAAATCATTGTAGGAAGATATATTTTGGGGATGCCAGTAGAGTTTTTGTTGTACATGTGTCCCATAAATAAAATGTAATCATTCCAACGGAAATTGCTGGCACTGGAAAACAGGTAATACCAAAATTCCCACAATCCGGTCCAGCATGCAGGCGTAATGATTATATAAGAAGACAGCCACAGAAAAACGCAGGCAATTCCTTTTATGGCCACATCTTTATTAAACTGTCTCTTGATAATTAAGGCTAAAAGAATGTAAAGGCCAAGCATACCCCATATGAAGATCCCTATAATCTTCATGTTGGAGGACAGGCTTCCAAACAGTGAAAAGCAGATGATATCTCTCCAGTTTCTTTTTTCATAGACTTTCCACCCATAATATGCAGTGCATATAATCAAAGAGAGCAATACGATATCCTTGTTATTATAGTGGCTTTCAGCGAATATCCGGGGAGTAAAAAAGAACAATGTGGTTGCGAATACGGAAACAGATAAATGGTGGAATATCCTTAACAACAGATGAAACAGGGCATAAACACCACAAAACATTAGTACATAAATATAAATATGCCATACAATATTGCCGATAAATGGAGAAACCTGGTTGATAT
>CAJTOJ010000057.1 GCA_910577665.1 uncultured Acetatifactor sp.
CTCTGTCGCCAATGTAGACATTCTTCCTGCCGGGGAGAGTCCCGTGCCGGTCCACGATGTCGCAGAATGCGCCAAATTCGTTTTTTTCATGCACGGGCTGGAGGATGGCGTCCGTATAGATGTGTGCATCCAGGTCAAAAAAGGCATTTATATGTATGCAGTAGACACCGCTGGCGGAATGGCCGGGAGAGCAGGAATACTCCGTGGGAGCGAGTTTGGGGCTGCTGAAAAAAGTGGTGGCGGAGCCGTCGGCGGCCAGGTAGCGGTATCCGTCGTCTGTGGAGGGGAAGCCCGCCTGCCTGGTGACGGAATGGTTGAAGCCGGCAAGGACGGCTTCCAGGGCATCGGGCCTTAGTTTCGCACGCTGCTGGTTCAGGGCGGGAAGGGATGGCATTTCCTGGTCCAGCGCCCAGAAGTCCAGCATCTCCACCCTGGCAGAAGAAGAGCCTTTAGAGACAAGAAACGAAATAAGGGTGTCCGGTGTGATTTTCCGCTGTCTGGTGAAATCCTTTTCCGAATTGACAGCAAACTGCCCCGGATCTGCGATAACGCAATTCACGGCAGAAAAAAGGCATCTTTGATTTTGTTGTGCGGCATATGGTATGTACCTCCTTGGATAAAGAATATTGATATGTCCTAATCCAAGGGCCGCTCTCGCTACCTCTTAAATTCAATCAGCTGCGAGAGCGGCCGCACATTCCAGGGGATTTGTCAACCCCCTTTTTTAAAAGACACAAAAAAATGGTTAGACCTCATAATAAGAATCTAACCATTTCAGACAGTTCGCTATTAACTTAATGACATTGGTTCAGCCCTCTCTTCATAAAAGCCTCTTCCTTTCCTTCTCCCGCTGTGATAAAATAGAGGTGTTCTGCATTTCCAGGTAATAATATAAAAGCAATCCAAGAATACGGGCTTCCCTGCAGATCTGTGCCAAACCATATCCGCATGTCTGAAGGCCCGCACGGGGGTATCCTATGAAGCAGACGAAATTTTCCCTGGTTCCTTATCTTCTACATTATAAATGGCATTACCTGCTTGGTATCATTGTCCTGCTGCTGGTGGATCTGGCCAATCTCTACATCCCACAGTACACAGGGGAAGTCATAGACGGGTTATCTGCCAGACTGCTGGATGCTTCCGGGGTGATGGCTATCCTGTTAAAACTTCTGGCTGCAGGCCTGGTGATGACCTTAGGGCGCTTCGGCTGGCGCTATTTCATCATCGGTGCCTCCCGGGGCATTGAATACAATATGCGAAACGACATGTTCCGGCACCTGGAGACCCTGTCTGCCCGGTACTTCAACAGCCACAAGACGGGAGATCTGATGGCCCATTTTACCAATGACCTCCAGGCTGTCCGCATGGCTGTGGGCATGGCTGTGATCACCACCTTCGATGCGGTGGTCATGACCGTGATGGTGCTGGTAAAGATGGTATTCTATGTGGATTTCAAACTGACCCTGCTGGCGTTCATCCCCTTGACCTTAGTGGCAGTGGGATGCTATTTCTATGGCATTGAGTCCAAAAAGCGCCAGACCAGGAGACAGGCCGCCTTCTCCGGGCTGTCGGACAAGGTCCAGGAAAGCCTGGCCGGTATCCGGGTACTGAAGGCTTTCGTCCAGGAAGACGCGGACTTCAAGGCCTTTGAGACCGCCAGTGAAAACAGCATGGAGAAGAACCTGGCCGTAGTGAAGCTGCGGGCCGTCTTCGGTCCTGCCCTGGATGCAGTCACCGGCATCAGTCTCCTGCTGACCTTGTTGTTCGGCGGGCGGATGGTACTGGAAGGACAGATCTCCATCGGCCAGTTCGTTGCCTTCAACTCTTACATCGGTATGCTGGTGTGGCCCATGATCGCCTGTGGAGACTGTATCAACACCTTCAGCCAGGCTTCCGCTGCTTTCCAGAGGATCTCCTGTATCTTCCGGGAGGAAGCCGACATTGTGGACCGTTATCCCGGACTGTCTGCAGACCTTTCTGCCTGCAACGGCCATATCCGGGGTGACATCTCCATCCGGGATCTGACCTTCACCTATCCGGACGGGGAACTGCCTGTGCTCTCCCATGTAAATCTCCAGGTAAAGCAGGGCGAGATCCTGGGCATCCTGGCCCGGACAGGCAGTGGGAAGTCCACTCTGGCGGATCTTCTCCTCAGGGTCTATGACTGTGAGGAGGGGATGCTGCTCCTGGACGGAAAGCCTATCACCGAATATCCCCTGGCCCTGCTTCACAGGGATGTGGCCTATGTGCCCCAGGAGAATTTCCTGTTCTCCGACACCCTGGAGGAAAATATCGCCTTCGGCCTGGAGGAACGCATCAGCGATCATCCGGAATTGCATGGGAGAATTGAACAGGCCTGCAAGGATGCCTGTATCCACGACAATATCATGGATTTTCCGGACCAGTACCAGACCCTGGTGGGAGAGAGGGGGGTGACCCTCTCCGGTGGCCAGAAGCAACGCAGTTCCATAGCCAGGGCCTTGCTGATGGACTCCCCCATTCTCATCCTGGATGACTCCCTCTCCGCAGTGGACACAGATACAGAGGAACAGATCCTGGCAAATCTGATGCGCCTGCGCAAGGGTAAGACCACCATCCTCATCGCACACCGCATTTCCACCCTGCAGCAGGCTGACCACGTGGCAGTGCTATCCGAAGGCATACTCACGGAGTATGGTACCCATGAGGAATTGGTGGACAGGAAGGGCTTTTATGCCCACATATATGAGAAGCAGCAGCTGGAGCAGGAACTGGCAAATATCCAGGAAGTATAGGTTGCTTATTCCTGCACATACATCACGCCTGTGACAGGCAGATTGTGAGGCAATATGAGTGCATTGACTGATGACAAGATCGAATCCAATTATAAAGGAAGTGCCCTGCTGCATCTCCTTTCTTATATGAAACCCTACTGGCCCCAGATGGCCCTGTGCCTGTTCCTGGTGCTGGCCCTGACCGGCTTTGACTTATACCGGCCCATCTTGATCGGAGATGCCATCGACCTGTTCAAGGAGAATGGCAATTACAGCGTGATCACGGACACCGCCATCAAATACGCCATTGTCCTGGTGTTCAGCCTGGTGTTCAATGTGTCCCAGACCTGGCTGCTGCAGAAGACCGGACAGCGCATCATCCTCACTGTGCGCAAGGAGCTGTACCTCCATGTCCAGAGTCTGAGCAGCCGGTATTTCGACCTAACCCCTGTGGGAAAGCTTGTGACCCGGATCACCAACGATGTGGAGGCCCTGGACGAGATGTATTCCGGCATCCTGGTGCGTCTCTTTCGCAATATCGTGATGATCATTGGTCTGGCAGGGGTGATGCTGATGCTGGACTGGCGGCTGGCCCTAGTCTCCTTCATCCTGCTGCCCCTGGTGGCCGTACTCACTGTGGTCTTCCGCAAAATAGCCCGGAAGACCTACCGGATCTCCAGGACCAGGCTTACGGATATCAATACTTTCCTGTCGGAGAATATCTCCGGTATGCGCATCATCCAGATCTTCGGGCGGGAAAAGCGTAAATTCGAGGAATTCAACGACAAGAACCACAAGCTCTACCGGGCCTTGTACCGGGAGATGCTGGTATTTGCCATCTTCCGCCCCTTGATATTCCTCCTTAGCACCATCTCCCTAATGATCGTGCTTGGTGTGGGCAGCCAGGATGTACTGGGCAATGTGATCTCCATCGGAACCCTTTACATCTTCTCCCAGTACATCAAATCCTTCTTCGAACCCATCCAGGAGCTGGCGGAACAGTTCTCCACTCTTCAGTCCTCCCTGGCCTCGGCAGAGAAGATCTTCACCATCATGGACGAGGAGCCGCTGGTGAAGGAGGCCGCAGAGCCGGTAGTGTTGCCCCGGATCCTGGGACGGATTGAATTCTCCCATGTGTGGTTTGCTTATGATGAGGAAAACTATGTGCTCCGGGATGTATCTTTTGTGATCGAGCCAGGGCAGAAAGTGGCTTTCGTAGGTGCCACCGGTGCAGGGAAATCTTCCATATTGAATTTAATTGGACGTTATTACGACATACAGAAGGGAAATATCTATATAGACGGAGTGGATATCCGGCAGATCAGCAAAAGGCAGCTCCGCAGTGCCATTGGGCAGATGCAGCAGGATGTGTTTATTTTCGAGGGAACCATAGAGAGCAATATCCGTCTCTACAACGAAGAGATCACCCTGGAAGAGATCCAGGAAGCCGCCGAGTATGTGAATGCTTCCCATTTCATCGGGAAACTCCCCCACGGCTACCAGGAACCGGTATCTGAGCGCGGATCCACCTTCTCCGCAGGGGAACGCCAGCTTCTGTCCTTTGCCAGGACCCTGGCCCACAAGCCCAGCATCCTGGTGATGGATGAGGCCACAGCCAATATTGATACGGAGACAGAACTGCTGATCCAGGAAGCTTTAGAGAAACTGATGAAAGGCCGTACCACCATCATGGTTGCCCATCGTCTCTCCACCATCCAGCATGCAGACTGTATCATGGTCATGCACAAAGGCAAGATCCGGGAGCAGGGCAACCACCAGGAACTGCTGGCCCAGGATGGTATCTACAAAAAGCTGTATGAATTACAGATCCACCATGATGGGAACCGCCCTGCTTAAGGCATCCTGCCTGTCATCGCCTCCGTTGAGCAATGCCACTGCTTCCCTGTTTTGCACCGCCTGGATGAAATCATGGATATCTGTCAGTTTCCGGGAAAATACCATGCCGCCATAGAGCATACAGGTCAGATGCTGGTCGGAACCGGATGTAACAGGAAGGTGATATTCCCTAGCATAGTCCTCTGCCATCCTGTTATACTCCGGGTGCCCCAGACAGTGGATCTTTATATCGGCGTTGCTTACATTGATAGATTCCACGCCGTCCACATACTCTGGAAACAGACGCACCTTCTCAATATAACTGGCCTGCCTGTAGGGATGGGCATGTATGACCATCCCGCCATCTGCGCGTACCAGCGCATACTGTTCCGCAATGGACGCATCCCGGATCTCCGGATGGGCCAGCAGCCACTCCTTATCCAGGCCATACACCAGGAAATCATTCCCCTGGTAGGTAGATTCCCAGGCGAAAAACACCTGGAGTCCCAGTTTTTCTCCCTCTGCCCTGGCATGTTCATAGCCCAGGCAGTACTGCTCTACCCAGTCTCTCCAGGGCAGGCTTCTGTCCGCCACTGTATTGCCATAGTAAAAATGATCCGATACGATAATCCCCGTATAGCCGCCCGCTGCGTAGGCCCTTGCCATCTGAGCGCCTGTGGAATGGGCACAGGCACTGCTTTCGCTGGTATGTACATGTGTCTCATATAGATATCTGTTCATACTCTCAGATCCACCTCCACTACCTTGCTGGCATGGCTCTCCCTGCCATTTCCATACACAGCCGTCACATAATACTGCCACAGGTGCCCTGCCTGGGCCGTAAAGGGCAGGGTGGCGAATCTCTCTTTTTCCTCCCTGGTCACTTCCCGCACCAGCTCATAAGTCAGATCTGTTTCCCTCTTGGCATAGATATGGTAATGATCTGCCCCGGTCACCGGATTCCAGTTCAGCAGAAAGCTGCCCTGGCCATTTTCCACAGAAACCTCCTGGGCCACAAATCCTGTCACACTGTCTGCCGCCTTCACCCTGGTCCTGCCGCTTTCGTCCAGGAACTTTGCCGGCTTTGGAATCTGCTCCACAGGCCTGGGCGCCACCAGTTCCTGCAATCCTGCCAGTGCATCATCTACCCTGTACTCTGCAATCAGCTGCGCCACCATGTTGGCATAAACCTTTGCCCCATACTCCTGGAGATGGGCCTTGTCCGACACGCCACCGCTGTAAGCCCCCTCCGGGTACTCCCCTTCCTCCAGCCACAGATAGATCCCTTTGCTCTCCTCCAGGCCCACCTCATTCAGATAAGCCGTACTTCTGGCTCCCAGATCCAGCAGCGGGATCCCCTGGGTCCTGGCCACCTGGCACATCTGCTCCCTGTAAGGAGCAAAGCTCATGGGGATCACACCCTTTTCATCCGGCACACGCATGGCCACTGGCGTGACCAGCACACACTGGACCTTCCGGCGGCGGCAGGCATCCAGATACCGCTGTAGGAACCAGGGGAATTCCTCCGGGTCAATGTAGCGGTTAGGGCGGATAGCCGTGGCATCATTGTGGGCAAACTGGACAAACATATAATCCCCAGGCCGGATCTGTTCCAGTACCTGGTCCAGCTTCCCCTCATCATAAAAGGAGCGGGCACTTCTGCCGCCAATGGCCCGGTTTTCGATCACCAGCCCTGGCAGTTCGTAGGTGCGGGCAATATTGGGGTATGTACACTGCCTGGCAGGATATTCCCGGTATGCCTCCGCCCCCTGGAAGCATTCATACAGTACCTGTCCCCATCCTGTCTGGGGATAAAACTGCCGCTCATAGCTCTGTACGGTGGAGTCAGATACCAGGTAAATGGTAGGCTTCTCTCCCTTTTCCTTCTCCGGCAGGAGTGCCAGGGAGACATCCCTCACATAGATATTCCCTTCCTTTACCTGGCTGTCCATTTCCTCCATCTTCCCCAGGGAAAATGTCAGGACAAAGAGTCCGTCTGTCATGCAGGCCGTAAAGCGCTCCTCCCGCTCTTCCCCGGGTGCCACTGTGATGCCATCTTTTTTCACCACCCCATTGACACGGATATGACAGCTGTAGACAGCCTGTGTGGGATTGCACAGAACCACCTTTACCTGGTAGTTGCTGCCAGGCAGCGTGGTCACAAACCGGGTGGTCTCTTCATAGTCATAGATGCCGAAGCCGGTCTCCTCGATCTCCCGCCAGACCCGGCTGTGGATCCACAGGGGCTTGTCCTGGCTGTCCGGATTGTCCTGGTTCTTCAGACTGACCTGATTCTTCGAACCATCCTGGTTCTTTGAATCCTTCCAGTCTGCCTCCCCTCCCAAAGCCGGCCTTTCTGCCGGACATATCCGGGCCTGTCTTGGATGGTACACCCCGTCCTGCCAGCCAGAGGCTGCTTCCCTGTATGTGATCTCTTCATATTGAAAATCCGGATACATGCCATTTCCTCCTGCCCAATCCTGTATTCTGATTCCCGTCCTATGGTTTTATACCCCTTTTACATGTCTTTGGCTGCCCTTCCAGTCAGCATCCCATCTACCGGGACACCTCCACCTTCACCAGTTCCCGGCACCGGTTCAGTGTGGCATAGATCTCCTGCTTCCGGGGCATGGCCAGGTTGCCGGGAATATCCCCTCCACAGAACGCGGCAAATCCCTTCTCTCCCATTCCCCGCACCAGGTACTCCACTGCCTCCTGCAGGGTACGTCTTCCGTCAAACACCTGTAATTTCATATGTTTCAAGATATGTGACAAGGCTGTCAGCTGCTCGGAATCTGCGAGCTGCTCCACATACCGCAGGTCCACGGTCTCCCGGTTGATGGAGAAGCCGTCCCTGCCCATGGTCTTCATCTTGATCCGGTCATCCCTGGCAAAAGCGGCATCCCGGCGCACCACCCGCTTCCAGTTGGGAGCCTGTGCCTTCCGGGCCTCCTCCAGCACCAGGGGGAAACGTTCTGCCTCCTTTTTCGCCAGTTCTGTGATCTCCACGGGCTGGTACTTGTTCATCTGCACCACGCAGTCGGCCTTGTGGAAATAGGATCCGGAGCTGCCTGCCACCAGGATGGTGGAGATCCCCCATGTGTCGTAGAGTTCCCGTACCCTGTCAATAAAAGGAATGATCGGCTCCACATCCCTGCTGACCACCCGTTGCATCAGTTCGTCCCGGATCATGAAATTGGTGGCACTGGTATCCTCGTCAATCAGCAGCACCCCGGCTCCCATCTCCATGGCCTCCACGGTGGCTGCTGCCTGGGAAGTACTGCCGCTGGCGTCCTCAGTGGAGAAGCAGGAGGTGTCCCTGCCATTCGGCAGGTTGCGGATGAACATGGAGATATCCGTGCCCTGGATGCTGCGTCCGTCCTCGGCCCGCAGTTTCATGGCACTGTCATCCGTGATCACATATTCCCTGCCGTCACCGGCAATGTGGTTATAAACCCCCAGTTCCAGGGCTTCCAGCAGGGTGGATTTCCCGTGGTAGCCGCCGCCTACGATCAAGGTTATGCCCTTTTGGATGCCCATCCCTTTCAAAGGTCCATGATGAGGGAGATCCAGGGTCACTTCCATGGATGCCGGGGTGCGGAATGGAATCCCTTCCCGCATGGGCAGAGAGGAGACACCGGATTTCCTGGGCAGAATGGCGCCATCTGCCACAAAGGCAGCCAGTCCCCTTGTGGGAAGCTGCTCTCGGATATACTGTTGGTCGTCTGCCAGATACAACACTCCCTCCAGAACCTCCTTCTTACAGGAGGATGCCAGCAGGGTCTGCCGCACACACACTGGCAGGAAGTCAAACAGGATCTTCACCAGCTCCCCGGAATTGATGGTCCTGCCGTTGGCCGGGAATCCCACTTCCATGCGGATGGTAATGTCCCCACTTGCAGGTTCCACTGTACAGGCACTGCGCTCTAAGATCTCCTGTCCGGGCTGGCTCACTCCCAGTAGACCACTCTTGCCAGAGCCTTTGGCCTTGAAGGAATAATCCTTGACCTTGGCCGCCATGCGCCTTAGCAGATAGTCCTGGAAGGCAATGCGCCTGTGTTTCGTCTCATAGCATCCCTTGTCAAAGGCTGCCGTCCGGCCTGCCACCAGGATGCTGACCTTGGAGGGCGCCGCAAAAGGATCCCCCTGGACATGGTCAATGGATAAAATGTATTGTCCAAACTGGTATTTGCCCCGGGTGTCCTTGTAAGCCGGGTAACTTTTGTGGTCAATCTGCCGAAGCAGGGTCTGTAATTCTGCTGATGATTTCATTTGATACCTCCCTGGACGCCTGTAGGCACCCACTATTCCATCATTATAATCCTCTTCCTGTAGGCGCGTCAACCCAGGCCGCATGGTGTCGTAGGTATGTAAAGCATTTCAGTTACTGTTCACTGAGGTATCGCCGCGAGGTGTTTTCACGCGCTTCCAGCATGACAAACCCGAGACTGTGCGCGCGAAATCGCTGTTCTTGCGATTTCTGCGCATCAGTTACTGTGAACGGAGTGAACAGTAAAGCATTTCATTTAGCCCCGGTCCCTGTTTTCTTTTCTTCATGTTACCTTCCCCATTCTTTTCCTGTCTCCTCAGTTCCTCTCCCCCAGATAGACCCCCACACGGCTCTCCAGATGGTCGATTACCATGTCCTCTGTAATGGCGCCAGAGAAATACTGCTCCAGTTCTTCGAACATAATGCTCCTTAGTTCCACCGGGAAATATTTCAACGGCCTGGCTGTGGCAACCATATCCAGCAGGGTCTTCCTGTCCCGTTCTATATCCAGGTCGTTCCCAAGGGTGATGCCATCGAAACCCGATACATAAACCATCGTATCCTCATTCATGGCGGCAATCTGCTCCTCCAGCACATCCCTGCGTATGCTCAGGCCAAAGTTCAAATCCTTCGCGGCCTGGGACTGTCCCTCATAGGAGAGACACAGACTGATGAATGCAAACGCCACCTCCTTCTCCTCCTGGGTAGCCTTCCTGCGGACCGCCAGGGGGCTGCCGCCGCTCTCCAGGAAATGGGTGGATCCATCTTTCGTGGGATACCCGATATAATTGGCATCCTGGCCGTAGCAGACACGATACAGAGCCAGATCCTCCGGCTTGTTGATATTCAATTCATTGCAGAGCACCTTCCCCTCCAGCAGAGAGCGGCCAGGGCTGACCCCTTCCTCCCTGACACAATATCTCTTAGCCAGTTCCAGGACCCTGCGGAATTCCCTGCTATCAAAATCCGTTGTGCCCGTTTCCCCATCCAGGAAATACGCATCCTCTAACCCATGGCTGAGAATGCTCATGATGAAGTAGCCCCCGTAGTCTCCGCCATAAAAGTTAAAAATGGCTTCCAGCTCAGGCCTGTCCTCTATACACTGTAAAAATGCAGCATAATCCCAGTCCTTCAGATCCGGATCCCCTGTAACCAGGGTCCGCAGCCTAAAGTCCGTCACAATGCCATACAGAGTTCCATTGATCTTCCCCATCTCCAGGACAGATGTCTGTAATTCTTCCATCATACCCGATTGCTCCATAATGGTATCCAGAGGCTCCCACAGCTTTTCCTGTTCCTCAAAGCCTGTGAGCCTAGTATCCAGCAATACCGGACCATTTCCTGCGATCAGCTCTGTCAGCAGTGCAGTCTGCTCATAGTCACTCTTCAGTGTAATATGATAGCCTGGATACTGTTTGTTAAATGCCACCACAAGCGGCTGGTAGGACGACATTCTCATGGGAGATACTGCCATTGTAATCTCACAGATCTCCACCTCTTCGGTGGTAGGCTCCAGACGAAGATAATGATACTTTTCAGCGTCCTTGTAAAGGAGAGAAATCTTCCCTTCTTCGTCTGCCTGTATGGCAGGTACTTCCTGCACTGCAATCCCATGATCGATCCACCGGTAAAGAAGCTCCGGATTCTTTCCAGACAGTCCACTGTGGTATACGCCCTCCGGATCCGCGTACAGCAAGGTATTTTCGTCAAGAAGCGTAAGACAATAGACATCCTCTTCGGGAGCGGCCAGCAACACCGGCCTGCCAGTCTCTGCATCCATATACTGCAGGGACATCTGTAGGCTTGCCCCTATGCCATTTCCATTTGTTGTCCAGAAAGCCACACGGCCGTCATACAGGGGAACCAGTCCTCCTATATTGCCCTCTTCCATGACATATTCCACCAGGATCTCCCCATCCTTAGAGACCAGCAGATACTGCCACGCCTCCTGTGTATGCCGCACCAGATGCACCACCCCGGAATGATCCACCGCAAAACAGGAAAGACTCATGATCACCTGGGAGAAGTCGCTTTCCCCTGGGAAATTCAAGGGAAACTCTCCCAACGGCTCATGGTTCCCGTCTCTCTCCATCAGAAAGTACCGATACTCCTCACCCTCCAGGGTCTCTGTCTCAAAGGTTACATAATGATCCAGGCCTGCTACCGGTCCTACGTCCCAGACCTGGTTCTCCCGGTCAAACCTTTGCGAAACCTTCTGACCCTCCACAGTCACACAGGAAAGCTCGTCCCAGCATTCCTCCACATTTTCAAAGAGATGCTTCTTAAAATAATATGCCCCGGTATCCCCCAGGAATATCCTGCTTCCTCCCCCTGCCAGGGCATTGGCCGGAGCTTCTACCTGTAGCGGCATGCGGACTACCGCAGAATAGGCATCCAGGGAATTGTCCTGCCTGCCAGGATTCTTGTCATCCCCTGCGCCCTGGGGGTTCCCGGTTCCTTCTGTGCCGTCCGTCCTGTCATAGTTCTGTGTTTCTTTTGTGCCGCACCCGCCAAGGGCCAGGACAAAGATAACTGTCAATAAAATATAGCTGATTGTCTTCTTCATGGAATCTATTTCGTCCTTTTGTTTAGTTATGTTTAACGCTATGTATAGTTCCAGTTAAATGTTCATGCTGGCTACCTTCTTGCCTGGTACCGCAATAATTACAGGAGTACTCACAGTACTTAAAATAATACGCGATTTGGCAATCATTTCTGTAAATCGGATTGTTTTGATTGTCGTATCCATATAAATACTGATGTGTCCCGCCCACCTTTAATTGTCCTGCACCTGTATCGCATGAGATCCAAAATGATGTACCCCATCTGAAGAACCACTGCATACAGCCGCAGATACAAGCATCGAATTACACATAAAAATCAACAAGGTTACGCAAAGTGCAGAAAGTGTTTTTGTCATAGGTTTCTTCATTATCCATTCCTCCTTTTGTTTTTGCCGCCATTTTTTGTTTTAGACTTTTAGATTCCATTTTATCAAGCTATACTTAATTGGTTTATGGTATTTGAAATATCACCATATATGCAATACCTTCTTGCGGCATATATTTATTATACATCCTAACATTAAGTTTGTCAACTCTCTCTC
>CAJTOJ010000058.1 GCA_910577665.1 uncultured Acetatifactor sp.
CAGCGGCAACTCTGATAGGATATCACAGCCGCCTGGCTTTGTCAACAACTTTTTTAAAATTTATTTTCTTAGTTCTCTCTGACAGTTACCCGTCAGAACTCTGCTTTCCACAGAGCGATTTATAGTATAACTCCTTGACCGGTATCTGTCAACCCCCATTTTCAATAATTTCCAGTTTTTCCCCATATATGGTTGCTGTTTTCTCCGTTCACATGTTTTCTCCATTCACAGCAACTGCTCCAATGGAACAAAGCTGAATTCTGCCAGGAGATGCTGTATCCCATACGCCAGATAATTGTGCCGGTACAGCCAGGAAAGGATCCGATTATCCTCCGTATAGGCAAGGAGCATCTCCCCGATCACCCCCATGTCCATCATCATGGTAAAGGTATATACCGTCCACAAGATAAGAACCGTTTCGCATACCCCGAATACAATTCCCAGCAGTTTATCCAGGAAACTGATCACAGGCAGTTTTACAATCATCTTCGCCGAGAAGAACACCACCCCCAGCAAATGATGGGCTATGCCCAGCACCGCCAGCAGGATCACCATCACTGCCAGATTGTAATACTTTCCATCGTGATAGCTGCTCACGGCATTGGCCAGCAGAGCCATTACCACACAGAGTACTACCATGGACACAAGGGAAATGACTGCCTTGACCATCCCTTTTCTATAACCTTGTATCACATTATATACCATAACGATAACTGCAATAACGAATAGTACATTGACATTTATATCCATATCTATACCCATGCCTTTCCCACATGAGCCCCTCCCAAGTGGGAACAGACCCAGATACGTAGATTTTCGATCTTTCTCCTTATGCTTTGCAAATGTTAATGCCTAGAGCGTGTTTGATAATTCATTCCCGGCTAATCCGTGCTGGTGTCCATGCCGGGACAAGACGGAGGAAGGAGGTCATGCAGTGGTACCGCTGACGGATGGTAACGCAGTATTGGTGTGGGCAGCCAGTGCTGATTGTGCAAGGATTCATGCACTGGTATACCAGGTTCACTTCAATTGTATGGTATCAATGGAATCCTCCGTGACCAGTATGTATCTGTATGCGCCCGCCGCCGGAAGCATAAGGCTCACGGCCTTGTCAAAGCTTCCGTGGAACTTCTCAATCCCACCCAATGTCATCACCGTACATTCCGTCTCATTATATGCCACAAAAGTGTCCGTACCAAAAAAGATATCCGTATATTCCGTATTGAAGTAATAACTCCCCACTTTGACCGCCGATGTATCATAAACATCCATACGGTAATTGGAACCACTCACATCCGACCGGAATACCAGCCCTATATACTTGTCACTGTAGAAAACCGACTGGATTTCTTCATTTATGATATGCCCTGCAATCTCCATGGGTTTCTGGCTGCCGGAGTAGATAGACAGCCTGCCATCCCCCACCGCAAATGCGGTGCTGTCATTCATGAACTTTACATATGGTACAAACAGATCCGTATAGATGTAGATGCCAACCATAAAGTCTGAATAATTTTCCCCTACTTCCCCAAAATTGTAAAAGGCAACATTGGTCTTCAGTACCCCGGCATCCACATATGCATAAGCCACACACAGCAACTCTCCATTCGGTGAGATGCTGAGCGCCGCCGGATATCCCGAATCATTCATATGGGCATCTCCGTAGTAGAGCAATTCGCCTTTTGTATCATATGTATTGATCCATTCTGCATCTGTGTCTGCCAGCACGGCCGTCACACTGCCGTTCTGGGCTACTGTCAGATTGCGTATGGGCATGGTAGTTGTAATCTGTCCCAATTGTCCCCCGGCATTCTGCACGTAGATGTTTCTGCCGTTGTAATCACCAATGGCCACCGTGTCCCCGCAGACGGCATACAATACATCCTGCATCTGATATGTCTGGTTCCAGGCCACATTCCCTCTTGCATCCGTACAGTGGGCGCCATCCTTACTGTAAGTCAGAATAGAACTGCCCAGCCTGACATTCACCGCTCCCCCGATACTTTCCTTGCTGGCAGAATTCACAATGTCATAATCCGTGTAAATATGTCTTTTATACTGGACTACCAGCAGAACCACCAGGGCAGCTGCCGCCGCTATGACCAACAGGATCCGGTAGATACCCGCCAGCTTATGACGCATGATTTTCTCTTTATAGCCGGCCTGTTTGCGCTCCCGCTTTTCCTTTTCTTTCATGTAGCTTCTGATGTCTGCCATATTGCCTCCCGGTTACGGGCCATGCTTCACGCCATATCCCTTTCCAATCCGTATTTCCCTGTAGCGACCAAGGCAACACATCGCCTCAATGCTGTACCATGCCTCAGCGCACTTTGGCATGCACGGAATGTGTAATCAGACAGTACTCTTCCATTTCAGTATTGTACCACATCTTTCCTCTTTAGGGTAATAGAATTTTCTGTCCCACCTTGATATCATCCGGATTCTCTATGTTGTTGAGTGAGCAGACCTCCGCCACCCTGTCATCGCTGCCATATCTGCTGACACAGATTCCAATCAAGGTATCCCCTTTTTGTATGACATAGGGCACTGGTTCCACAGGCGCTGCCGTTACAGGCTCCTGGAGCGATTCCGAAGATGTCCCGGTCTCCTGGGCCGGTGGCATGACTTCCTCCTTTCCGGGAGTCTCTCCAGACTCCTGGGCGGTACCTTCCGTCCCCCCCTGCCCTAAGGTTCCATCCGTCCCCTGACCTGCTGCTCCTATGTCCATTTGGCTGTGGTCAGCCCCATTGCTTTGGCCGGAAGCTGTGGTTCCTGCCGCATCCTGGGCCGTACCGGATGGTTCTCCCGACACGTTCCCGTCAGTTGATCCGGCATCTGGTATTTCCCCCTCCTTCTCCTGGCCCTCCTGGCCGGAAGCGGAAGCAGCTGCCTGATTTTCCTTCAAAATGGCATCTGCGAGCCTGTCTTCCGCCACAACGGTGCCAACCTGGGCCGTACCATTAGTCACTTCCACTGCATCCGGCAGCTGCTTTGTGGTCACATCCTCCAGCACCTTTCCTACCGCTGTCTGCAGGTCTTCCAGGCTGTTACCGCCACTTATGGTGGCTACCCCGATAACACCAAGCAACACAAAAGCCGCCGCTGCCGCCCACTGCATACCGCGGAAATTCATGGACTTTCCTTTTCCTCCCTGGTCTGACGAAGCAGAAGCCCGGTAGATACTCTTCCTGGCCTGCTGACCCTCTGACTGGCTCCTTCGCTCCTCCTGGCGCCGTTTCACCTCCTGGTACTTGGACTGGTCTACCGTCTCCGGCACAGCCTCCCCCTGGCGTTCCTCCAGCATAAAGTTCAACATGCTGTCATTTTTCTCATAGAACTGTGCATATCCTGTTATATACCGGCACACCCCCTGCTGGCAGACATGGAACCCTTCCACCATCTCACCGTCAAGCAGACGATATCCCAGAAAATCATAGGATGCGAAATGACGCCGCCGGATCTTCTCAATCTCCTGTGTCTGCGCCTGGGACAGATGACGGCACTCCCGCTGTAGGAAATTCAATTTGGCGGCACCATAGAAAAACAGATATGTGACACCGCCCTCCTCCTTCTGTACTCCGTACAGGGCCACTGCCAGCCCTTTGTCCGCCGCCAGCCTGTTGAGCTGTTTTATGTAAGAGATCACATAATCTTCCGCATAGATTTTACACGTAGGATTCGTCTCCCCTATCTGTGTAATGTTTCTTGGCAGTTCCATATAAAACACCTCCCATACCGATATGTCCGTCCCAATACTGAGCGTTCCATCATATGATAGCATCGGTATGCGAGGTATTTTATCAATCTTTGTCGTATACGACCCAAAAGACATCGACAAACTTCGTGCCAATTCTCTTTCTGACAAATGACCGGACTCTTCTTATTTCCCGGGAAACCTCCCTTCACAAAGCAGGTTCTTCCTTCCACTCTGAAAAATATCAGAATTCGAACTGATACGCTGTCACAGAATCATATACCGTATCTCCTCCAAATATACAGGAGGGAAATTCCGGATGGTTCACGGTGTCTGGAAAATACTGGGTCTCCAGGCACAGACCTGTACGAAAACCGTACCGCGTCCCGGCTTTCCCGATCTGGTCCTCAATAAAGTTCCCTGCATAGAACTGTACCCCGGGCAGGGTAGTATAGACTTTCATGGTTCTGCCTGTTGCCGGAGCGGTGACAGTGGCAAAATGGCGCAGGCTGCCGTCCCATCCATCAATCACCCAGTTATGGTCATATCCGCCTGTTATCTGGAGCTGGGGGGTATCCACCCCGATCTCCCTGCTTATTTCCCTGGCCGTCCTGAAATCCATAGGTGTCCCCTCCACCCCGGCCAGTTCCCCGGTGGGGATAGAACCTTCCACCACAGGTGTGTACCGGGATGCTCCAAGCCAGAGTGTATGGCTTGTCATACTGCCACTGTCATGTCCGTCCAGATTAAAATAAGAATGGTTGGTAAGATTCAACACCGTTCTCCTGTCACTGGTTCCGTGATAGTGAAGGGTTAATGTGTTCTCTTCATCCAGGGTATAAATCACGCTGACTTTCTTCTGGCCAGGAAAACCCATGTTTCCATCATAGTCCTCCAGGGAAAAGCACACCTGGTTCTCTTCTGGTTCGGCCTTCCACAGCATTTTATGATAACCCTTTTCCCTGTGGCTGTGCAGGTTATTTGCCCCGTCATTTGCATCCAGACAATACATTGTTCCATCCAGGGTAAAAGCTGCTCCACCGATCCTGTTGGCCGAAGGGCCGATCACTGCCCCAAAAAAACTGGGGTTGTCCAGATATGCCTCTCCCCTGTCAAACCCCAGGACAACATCTGTTTTGCTGCCCTTTCCATCCGGAAGCAGGACACTGACCAGAGCGGCACCGATATTTGTCACTGAAACTTCCATCCCCCTGCTGTTGGAAAGGGTATAGAGCAGGATCTCCCTTCCGTCCGGATACGTACCAAAACTTCCTATTTTCACTGCCATAATCTTCTCCTTATCGTTATCCCGTTTCATGATTATGCCGTTTCCCGAACCATTCCGACCTTTGGGTATGTCCTAGCAGGATCCCATTGTACCATCACATCTCCACCCGTCCTTCCAGGGCACGTAGCAATGTCACTTCATCAATATATTCCAGGTCGCCGCCTACGGGTACGCCACTGGCAATCCTGGTCACTTTTACGCCCATGGGCTTGATCATCTTGCTGATGTACATGGCCGTGGTCTCACCCTCCAGGCTGGAATTGGTGGCAATGATCACTTCCTCCACTTCCCCTTTCAGTCTCTCCAGCAGCTCCTTGAGCTTAATATCCCCAGGGCCAATGCCCAGCATGGGAGAGATGGCCCCGTGGAGCACATGATACACACCCTCATACCGGCCCGTCTTCTCATAGGCCGCCAGATCCCGGGTATTCTCTACCACCATGATAAGTCTGTGGTTGCGTTTTGCATTGGCGCAGACCGGGCACACATCCCGGTCCGTCAAGGTATAACATTCTTTACAGTACCGCACATTGGCCTTTGCGTCCAGAATGGAACCAGCCAGGCGGTTCACCTTGTCCTGGGGCATATTGATCAGATGGAATGCCAGGCGCTGGGCAGATTTGCTGCCAATGCCCGGAAGTGCAGCCAGTTCTTCTATTAACTTGTTGATATGTCCGCTGTACAGCTCCATCAGAAGGGCATGCCTCCCAGTCCACCCGTCATCCTACCCATCAAGGCAGCACTGGCTTCCTCTGCCTGTTTCAGGGCTTCGTTGGTGGCTGCCATGATCAGATCCTGTAGCATTTCAATATCCTCCGGGTCCACCACTTCCTCCGAAAGCTTCACCCGCAGGACTTCCTTCTTCCCGCTGACGGCTACCTCTACGGCACCTCCACCTGCAGATGCCACGAACTCCTTCGTCTCCAGCTCCTTTTGCCCTTCCTCCATCTGACGCTGCATCCTCTGGGCCTGCTTCATCAGATTTGCCATGTTCCCAGGCATTGCACCTCCTGGAAATCCTCCTCTTTTTGCCATTTCTGTCCTCATTTCTGCGCTGCTTTGGTTTCCACTGTGTTTGGACTGTGTATAACGGGTTTGTGTCAGGCAACGCACAGACACAAATCCTGCGATTGAAAACTTCTTCTCACACTTCCTCCTCGATCTCCATATGGACAATCTGGGAGAGATCCACGTAACTTTCTTCAAACTTCTGTCTCTCTGCAATGGCCTGGAAATCTACCTGGATTTCCTTTCCGGCAAAATCCGACAGCAGTGCCTCCAACTGCATCTTATTCTCCGGATTCTTCATGAAATAATCTGAAGGCAACCCGTCCTCCAGTACCATCAACAGTCTGTTGTCCCCTCCAAGGCTTAATTTCGCAGACTTCATATAGATTCTCATGGGATTCTCTGCGCTGCCTACAATAGAGGGCCACTTAGCAACAATCTCTTTCACATCCTCCGGGATGGCCTTGGGAATCTGCGGCTTCTCCTTCTTCGCCATCACTGGCGCCATTCCAGAAAGAGCAGAAGGTACAGGCGCCGCCATCACCCCATTTTCCACCTTCTCCTCTACCTGCCGGATCCTGTCCAGGACTGCCTCCTGGTCTACCTCCATCTGTGGCCTGCAGAGCTTGATCAATGCAATTTCCACCAGGATACGCTTCTGGGCAGCGTAACGGATCTGCCCCGACAGCTCTGAGAAGATGCGGATATATCGGACGATCCTGTCCATATCCACCATTGCCGCTTCTTCTTTCAGCCGCTTCAAGTTCTCTGTTGACATATCGATCACGTCCTCCAGGTTATCGGAAGCCTGCACCAGCATCAGATTGCGCAGGTACCAGGTGAAGTCTGCCACAAACTGTACCAGTTCCCGGCCCTGCATGACAATCTCCTCCAGAAGCTGCACACAGCCCAACACATCCCGCTCCAGCACATATCGAAGCAACCTGCTGAATACTTCCGTATCCACAGCTCCCAGCACGTCCAGCACCTTGTCATAGGTCAACTCCCGGCCCAGGTGGAAAGCAATGCACTGGTCCAGCAGGCTCAAGGCATCCCGCATGGACCCATCTGCTGTCTTTGCAATGTAACGGAGGGCTTTCTCCTCCACCTCCACACCTTCAGCAGCAATCAGTTCCTGCATCCTGCCAGTGATGGTCTCAATGGAAATGCGCTTAAAGTCATACCGCTGGCACCGGGACAGGATCGTCACCGGAAGCTTGTGGACTTCCGTGGTGGCCAGGATGAAGATCACATAGGAAGGCGGTTCCTCCAGGGTCTTCAGAAGGGCGTTGAAGGCCCCTATGGATAACATATGCACTTCGTCTATGATATAAACCTTGTATTTTCCTTCCGCCGGTGAGTAGGACACTTCTTCCACAATCTCCCGTATATTGTCCACGCCATTGTTGGAAGCCGCATCAATCTCAATCACATTCATGCTGGCACCGGCAGCAATGGCCCTGCAGATCCGGCATTCCCCACAGGGACCGTCCTGCGTGGGATTTTCACAGTTTACTGTCCGTGCGAAAATTTTCGCTATTGTGGTCTTACCTGTTCCCCTGGTACCAGTAAACAGATAGGCATGGCCAATACGTCCTGCCTTAAGCTGGTTCTTCAAGGTAATTACAATATGATCCTGCCCCTTTACATCCGCAAAGGTGTCCGGGCGGAATTTCCGGTATAGTGCTGTGTATGACATATCTGTACTCCTTGCCTAAAAGATCTGTTCCTAATTACCGAAACTGATCCCCAGCAGTTTCGCTTCCTTTACAATGGAAGCATCCGGATCAATAGACTTCAGTTTCCCTGCCACTTCCTCCAGAGGCACACGCACCACTTCCCGGTTCACATAGCCCACCATGAATCCATACTGGTCTTCCAGGATCAGCTTGCCGGCCTCGGAACCCAGGCGACTTGCAAATACGCGGTCATAAGGACAGGGACTTCCCCCTCTCTGAGTGTGGCCGGGAACTGTGACGCGTACTTCCCTGCCGGTCTTCTTCTGGATGGCCGCCGCCACCTCGTAGGAAACAGAAGGATAGGGATTCTTCTCCAGCTTTTTTTTGTACTCCTTCTTGGACAACCTGGCGTCTTCCTTGGAAATGGCACCTTCTGCCACTGCAATGATGGTAAAGCGGCTTCCCCTTTTATCCCTCTCCTCAATCTTGTCTATGACTTTGTCAATATCATAAGGGATCTCAGGGATCAGTATGATGTCCGCGCCTCCCGCCATGCCAGCATTCAAGGTCAGCCATCCCACCTTATGTCCCATGACTTCCACAATAAATACCCTGCCATGGGAAGCTGCCGTGGTATGGATGCAGTCAATGGCATCTGTGGCAATGTCCACTGCACTCTGGAAACCGAAGGTCATGTCGGTGCCCCACAGGTCGTTGTCAATGGTCTTGGGCAATGTCACTACATTCAAGCCCTCCTTGCGCAGCAGGTTCGCCGTCTTGTGGGTACCATTGCCGCCCAGAATCACCAGGCAGTCCAGCTGGAGCTTGTAATAATTCTGTTTCATGGCTTCCACCTTGTTCAAGCCGTTCTCATCTGGATCCTGGATAGTCTTGAATGGTGTACGGGAAGTACCCAGTATCGTGCCGCCCTTTGTCAGGATTCCGGAGAAATCCTTGCCAGTGAGCATCTGGAACCTGCTATAGATCAGACCCTTATAGCCGTCCAGAAATCCGTAGATCTCCACCTGTTCTTTACTGCCCACAAGGGTCTTCACCACACCACGCATGGCCGCATTCAAGGCCTGGCAGTCCCCGCCACTGGTCAACATACCTATTCTCTTCATGTGCTCCTCCATTCTGCTGCCCCCCCTGCCACTTCCTGCCCCACAGACAGCCCCAGTGCGCCCGGCGCAGCTTATCCATGTCTCTGATCATTCAAATTATACCCTATTCCTGGCCTGTACACAACTTTTTTATGAAAAGTTCAGCCAGTGGGAAGCGTATGGATGAAAATCGTGCTCGCACGAATTTTCATCCATCGGTTTCCACTGAGGGAGCGCCCCGATAATGAGCAAAAAGTGCTGCGTACGCAGCAAAGGAGTGCCGAAGGCACGATTTTTGCGAATGGGCGCAGCTGAACGCAAACTTTCCCTTGAATATTTTTGAAAGATTTCTCATTGGGGGTTGAAATGGGAAATGTTTTCAGATAGAATAAGAGAAGTCTGGAGAGTTATCGAAGCGGTCATAACGAGCTGCACTCGAAATGCAGTTGTCCTTTACAGGGCACGTGGGTTCGAATCCCACACTCTCCGCTATACAAAGAGACCGCAAATCCAAGATATTCCAGTAAAATCATGGGTTTGCGGCTCTTTTCATTTTTAAGAATACTACTTCAAATTTTGCTTAAAAACGTGGGTTTTTACAAAATCTTGTCATGGCATTTTAATAAGTAGATTCTATCCATATGGTAGGACTTCCTACACAATCCCCAGCAGGGACTTCCACATTCTCTGCCCTCTGGTGATCTCCCCGTCCGGACTGGTATGCGATCCACGTTATCCAAACTTAAATAAAATCCAAACCTTTCAGAAAAAAGACGTAAACCGCAACAAATACCGTCTGAAAAAGTTTGGATATTATTTTTATCTTTTTCTCTTGATACCGCAAAAATCTACAAGAGAGCCATCAGGATTTTTCCACTTTGCAGATACCTTTCTGTCGTTTTCATCCTCCAGAGTGGCCAGTGCCTTTGCTTTCTCTTCCACAGTGATATCAAGGTAAACCATCGTGGTCTGGAGCTGTTCGTGGCCGAGTAAAAATGAAATCTGTATGATGTTCATCCCATCCTCCAGCCAGTGTGAAGCCTTCGAATGGCGAAGCTGGTGTGCATGGAGCCCTGGCGGCACATCACTGCAGACCTCATGCGCCATCTTGGCATATTTCCTCAACATCTTGCTGATGGCAGGCTGGGTCAGCTTCCCATGGCATCCAGTATTACGGGAATAAAAGACATAAGCTTCCGGATCCGGTGTTTCCCCATGGAACTCTGCCAGGTAACGCTTTAAATGCGCGACGGTCTTGGGCAGCAGGTAAAGGGTGCGGATCTTATTTCCTTTCCCGATAATAACCGCATATGGTTTTTCGTCCGACAGGTGGAGCTGGCTGTTCTTCATCGACAGGAGCTCGTCCAGCCGGGCAGCGGTGCTGTAGAGCAGGATAAGGAATGCCATATCCCGGCGTCCGGTCCTGCTTAATGGGCTGGGGGCATCCAGCAGTGCCTTTACCGCTTCCCTCGTCAGGCCTTCCACTTTCTTTTTCTGGCATTTCCTGCGCGGGATCTGGGCCGCCTCCAGATACAAGTGCAGGTAAGCCACATCCCGGCTGCCCAGGTACTTCAAAAATGTCCTTAAAGATGCCAGCCTGTTGTTGCAGCTCTCCGGGCTGCATCCCCTGGATTCCCGCAGCCAGACAAGCCATTCTTCGATAACCGTATGCCGGAAGCAGTCTGCATTCAGGCTGTCACTGTGTATCTTTTTCTCATTTTCCAGAAAAGACAGGTACAGCACGAT
>CAJTOJ010000059.1 GCA_910577665.1 uncultured Acetatifactor sp.
CTTGAAATTGTCCCGGTAAACCCAGTAGTCATTTCCCACGGCGATCCTGCAGGCGCTGACCCCGGCAAGCAGACAGTAAATGGCAAACTCCGCCACCCGGTTCCTGGCCTGCTGCCTGTCTGGCCCCGGCAACCGTCCATAAGCCCTTCCACCCCCCAGATACACAGGCACATAGTTCCGGTTGTCCACATATAACCCAAGCAGCACCGTCACCAGCACCAGTGTGACATAAACCAGTGCGCTTTTCTCCATGCCCATACCCCCTGTGCGCCATAAGCACATACCAATCCTTACCATCATTTCCTAATGGAAATCCACCCTGCAAAAACCATTCCGAAAGGGCACATGCCAGCCATTACCGGCTCCCTCTCATCCATCTATACGCCTGCCATACTCCCACCTGGCTGCACATCTTCTTCCGGTGGGCCAGCAGGAACCGCAGACCCATGAGCCAGTGCAGCCTGCCATACAGGTAGCGGTAGAGCACCCCCCTGTCCCGGAAGAACTTTTCATTGTATCCTGCAAACCAGGTGGACTCTCCCACAGACACCTCCCGGCCAATGGTTACAGGCGCTGTGTATACCCGGTATCCCTTATCCATGAATTCCTTCAGGAACAGACTGTCCTCCCCATTGCTATACCGTGCCCCGCCCCCGAACAGCAGGGAAAACATAACGCCGGAGGCCAGCAGGCTCTCCCGCCTGAGGGCAAACCCCACTGCACCATACCTGCCGCAATTATACCAGTGTACCCGTCTCCGTTCCCGGATCTGGTAGGTCCTGCGGCTTTCCTCCACTTCCACCTGGAATATAATCATATCTGCCCTGGGATTTCTCTCAAACTCAGCCTGTATGGCTTCCCCATATCCTGGCTCATAGACAATATCCTGGTCTGCAAAAAGGCAGATATCCCCATCTGCCCGCAAAATGGCCTCATTGCGGCTCCTGCCCACCCCTCTGTCGGGAAAGGAATAGAAGCGCACCTTATACCCCTTATATTCCGCTTCTTCATATCCCAGTCTGTCACACTGGTTGATAATCACTGCATCGGATTCCAGCCCCATCCGCCGGATCACCTGGTCGAGGCTCTGGTTCATCACCGATGCCAACACTTGAACCTTCATCCCACTGTCTCCATGTTTACCATCCATATACCCACATAGCCTCAACGCCGCCATGGACCGGCATCACAAGTCCTCCCCTGCAGAGCTGCCTGCTATGCCTTCTCACCTCTGCGCCCTGGCAGAAAATAGTACCTGCGGATCAGCCACTCATCTGCCTGCCACAAAAGCACTGCCGTAATGGTGCAGTCCTGCCGTTCCAGATATTCCTTCACATATTCCAGTTGCCCTGCAGCGTGTCTGCCTGCCTGTAGCACCAGCAGGATCCCGTCTGCCTGCCGGAGAATCCCGGTATCCTCCGGGCAAAAAGCCGGTATCTGCATCACCAGCCACTGCCCCTGGCCCCTGGTCCCTGGCTGCTTCAAACCTTTTCCCCCAAGAGCTTCCAGCACTTTGTCCGGATCTATGGAAGACTGTGCCAGACACAGGGCCACTTTTTCCTTTTCCTTAAACAGATAGTCCATATTTGCCACAAATCCTGGATCCTCCAGGGTACCCACGGATTTCAGCCCATACCGTTTCTCCATAAGGGCCGGGAGCCAGATGCTGTCCTCCCCTGTCTCCTTTAACAGGAATACCACTACCCCGAAGAACAGGGAAAGAATTGCACTGAGCACAAATGCCCGCACCGGCCTTACATCCGGCAGCACCTCCTCCACACTTTCCGCCTGGTCTATCAGCCGGATCCCGGTGATCTCCCTGACCCCTTTGGGGAACTCCAGGGTCATGGCCTGTTCCACTGCCTCTGCAATCACCAGGCTCCTCTCCGGGCTGTCCGTGGTCACCGTGGTGGCAACCACCCTGAGATCCGAGGCCAATACTGCCTCCAGACATGCCTTCAGTTCCTCATCTGTTGCTTCCACCCCATCAGGCAGATACAGACGTAGGGCATCCAGGAATTCCCTGGTATCCACATAGGTATTCCAGCTTGTCTCATTGATGTGTACCACACCTACATCCTTCTCTTCTTCCACCGCATATTCCACATAATAGCGGGAAACTGCCCTGTACTGGGGCTGGGGGCCAAGCAGCACATACTTCACATAATACCCGCCGCCAAATACCAACGTTCCCGCCAGGGTGACTGCCACCACCCACCAGAGGTTCCGGATCAGCCGAAGCACGGTAAGTTTCCCGTCAAAAGGTTCCTTTCCATAAAATGCGCTGCAAAACACCTTGCCGGTACCAAATTGTTTCCTGTCCTGGCCCTGGTGGCTGTTTGCGCTATTTACTGTGTCTTCTTCCCTGTCCTGGTTTTTGTTATTCTCCATAATCTGCTCCTGACAGCTCCATTCTACCAAAAGGATCCTTCCCACACACCGGCAGTCTTCCCTTCCAGGCTATCCCTTCTAACGGGATTCTTCCTCCTGCCGCAGTTCCTCCTTCAACGCTGTGATCTGTTCTGCTTCCACACCTTCCGTGCTGTCTGGCCAGAACAGAACCTTCAGTGTCAGCATCATCAGTTTGATGTCCAGCCAGATAGAATAGTTTTCAATATATGTCAGATCCAGTTTCAGCTTATCATACGGCGATGTGTTATACTTCCCATACACCTGGGCAAATCCAGCCAGACCTGCCCGCACCTTCATGCGGAATGCAAACTCCGGCATCACCTCCATATACTGTGCAATGATCTCCGGCCTCTCCGGCCTGGGACCGATAAAGGACATATCCCCTTTCAGGATATTGAACAGCTGGGGCAGCTCGTCCAGCCGGCATTTCCGGATAAATTTCCCCACAGGAGTGACCCTGCTGTCATTTTTGCTGGCCAGCCTGGCCACCCCGTCCTTCTCCGCGTCCGTGCGCATACTGCGGAACTTCATAATATTGAACTCCCGCCTGTTTCTGGTGCATCGCACCTGCTTATACAGAACGGGTCCTCCATCATACCATTTGATGGCAATGGCTGTGAGCAGCATAAAAGGAGAAGCCACAACCAGCAGGGCCAGGGAGCAGACAATGTCTATCGTACGCTTGATGAAACGCTCTTCCACCCGCAGGCTGTACTCTCTGGTCAGCAGCATAGGGCTGTCAAACACATGCAGCTCCTCCGCACCAGTGAGGATTACATCTGTGACTTTCGGGAACAGGTATACCCGGATGGACCGTCCATAACAGAATTTCAGCAGGGGGCCTCTCTCCTCCACGGAGATATCCCCCAGAACCACCGCATTACACTCCTCTGTCTCATATGCCCTGGCAATCTCCCTGCACAGGGCTTCATACCCCATGTTCACATGCAGCATACGGGTAATCACATATTTGTCCCCGCGGCTCTCAAATTTGCTGCAGATCTCCCCTGTGGGCCGGTAGCCATGAACCAGCAGCAGCTTTCTGGGCGGAAAGATCGAACGATAAGCCTTGTTTGCCACATTCATGTACACAATCACCAACACCACCTGTTCCACCATCATCATCAGGAATATGTTCGGCGCAAGGGCTTTTCTCGCCATAATGGACAGCTCGCAATATATAATAACATTTGCCAGCGATGTTGAAAATACCTGGGAAAACACGATCTCCGCGTTCTTCTGGTATCCCAGCCGGATCCCGCCATAAGTGGTTGAGAGGAACAACAATACGATCCCATAAAAGGCTATCTCTGCATAATTTCCCCATTTCCAGAAGTCCCGCAAATCCGGCACCACCTCGAACTGGAAATGCATCCACCAATGGTATCCGAAACATGCCACCTCCAGGGCCAGACAGATTGCTATCAGCCCCAGATTGATCAGGCGCTTGTAAGTCTCCAGTTTTCCCAGTTTTTCTTCGTTGGTATAACCATTTTCCAAAGCAGACTCCTCCGAAGTTCCAGACATGTAATACTTTTTCCATACACCGCTACACCAGGTGCCGGAATGTGTCATCTCATTGAAACAGAACATGTCAATACATTAGTATAGCACAATCCCCCAGGCGGCACAAGCATCCGTGCCGTGTACAATCTGAGCATTCGTAACAGTTGTTACTGTTCACAGGTGCCACCGCGAGGTGTTTTCACGCACCCTTTGCGTGACAAACCCGAGACTGTCGTGTGCCAAAACGCATTCTATGCTCATTTTGTGTGCATTACATTGCTGTTACGGCTACGTTGTGCACAGTAACCTGCCATTCACATCCTCCTGCACACTGCCCGCCACGCCCAGAAACAGAAATGCCATGCACTCACAGCCACATTCAGCCCTTCTACCCTGCGGTACAGGTTCCAGATCCGGCGCAGAGCCTCCAGCTTGTTGGAGGACAGGCTTTTTCCCGGCCGTCTGTACCTGACCAGATTCTCATCCAGGCCATAAGCCGTATAACCGGATCTGAGCACCTGCCACCACAGGGCCGTGTCCTCACTTTTCACCTGGGGCATCATCAGCTTTTCCTTTCCGATCCTGGCTGTGTCAAACATCACCGTAGTGGTAAATATGGTCGTATTGCTCAAGGCCTGGCGGTATTCCAGTTTCTCTGGCACATGGACCACCTTTCCCGTACCCCGGCCTCTCCCATCTGCGAATTCATAGCCGGTAAATGCAAAAGCTGCCTCCTTTTCCCCCATAAACGCCAGCTCCCGTTCCAGTTTCCGGGGCATCCACAGATCGTCCGCATCCAGATAGGCGATGTACCTTCCCCGGGCCTCCTGGACCCCCCGGTTCCTGGCCCTGGCCGCTCCCAGATTAGAAGGCTGCCGGATAAGGCGGATCCTGGTATCCTGTGTCTCCTTGATTATCCCCTGTATCACGTCCGCACTCCCATCTGTGCTACCGTCCTCCACCAGCAACAGTTCCCAATGGGGATAGGTCTGTGTCTGCACACATGCAATGGTCTCACGGATAAATTTCTCTACATTATATACAGGTACAATCACACTGATCAGTTCCTTCACGAATGTCTCCTCACCTTGTCAAAAGATAATACCCCTCCACCTGTGTGATACTGCCACCAAAAAGCTCCGACAGTCTGTGTGCCACCTCACCGGAAGCGGCCTGGGGCAGCAGGATGCAGTTGACTCCTGCCTCACGGGCTGCCATAACACATGCCTCCCCAGTGATCTCATCCTGATCCGCCTCTTCCTTCTCCTTACCATCTTCCCGCTTTCTGGTTTCTTCCGTTACGGCTCCATCTCCTGGCTTTCCAGTCTCTTCCTCACCCGGAGTGACTTCCATATTCACCACACCCCACACGGCCCGTTCCATCCACACATAGATTGCTTCCATGTCCTTTTGATATACATCATAGGCATAAGCATTCAAAGACTGGTCCCATAGATTCCTGCCGTAAAACAGTCTGATACCAGGATCTGTTTCCCGGGTATACTCCATGACCTTCCTGGGTGCCCAGAGACAGATCTCCCCTTCCGGAAACTGCCCGGTAACCTGGGCAAGCACTTCAGCCGCCTGCTGCCTGTCCTGTTTTTCCGGGTCTGTCCCTGCAACCTCTCCCCCCATACTGCCACATAACAGGGTTATGGCCAGGAGCAGACAGGTGACAGGCAGACCCTTTTTCCATTCTGTAAGCCTGAACTCCTGCCACTGCCTGGACAAAAACAGGGTCATTCCCCAGGCTATGACTATGGTTCCCGGCACCAGGCTCCACACCCACTGATAATCATAAAACCGAGTCTGATACAACATCAGACCCGCAGCCGTCACCGGACAGATACAGCACACTGTCATGACAGTGGAATAGACCAATAGTTCCCTCCGCTGCCCCTGTAATGACTTTCTTCCCAGCCAGAGAAAGAGAAGCGCTGCCAGAAGCAATGCTGCCAGTTTGCCGTGGTCCGTATAACCCAGCCATCCCTGCCATGCATGTCCCAGGTATTCCGTCATCGTCCCTTCCTCCTATCCGCACTGTGGGTGACATACTGTTTCCTGCCGGACAGCCAGGTACAGGCCGCCAGCCCCACCGCAACAAATGCACAGACTCCCAGCCCATACAGGGTCCACACCATACAGGACTCTGCTGCCACACAAAGCAGTACTGCCCGCCACTTTCTCCTAAGGCACAGGGATACCAGCCAGGGAAGCAATACCAGGTTGCGGATCACCACCCCCCGCCAGCCACTGTACAGCAGGCCGAAGCCATCCATGCCAAACCAGTAAGCCCCTGCCCAAAGCATCAACGCAATTACCGCCAGGAAGCATAGAACCTTTTTCCCATCCCCGGGGAACAGGCAGCGCCCCACACAGGAAAATGCCCCGTAACTGCAGACCAGTGTCACCAGGGGAACCACCATCCACACCACAGTCCGTGGATCCAGTGCAAAAATGCGGCACAGCATGCCATAGAGGGATGGCAGGCAGAGGATCTTCAGCCGGGCCGGCATCCCTTCCTGATAGACATCCCCTGTCAAGGGATTCACCTCGTAGACAGCGTCTGTATACAGAAAGCTTCCCACCGTCTCCACAGTCATATCCCCTTGCAGGTACCGTCCCCATCCTGCCAGCAGGAAAATAACCTGGGATACTACCAATACCCCCAGCAGACCTGCCAATACTTTTTCCGCTTTTCCCCAGTTATATCCGTTTTTTTGGAACCTGGAGCCCTTTTTTTGCGTATATCCGGATTCTCCTTCCCGTACAGCCTGGCCTGCAGACCTGCTTTTTCCCAACGCACACACCAGCAAAGACAAACATCCCAGCAGGATGCACATTCCTCCAAACAAAATGCCACATCGCGAAAACGATATTTTCAAGAATACAGCACAAAGATGGGCTGTCTCAGCCAGACCAATCACCACTGTCAGGCCAGCCACCAGACAATCTGCCAATACAAATTCTTCCGGCTGGTGTCTCCAGTAAAGTATCCCCAGAATTCCCCTGCCGTATAGCACACATATCACGATTATACATACCAGCAATACTATCCACATCATTTTCCTATCCCTTCTGATTCCACATTTTACCACAACTCCACCCCCAGTACAAGGAAAAGCAGCCATTGCACATAGGTACATGGCTGCTCATCCTGATCTTGATTTATCCATATTTTGTATTTTTCCATCCGTTTTTCGTATCTTCTATTTATTTTTCGATATATTCTGTATCTTTCCAAGCATTTTCTCGTTTATCGCACACCAGTCCTGTCACCGCTCTGGTAAATCCCAGAAAGCTAGTCCCGATCCGTTACCTGAGGCTTCTTCCCCACTTCACATGGCCTTGATATCCAGCCGGACCTTGTCTGCGATTCGTGCAATGTACTCGCTGTTGGTAGGTCTTGTCCTGCCCGACAATGCGGAATAGCCAAACATTTTCTCAAATGTCTGTACGTTTCCCCTGGCCCAGGACACTTCTATGGCATTGCGGATTGCCCGCTCCACCTTCTGGTCTGTGGTGCGGAACCGTCTGGCAATGGTAGGGTACAACAGTTTTGTCACACTGCTGACCACTTCCATATTCCTCCCGGACAACAGAATTGCATCCCTTAGGTAATGATATCCCTTCAGATGGGCAGGGACTCCGATATCCAGCATAATCTCTGTGATATACCTTTCCAGTTCACAATCCTTTACAGAATTAATCTCCATGTAAATCCCCTTTCTCTCTTTTGCCACTGATTCCTCTGTGCCTTACACTGAATCCTCAATGATTACGGGAATATTTTATCATCTTCCTGCGGTTTTGAAAAGGGGTGGAGCCGCTAAGATTCTGTTAAAACTTCTCCCTTTCCCCTAATTTCCACTCTAAAATACTTCTTTTACCAAATATATCGGTCTTTTTTTCACTTCCATGTAAGTTTTTGCCAGATATTGTCCCAAAATGCCAGTACAGAAAAACTGTACCCCGCTGGTCATAAGGATAATGCAGACCAGAGAGGGCCATCCCGACACCGGATCTCCGAAAATCAGCTTCCTGACAATGATAAATACGATCATCAGAAACGCCACAATACAGAAAAGCACACCCATCACAGACGCCAGCATCAACGGAGCCGTGGAAAAGGCGGCAATGCCATCCAGGGAATACAGGAAAAGCTTCCAGAAATTCCATTTCGTCTCCCCCCTGGTCCGCTCTATGTTCTCATATTCCAGCCATTTTGTCTCAAACCCCACCCAGCCGAAGATCCCCTTGGTAAAACGGTTATACTCCTGCATGGACAGAATGGCATCCACCATCTGCCTGGTCATCAGCCGGTAATCCCTGGCCCCGTCCATGATCTCTGTCCTGGAGATCCGCTTCATCAGACGGTAGAACCTTCTGGCAAAAAAACTCCGGATAGGCGGTTCCCCCTTGCGGCTCACCCGCCTGGTAGCCACGGAATCATAGCCCTGCTCTATATAGGAAAACATCTCTGGCAACAGGGAGGGCGGATCCTGCAGATCCACATCCATAAGCACCACATAGTCCCCCCTGGAGTGGGCAAGACCGGCATACATGGCGGCCTCTTTGCCAAAATTCCGGGAAAAGGACACCAGATGGATCCTCTCATCCTTCTCCCTTAGTTTCTTGACCTCTGCCACCGTGCTATCCCGGGAACCATCGTCAATATAGAGCACCTCCAGTTCCATCTGTCTCTCTTCCAGGAATCCAGTATGCTTCTTCAGCTCTTCATAAAAGGGTGAAACATTCTCCTCCTCATTGTAGCAAGGAACTATTACACTCAGCAAAGCCATAGGCTTATCCTTTCCCTGTCTGTACCTTTGCATTCCGCATACAAGCCTGTCAGAACCAGGCCCCATATCTACGTGAAAACCCGATTCCGCAGGCTGGCAGACAGCACAGCAACCTCTCTTCTCTCTTTAGGGATACACCACCAGTATACTCTTCTTAGTCCGAATCCGCAAGTCCGACCAAAGCCCTGGCGTGTGTTTGGAAATCACCCTGTTACTGTTCACTCGATACTGCCGCGAGGTGTTTTAATGCTTTACTGTCTCTCCTATTTCTCATTTTTATTCAGATACTGTAGAATCCCCATATGTATAGCCCAGGCTACTCTGTCCTGGTACTCCGGTGTGCAGAGCTTCTCCGCCTCCGCACTATTGGAAAGGAAACCGCATTCAACAATCACAATTACACTCCCCGTTTTCTTAAGCAGATAATAGCTGTCATTTGCCTTGACCTGACGTCTGTTCTCCGGATCTGCCTTCTCCACCAGCTCTTTCTGGATGTGTTCTGCCAGCTTCTGCCCCTGGACGCTGTTATTATAGTAAAAGACCTGCCCACCGTGGACATATTCTTCCGGGTAACTGTTCTGGTGGATGCTGACTGTTACCAGCGGGCTGTATTCCTCAATTAAGGCAATGCGCCGTTTCATGTCCTGAACCTTTTTGTTGGGTGCGGAGGGGTCATACAGTCCTTCATCTGTCTCCCGGGTCATGATTACCGTGACATCACTGGCCTCCAGATACTGTTTTACCAGGTTCGCAATCTCAAGATTGATGTCTTTTTCCAACGCCCCATTGATGCCCACCTTGCCCGGATCATCCCCGCCGTGTCCGGCATCGATCACCACGCATTTCCGGCCCTCTGTCACCACTACCTTTCCCCCGGATGCATTCTGCCTGTCTGCATCTCCTATCTGCAGATAAACGGCCGCAGTCCTTCCCAGATGCAGCGCTGCCACCAGTAGCAGTATTCCCACAATGGCAGAGAATATTTTCTCTCCCCGTGTTTCCCCTTTCCATGGTAAACCCGCTTTTCTGACTGCTTTTCCCATATATTCTGCCAAGAACCCTATACCTGACAGGCATTTCCCTTTTTTATGTCGCATATGATACCTGATATTCCCGGATTTCCTTTCTTCATATATATTCTTCTTCCTTTCCATTTCATACCAGGTCTTTGGCAAATGCCTTATATACTTCTATATAGTAACCTTAATTTTTCATGAA
>CAJTOJ010000060.1:0-8465 GCA_910577665.1 uncultured Acetatifactor sp.
TTTCGCGTTTTGTGTGCATTCTCGTAACAGTTCAGCGTCCTGTCTGAACTGTTACACTCGTTGTGCTACTTAAATGGTTACTGCATAAATTATTACCTTAAGTATTTGCGGCGAACTGACTGCCACAGATTCTAAAAAACATGCTATTCTTTTGTCATTAAGTTAACCTGTTGTACTGATTGATTGTTGATGCAGAAAAACTTCAACACTATATGTTATCCTGTAGTTGTACACGACTACAGACTATGAAAGGAGGCACAAGTCCATGCCCTGATTACGCTGGATTATTTTGGTATGCATATCCTGTTGAATACCCACAGTCCCTATTTCCTACGGGCTATCCAGGTATATTCTGCCAAATATGCAACGGGAGACAAACGCAACTATTATTTGTCAGAAATAGCAGACAACGGATTCGCCTATATTCGCGATGTCACAGATGAGATCAATAAAATCATTGAAGAAAGCCCTATCCTTGGCGTAAATGGCAGGGATAGGGCTTTCTTGATAGGGCTTACCTATTTCCAGTTCTTCTGCATGGTATCCTCAATCTCTTCCACTGTCCTGGGCGTCATGGCGGATAAATTCTCACACCCCGTCTCTGTCACCAGGCAGTTGTCCTCCAGCCTGAATCCGATACCCCATTCCTCATGATAGATACCGATATCCACACAGAACACCATGCCTGGTGCAATCACCCCGGGAACTTCCACCACATCATGGACATCAAACCCTACATGGTGGGCACCTCCGTGCCACATATAGGTACCGATGTTTTCCGTTTTATCTAGCACCCCTGCCTCCACCAGCAGATTTGCATTATACCTCCTGGCCTGTGCATCCACCAAGCACCAGAAGGGAATTGTTCTCCATCTTCTGGTAGAATCGCTGTCTGTTTTTCAGATAAAACTCCTGATTCATATAGATACCCCGCTTTCCTACTGCAAATTCCGTTTTGTCACTGGCTCCATTGTACTGCAATCACTTTCCTAATGGAACAGACTCTATTCCTGGCCTTTCTCTGCCTTCCTGCGCATCATCTGCCAGGCTGTACAGAAAAACATGGTCACCGTGGTACATACCGCCAGGGTATCTGACACTGGTTCTGCCAGAAACACCGCGAATACCTTGTCCTGGAAGAAATTCGGCAGGATATAGATCATGGGGATCAGCAGGATCAACTTCCGCAGGGCCGCCAGGAACAGAGAATGCACCGCTTTACCCAGGGCCACAAAGGTCTGCTGACAGGCGATCTGTGCTCCGAAGATGCAAGAAGCTGCCATGTAAATCCGCATGGCCCACTGGGTGTATTCCACGGTGGCTGCATCTGAGGAGAACACCCTGGCCAGCACGCCTGGGAGCAGCATAGACAACCCCCACACCAGGAAAGAATATCCCAGGCAGCATGTCAAAGTCATCAGAAAGGCCTTCCGCACGCGCTCCATGTTTCCCGCACCGTAATTAAAGCTCACAATTGGTTGCATTCCCTGGGACAGGCCCTGGAGGGGCATCATGGAGAACTGCATGACGCTGGCCAGAATGGTCATGGCACCCACCGCAATATCCCCTCCGTATCTCTGCAGGGAGGTGTTGAAGCATACGGACAACAGGCTCTCTGTGGACTGCATGATAAACGGGGAGATGCCCAGGGCAAGCACAGGTCCCATGATGCCCGGCACAAATCCCAGGTTCTTTTTCCTGATAGAAAGCAATGTCTTCTTCCCTGTGAGGAAACGGACCACCCAGAAGGCCGATACCGCCTGGGACAGCACCGTGGCCAGGGCAGCACCCCGGACCCCCATGCCGAACCCAAAAATGAAGATGGGATCCAGCACAATGTTCAGTCCCGCTCCGATCATCACTGTCCGCATACCGATGCCGGCAAACCCCTGGGAGGTGATAAAGGCATTCAGACCTGTGGTAAACATCACACAGATGCTGCCGCACACATAGATTTTCAGATAAGGGAGGCCATAGACAATGGTGTCCTCACTGGCACCGAAAGCGTATAGAACCGGCTCGGCAAACAGAAAGAATACCACTGTCAGCACCACTGCCAGACATCCCAGGGAGAACACACAGTTTCCCAGAATCCGTTCCGCCGTCTCATTGTCTCCTTTTCCCATGGCAATGGCCGCCCTGGGTGCCCCGCCGAATCCCACAAGGGCCGCAAAAGCGGCCACCAGGGTGATCACAGGCAGCGTAACCCCCAGCCCTGTCAAAGCCAGGGATCCCACCCCGGGTATGTGGCCGATATAGATACGGTCCACCATATTGTAGAGCAGGTTTACGATCTGAGCTGCAATGGCAGGCAGGGCCAGGGATAATAATAGCTTTCCCACTGGCATCACTGCCAGTTTGTTCTGGCTCTCCTGGCTGTTGGGGCCTGCCTGCACCTCTTGTCCTGTCGGATTCCCTGCATGTATCTGCTTGTTCCCTGTGTCCTGTCCCATTCTTTCACCTCTGTTACCAAATTAAATTGTTGTGTATGGCCCGCGCCATCGCGCCAAACATATTCGCTTGGCTCGCGCTCCCTCAGACCATGTGTACCGCCGGAAACCTGTGCAAGCACAGTTTCCGGACACTCACATGGTCTGGCCAAGCTGTTGCATCATATCTTCAGAACCATGGTTGCCACCCTAAAGTACACCAGAAGGGACAGTGCGTCCACAATGGTGGTGATAAAGGGACTTGCCATCACCGCCGGGTCGAATCCCAGCTTCTTAGCCCCGATGGGCAGCAGGCATCCTACCAGCATGGCCATCACCACTGCCGCCACCAGGGTCAGGCATACTGTCAGTGCCACGTATATTCCCACCCGGTCAAACACCATAAGCTTGGCAAAATTGGCCATTGCCAGGGTGGATCCACACAATATGGCCACCCGCAGCTCCTTCCACACGATCCCCGGCACATCCCGGTAGGTGATCTCACCCAGGGACAGTCCGCGGATAATGGTCACACTGGCCTGGCCTCCGGCATTCCCCCCGGTATCCATCAGCATAGGGATAAAGGCAATCAGTGCCGCATATACGCTGAGAGCCTCCTCAAAGGAGCTGATGATGGCTCCGGTAAAAGTGGCGGACACCATCAGAAGCAACAGCCAGGGAATCCGCTTTTTATAAGTTTCCCCAACTGTTGTCTTCATGTAAGGCTTGTCACTGGGCACAATGGCCGCCATCTTCTCCATGTCCTCCGTGGTCTCCTCCTCCAGGATATCCACGATATCGTCCACGGTGATGATGCCCACCATCCGATCCTCATTGTCCACCACCGGCATAGCCGTAAAATCATATTTTTTAAACTGTGCCGCCGCCTGCTCCTGATCCATCAATGTATTGATAGAGATCACATTCTCATGCATGATATCCCGGACCAGGTCATCTCCCTGGCCAAGGAGCAGGTAGCGCAGAGCCACCGTTCCCACCAGACGTCTGCTGGCATCCAGCACATAACAGATCTCGATGGTCTCACTGGTAAGACCCACCGCGCGGATTCTCTCTATGGCCTGCTCCACCGTAAAATGCTCTTTCAGCGCCACATACTCTACCGTCATGATGCTTCCGGCAGAGTCCTCCGGATACCTGAGAAGCTGGTTGATGGCCTTCCTGGTATCCGGATTTGCATTGGCCAGGAGCCTGTCCACTACATTGGCAGGCATCTCCTCCAGCAGATCCACGGCATCATCTGCCATCAGATTGTCTATGACACTTCCCGCTTCCCGCTCAGACAGGGAGCTGATGATCATCTGCTGGCTGTCCACCTCCAGATAAGAAAACACATCTGCTGCCAGGTCCTTAGGCAGAATCCGGTATATCTTCAGGATCTCTTCTTCCTCCAGCTCTTCCATCAAGGCAGCAATGTCCGCTTCGTTCAATTCCGCCAGAAGCTGGCGGAGCCTGGTGTACTGCTTCGTGTCAAGGAGCTCTCTAAGCTCCTGGGTCTCTTCCATTCTCTTCATAGCATTTCTCCCCGGGAATAAATTCCTTATGCAGTTTTTTCATGGGGGCATACCCCATTCCAACAGTGACAGAATACGTACTTCGACCAGGAAGGGGATTGTCAGTATTTGACTTCTTGCTCTTCATAAAAAAACCACCACCTTTCAAAATGCTATTGTTTCAGAATCACTTGGAACCATACAGGAAAGTTCAGCGGGACCCGTCCTTATCCACATAAAAAAGATCCCTAAGTTTCTCGAAGCAGACTCTGCCGCAGGTTGCATCCACCATCTGCCTGTGCAGGTCTTCCACCTGCTCAGAAGGAAGCAGCAGCCGCAACACCACCCTATCTGTGTAGTCGCTGGATACCGGCTCGATCCCGGCATTCCCCAGCAGATACAGGATTCTTCCCACTCCATTGTAATCCGTGGTTACCTCCACCTCACTGCCAGGGCGCATCCTCCCAATGCTACAGCCTGCCAGTCCTTCCTTCACTGCCTGGGTATACGCCCGCACCAGTCCTCCCGTGCCAAGCAATACCCCGCCAAAATACCGGGTGACTACCACTGCCACATTGCGGATCCCCTCTCCTTGCAGTACCTCCAGCATGGGACGTCCGGCCGTACCGCCCGGTTCCCCGTCATCACTGTACCGGGTCAGCTCTCCCCGCTCCCCCAGCACATAGGCGAAGCAGTTGTGTCTGGCATCCCAATACTTCTTCCGCATCTCCTCTATGAAAGCAGTTGCTTCCCCCTCGTTCTCACATTTCCTTACAGTGGCAATGAACCGGGACTTTTTCTCTACATATTCTCCCTGTCCCCCTGCCAGCAACACACGATATGCATCCATCTTCCCTTACCCTGGAAACACGGCCTGGAAGAAACCATCCTCCTGCACCGCCCTCTCTTTTCCTGATACAGCTCCAGAATAATTCTAGCATAATTTGTCCAAAATGTGAAACAATTATTAATATAGAAAAGAAAACCTTTATTTACATATTGATTTTTGTTATAATAAGTCATATATTGCTTTTAGTTTGTTATTGCATAACTGGTTTTTACAGGAAGGTGACTCACATGAATTATGGAAAAAAGGGAGTCCGCGCCAAGCAAAAGGCCTTGAACTCCAAAATAGGAAAATGGGAGAGAAAACTGCTTCTGGGCATCTTGAAATTGTCCCTGGCAGCAATGGTAGGCGTGGCCATCTGCGGTACAGCAGCCGGTCTTGGCGCCTTCAAAGGTATCCTGTCCGCCACTCCCAATATACAGATGGATGCCATTGTAGCCACAGGACAAGCCACCATCGTCTATGACTGTATGGGCAATGAGATTGACCAGTATATCACGGCCAGCTCTAACCGGATCCCTGTGGCCTCCATTGACATGCTGCCGGATCATCTGGGCAAGGCTTTTGTAGCCATTGAGGACAGACGCTTCTACCAGCACAACGGCATTGATTTCTACGGGATGCTCCGGGCAGGCTGGACTTTCCTCCAGACCCGGGGAGAAGCAGCCCAGGGTGCCAGTACCATCACCCAGCAGCTGCTGAAGAACACCGTGTTCACCGAGTGGACCTCCGAAGGCAAAAACATAATCAAGAAAGTCAAGCGAAAACTCCAGGAGCAGTACCTGGCCCAGGAGATCTCCAAATATTATGAGAAAGATGACATCCTGCTCTGCTACATGAATGCCATTAACTTAGGCCAGAACACACTAGGCGTGGAAGCTGCCGCACAGCGCTATTTCGGGAAATCTGCCAGCAGCCTTACCCTGTCAGAGAGCGCTGTCATCGCCAGCATCACCCAGAATCCCTACCGGCTCAATCCGATCAGCTTCCCGGAACAGAATGCAGGGCGGCGGCTGAAATGTCTGAATATCATGCTGGAACTGGATTTTATCGACCAGGCCCAGTACGATGAGGCCATAGCCGACACCGATGCCGTCTATGAGCGCATTGCCCTCCACGACAGCAATTACCGTACCAGTACCAATACCACAGCTGGTTCCTATTTCTCTGATGCTGTCTATGAACAGGTCAAAAAGGATCTGGTGGAAGTGGCAGGTTACTCGGAAGTCATCGCAGAGAATCTGCTGACTGCAGGCGGACTACGAATAGAGTCCACCTTGGATCCCGCCATACAGGCCATTGTGGACGAGGAATTTGCCAACCCTGAGAACTACCCTGAAAATGTAAACTGGTATCTGAATTATGCATTGACCATAAAGGTAAACGGAGAGAACCATAATTTCAGCAAAGAAAATATGATGACATGGTTCAAGGAGAACCAGGACAAGAAATTCAATCTCATATTCTCCTCCCAGGAAGCTGCCTATGAAGCCGCCGCTACCTACCGCAGTGCCATGCTCGCAGATCTGGGCGTAGCGGACAAGGAAGACAATTATATAGAAAGCATTTCCATGACTGCCCAGCCCCAGGCTGCCATGGTCATAGAAGATCAGACCACCGGCTATGTGGTAGCCCTGATCGGAGGCAGAGGCACCAAGGAAGGCCGCAGGACCTGGAACAGGGCCACCAACACCGTCCGTTCCCCCGGCTCCACCTTCAAGGTGCTGGCAGCCTTCGCCCCGGCCCTGGACGGTGCCGGTCAGACCCTGGCCACGGTGTACAATGATGCCCCCTTCAACTATATCAACGGAACTCCTGTGAATAACTGGTACAAAACCGGCTACAGGGGCATCAATTCCATCCGGGAAGGCATACGGGAATCCATGAACATTGTGGCAGTCAAGACCCTTACTGTCATCGGGCCACAGCTGGGATATGATTATCTGGTGAACTTCGGCTTCACTTCCCTGGTGGAGCGTGAGGAAATCAATGGCGAGATTTTCTCTGACATCCAGCAGTCCGCAGCACTGGGCGGACTTACCCACGGGGTCACACCCTATGAGCTGAATGCCGCCTATGCCAGCATCGCCAACATGGGGACCTATGTGGAACCAAAGCTTTACAGCCGTGTTACAGATGCCAATGGGAACGTGATCCTGGACAACACCACCCCCAAGACGAGACAGGTTATCAAAGAGACCACTGCCTATCTGCTCACCAGTGCCATGGTGGATGTAGTGACTACCGGTACCGGTGCCAGTGTCCGTTTCGACAGGGAGATGGCCATCGCCGGAAAGACCGGAACCTCCACGGATACAGTTGATGTATGGTTCTCCGGTTTCACACCCTATTATACCTGCACCGTATGGGCCGGTTATGACAACAATGTAGGCATGAAGACCAGGGGCGCAGAAAATGAGTCCAACATTTCCAAGACTCTCTGGCGGAAGGTCATGTCCCGGGTCCATGAGAACCTGCCCAAGGAAGGTTTCACCACTCCCCAGGGCATTGTACGTGCCCAGGTGTGCAGCCAGTCCGGACTACTGCCCATCCCAGGTCTCTGTGATGTACAGAACTGCGTCAAAACCGAACTATTTGCGGAAGGAACCGTGCCTATTGAAAGCTGTAATGTCCACTACCAGGGGGATATCTGTGACTATGACCAGCTTCCTGCCAGCCCCGAATGCCCCTTGAAGGTATACGGAACCCTGACCAGGCCCCTTCCAGAGGCTCCCGCCCTGCTTTCCGGCTCCACCACAGCGGTGCAGCTTCCGGATGGTACCATCGCCCAGCCCGGAACAGCGGACCACTGCCAGCATGATGCCACATTCTTCGCCAATCCGGATTATGAGGCCATCCTAAATGGCCAGCGCTGGGAGATCGAGCAACGCAATGCGGCGGCAGCAGCGGCAGCTGAGGCCGCGGCAAATGCCAACGGGGAAGGACAGCAACAGCCTCCCCCCCAGTAAACCGGATTGATTCCCACAAAAACGGAATGATTCTAATAAGATTTTGATAAAATGAATGCTTAACCACAAAAATGCAGCCACATCCATGGCTGCATTTTTCACCGTTCTTTCCGGGTTCTGTTCTCTTTATCGTAAACGGTGGATAGTGCGTACCTATACAAAACAGGAGCAAACCTGTATGATAAAAACAGATTTGCTCCTGTCTTATTTCACTTCTTCTTTATCAGGCTTCCGGCAGTTCGCAGGCAGGTCTGGTGACCAGGGGAGCAGGTCATCCAGAAAGCCCCTGTCAGTTTCATCCAGATGCTTTGGTATCTCAGCGAGCAGATACTCAAAGTAATCGTATGGTTTCAGATTGTTTGCTTTTGCTGTTTCCGCAATGCTGTAGATGATCGCACTGGATTTAGCACCGGCAACTGTATCGATCATGACCCAGTTCTTTTTCCCGATACAGAATCCACGGACCGACTGTTCCGCTGCATTATTATCCATCGGGACTTCCCCGTCATCCAGGAACACTTTCAGATATTTTTCCTGGCCCAGTGAATAATTGAAGCCTTCCCATGTTTTGCTTTTCTGCGGTACTTTCGGAAGATTTTCACGCACCCATGTGAAATAAGCCTCCACCAGCGGCTTGACACTTAACTGGCGGCGGTCCTGCCTTTCCTGGGCGGAAAGCTCTTTGAGCTGTTTTTCTTCCCGGTATATT
>CAJTOJ010000060.1:8475-8792 GCA_910577665.1 uncultured Acetatifactor sp.
GTGCTTTTACGATTTCATCCGTCTTTTTTCCAGCATAGACTTTTACATGGTGTTCCTCCACTTCGACTTTTGCCGGGGTAAAACCATATCTGCGGTACACTTCGTCAGGGAGCTGCTTAAAGCCCCCTTCCCCAAACCGCGCCGCCAGTTCTTCTTCTGTCATGGAGTGTTCAATCACAACTACAGGCAGACCATCCAGGTCTTCTTCCCGTTTTCCCTGTTTCTTTGTAAGCGCCAAATAATAATGCGGTCAGATATAAAATTACCCCAGCCCTTTGCGAGTTGGAGTAATTCACTATAATTCACATGCGATTTTT
>CAJTOJ010000061.1 GCA_910577665.1 uncultured Acetatifactor sp.
ATCTATATCATTATACCATTTTTTTAGGCAGATGGGAAATCTGTCTATTTGGCATACCCCAAATGTGTCTGCGGCTGCCAACATTAGCCTATGGGGAAGCTGGGCATCCTGTTTTTGCCATCTTTCCCGCAGTAAGCCTTATGTTGTTGGTGCTAACTTAATGACATTGCGCCGTGAACAGTAACGGTTTGGCCTGGAAGAAAGAAATTGTGACATGAAAAACGGTTTACGCAATATCCCGGGCATGTTATAATAAAGACATCATAATTCGGATGTCCTGCCGGACGGCAGGCTGCCAGGAGGAAAAGTGGATATGGAAGAAAAGCACAGATTGAAGATGGTGGCCCCGATTGTCATTACGGTAATCCTTGTATTATATTACATAGGTTTTTTTGCGGGCTGTGTGTTGTTGCCTATACCATTTGGATTGAAGTTGCTTTTCGGCCTGGTTCCGCTGCTGCTCACAGGGGTCTGTGTCTTTGTTCTGGTGGAACGAATCCGGGAGATAAGGAGTGGTGAAGAAGATGATCTTGGTCAATACTGATTACATTTCGGGGAAGAATTTCGAGATGCTTGGCATGGTAAAAGGGAGCACCATCCAGAGCAAGAACCTGGGGCGGGATATTACCCAGAGCTTTAAGACGCTGGTGGGCGGTGAGCTGAAGGCTTACACGGAGATGATGAACGAGGCCAGGGCCCTTGCCACCAAGCGCATGGTGGAGGAAGCAGAGAACCTGGGCGCGGATGCAGTGGTGAATGTCCGCTACAGTTCGGCTTCCGTGATGGCCGGGGCTGCGGAAGTGATTGCCTACGGTACAGCGGTGAAGTTTGTCTGATCTTACTGTTCGCTGTTTTGCCGCTTACAGCAACGTGATGCACACAAATGAGCAGAATCCTGAAACAGAATAAGAAATTTTTTATCAAAAAATCCCGGGCCTGCACCAAACGCGAAGCCCGGGATCTTTTATATAAGGGGAGGATAAGTATTATTTTATCTTTTGTAAGATCAAAGGAGGGGGTTCCTTGACAATAGATAGTGTGGCCAGGGAAAAAAGTTTTATACAGGAAAATCAAAAAATCCGAAAAAATATTGTTTAAAACGTGATTCTGTTATATACTATCCCTTGTAAGTTGCAGATTTTGGGAAAATGCGGTTTGATCCTGTCATTTTAAGACGGCCAGACGGGTTGTTGCCAGGATCTGCAAAGAAAGTACGGGACGATGCAGAATGCACAGGGATAGCGGTGGGTATTTTGTCTGATTCCCAGGAATAAGGATGGTGTAGATATGGCATTACTGGAACAGTGGAGAGAGAAGGCATACAATGAGGATCTTGGCAAGGACCAGCTACAGAAACTCTGGGGAGCGTATTTCCAGGAGGAGAAGGAAATCTATGGGCAGCTTCTGAAAAACCCGGATGAGGTCGTGAAGGGAACGGTGAAGGAGCTGGCGGAGAAGTACGGTGTTTCCGTCATGACTATGACAGGATTCCTGGACGGTATCAATGACAGCCTGAAGGAGCCGAATCCCATTGAGGAGATGGAAGAGGATACGGAAGTGAACTTAGGCTTCGAGAAGGCATTGCTGTACAAGAACATGGTGGCAGCAGAAGCTGACTGGCTCTACAATCTGGAGGAGTGGAACGACATTTTTGACGAGGCAACCAGGAAGGCCCTCTACAAGGAGCAGAAATCCTCCACCACCATTGTAAAGGAAGCGAAAGTATATCCCAACGATCCCTGTCCATGCGGAAGCGGCAAAAAATATAAAAAATGCTGTGGCAGAAAGCAGGCGTAGAATCATGAGACGGAGAATTCGTTGCGGCGGGTTCTTCGTTTTTGCCTTGGGGATTCTTTATGGATTTTCAAGGGCTGTCTGTTGACAAGAATTCTGATTGGTAAGCGTGCAGGAGGATGTACACATAGTTACTGTTCTGGGGTATCGCCGCGAGGTGTTTTCACGCGCCTTTTGCGTGACAAACCCGAGACTGCGTGCGCCAAAATGAACGTTCTTTGTTCATTTTGTGTGCATCACGTTGCTGTGAGCGGCGTGGCCGTGAACAGTAACTACACATATTCCTTTCAGGGCATGCGTGGGGGTGTAGAGATGAAACGGCTGAAAGAAGTAAAGTGGGAGACTCTTATGACAGGGATCCTGTACATTGGACTGGGGATCGTGTCCCTGGTGATCCCGGTGACCATGGTTAAGACAGTGGGGTATATTCTGGGGATTGTGCTGATCCTGGCAGGGGCAGTATCCATGATCTGTTATCTGATCAGGGATGCCAGGCAGAATTATTACCACAATGAATTTCTGATCGGGCTGATCGCCATTGCTGCAGGGATCTTTGTGCTGAACAAGGTAGAACTGATCGTATCCCTGATCCCGTTCCTGCTGGGGCTGATGGTGCTGCTCAGCGGTTGTGCCAAGCTGCAGGATGTGATCGACATGAAGCGTATGGAGTATGGGAACTGGATGGTGGTGCTGATCCTGGCGGTGGTAAATGTAGTGACGGGAATCCTGCTGGTGTGCAATCCATTTAAATCCGCGGTACTGCTTTTCAGGCTGATCGGGGTGGGCCTGATCTTCAGCGGTATCACAGACTGTTGTAATACCATTTATTTCGCAGGAAAGCTGAAGCGTTATCTGGAGAGCCTCCAGGCAGTGGACAGCACTTGTACGGAAATTGTGGAGACAGGTTCCAGGAAGAGATCAGATCCTGAAGCAGAAGATGACAAATAAGCGGATGAAGATGAGTGGCGTTACCATTCTCCTTCTGTGAAAGGGGAGTGGTAACACACATAAGTGGGAAAGAGGGGCGCAACAGTGAATATAGCATCTTTTCTATTGCCCAAGGTGGAAGTATCCTATGCGCGGGATGACATGACCCTGCGCCAGGGACTGGAGCGGCTGAAGCGGAGCGGGTTCATGGCCATACCGGTGATTGACAGGGAGGACCGGTATGTAGGTGTGATCAGTGAAGGGGATTTTCTGTGGAATATACTGGATCGGAACCGGAATCTTTCCGACATCACCATGAAGCGTCTGGAATGTATGACGGTCCGGGATATCCTGCAGGGCGGCAAGGTGAAGCCGGTGTGTATTGACACAGCCATGGAGATGTTGATCGAACAGGCCAAGAACCAGAATTTTGTGCCAGTGATTGACGACAGGAGTGTATTTATTGGAATCGTTACCAGAAGTGATATTATTAGATATTTTGCAGAAGGATGTAAGAGGAACAGCCAGGACAGGGTTTTGGGATAGCCGGTTTCAGAGGCTGTGACTCTTAGGAAAGATACATAGTGCAAACGAGGAGGGAGGATATTATGAAGAAATTAGAAGAATATGTGGTGAGCATTCCCGATTTTCCCGAGGAGGGAATCATTTTCCGGGACGTAACAAGTGTGTTACAGGATGCAGAGGGGTTACAGCTTGCAGTGGATACCATGCAGGAGAAGGTGAAGGATCTGGACTATGATGTGGTGGCTGGGCCGGAGTCCCGGGGATTTATATTTGGAACACCTATTGCCTATAATAACAGAAAGCCTTTTGTGCTGATCCGAAAAGCGGGTAAGCTGCCCAGGGAGACGGTATCTGTCTCTTATGACCTGGAGTATGGAAAAGCTACCATTGAGATGCACAAGGACAGCATCAAGCCAGGGCAGAAGGTGTTGATCGTGGATGACCTGATTGCCACCGGAGGCACCACCCAGGCCATGATTCAGCTGATCGAAGAGCTGGGAGGCCAGGTGGTGGGAATTGTGGTACTAATGGAGCTGGCCGGGCTGAAAGGACGGGAGCGCCTGTCAGATTACAGGCTGGAGTCAGCGATCTGCTATCCGGGTAAGTAGGGAAAACACTGTCATGGCAACTGGCAGGAGAGCGTGGAGAAATATATGGCGGAAGAAAAGAATGAGAGTCTCTTTGACGATGGAAAAATCAATGAATCCCATGAATTTGTGGATCCGGATGAACTGTATCGGGAGCTTACCTGGCGTGTGCAGAAATACCATCCCAGCGATGACATTTCCATGATTGAGAAGGCATACGGGGTGGCATACAATGCCCATAAGAACCAGTTCCGCAAGTCTGGGGAGCCATATATCATCCATCCTTTGAATGTGGCGATCATACTGGCCGATCTGGAGCTGGATAAAGAGACCATTGTGGCCGGGCTGCTCCACGATGTGGTGGAAGATACCATCATGACGGAAGAAGATTTGAAGCGGGAGTTCGGGGATGATGTGGCTCTTCTGGTGGACGGTGTCACCAAACTGGAGAAGATTCCCTTGTCAGCGGGAGGGGATCAGCCGGATGTGAAGCTGGAGATGCAGGCGGAGAACCTGCGCAAGATGTTCCTGGCTATGGCAAAGGATATCCGGGTGATTATGATCAAGCTGGCTGACAGACTGCACAACATGCGTACCTTGAAATATAAGACCCCGGAAAGCCAGCAGCGCATTGCCCGGGAGACACTGGAAATATACTGTCCCATTGCCCAGCGGCTGGGTATCAGCAAGATCAAGATTGAACTAGACGACCTTTCCTTGAAATATCTGGAACCTGATGTCTACTACGATCTGGTGGAGAAGATTGCCGTGCGCAAAAGCGTCCGGGAGAAATACATCCAGGGAATTGTGGACGAGGTCAGTGAGCACATTACAAATGCCGGTATCAAAGCCAAGGTAGATGGCCGGGTGAAACATTTCTTCAGTATATACAAGAAGATGAAGAACCAGAGCAAGACCCTGGATCAGATCTATGATCTGTTTGCAGTGCGGATCATTGTGGACACAGTGAGGGACTGCTACGGGGCCCTGGGGGTGATCCATGAGATGTACAAACCCATTCCGGGACGTTTTAAGGACTATATTGCCATGCCAAAGGCCAATATGTACCAATCCCTTCACACCACACTGATTGGCAGTACAGGACAGCCCTTTGAGATACAGATCCGTACCTTTGAGATGCACAAGGCGGCAGAGTATGGCATCGCCGCTCACTGGAAATATAAGGAAGCTTCGGACGGCAAGCGGGTGGAAGGACGGGAGGAGGAAAAACTGGTGTGGCTGCGCCAGATCCTGGAGTGGCAGCGTGACATGTCGGATAACCGGGAATTCATGAACCTGCTGAAGAATGACCTGGATCTGTTCTCTGAGAGTGTATACTGTTTTACGCCATCCGGTGAAGTGAAGAACCTTCCGGCCGGTTCCACCACCATAGATTTTGCCTACAGTATCCATTCCGCCGTAGGAAACCGCATGGTGGGGGCCAGGGTAAACGGCCGGCTGGTGACCATCGACTATGTCATCAAAAACGGAGACCGGATTGAGATCATCACTTCCCAGAATTCCAAGGGACCCAGCAGGGACTGGCTGAATGTAGTCAAGAGCACCCAGGCCAAGAATAAGATCAACCAGTGGTTCAAGAATGAACTGAAGGAAGACAATATCATCAAAGGAAAAGAGCTGCTTGCCACTTACTGCAAGACAAAATCCATCAACTTCTCCGAACTGTCCAGGAATGAGTACCTGGAGGCTGTCATGCGCAAATATGGTTTCCGGAACTGGGATGCAGTTCTGGCGGCCATCGGACATGGTGCCTTGAAGGAAGGCCAGATTGTCAATAAGCTCCAGGAGCTGTACGACAAAGAGCACAAGAAAGCCATGACAAACGAGGAGATCCTGGAGAGTATCTCCCAGGCCGGTGCCCTGTTAAGTCCAAAGCCTGCCCGGATGAAAAACAAGAGCGGTATCGTGGTAAAGGGAATAGCGGATCTTTCGGTGCGCTTCTCCAAGTGCTGTTCCCCGGTGCCGGGAGATGAGATTGTGGGATTCGTGACCAGAGGCCGGGGGGTTTCCGTCCACCGGACAGACTGTGTAAACATGATGAACCTGCCGGAGATCGAGCGGTCCCGGATCATTGATGCGGAATGGCAGGCACCGGAAAATGCGGAGGAAAAGTATGTGGCAGAGATCAAAATCTTTGCAAATAACCGCAACGGCCTTCTGGCAGACATTTCCAGGGTGCTCACAGAGCGGAATATTGATATTCTCACTATGAATACCCGGGTGAACAAACAGGGCCAGGCCACCCTGCAGACCACCTTCGAGATCGGCAGCAGAGAGGAGCTGAACCGGGTGATTGACAAGGTAAGGGCCATTGAAAGTGTGTTGGATATTGAGAGGACAACCGGCTGAGAAGGGATTCCTGTTTTTAACAGTCTGGAGAAAGTGGCAAATTTGCTGGCAGATCCGGGATGATAAGCAGGTAGGAGGATGAGTGATGGAGGAGATCAAGATCGGGCGCATGGTGCTGGGTGTATGCCAGACCAATTGCTATTTTCTATACCGGGAGGGCAGGAAGGAATGTATTGTGGTGGATCCTGCTGACCAGGGAGCCAATATTTACCGTACGCTACAGAAAAACGGATTCCAGGTGGAGGCCATCCTGCTGACCCATGGCCATTTTGATCATATCTGGGGCATGGATGCCCTGCGGGATGCGGTGAATGCCCAGAGAGAAGAGGACGGGAAAGAATCTGTGAAGGTATATGCCTGTGAGGCCGAACGGGAACTGCTGAAGAGTCCTGGGATGAATGTGTCAGAGAATGCCGGAAGACCCTGCAGTACATATGCGGATATGTATGTGAAGGACGGGCAGAAGATCCAGGCGGCAGATCTGTGCTGCCGGGTCATTGCTACGCCGGGACATACAGCAGGCGGGTGCTGCTACTATTTTGAAGAGGCGGGTTTCCTGGTGGCAGGAGACACCCTGTTTGCAGAATCTGTGGGAAGGACAGATTTTCCCACTGGCAGCATGGCCACCCTGGTGCGCTCCATCAAGGAGAAGCTTTTTGTGTTGCCGGAGGAGACGAAGGTGTATCCTGGACATGGGGAAAGTACTACCATCGGACATGAGAAGAAGTACAATCCTTTCTGCGCATAGACTTTGTTTCCATAGGACGGTGGATCACTGGCTGGCCTTTTTGTGGGACCACAGGGGGAAAGAAATGTTTGTAGTGGATTTGAACAGGGATAATTTTGAATATGATGTACATTCCATTGTGCAGGCGTTCTATCCCGGGGAGCAGATAAAAGTACTGACACCAGGAACCGGGGAAGAGAAGCGCAGGCAGCTGGAAGGGGAAGTCCGTATCCGCATCTGGTTACAGACAGATGGCGCCAGGCTGGTGCTGGGAGAGCAGGAATTCTACTGGGAATATGCAGCCCCGCAGTCAGTCCCCACACAGGAACCAGGCGCGGGCATGGATGCCACGGATATCCAGGCAGACTACAAATATGGGTTCAAATGTTTCCTGTACCAGACCTTATGCCAGACAACCGGCAGACGGCTTCCCTGGGGAAACTTGACGGGCATCCGCCCCACCAAGATAGCCATGGGGCTGCTGGAGCAGGGGAAAAGTGACCAGGAAATCTTGGCACAATACCAGGGGAAATACTATGTCAGCCAGGCGAAGGCACAGCTGTCTCTGGATATTGCCCACAGGGAGCAGTGGCTTCTACGGGATATCCACCATGAGAATGGGTACAGTCTTTACATCGGGATTCCTTTCTGCCCAAGCACCTGTCTGTATTGCTCCTTCACCTCTTTTCCCATCGGCGGATACCGGAAACTGGTGGACACTTATGTGGATTGTCTGGTGAAGGAGATGGAAGCAGTGGCGATACTGTATGCCCGCAGGATATTGGACACTGTGTACATAGGCGGAGGGACGCCCACTACCCTGGAACCGTCCCAGCTGGAGCGTCTGCTTGGGCGGCTGAAGGAATTGTTTGATTTTTCCAGGGTGCGGGAATTTACCGTGGAGGCTGGCAGGGCGGATAGTATTACGGAAGAAAAGCTGGCTGTGCTGAGACGTTTCGGCGTCACCCGGATCTCCGTGAATCCCCAGACCATGAAGCAGGAGACCTTGGATTTCATTGGCAGGAAGGCCAGCGTGGAACAGGTGGTGCAGGCTTTTGGTCTGGCCAGGGAGCAGGGCTTTGACAATATCAACATGGATCTGATCCTTGGACTGCCCGGGGAAACGAAAGCAGATGTACAGTATACCATAGACAGGGTAGTTGAACTGGCACCGGACAGTCTTACGGTGCATTCCCTTGCCATCAAACGTGCCTCGAAGCTGAATCTCTGGATCCAGGAGAACGGAGTGGATATGTTGCGCAATACAGATGCCACCATGGCCGTTGCCGCCAGAGGGGCTTCGAAGCTTCAGATGGCACCTTATTATCTCTACCGGCAGAAGAATATGTCGGGTAATTTTGAGAATGTAGGGTATGCCAGGGAAGGAAAATATGGTCTCTATAACATTCTGATCATGGAGGAAGTGCAGACCATAGTTGCCTGCGGTGCGGGGAGCGTGTCAAAAAGGGTATACCTTGACGGGCTGATCAAGCGAAGCGAAAATGTGAAAGACGTTTCCCAATATATCGAGAGAATCGGGGAAATGATAGAAAGAAAACGTGTATTATTAGAAGATTAACAATTCAAAATTCAGAGTAAAATTGCCCCGTGT
>CAJTOJ010000062.1 GCA_910577665.1 uncultured Acetatifactor sp.
CCTCATAGGTATCGGTTGATGATTGGATCTGTATCCACCCATTCTCCACTTTACCTGCACCAAAGTCAAAGCGGTACACTGCAACCACCTCAATCTCCGGCATTACATCCAGACCCTCCACAGGAGTCTTCAAAGTACCCTTCACCTTCTGTATTCCGATTGTGGACGTATCCACGGCATCCCATTCCACTTCTGCATCCCATGTGAAGCCATCGTCATACAGCACCGTAACTGTCTCAGGCAGTTCCACGTCAGATGTTCCTACCAGTACTTCCACCGGATCTATTGCAGCAAAGCCTGTCACCTTAGCATTTGCATCATGATCCTTCACTTTGACAGCTATAGTGGGTTTCGTCTGGAAGCCTTCGATCTGTTTGGCCAGTTCCCCTGTGATGGTATATACACCTGGAACATGCGGCTTGTAAGCTGTGTTTCCATCCAGATCCCATACCACAGCCACACTGCGCTCCAGACCGTCATCATAGACCACCGTAACTTCTTCTGGCAGTTCCACATCCTGCAAGGATGTCCCAAAGGATACCTCCACCATATCCAGTTCTTTGATGCCCACCGCTTTCCGGTCTGACAGGCTCACCTGGCGCACAATGATACCTCCCACACGGGAATTATTGCCTGTAAACCGGATCGTAAGCTGTCCGTCCGTAACCTCTGCCTGACAGCCGCCGGTATTGACTTCCCCGGCTGCACTGTTCACATTCAGTGCAGTTCCTTCCACAACAGACTTCACATTGCTCTTCAAAGCACTGTTACTGATAATCTCCACATAGTATGTGCCATCTGGTATGTCCACCAGGAAAGTATTGCCATCTGGCAATGCAAAGTCATCTGTCACCTCATTCGGATACAGTCCGGGCTGGCTGATGACTTCCGTCCTGCCCTGCATGGTACTGTCTGTCTCAAAACCATATCCCTGCTCTTTCGTATAGAAACTACCCAGGGCTGAAAGCTTGGCCGTCTTACCTTTTGCATTCACTGTCATACCGATCCAGCCGTCCGTTCCCGGCACCTTTTTTGCATCAATACCAAAGTCAAATCGGTACACTGCCGGATAGGCCACATATACAGAAGCTTTCACTTCTCCCTGATACCCTTCTACTTTACCAGTGGCGGTGTAAGTACCTACTGTATCTGCCTTTACCCCAGTCACATCTGTCCATTCCACAGGCTCTCTGCCAGTCTTCCCACTGGCCCACTTTACCTGGACCTTTACAGGCATTGCCCCGGCCACATTTTCTGTATTCCACTCTATCTCAGCATAGACCATGTCTACGGATTCCACATAGTCTGCCTTAATCTCCACCCTGATCACCGGAGACTCTTCCAGTCCGCCGACTTCCGTAGCCAGGGTACCTTTCACCGTATACACCCCTGCCACTGCAAAATCCACATCGGAGTAGTCCCAGGTGACAGCCACTTCTTCTGTAGTAGTATTGGTATAGGAGACTTTCACTGTCCTGGGCAGTTGTTTCTCAAATGCCACCTTATCGAAGTCCGGATCCTGTACCAGGACAATATCCTCCACCGGCACAAATCCGCTGATCTGGTTTGCAGCTACGGTCACTTGGACCTCCAGGAGTTCGTCCCAGCCTGATACCTGTGCTTTGACCGGGTAAGTTCCCGCTTTTTCCAGGTTCACCTCTGTCACATCCCAAGTGACAGGAGCCTTCTGGGTCTTACCATCCGCATCTACCACTTCCACATAAGCCGGGAACAGGCTCTCCAGGGTCTTCCCTTCCGGAATCGGCATACCCTCCACCAGCCTAATGAACTCTACAGCAATCTCCGGCTTCTGGGCAATCTTCACTGTGGTAGTCGCTGCAAGGATGCGGGAGAAGAAGGAATCCCTTCCCTCACTGCCATCCTTTCCCGGAAGGATATAGGTGTCATGAAGTTCGAACTCTCCATCCCCTTCTGCACGGTACACCTTGTAACCCAGAATCTCGTTACCATAGGTTCCGTCATTGGCCTCCGTAAAGTCAAACTGCACGTAATCCTGCCCGGCCTTTCCATTGTCAAGCTGTGCTGTCAGCAGTCCCTGTGACAGCAGATAGCTCAAATTGGCAGGCTGGTTATAGCCCACATTCTGCCAGGCCACACCTTCCCGGTAGGCCAGATCCTGGAGCAGACAGGGCACCACATAATCTGTCTCAATGGTCGTGCTGTAGATCCTGATCTTATTCTTGTCCCCGGAGCATCTGGCAATGATCTCTTCCCGCCAGTCGCCCAGAATATCTGCCACCAGCCCCAGATTACCCTTGGTACCATTGCTGGACCAGATCTCCTCAGAGTAGAGCAACGGCTCCTGGGTTTCCGTCTCGTAGTTCCACTTGTAGATCGTCACACCTATGGGCACATACCCATTCTTCTCGTTAAACTTATGATCCTGTATCTCACTCAGCAGATCCCCGTCCCAGAAAATCGTGAAATTGGAGGCCGGTGTGGCGTCCGCCAGTTTCACCAGATGATCCAAGGTGGACATGGCAGAGAATACATTCCCCCTTGTGGAGTCCCAGGAAGGCTCTGATTCATCCCCGGACGGTGTCCAGTTGGGTCCGGCAACTGACCACCACTCCCCTCCAGGAGATGTAGGGTCAATGTCTGCCGCCACACCGCGCCCGGTATCCCTGCCGGTGTAATACCCCATTATGGTCTCTCCTGTCTCCGCATCCAGTATTTCCACATGATATTTGGCATCGTTATGTTCATGCACCTGCATGATCTCCAGCCCCGGATTCCAGGGCACCCAGTCTGATACATGCATGGCATCCCCGTGCCCGTTCCCTGTACACCACTTTACCGTGCCGTCATGGTCAATGGCCAGCGCACCGTAGATGATCTCGTCCTTGCCATCCCCGTCAATGTCGTTCACACTTAAACCATGGTTACCCTGTGCCTCATACTGGGATCCGGCCTCTTTGGTGTCAAAAGTCCAGTAGGTGAATATCTCATCGCCCACACCGTCACCATCTGTGTCCTTCATCCCATAGGCTGTAAGACAGGTCCTGGTATAATATCCCCTGCAGAACACTGCAAAAGGAGTTTCACCATCCAGATAAGCGGTAGCAGACAGGAACCGGTCCACACGGTTGCCATAGCCATCGCCCCATGCGCTCACAGAACCTCTTTCCGGAATATAGTCTACGGTATCCGCGATGGTGCCATCCTCACCGTTGAATATGGTGAAATATTCCGGGCCGTCCAGCACATAGCCGCTGCTGTTGCGGTAATCATTCCGGGCAGATATGGTCTCCACAGGCAGTGCAGAAGCATTGCATGCGCCTACATAACCGGTTTCCTCCAGTCCGATGCCACCTGCCACGGTATTCCGGTAGGTGGTGGTGCCGTCCGCAGTCTTCACTGCAATCTCAGCCCTGCCGTCCCCATCGTAATCCCATACCTGGAACTGGGTGTAATGGGCACCGGAACGGATATTCACACCCATGTCGATTCTCCAGAGCAGCTTCACTGTCCCAGTGGAAAAATCAATGTCGTAGCCATCCAGGAAAGTTTTACCCGTATAGCCGCTGCCGGAATTGTCCTTCGCATTGCCAGGGTACCATTTCACCACCAGTTCCAGTTCCCCGTCACCATCCAGGTCTCCCACAGACATATCATTTGCAGAATAGGTACAGGCCGTCCCATCGGGCATGGTCTCATCTTCAGGCGCAAACAGGGACAATTCCAGATATTTATCTGTCCATGGCTTCACATCCTTTGCCACCAGTCCCAGTTTTCCATCCCCGCTGCCTACCACTTTATAGGTATCTGCCGCACTTCCCTCAGGGTCAATCAGGTTTGTTACCGTCAGGTCTTTTGCCAGCACATTTCCATTTTTGTACACGGTAAAGGTAGTTGCCAGCTGCCCTGCACCGTTGTAGTCTCCTTCGAAGCTTCTCCAGCTCAAATACACGCCTTTGGTGTATGTGGTTCCATCGGGGCCTTTGGCGCTGACCAGAGTCTCACCGCCGTCCCGCCCGGACAGGTCAATGGCCACCAGGGCACGGCTTGCATATTTTTCCGTACCGCCATGAGCCAGAGATCCGGTCACAGGCGTCTGACACGCTTCAGACATTTCTCCCACACCGGTTTTGGTCAGAGCTGCCACCTTGTAATAATAATGCATATTAGTGGCCACATCATGATCTGTATAGACAGTGGTACCTCGGCCACATTCCCCGACCTTCACAAATTCGGTAAAGCCCTTCTCATCCTCCGCCTTATCCGAGCGATAAATATAGTATTTAATTGCACCATCCAGGGCATCCCACTGCAGGGAAATATACCTTTGCAGTTCCGTGGCATCCTGCGTTGGACTGGTGCAGATCAGATTCTGCGGGGCTGGTGCAGGGTCACCCTCTACAAACAGTTCCACTGTTATGATGTTGCTGCGTGCGGACTCATTGCCCTCCTGGTCCACACAGGTCATATAATACTCATACACTTCTCCGATATCCCCGGTCATGGCACAACATACCGTGATACCAAGTTCCTCATACTCTTCCTTGGTAAAGCTCTTCACCTGGGAGAACCTGGTGTCCGCGCTTCCCTTGCGGTAAATATTGTAGGACATGCCGCCATCGGAAGGCGTAAAGCCCAGCAGGAAGGTCGCCGCTCCCATTGCCTCGTTCATGCTCAGCTCACTGTATGTGAGACCGCTGGGCGCCAGAAGAAGCTCTGTGATGGTCATTCCGTTCAGGTAATTATCCGTGGTTACATTCAACTGGCCGTCTTCCACCCGGACAGTAGCTGTGCAGCTTGCCAGGGCCTGTTTGGTGGAAATGCTGCCAATGCCGGCTCCCTCCGCCGTATAGGAGTTCTTGATGGTGCTGGTACCAGCCAGCAGATCTCCGGCATAAATGGTAACCTCATAATCCCCATTGGGAAGATCTACGGCAAATTCCCCCGCCCCCAGGGTAAAGTCATCTGCCATGTCAGAGGATGTGCCCATACCGTTGTTCTTCCGGTAACGGCCATTCCCGGGCGCCTTGATCCAGCCATAGCCTGCCGTCTGGTCATAAGCCTGTTCTGCCGTGACTCCCACCCAGCCTGCCATGGTGGGACCATTGTCTGATTTCCTTCCGTTAAAGTCAAACTGATACCCTGCAGATTTGGTCTTAGCCTGGACAAACTCCGACCGTTCGCCTACGCCCTTATCGTTATAACCTGCCACTGCATATACATAGGTACATCCAGCTTCACAGCCCGAGTCTGCAAACCGGGTGCCGGATGTGGCAGAATACTTCTCTGCGCCGTCAAAGTTCACATCCGCAGCAGTCTGTCCATCCTCCAGTTTCTGACGGTATATATAGTACATCTCCGCATTGGGATCCTCATCCCAGGAAATGTTCACACTCTTGGAGCCCACTGTGCCAACCTTCAGGTTCACAATCCTGGCCGGCACATCCGCCGCTGCCCTGGGCACCACCCTGGACTTCAGATCAGCCAGTGCCTGGTTGTCACTCTCCAGAATACCGTCTGCCACACATTGTGCAAATTTATATGCCCCATACCACTGCAAATGGGTAGAATCCGATGCACCACCTGCATAGGCACCGGTATACTCCCCGGCTGCCACATGCAGGAACAGGGATTTCGCTCCTTCCACCCCAAAACTGTTACATACCGCCACAGAGCGGGCTGTCAGGTCGATCAGCGGAATGTTCTGTGCCGCTGCCATGGAGCGCATGATATCCCCATACTGTTCAAAGTTACCCACAAAGGAAACCGTCCCGTCATCCAGTGTGGTATAGCTGTATCTGGCCACCGGGGTCACCAGCACAGGCGTGGCACCTCTCTGCAGGGCACCATTTACATAGTACCGGATCCATCTGCCGAACTCCTCCGGGGTAGGATCCACATAACGCTCAGGCCTGCTGTAGGTGGAATCATTGTGCCCCCATTGCACAAACAGATAATCTCCCGGCCGGATATCTTCCAGCAGGTCATCCAGTTTCCCCTCTACCACAAAAGATTTGGAGGAACGGCCCCCTATGGCACGGTTTTCCACGATGACATTTTCCGCCTCGTAGCGTCTGGCCTGGCTGTATCCGCAGTCCGAAGCCGCGCTCTCTATGATCTCTCCGCCAAAGAACATGGCGAGTGTCTCACCCCAGCCGGTCTGGGGATCATAATAATCCTCATAGGTCTGGACGGTAGAGTCGGAAGCCAGGTAAATGGTGGGCTTCCCTCCACGCTCATTGGTGGCAAGTCTTGTGACCTTTACCCTGGACACATAGACCTTCTGTAAAGCCGCTGCTTCCATGGATGCTGCACTGTTCTGCGCCAGGAATTTCAGACTCAGCACTTCATCCACAAGACACGCATCAAAAGAAACTGTCTGGGTAGCACCAGGTGCTACCTGGATACCGGAAACACGGGTAATATCCTCTGCCTTGATATCTGCAACATACGCTGCAGAAGAAGGATTTACCAATGTCACTTCCACCCGGTAATCTGCACCAGGAAGCTGCATATCAAAAGAAGAAGTATTCTCATATGTATTTGTAAAAGCATAACCGGACAAAGTATTGGCCTCTGTCCAGACCTGGCTGGCAATGGCCAGGTAGCCTGTCCCATTCTCCACATAGGAAGCGCCCGGCTCATCCCTGCTGACTTTACGGGGACGGAATACATTGCCCACAACCCCTTCCGCAGGATTTTTGTACTCCACATCCCGGAAACCAACTGCCAGGGTATCCTCATCTGTATTCTGATAGATATCTGCCTGTGTCACATCGGTGCCAAAAGCCAGATTGTAAAGCACCTCATCTGTGGCAAAAGCCCCATATCCTCCCCAGTTCCCAGATCCGATGCCCACCAGCCTTTCCTTCTTTTCCAGCAGAAGATCGTCCTGGGAGGCCTCCTCATCCGGATCCGCTTCTGCATCGTCCTCAGAAGGCTCCGTCTCCCCCTCCTGGGACTCTTGGCTCTCAGAAGGATCGGTCTGTACATCTCCCTCTCCGGTTCCTTCGCTCTCTGAAGGATCGGTCTGTACATCCCCCTCTCCGGTTCCTTCGCTCTCTGAAGGATCGGTCTGTACATCCCCCTCTCCGG
>CAJTOJ010000063.1 GCA_910577665.1 uncultured Acetatifactor sp.
TCTCCTGAATCAGTGCTGATAACGCGAGGTTGCAGCTGGTACCCCGGACCGGGACAAGCTTTGGCCCCTGTTCCCCATCCCTTTTCGGAAAGGTGGTGATTACACATGAAGAAGATTAAAATCGATTACCTGTCAACGCTTTTTGTGGGAATCGACATCGGTTCCCGCACCAACGCCATCTCTGCCCTCAACTTTGACCAGGACTTCCTGATCAGGATGGTTCCCGTGCCTAACGCACAGGGCGGTGCAGAGCAGATGGAGGAGATGGTCGCCCAGGTGCTTTCACAGCACCATGAGTTCCGGGCTGTCATCATCGGGCTGGAGTCCACAGGCTTTTACGGCGTGCATATCGCCAACTACCTGTCCACCTCCGAAAAGCTGGCACCTTTTTCCACAAAGGTCTACTGCCTCAACCCCAATGAGGTAAAGCAGTATAAGAAATCCTTTAACTCCCTTGACAAGAACGACGGCATTGACTCCTTTGTCATTGCTGATTTTGCAAGGGTAGGGCGCATCCATACGGAACCCTGGAGGGGCGCACAGTACCTCGCCTTGCAGCGGCTTACCCGGCACAGGCTCCATATCACGGAATGCATCGCCAGGGAGAAGACCTGCATGCTGAACAACATTTTCCTTAAGTTCAGCGAATTTGCCATGCTCAACAAAGACGAGCATCCTTTCTCTGACAAGTATGGCGCCACGGCCGAAGCCGTCCTGACAGACTATCTCTCCACAGAAGACATTGTGGATGCATCCGTGGATGAACTGGTTGCTTTTATCAGCTCCAAAAGCCGTGGGCGGATTGCCGACCCGGAACAGACCACTATAGAGACTATCGTTTCGATCGAAAAAGCGGATGCCTCCGACGGGTCAGTATTCTCTTCTGGAGAAAAGGCCATCTACGACAGTGTAATCAACAATATCTGCTGTTACAGCGGGAAAATCCTGGAACGCTTCACGCACAATTACATCCGCTACAGGATCCTGCAAAATGAACCAATTCTTGAGGAACAGCTTGAAGACCGGGGGCGTCTCTGTCTCCTACTCCGCCAGATAATATCCTTCCATCCCCGTCAGCACAGCCACCTTTTTCCCGCATTCCGGGCATACATAGGTGCCGAAATAATAGGACAGCCGTTCCTCCCCTTCTTCGTCTTCCAGAATATGGAGCAGATTGGGCAGCCACATCTTTACGTCCTCCAGGCTTCTGCCATCCCACTTCCCGGAAGGTGCCTTTGCCTTTTTCATCCGCTCCGAAAGCTCAAAGTAGCCCACGTCCATCTCCTCATCGCAGTTTTCGCATTCGGCACAGACAATATAATAAGAATGAAAACCGGAAAGAAAAAGCATATACGCAAGCCTCTGCTCCCCCAGAATCGCCGCAACGGCAATGGCAAACTCACGCCTCCAATGAACTTCCTTCTCCCGGACAAAATCCAGATTCCCTGCAAGGAAGTCAATGGTCATGGCACGGATCTGCAGGCCTGCGTTCTGGTAGCTCTCATAAATCTCCTCCTCGCCCGGCCTGTCCCCACATACATCTGTGGAAAGAAAGCTTCCCGATGCCATAATACCCCGGAACATCCATTCCAGATTTTCCTCCCTTTCCCAGCTCTCCATAAGCCTGGCCAGGTATGGCAGCGCCAGCCAGGTAGCCGGATAAAAACTCATCTGGTGCCACAGGTTCTCACATATGGTGTTACTGTTCACTCCGTTCACAGTAACAGATGCACACAAAACGCAAAGGACATGCGTTTTGGCGCACGCTGTCTCGGGTTTTTATGCAAAATGCGCATAAAAACACCTCGCGTTACTGACGAGTGAATAGTAGCCTTATGGTTGCTATTCCATCGGTTACCGCAAAATGTTTTCACGCATTCTTTGTGTGACAAATCAAAAGCCACCAGATTACCTCCAGTGGCCTTTCTATTTTGAATGCTTTTATTTATTTCTTATTTCTTAAAATCATCCTTCCCAAACAGTTCCTTCACCACATCATAGGCCATCTTCGGGCGGCGGTACTCGTCCACAACCCCCTTGTTGTTATGGCTGCGGGCACGGGTGGCGAACCAGTTGTCCTCCTCGCAGACCCGGCAGTCCGAATACTGCCAGATAAAGACACCTGAGATGTCCGGATCCTGCATATAGACCTCCAAGCTGTCCCTAAGCAGCTGGGCCTGGTACTCCTCACTCCACTTACAGCAGGTGCGGTCCCGGTATCCGTAGACCGCTGCGGCGCCGAATTCACTGACTATGATGGGTTTGCCTTCTCCGCCGGCCTCCCGGATCCACTGAATCTCTGCATCCTTTCGCTCTGCTATGTCACAGTCCTCATACCAGCGGGAGTACTGGTTGAAGGAGACGATATCGGGCAGATCCAGGGTAAGATCCCTGAAATGCCGGCAGGTGGCAGAGGTAGTGGGCCTGGTGGCATCCAGGGATTTTATCTGCTCGTACTGCTTCTTGTACATTCTCCTGCCTTCCTCTGTGTCAGAGGCACACTCATTCAGGATCCCCCAGATCACAATGGCAGGATGGTTGTAATGGTTCTGGATCATTTCCCGGATACAGTCCTCACACTGTCTCTCAAAATTGGGATTCTGCATCCGCTCCAGGCTAAGACCCCTGGCATGATTCTCTTCCCAGACCATGATCCCTCTCTCGTCACACAGATCCAGGAACCGCTCATCATTGGGATAATGACAGGTTCTTAGGGCATTCACATGCATATCCTGCATCAGATCCATATCCTGTACCATGTGCTGCAGGGAGATGGCGCAGCCCTCCACCGCATAATCTTCATGACGGTTGAAGCCCTTTAGGAATACCTTCTTCCCGTTTACCAGGATCTGCTTTCCGGAAAGTGCCACTGTGCGGAAGCCCACCCGCTCCGTCAAGTCATCTGCCACTTCCCCGTCCAGGGAAAGGAGGGTATGCAACAGATACAGTCTGGGGGACTCATGGGACCAGGTTTCCACCTCCGGGAAGGTACCCTCCAGCACCAGGGTGTATTCTCCTTTTGCCGGAACCTTGGCACTTCCCTGTATCTTCCAGTCCTCCCGGCAATACCCTGCAATCCGGAAACAGCCCTTCCCTGCCTTGTCACTGGCTCCTGCATCTGGACCTTCCGTCACCCCTGTGCCATGGCCGCTGCCGGTCTCTCCTCCCCTCCAGGGTTCCAGACAGCCTGCAATCTCCACCTGCCTGTCCTGGGAAGACAGGTTCTCCAGGGATAACTCTACCCTGGCCTTCCAGGTGCCCTCTTCCTGCCTTGGGGTAAAATGGATCCCTTTGATATACACATCCGGTACCATCTCCATGGCCACAGGCCTGGTGATCCCCCCATAGGTGTAATAATCATTGGGGATATGCAAGGCTGAAGCTTCACTGAAGGTGTTATCCACCTGCACAGTAAGCATGTGAACCCCCTTTTCCACCTGTGTGACAATTCCTGCAAAAGGAGTGAAAGCATTGTAATGATGTGCCACCAGCTCTCCATCCAGGAATACATCTGCCGTGTGGCTCACCCCTTTGAACTCCAGGCGCAGGTTGCCTGGCTGTGGCATATAGATCTCCCGGCTGTAGGTACCGATACCCCGTCGCTTCAGAAAATCCGGATGCTGCTCCCAGCATCCCGGCACCGGCATCCGGTACCGCTTTGCCACACCCTCCATGGTAAAATCCCACATGCCATCCAGTTCTTTCACAGGCCGGATCTGATGTTGCTCAAATAATCTGATCATTTTGTCCTCTTATCCTCCTTTGTCTGCCCACGCGGCAGAACTTCTTTCCGGTTTGCTGACGCATACTGCCCGCAAACGCTTCCCTTGCGCCTGAACTGCAGGTGCTATGCTCCAGTGTCGCCGCTTGAAATGCAGCGGCTCAATCCCAGTATATCGGAAGCTTTGCAGCCATGCAATAAAAATGAAAAACTTTTTAAGTTCACACCTTTCTAAATTGTTCTTCCAACAACCCCGTGGCCCAGTTATACGTATCCAGGGTCTCATATTTCCGGTACGCACATTCCAAAGACACCAGGATCAGCAGATAAATATCATACCACAATGCCCTGCGCCACTCCCCCTCTGTCAAACCAGTCCTGCCATATCCCTGTAGAAAACAGGTATTGTCTGCATACGTCCGGAATCCTACTTCCATAAGCGGATCTCCCCACAGGCTGCGCTCCCAGTCTATGATTCCCTCCACTTGGCCATCCTTGACAAAAATATTTCCATCCCAGCAATCCCAATGAACAAGTCGCGGCTGCGTCACCTCTTCGAAAATGCCTTTGTCCTCCTGTAGTCTGCTCCTCAACCTGTCAATGGGTATTTTCAAATCTACATTCCCGTTACATGCATCCTCTATGCCTGCCTCCAGCATTTTCTGAAATACCGGAAACCATGCCTCACCCTGGAAGGCCCTCTGGCCAGGGTAGCCAAAGCAAGGACAGTTTATCTCATTGATCTTCCTGTTTATTCTTCCGACTTCGGTATAAATGTCCGCAATCTGGTCTGCCGTCAGACTGCCCTTTTCCGCATGTAAACTCCTGCCCTCTAGCTTTTCCATGAAAAAATAAGGAGATGCACATATGATACAGCTATCATCATAACCTATTACATCCGGAACCGGAATACCACCTGCCTGTCTCACCCTTTTCATGGCTTCCACCTCAGCGAACATGATGTTTTTTTCATAAGTCATAACCCGCATTTCCTTTAATGGGGCAATTTTCAGTATCACTTCTTTCCCATTGTCCAGGCATATCTCATATGCCACATTAAAATAGCCTTCCGTCAGTTCCCGGCAGTGTTTCATATGGAATGGTGCAAAAAAGAGTTCCACCATCCTTGCTATACTTTCCTGGCTCTGCTTATGTTTTGTAAAGCTTTTCATCGTGTGCCTCCTCTCCGGTTATCCTGACAACTCATTCCTTCCTCCTACCCAGGGCCGCCGCAATGCTGTCGATGCCCAGCAGGATCAGATACATAGCCACCACATATCCCATGAACCGCATGGTCATGAAGGTGAGCAATGGGTTAAAGAACATCATAAAACCCAGGATTAACCCCGCGATGTTCACCACCAGCGAGAAATAGTAGAAGAACTTCCGTCCTGCCATACGGATTATGTATCCATGGCTCAGCCGGGAGATGCAGTGGGCCATAAACCAGATAGGGAATAGCAGGGACAGTATCCATTTTCCGGCACCGGGGTAGAGCAGGAGCATACAGCCGCACATCACGCTTAAGATACCGGAGACCAGGGACACCAGTGGCCCCAGTCCGGTGTATTTTTCCAGCCGGATGAAGATCAGAATATCCTCTATCCCCGTGATAAGTGCGATCAGTCCATAGATCACCACAATACCTGTCAGTAAGCTCCCAGGGCGCAGGAACGTGAAGATCCCCAGCAGGATCAGCAGCGCTCCCACTACCAGTTCCATCCATACGAATCCAGAATATTTCTTCATGCTTCGGCACCATCCTTTCCCGGGGCCAGCATCACCGTTTCCGTGACAGACTCCTTACCGGTATTTTTTTTGCCGGATTCCCCGCTGCCTATGTCTTTCAGATTCCCCGGATTCTCCATCCCGGAATCTTCCATCTCCACAGGCACTGTCTTCCTGCCCAGGATATCCATGAACTCCTCCCCGGTGATGGTCTCCTTCTCATAGAGGAATGCCGCCAGTTCGTCCAGCTTCCGGCGGTTCTTGCGCAGAATCTCCTTCGCCTTTTCATGCTGGCCCTTTACCAACGCCACCACCTGCCTGTCGATGTCCTTCTGGGTATCCACGGAACAGGCAAGGGACGTGTCTCCACCCAGGTACTGGTTCGTAACGGTCTCCATGGCCACCATGTCGAAGGCCTCGCTCATGCCGTAGCGGGTGATCATGGCCCGGGCCAGCCTGGTGGCCTGTTCAATGTCGTTGACGGCCCCGGTGGTGATCTCCCCGAAGACGATCTCCTCTGCGACACGGCCCCCGGTAAAGGTGGCGATCTTGTTCTCAATCTCCTGTTTGGTCATGAGCACCTTGTCACTCTGCTCCACCTGCATGGTGTATCCCAGGGCACCAGAGGTACGGGGGATGATGGTGATCTTCTGTACCGGGGCAGAGTGGCTCTGCATGGCCGCCACCAGGGCATGACCGATCTCATGATAGGACACGATCTTCTTCTCCCCGTCTGAGAGGATGGCGTTCTTCTTCTGGTATCCGGCTATGACCACCTCTATGCTCTCTTCCAGGTCTGCCTGGCAGACCTACTCAGAAGCAACGAGGTGGGCCGCTCAATATCCTTGGCGAAGACAGCCCCCGCATCGTAGAGCCTCTGTGTCAGGGCAGGATCGTACATGATGCCTGTGCTATAGACCTGGGTATCCTCCTTGTCCGTGAAGATGATTTCGGAACTGTCCATCTGGACTCTGCCTATGCTCTTTTCCTCTGTCATCTTCATGAAAGTTCCATAGTCCACCTCCTTGATCTGCCCTTTCATAAGCAGGGGCGAGACGATCATATTGAAGAGAAAAATGATGAGAAGCGCGATTCCGTAGTAATAAATCAATGGCCTTTTGGGTGACTTTACTTCTTTCATGGAAGACTCCTTTCTTTTGTCTTGCTTTTGTCTTGCTTTTGTCTTGCTTTTGTCTTGCTTTTGTCTTGCTTTTGTCGGCTCTTCAAGGGTGATGGTGGGTAAAAAATACCCACAACCCCAGTGTTTATGCT
>CAJTOJ010000064.1:0-215 GCA_910577665.1 uncultured Acetatifactor sp.
ATGGCATTCAGGCCGGAAGATTCAAGGATGTTATAAAGAGGCTTCCAATAAGAAGCTGTGCTTTCCATGGCGGCCATTTCACAGCCGCCGCTGCCCAGCCAGTCGGCAAGCTTAAGAAGCTCCCTGGTTGTTGCGCCAAACTCTCGTACTTCCTGCTTTTTGCCGCATTTAAAGCAGGCCACGATGAGTTTTTTGTGAACATCAATACCACAACA
>CAJTOJ010000064.1:225-5530 GCA_910577665.1 uncultured Acetatifactor sp.
TGCAAATGAGGAAGCCAAAAATCAGTTTAGTTAACGGGCTACAGGCCCAAAATAACATCGATCTTTGCCGTTGCTTATAGTATACGGCCTGAAAATAACAATTGCAAACCCAGACTTGCCCAAAAGGTTTCATTTATGGTGGTGTCAAGTGTGCAGGACATGGGAGTTTAGTTAAAAGGTTAAAACAAAAAAACATAAACTTTGTAATTAGATATACTAAATACAAAGGACATGCTTGTGTGCTTGCAATGAAATACATTGATAGCGGCATACATAAGATTATGATAGTAGGAGGAGATGGGACTGTTAATGAAATATTAAGAACGATTAAAGATAAACCTGTCGTTCTGGGGATATTACCTATGGGCACAGGTAATGACTTTGCAAGATCATTGGGTTTGTCTATGAATTGGAAAATATCTTTACAGCAAATACTTAAAGAACAAATTAAGTTAATAGATTTAGGATATATAAATGGTGTCCCTTTTACCAATATAGCAGGATTAGGTTTTGATGTAGAGGTTTTGAAACATTCGTTAAATATAAAAAAGATTATAGGCGGCATTGGCGCATACCTTATTGCGTTGATTAGTTCGTTAATAAATTTTAGAGAATATAATATAATTGTAGAAAATCAGGGGACAAAAAACAAATTCCATGCAAATATTATAGCAATAGGAAATGGTACTCATTATGCTGGAGGAATTAATATAACACCATTAGCAAAAATGAACGATGGGTTATTTGATATTTGCATAATACACGATATGAAAATAAAAAAATTCATTATGTTATTACCAAGAATTATTGCAGGAAAGCATATAAATTCCCCTTATATACAATATTTTAAGACACAAAGATTAAATATTTATAGTGATATGCCGCTAGATGTACAGCTAGATGGAGAATTGCTATGTAAGGTTCCAATTGAAGCGTTTATAGAAAAAAGAAAGTTAAGGATATATTTGTAATGGGTTATGTAAAATCATATGAAACCACAAGAACTCACAAGGAGGCATCAGAACAATGGCAATCCTGGCAGGATACATGCTTCCCCACCCGCCGCTGATCATACCGGAAGTGGGAAAGGGGGAAGAGGAGAAGATCCGCAATACCATCGAAGCATACCGGAAGGCTGCACAGGACATTAGCACTTTACGCCCGGAGACCATCGTCCTGTGCTCCCCCCACCAGACCCTGTATGCGGACTATTTCCATATCTCCCCAGGCCGGGGAGCAAAAGGGGACTTCAGACAGTTCGGTGCTCCCCAGGTGGCCATGGAAGTCACCTACGACAGGGAATTCGCGGAACATCTGGGCAGCATGGCCGGCGCAGAGGGACTTCACGCCGGGATGCTGGGGGAACGGGAGAAGAGACTGGACCATGGCACCCTGGTGCCGCTGTATTTCGTAAACCAGTACTGGACGGAATACCGGCTGGTGAGGGTCGGCCTGTCGGGTTTCCCTTTAACAGCACATTACCGGCTGGGACAGTGTATCCGGAAAGTATCGGAGACTCTGGACCGGAAAGTAGTGGTGATCGCCAGCGGCGACCTGTCCCACCGGCTGAAGGAAGACGGCCCCTACGGATACCGGAAGGAAGGACCGGAATACGATGCCCGGATCATGGATGTGATGGGAAGGGGGGATTTTGGGGAACTGCTGGATTTCCCGGAGGATTTCTGCGAGAAAGCAGCGGAATGCGGCCACCGCTCTTTTACCATCCTGGGGGGAGCCTTTGACGGTATAGGGGTACAGGCCCAGGCCCTGTCCTATGAAGGGCCTTTTGGTGTGGGATATGGCATCTGTACCTACCGGGCAGCAGGCCAGGCCCCGGAGAGAAATTTCCTGGAACAGTATGAGTCCCGGGAACAGGAGAAACGTAAAGTCCGGCAGGAAAAAGAAGATGCCTACGTAAAACTGGCCCGGTACACCATCCAGGAATATGTGTGCCATGGCAGGGTGCCGGGGGTGGATGAACTGCCTGGGAAGCTGGGAAAGCCGGGAACAGAAGAACTGCCGGGAAAGCCAGGGAAGGCAGAAGCAGAAGGACTGTGGGGAAAGCCAGGGAAGGCAGAAGCAGAAGGACTGTGGGGAAAGCCAGGGGAGGCAGAAGCAGAAGGGCTATCGGGAAAGCGGGAAGTAGCAGTCGGGCTGCCGGAAGAACTGTACCACACCAGAGCCGGGGCTTTCGTGTCCTTAAAAGAAGATGGGAAACTGCGGGGCTGCATCGGCACCATCCAGCCGGTACGGGACTGCCTGGCAGAAGAAATCATACACAATGCCATCAGCGCCTGCTCCCAGGATCCCAGGTTTCCTGCCGTGGAACCCTGGGAAGTGGAACGCCTAACCATCAGCGTGGACGTGTTGGGCGACACGGAGCGGATCTCCTCACCTGCACAACTGGATGTAAAACGCTATGGCGTCATCGTGACGAAGGGCGCCAGAAGAGGCCTTCTGCTGCCGAACCTGGAAGGCGTGGACACCGTGGAACAACAGATCGCCATTGCAAAACAGAAGGCCGGTATCCGGGAACAGGAGAAAGTGGAACTGGAACGGTTTGAGGTAGTGCGACATGAGTGAGTTCATTTCCCATTTCCGATGATATGGAATGCAGTCATTAAGGAGGATCCGGAAACAATGCAGACAACCTGTAACGTGTGCATGCACCACTGCAGCCTAGCACCTGGCCAGAAGGGACGCTGCGGCGCCCGGAAAAACGTGGATGGCACAATCCTCTGTGAGAACTACGGCCAGATCACCTCCCTGGCCCTGGATCCCATTGAGAAAAAGCCACTGAAAAGATTCCATCCGGGAAGCAGGATTCTGTCCGTGGGAAGCTACGGCTGTAACTTAAGATGTCCTTTCTGCCAGAACCATGAGATCTCTATGGCGGGGAAGAACCCTGCAACAGGGAATACCATGCTCCCCCCAGAAGACATGCCGGAAACCCTGTATGTCTCACCCGGACAATTAGCAGCTACAGCCCTGGAATGGAAAAAACGGAAAAGGGCTGGAAACATCGGCATCGCCTATACCTACAACGAACCCCTGGTGGGCTGGGAATACGTCCGGGATACAGCCCGGCTGGTCCGGGAATTCGGCATGTGCAATGTGCTGGTGACAAATGGCACTGCCTCCCTGGAGATCCTGGAGGAACTGCTGCCCTATATAGACGCCATGAACATTGACTTGAAAGGCTTCCGGCAGGACTATTACCGGAAACTGGGCGGCGACCTGGAAACCGTGAAGACCTTCATCACCAGGGCCGCCCAGGAATGCCATGTGGAACTGACAACCCTGGTGGTACCCGGTGAGAATGACAGCCTGGAGGAGGTGGAAGAGGAAGCGGAATGGATCGCCCGTCTGGATCCGGGGATCCCCCTGCATGTGACACGGTTCTTCCCACAGTACCGGATGACCGACAGGGAAGCTACGGATGTGGAGTTGCTGTGGCAGATGAAGAAAGTGGCGGGGAAGTACCTAAGGGATGTGGTGGTGGGGAATGTGTGAAGAGAATGAAGGCTCTGGCCCAGGCCCTGGATGTCCGGGTATCTGATTTCTTAACCAGCCGCAATGAAAATCTTTCGTTTATACTCGGGTAATTCAGAACAGGCAGCAGGCTTTCCATGAGCCAGCAGGAATATATCCGGGAATCTGTTGAAGAATACATGAGCAGGTTCTATACGATTGCTGACATTCTGGGGGGGGAGAAGTCCTGCCGGATGCACCAGCCTGCCATAGTGTGACCTTGACGGGCCATGCGGAAACAGATGCAAAAGCCTTGAGGAAGCATCTGCGCATTGCGGATGCAGGACCCATTGGAAACCTAATTGAATTGTTAGAGAATAAGGGGATAGGGCAAATCTGTGTGGAATTATTACGGACAGTACGGCGAAAGATTTTTACTTGAAAGCCAGTCAGCTCGGCTGGAGAAAAAAGGAACCAATCCGAATAAACCGGGAGGAACCGATGCTGTTTTCACAGCTTGTATTCCGTGCCGTTAGCGAAGAAGAGATATCCGTCCAGAAAGGGGCAGAGCTATTGAGACAGCCATATGAATATGTGGCCGGGCAGTGCTTTGCCTTTTAGCAGTACTTATTATTGTATAAATGAATTGCTAAGACATAATGGCGGGAAGGTTCGTTTGCCAGAAGAGGAACTGAAGAGGCGTTTGGATTTGTAATGGAGAGAGAAAGCATCTGCTGAGTTGGCGGGTGCTTTTACGCTTGACAGGGTTTCGTTAAGAACTGAATACATACATTTTTCACTACAAGAAATTTGAATAATTATGTTTTTATGTTTACGGCGCAAACAATTTATGTTATATTTCTTTAAAAGATTATGTAGTCAAAAAATAAACAAGATTGTAAGAAAGTGGCACACATTGAAAGGACATGCGGAAAAATGGCGAAATTTATAGGATCGGCATATTAAAAGTGCTTGATGACAAAGAGGGAGATGGACGAGCTTCTCACATATGAAACTTCTGGTTAGTGGGAATTTAAGCATAAATTAGAGGGATACCAAGAATTAGAGGGACACCGAGTAGTGCTGGAACTTAGCAGAGATAGTGGCAGATATATGAAGAGAACCATTCTTCTCGGATATAATAATCCAAACAGTAGTTTCATGTTTTTTAGGTATTGTAAAATGCAGAATAAATTGATGATAGAATGCGATTTAGGGGAGAGGATATGGGGTTATGGCAATGACGGAATCGGTTATGATAAAAGTACCGGCGGGGATGTCAAAATATTTAGAGTGTAGGAAAGTACAGTTTACAAGGGACTACACAAGGTAACGGTCTGACGGGCGCTGATATGCCCGTCAGATTTTCCATGTGATGTTTAAGCTGTCGCTTGTGGCGGCAATGGTGGTAATCATCAAATCCACCACCCGCCGCTTGTCGTCAAAGGATACGTTCTTCCAAGTGTCGAGGTAGCCGGAAATCTGGCTGACCTGTTCCGGGCTGATGGCTTCCACGGTCAACTCCGCCATCTTCGCCAGAAGTTCCTGCTTGCGTCCGTCCAGTTCGGCTATCTTCACATTCACATAGGAGAGCAGCACATTATTTGCGCCTGTCAGACTGTCCAGCAACTTTTCAATCTCGCTATCCACATGGGCAAGTTCCACTTGCAGGGCGGTGATTTTGGGATTGGCCTTTGCCGCTTTCTTCCTGCCCGTCAGTGTCTTGTAGCTGTCCAGCTTTTTCACCATCTGCCGATACACCACCGCTTCCAGTTCCGCCGTGATGATTTTCCCACAGCCGGGACAGCTTTTGTTGTCCAGCCGTTTCGTACAG
>CAJTOJ010000065.1 GCA_910577665.1 uncultured Acetatifactor sp.
GCGCATATATTCTGATACAACACTCCTGGGAAGGTAAGTGGCAAGCCATGCGGCAGTCAGGTCAAAATCTTTCGTGAAGCCGCTGCCGGGATAAGCCCATGGGACATCGGCAACATATACCCCGTGTTCAGGGCAGATAATACGGTGTGTCTGATATTCCACATCCACAAGGATGCCGCCTGCATCAAGTCCCCTCCATGTACGGGGGACGGAAGAATGTCTGTCATATACAGGGCAGGGCTTATGGCAGAACGGGCAGTCGTTTTCGTGCCATTTATTGGGTCTTGCCCTGATGCGGATATGCTTCACTCCATCAGTATCAGAGAAAAAGTTGCAGTCTTCGATAACAGCGTTCTTGACATTTAGGATATTTTTGCATAATGTATTAACAGAAACCATCTGTGGGAACTCCTTTATGTGTTTTCTTGGTCGTTAATACATTAAAGGAACACAGGTGGTTTTTCAATATGCAGTTGTTAATTGGGCATGGTCAAGTACCCACCATCATGCCAGAAGCCTCCGATATTTAAAAGATTTGCTGGACAGAGCAGGAATTTCCTATGAGCAGACACCTACTGAAAATCAGACACAGGAAGATACTTTTGACTCGAACCAAGGAGCCAGAATACAGCATGCGGAAATCACAGACGAGTTGGCGAACCGTTTCTTCTCCAGATTCTGGGGACGGCAGGACGTATATAGCAAGCGCTATGTGAAAAAAGGTACCGGAGAAGCCGGGTACTATCCACAGTGCAATCATTTCTGGTCAGAAAAATGTCCCCGCAAAACGGGAAAGAAGATTAAGTGCAGGGACTGCAGCAGCCAAAGCTGGAAGAAACTGGATATCGCTGTGCTGAAAAAGCACCTGGAGGGAAAAGCAGCAGATGCATCGGATGTGATAGGAATTTACCCATTGCTTCCGAATGACACCTGCCGCTTTTTGGTTTTTGATTTCGATAACCATGAGAAGGATACAGACAAGGAAAATACCCGGAATGCGGATGAAAAGTGGAGAGAAGAGGTGGAAGCCCTGAGGGAAATCTGCCGTCTGAACGGAATTGATGCCCTGACAGAGCGCTCCCGTTCCGGCAGAGGAGCCCATGTATGGATATTTTTTCAGAACGCAGTTGATGCATCCCTTGCGAGGAAGTTTGGATTTGCGCTGTTGGAAAAGGGAGCAGAATCTGTGAATCTGAAATCCTTTGAATATTATGACCGTATGCTGCCGGCACAGGACCATATTCCAGACGGTGGAAAATCAGGGAGGCCCGGATTGGGGAACCTGATTGCGCTGCCCCTGCAGGGACAGGCTTTGAAAGAGGGAAACAGCGCATTTATTGATGAGAATTGGAATGCATATCAGGACCAATGGAGCGAGTTATTCCGTAGGCAGAGGCTTTCGAAAGAATTTATGGAGACATGTATCAAGAACTGGCAGCCGGTGAATCCGTTTGAGGAAACTGTAGAAAATCAGGATGGTAAAGGCCAGGAGCAGCAAGGACAGCAGAGCCAGGGCAAGCAAGATAAGGAATGCGTGAAGCCATGGGAACAGAACCGGGAGTTTCTGGCAGAAGATGTGGACGGAAAACTGATGCTGACCCTCTCAAATCTGATTTATGTGGATGCATCCAACCTGAAGCCCCGCATTCAGAATCGCATTCGGAGGATGGCGGCTTTTGCGAATCCTGTCTTCTATAAAAATCAGGCCATGGGACTATCCAATTTCGCAAATGGCAGGTACATTTATCTTGGACAGGATGAAAACGGGTATATCGGGATTCCCCGGGGACTGTGGGAAGAACTGATTGAAAAATGTGAGAAGGCAGAAATCATTTGGGAAGCGGAGGATGAAAGGGTACGTGGAAACGAGATTAAGGTGGAATTTAATGGCCAGTTGAGGGAGGCGCAGGCGGTGGCCGCTGAGAAGATGCTTGCGCATGAGACGGGCATTTTGAGCGCCGCCACAGCATTCGGAAAGACTGTGGTCTGTAGTTACCTGATTGCCGCAAGGAAAGTGAGTACACTGATTCTGTTGGAATCCTCTTCTCTGATAGAACAGTGGCAGGAGGCTCTTTTGAGATTCCTGATGATAGACGAAGAGCTGCCGGAATACCAGACCCCATCGGGGCAGACGAGAAAGCGTAAAAGTATCATCGGTAAGCTACAGGGAGCCCATGACTCCATGACAGGGATTATTGATATTGCCATGGCGGGCTCCTTATATAAAAAAGGAGAGTTCCATCCCAAGCTACAGGACTACGGGATGGTAATTGTAGATGAATGCCATCATGCCGCTTCGGATACCATGGTGGGCATCCTGCGGGAAGTGAAAGCGAAGTATGTCTATGGTGTTCCCGCCACACCAATGAGAGGGGACGGCTTGGAAAAAATTACTTACAGGATGATTGGGCCGGTGCGGTACAGCTATGGCACCAGGGACATGGCAAAAGAACAGGGAATCCGGCATTTTGTCTATCCCAGGTTCACAAGGACAGTGAGTCCGCACAGGCTGGGAGAGCAGATGCATGTGAATGCTGCATATAAATTAATCAGAGACAACGATATGCGCAACGAGCAGATTGCAGCGGATGTAAAGCTTTGTATTGAAAAAGGCAGAAGCCCGGTAGTTCTGTCCAAATATAAGGAACATACCAGGCTGCTGTATGAAAAATTGAGGGAATATGCGGACAGGGCATTTCTCCTTATAGGTGATAATCCGAAGAAAGAACAGAAAAAGCTGATAGAGGAGATGAAGCAGGTATCCCGGGAACAGTCAGTGCTTCTGGTGGCTACCGGACAGCTGATTGGCGAGGGATTCGATTATCCCAGGCTGGACACGCTCATCATGGCAATGCCAGTCGCGTGGAAGGGTGTAGTGGAGCAGTACGCAGGGAGGCTGAACAGGGAATATGAAGGAAAAGACACAGTAATTGTCTATGATTATGTGGACAGGCACATACCGGTCTTTGAGCGAATGTATGCAAAGCGGCTGCGGGCATATAAGCAGATTGGGTATGAAATTTGTACCGGGATTGAGACAGCGACGGCAAAAGAGACAAACGCCATTTTTGACATTGAAAATTATGGAACTGTTTACAGGCAGGATTTATTGGGGGCTTCAAAAGAGATTGTGATTTCCAGCCCGGGGCTTCGCAGGGATAAAGCGTATCAGATGATAGAACTACTTGGCGAACAGCAGGAAAAAGGTGTGTTGGTCACGATTGTGACATGGCATCCAGATACTTATAAATTTGGCAGTAGTGTGGCCAGGATGAATCTGATGGAGGAGCTGCGGCAGGGAGGCTTTCAGGTTCGGCTTGTAGATGACAGCTGCGAACATTATACGATTATCGACAGGGAAATCGTGTGGTATGGAAGCGTGAACTTTCTTTCCAAGGAGGACGCGGAGGACAATCTGATGCGGGTGTGCAGCGGGAAGATTGCGGAGGAACTTCTGGAGATGACCTTTGGCGGGGAGGAGAGCCCGGAGGCCTGGTAATCACATTGGCAGGGAGCTGCTGAAAGTGGGGAATGGATTATCAATACATTGTATGAAAGGTAGAGAGGCCATACAAATCCGAAGTGCGTTATTCTCATGAAAAGGTAAGGTTCAGGGAAGCCATTATCAGGAAGAAAGAGATTTTGCTGAACATTCAATTGAAATGCAGAAAAGAGATACCAGGACAGCGGGAGGATATGTCTTTTGATTGTCAATGGAAACGAATAAACGAAGTGTACGCTTTGCTTCTATACGAATATGGGGAATACGGGTATGGAATCAGAAATCGGTGGGAAGTTGATGAAATTCAGAAGATGTGCGCAAGTCTGCTGAGGAGAGACAATTTAGGCGCAGAAGACTGGGAGCTCAGGAAAGCGGTTTTATCTGATTTGGTCACGCAAAGATTTTATAAAAAGTCAACTGTGAACAGATGATGTCTGAACTGTCAGAGCGGTTATGTGGCAGAAAGGAGGAATTTCTGGCATTTGCGGATATGCTGAATCAATCTGGCGAATACGAATATAAAAAGGAAGCGGCCTCTCTGTATCATCAATATGGAAAAGAGGAGAAATATATAGCATTTCTGGAAGCGCATTTGGGGAAGGAAAGACATATGCGGCATTGGTGGATTGTTATCAGAGACAGGGAAATATAGACGGCGCAAGGAAAACTGCCAGACTGGGTTTGGAACAATGCAGGGATGAGCTGACGGATTTGTTCATCTGGCTTCTTGTTGATGCGAGACGAAACGGGGATAAGGAAAATTACAAAAAGCTGTATGCCAGTGCAAAAAGATGCAAGGGCGCAGATATTAAAAAGATTGACAGAGCATTAGAGTCTGGAGGAGCCTGGTAGGTGAGTTGGTTGAACTTCAGAAAAGCCGGCTTTAAAAGGAGAAGAATTTCATGGATGTACGCACAATACTGGAACAATTAGCGTCAGTAGAAAGGATTGAAATAGAAGGTGAAAGATAGCCGGATAAATGATACGACATCATGGAGACAGTGGGCAGAAGAATGCTTTAAATGCTTTGCCATAAACGTAATGAAAATGTCTATGAAATGAAATAAACCGTTGTCAGCAGAATTGGTGTATCAAGAATTAGTTGGTGTATCAAAGGCGGATTGACAATGGAGCAGGCAATAGCGAGGCTCTTGAAAATTTACAATGTCTGCATCGCAGAGTTTTTCAGCCGAATGGGGATTATTGAACAGTGGGGAACCGGCATTCAGAGAATGATTCAGGGATGCAGGGAATATGGTGTTCGGGATCCGGAGCTTGTTGACATGGGAGATGCTTTCCGGGTAAATTTCTATCGCTCTGGCACAGAAACTGACATAGAAAATAGGAAAACTGGCATACCAACCAAAGGAAATGGCACAGAAAATACAATCACTGGCATACAAATCAAAGAAACTGGTACAGAAGTAAACCAGATGAGTTTTCTAAACACTTTGTCCGAGACAGAAAGAAAGATAGTGGAATTTATAATGGAAGATCCTGGTATTACACAGAAAGAAATAGCGCAAAAAATAGGGATGTCCAAAAACGGCATAAGATATGCAATGGACAAATTAAAGAAAAGAGGAATTCTTGAACGAGAGGGAACTACAAAGAGGGGGAAATGGATTATCAATATATTGCAATGAAATTCCCCGCAGCAAGCTACGAGGAATTAGCTCCTCTTTGGGATTAAAAACAGCTGTTATAGTACTTTCTGCATGTGTTAAATCACATCGAAAAATAAATGATTTAATGACTGGAGGCGTATGTGGAGGACATCGTAGAAATAAGGTGGAAAGTGGTAGATTTTGTGGAAGAATGAGGAATGAATGAAAAGTTGTTACAGAATTGTTAAAAAAATTTAGTCTGTTCTTGACACAACCCTACATGGGCCATACCGGCTATAGCGCCAAGGAGAATGTGAACAATATCGAGGTGGTGC
>CAJTOJ010000066.1 GCA_910577665.1 uncultured Acetatifactor sp.
CTGGTGGCTGGGCTGGCAGGGTTCCGGGCGGCATATCAAGGCTCTTTCCCTCAAAAGTAGTAAATTGGTAGTAAATTCAGCTTGAAATCCTGCTTGTATGCCCGTAAATCAAGGCTTTTTTGAGATAATCAACCATTTTACTGTAAAATATCTGATTGGCAGAAAAGAATATGAAACCGCATTGGAAATTGCAGATTTCCACCGTCACCGAATGGCGGTGAATATTGACACGACTTTCCTTATGGAATTAACTTTTTTGGCAGGATTGTGCTGTTATTACACAAGACAGTCCTCTCTGTCCGAAAAATACATCAAAGCTGCCTTCTACTCTGCCCATGTAACAGAAAGTTGTTATGCCACTGTATGCCGGAATTATCTGACACAGCACACAGATTTCCAACTCAGCAGGGGAATGTCCCGTCTGCCGGATATTCCCCTGCGGGAGTATTCCAGGAAAACTCCTCCCACACAAATGAGCCTGTCAGAAGGTCTTTATGATACAGCCATTTCGAGTTCCTACACCCTGGGGCATATCATACGGGATCTGAGATCAGAACAAAAAATCACCCAGACCATGCTCTGCCAGGGATTGTGCAGCAAATCCACCCTGTCCAAAATTGAAAATGACACTTTACAGCCAGACATTGCGCTGGTGGAGACACTGTTGCAACGCCTGGGTTTGTCCGAACGAATTTTCGTATTCTGGGGAAATGAAAAAGAAGTGAAGCTTCATGACTAAAATTCCGGATTATCCATAACCAGGCACTACCAAAAGAAATCACCTGCTCCTATTTAGAAGAAATGAAGCAATTACTCGGGCCTGAAGATAAACTGTATATCCAGGAATACCTTATGAACAAAGCCATGCAGCAGGAATCAGCCCAGGAAAGAATTGCTGGACTTACCGAAGCCCTAATGATCACCCTTCCGGACTTTGATATCCATGAAATCAAACGTTACCGCCTCTCATGGAAGGAATTGTCCATCCTCAATAACATGGCACATGAATACAGACGCACCAGCGAGTCCCATTTATCTTCTTTCTATTTTTTACAGATACTGGCATACGTTAAAGCAGCAAAACCCGATATTCTGCTGCAAAATAACTTTTTGCCTCTGACAAATTATATGTACTGCCATAGCTTGTACACACAAAAGCTATATAAAGACATTATATCCATCCCTACTTATATTTGCACTTCCATCATGAACTATAACATCAATGCTTTAGGTACATATTTGTTTTTCTATTCTCAGGCATTGGGCGAATTTTCATATACCACAGAAGCCATCCCTGCTGCCACATATTCTTGTGCAATTAATACATTAATGGAACTATTTAAAAATGCTTCGGTATTGGAAAAATATCTTCTAGATGATTTTTCCATCAAGCTCGATTATTAATGATAAAACATAGGCTCTTCCTCAATATCTCCACACGGCATAATGCCGCTTCTGCCATCATCCGTCTCACCAGACCCAGGTTCCTTACCTGGGTCTTCGCCTTCTGACACTTCCCTTACCCACGCCGCTTCTATTGGCACTCCTGTCTGTGGCACGGCAAACGACACCGCCAAGAAGCAGGCCAGTAATAACTCCGCAACAAATTTATTACCCCTCTTTTTCCATTTCATCCCCATATACCATATCTCCTTCCCCTGTTTTCCTTTATTCCCGTGAGCAATGAGCCGCAGCCGTTGCCTGCCAAGCCAACAAAGCGTTGGCTTGGCCAGTTGTATGTGATTGGCATCCAAGTCCTGCCAGCATCCCCGGGTTCTCCCAGGCCTCACTCTGCCAGATACAGCAAGACCCTGTTCTGAATCTTCCCAGCAACCTCTTCCGCACTGTAGTCTCCTGCCCACAAAGGTGCTGTTTCCTCCCTGATAATTCGCTTGATATCGTTCTGGATACCCGTCTCCCCTCCGGCCCGGGCATTTTCCACCATCCTTCGAAGAAGTTCCCTGTCTTCCTGGGAAGTTTCCAGTTTAGAACGGTATAACGTATCTTTTTTCATGTAATCTTCAAAAGAATCTTTTCTGACCGGGAAAGAAAACATACTGCCCTGGTATCCGGCAGACAACAGGTATTCCAGGAACGTCCAGGCACTTTCCTTCTTATCAGAAGCCGCATTGATCCCAAACCTATATTCTATTATCAGCTTATAAACGGGTCTGCCACCCTGGTTTGGATAGCCTGCCATTTCTGCATAAGAGCCGTTTGCAAGACTGCCATTATAATAGCTATAAGTCTGCACATCCAGGCTGCCCAAAGGGCATTCCTTCAGCAGATAGCCTTTCTCTGAGAAATACTTCCAGTCAGCGTCAAAATACCCCGGCTCCAGGGGATCATTGCGTACCCTGGCCGGAATGGGAAGTTTCTGGATACGTTCTAACAGGGAAATGAATTCCGCACTGTCAAAACTGCACCCTCCCTCCCCGTCCAGGTAACTGTCCAGATCTGCCACAAGTGCTATATCCAAAATAAAGCTCTTATAAATACTTTCGTTCTGGTCAATCACCAGGGAATCCGGATTAGATTCTGCCAGGGTCAGAAACTGGTCAACCGTCCATCCGCCATCATTTGTAGTACCCTTTTCCACCAGCCATCCGGATAGGCCAAATTCCGGAATCACCTCCACCAGCCTCCCCCGGATGGTACCCGCCTCCCTTACGTTGTCCAGCAGGTCTTCTTCCTTTACCACATTACTTGCAGTAAAATAAGGGGAGAGATTCTCCAGCACCCCTTTCTCTTCCAACGCTACATCGTCCATGCTATACAGATACACCAGATCCGGTCCATGTCCCTTCACAAGATCCAGGTGAAAAGCATCAATAGAGTCATAAGTCACCAGTTCTACCTGGCAGGCTTCTGTCTGGCGGTTGAACCGACTGACCACCTCTTCCACTTCTTCCATCTGAAACGGGAACAAAGTGAGCACCCCCATGGTAACGGTCTGCTTCTGGGGAAGTTCCTGCACATCCTGGTAATCCACCTTCACATAAGCCACATCCTCATAGGACCGTCTGGCCAATAGATAAAAGCCTCCTTCCGGCAGCACGCCCACCGCATCAATCATATAATCCTTCAAGTTCACCCGGCTATCTCCCCAGGAAAACAGCAGGGTTGTCCCTTTGTCATCCGGCCTGTATTGCCACAGTCCTGTGCTGTCAGACACCAGGATTCCCATCTCATACCCGTCAAAAATCTCCAGGGAAATATACTGGGATGGCTGCACAATGATATTCCCTATTTCAGTTTTTCCCTGGACACCAATAGAAAAAGACACAGCCTTATCCAATGCACACCTGTCAAAATCCACCTTCCACAGGAAGATCTCATCGGTTCCCTCTATCTGGTACACATAGATCCCCTGCTCTCCGGCATTGACAAGGCCGCACCGGTTCCCCTGGTATGTCTCCCTGTTCCAGTCCGCATAAGCCATATCCACAAGATGACCATCCCGGGAAAAGAAAAAAAGTTCCCCTGTGGAAGCCGCCAGGCATATCTCCCCCGCGGTGCTGACTGCCCCGTGTGCAACAGCTGACAGGGCCCCCTCCCGGTTCCCGGAATCCTCTTGCCAAATCTCCTGCTCATAGACAAGGGTACCCGAAGCCGTCCACCTTTGTAAGAAGAACTGCCGTTCTCCTTCTCCCACCTGGTAAAACAGGTACAGGTCTCCCCCTTCATCCGCCTGGTACCAGAGAATATCCCCGTGATCCACACTGGTCACACATTCTGCACCGCTGCCGCTATGGTCATCCCGGAAGATAGATATCCGCTCCAGTTCCTTTTCTTCACTTTCCTCATCCCATTCATATACCTGGTAATAATGGATATCGCCTATCAGAAAGGAAGCCATCTGCATCTGGTTTCCCGTACTCTCCCAGGAAGCTGCCGCCACCTGCTCCCCGGAGGGAGAGGAATCTGTTACAGGTTCCTCCGTGGCTAAAGCGCCGCAAGCCGTCAAAATGAACAAGGCTGACAGTACGGAAAAGAATAGCATGATATACTTTTTCATAAAACATTATGCTCCGTTTTGTAATATTTCCATGTGTCATACCAATTGTCATTGCAATTAGAATTTGTGCAGTAATGGTAATAGCGGGAATCGTAAAATAAACATTTTCCCACTCCATGCTCTTCACATCTGTCTGTACGTGTTCGAATCAGTTCAACCTTTTCCCTTCTCGCACCACAATGACAATATCCATCCTGTTCTACCCCCACATGAGGTGAAATCATCCCTGTGTCCGATTGCGCATATGCCCTGGCAGGAGACATGAGCAATATCATAACACAGCTCATACATAAAAATACTTTTTTCATCATACACCTTTCCCCTATCCTTCTTATCACTTTAACTGTTCAAATCACAGCAAATTTTTCATTTCATTGGTTCATGATTATATTCTGGGTTGCTCCATTGATCCTGATAATCATCCCCGCAGTTTTTCGGCTGACAATAATAATACCATGCCGACCGTGTGGAATGATAAAGTACACACGATGGGCCATGCTTCGGGCATATCTCCATCTGTACCATAAAAATTTGCGTTTTTTCACGAGGATAACCGCAATGGCAATATCCATCTGGAACAGCATTGGCGCTCATGATTTCATAGGCCTGGGCACTTACATTTATGGGAGTAAACAAAGCCAGGCATATACTCGCCATTATAAATGATAGTTTTTTTCATTCATATTTCTCCTTTTTACAATATGTTTTTATCATATTCAATCAACATATCGTGCTCCGGTTGCAACCTATAAATAGAATAACACAGTTTTGTCCACAGCGGTATCTCTCCCCTGGAAATTTTTATGTTTCCATTTATGTTAAATTCGCACATCAGCCTCTTCCTCCATTTCCGCTATAGCATTTCCCATGACAACACCCAATCCACACATTTTCATCGCTCATAACAATCCCTACTCATTGCAACACAAACACGCTCTAACGAAAACAGCCATGCAGGCTTTCCTGTTCCTGCATGGCTGTCCCATGACCTCAAGGTCTCGCGCCCTCGCGGCTCTTACGCGATTTCCTT
>CAJTOJ010000067.1 GCA_910577665.1 uncultured Acetatifactor sp.
GGGGGCGAGAATTGAAACCCATACCAGAAATACATTGACAATGGATGCTTCAGGATGCCCCCTGTGCGGGGGCGAGAATTGAAACTGAAAGAGAACGAAGCGGAGAAGCAAATCCCTGACCTTGTAGTGGATGCAGTCCATGAACACGAACGGATATATCGGGCTCAGGGGCCTTGACTGCCACTCCCTAATCTCAGGGAGGATCTTGTCTGTGATCTTGCTGACCATTTCCGCTGACACCTCTATCCCGTAAAGATCCTGCAACTGGTCATGAATGTCTCTGGTGCTCATACCTCTGGCATAGAGCGAGATAACTTTCTCTTCAATCCCGGAGATGTCCCTCTGGTATTTGGGGATGAGTTTCGGTTCGAATTCCCCGTTCCTGTCTCTTGGCACATCGATCTGGAACTCGCCGTACTGGCTCTTGAGGTTCTTGGGGGAGTGTCCATTGCGCTTATTTGAAGTCTCCACATTCCCTTTGTTGTTCTTCTCATAGCCCAGTGTCGCGTCAAGCTCTGCCTCCATGAGTTCCTGCAGGATATCCTTGAAGCCATCCCTGAGGAGGGTGTAGACATCTGCCACGCTGTTTAAGTTGTTGTCCGCAATAATCTGTCGGATCTGCTCCTTTGCTACTGGCATAAAAATACTCCTTTTCGATAAGAATTTTCATATCTTGATTCTTACCAAAAAGGAGCCATTTTTTACCAAAGACACAAACTTTTTTACACTACCTATGGAAGAAAAGACGGATAAATTAAGATATAGTGTCTCCATAAAAAAATCATATAAAATATTTCTTATGATTTGTGTAATTATCTCTTTCATCATGGCGATATGGTGTCCTGCCTTGACTGTCGGAAAAGTGAAACTCTATCTGATTATATGGCGGTTGTTCTTGCTGTTTTCTTCTGCGTATTTTGTGGTTGTCTGGGAATAAATAAAATCAAAAAAGGGTGGATATACATAATGGAAAGGCGCTATGCTATAATGCTTTATGCAAAAGGGAATACGGGATATCACATATCCGCAGTTCAATTACAAAGGAAGAATACATCCATATTAAACGAGGAAATGGGCTTTCAACATCCAGTTGGGACAAAGTAACGGCATTTTATGATGCATATGGAAAAAAGTTGTTTCGTTTTGGACTGGCCTATAATAATGTGGAACAGTTGAAGAAGGATGTTGAAAATACCCAAAAAAGTATCAGAAAGAATCAAAAACAAAAATAGAAGAGAATTTCATCTGGTGTCCAGAAAATAAAGTTGACAAACGCTGACTACAGATGTAGGATATAGATAGAACCTACATCTGTAGTCAGCGTTTGTATAAGCTATAGGATGCTACAGAAGATACGGAAGAAAGGTATATGGACCCTATGATACAGAGAGACAGACAGGGAGACAAGGAGGAACCCCGATGGACAATCGAATTACGGAGAGCGAATGGCAGTTGATGGAACTGGTATGGCAGGGGATTGTAACCCAGCCCCAGATGATGGAAAGGCTTGGAAAAAAATGGAACAAGAATACGGTACATACTTTTCTGTCCAGGCTATGTGCAAAGGGTTTTCTGGCGGTGGACAGAGAAGTTGTTCCCCACGTCTACCAGGCCTTGGTATCCAGGGAGGACTGCGAGAGGCAGGAGCGGCAGAATTTCCTGCAGAAAATATACCGGGGCAGTGTGGGGAACATGGTGGCGGCCTTTGTACAGGACGGACAGTTGTCCCAGGGGGAAATAGACAGGCTGCAAAAGCTGCTGGAGGATGCAAGGCCAGGTAGGGATATGCCAGGGGAGCCAAATGGGCAGTAGGGGTCAAAGAGTAAAAGAAGGAGACGGCATGACAAGGAAGGGACAGGGATACTGACGGAAAGGGCGGTGTGGGTATGGACATATGGGATATTTATTCCTGGGGGGCGGCAGCCACGGTGGTGGGACTGCTGATCTGGGGGATGAAACTGATCTTCCACGACAAGCTGGATGCCAGGTGGCATTACTTTATCTGGTTGGTATTGGGGGTAAGGCTTCTGGTGCCGGTGGATTTTGCCTGGGTGCGCACACCGGTGTCCATCCTGCAGGCGATACCTGTGACCCGGTGGGTGAAGATGGCCTCACTGGCAGTGGGAGACCTGTGGCCGGAGGGAGCATCCCGATGGCTTCTGGCGGGGTATCTGGCAGGGGTGGCAGCACTGGGGGCATATTACCTAATCCTGTGGCTGGCAGTTTGTATCCGGGTATATCGTGCACCGAAGGCACCAAGGGAACTGGCAGTGCAGGTGGAGGCCATAGCGGCTAAGCGGGGCCTTGCCTCCTGTAAGGATATCCGTGTCCTTCCTGGCAGGACACCTTATATATTTGGCCTGCTCCATCCGGTGCTGGTGCTCCCTGAGGACTGGGAGCAACTGGAGGAAGGTGTCACTCTCCATGAACTATTGCACAGGAAATACCGGGATGTGGCAGTGAACCTGCTGCTTCACATTGTCAGGGTGCTGAACTGGTACAATCCTTTCCTGTGGATGATTACATTTGTGATCCAGAATGACGGGGAAGCACTCTGTGACGAGCGGGTGCTGGAGTTGCTTATCCATGGAAAAGATAATTTGCGGGGAGGAAGGGACTCTGCTGGGCAGGATCCAGGAGCAGAATCCAATGCGAAAACAGACAGACCTGCAGGTGGGGAAGCCCGGAACCGGGCAGAGGAAATCGCATATGGCTATGGGAGAACCCTGCTTTCCCTGGCAGCAGACAAAAAGGGACAACCTGTGAAAATCGGTACCTCCAACCTGGCATCCACATATCGGAACATGCGTACACGGCTTCTGCGTATCCGGGAATTTGACAGGGTTCCCCAAAGGATCGGGGTAGTGACGTGCTGTATCACGCTTCTGCTGGCTCTGTCCGGGATTGGCAATGTGGAGGAGAGGAATCTTGCCCTGCCCATGATCAGTTCCAGACGGGACCTGGATCTTGCCCTGCTCCAGGCCAGATGTTATGAGGCGGCCATTCCCCAGGAAGCTGTCTATCTGTTCCTGCGGGCCCTGCAGGAAGGCAATGTAATCTACCATATGGCAGTATTGCCAAAGGGGCAGATGGCAGCCTATGGGGACCATGTGCGGGCATGGTACAGGGAGGGATGTCTGGATGAGGCAGGCCGACTGTCTGGTGAAGAGGAAGATGTTTTTGCAGGCATGGGGGCAGATATCCAGGGATTTGGTATCTACAATCTGTGGCAGGACGGGGAGCGAGGCGGGGCCGAAGTCTGCATCCGGATGCCCGGGGGATGGGATCCTGGTGTGCTGGATGCAGGGGGAGAGGCCTGTTTGGGGAGGACACCTGGCAGTCAAGGTCTGGACACATCGGAAAGCAGGGAAGGAAGCGCCGGTGGGGATGGCGCAGGCCGAAAGGAAGGCAGCCGCGCACCAGAGGACTGTCTGATAGTGGAACTGGACCTGGTGAAGGAAGAGGGCTGGAAGGTGATTCCACGGAAACTAGATACAGGGAACCAGGATAGTTACCGGCCTCCCGTCCTGGTGGAGGCCAGGGCACAGACGGGGGATTTCCTGGTGGAGATGATAGGATACCAGGAAGGGTATTTTGATAGTCTTGGAGTGTCTGACCGAGGGATGCATACGCTTTCCTGGACGGGGAGTGGACAGCAGGAATCCTGGCAGGAACGGTACCCTAAGGATTTCTCTGTGGAATATCAGATGAAGGAAGTCTGGGTGACCTGTCTGCAGGAGGAGGCCCTGGAAGGAGCCGGCCAGGTACGCCTGGAGGTGTATTCCTGCCTGGAAAAAGCCAAAGGAGACTTGCCCATGGAAGGAAGTACATCGGAAGGGTACTGGCCTACCCAGGAAGAACTGGCCCGCCTGTCCGGAGATCCTTACGTGGCCAGCTATACGGGATCCGGTGGCAGCGACAGCGCAGGGAACGGATATGTGGTGCTGACCGGGGAGGCATTGGAAATATTCCGGGCAGGGGAACCTGTGCTGGTCTTCGGCGGGAGTGTCTGGCAGGAGGGAAAGGAGAATGGCTGGAAGCCAGGCATGGAACCGGAAGGCTATATAAGGATCCTGGCAGACGGAGCGGTGGTAGCGGAAGGCTATACGGGGAAAGCCAGTATAGAGGAAAGCAGTGCAGGAGAAGGCCATGCAGGAAAAGCCGGTATAGAGGAAGGTTATGCAGGGGAAGGCCATACGGGGAAAGCCAGTGCAGGGGAATCCGGCAGCCAGTGATGGCGGGGAAAGCAGGCAAAGGGAAAGCAGTATGGAAAAAAGCCGTGCAAAGGAGGGCAACAGATGGAGCGGAAGACATTAAACTGGATGAAACTGGGACTCATATGCTGTTGTGTACATGTGAAGCTGGGGGGACTGGAACTGCTGCCGGAATTTGTGGGGTTCGGGATGCTGCTTGCGGCTATCCGCAGCCACCGCCGCAGGACGGAGACGGAGAGACGGATGGAACCATTTCTGCTGGCGCTTCTGTTATACAGCCTGGCGGGCTGGCTGCTTTCCTTAAGTGGGGGAGGCATGCAGGGCCAGGGCCTAGCGATAGGCCAGGGCATGGCAGCAGGGCAAAACATAGCAGCAGGTCAGGGCATGACAGCAGGCCAGGGGGTATGTGTATGGCTGTCTGGTATATATGGAAATGGGATAGTGCGTCTTCTCATCACCGTGATCAATCTGTATATCCTGAATCCGTGAAGTCAATTGTATTTATATGCCAATCTACAATCAGATTGGCAAAAAGTAGAAAATGCACC
>CAJTOJ010000068.1:0-4235 GCA_910577665.1 uncultured Acetatifactor sp.
AAATCTTTTTCCCTGCCAAGTTTCTTTTTCATCTGTATAAGTCCGTCAACACATACAACGGGAATGCCGCTGATTATTTCCACAGAACCATCAAGCCAATTTTCAAAAATCTCGATATTTTCAGAATATAATATCTTTCTAGTTCCATCTTCACAGCGCGAAACTACATAACCCTGTTGCTCCAATTTATCTGCCAAGAGTGTACTACATCCCAAATCAATATCATGTGATTGAGTGCGAAACCCATGTAGAACCATAGCGCCACCGGCAACTACCCAGTATTCACTTTTAGAAAAAGGAATTTCCTGAAGTCGTTGAATCAAAGAATTTTTGTCAAACATATAGATTAAATACCACCACCTTGATTATTTATATTGCTTAATCTCTCTATTTACTAAGTTTGAGAGATAAAATATCAATTTATATACTTGATTACAGAATATTTGCCTTCTACTTGCAATTATACTTATAGGCTCATTTTCCACGGGTACACAATTCCGAAAAGGGAGTTTTATTTTCCCAGAGCAGTTTTCTGTGAAACTTCTGTCTTCTTTTCATAACACGCAAAAGCATTGTCTACCAGTTTCCTGTCCGGCCGTGGGGTGAAGAGGCTCACCACAGGCACGATGGCCAGCCCTGCCAGCATGGCGATGGCCCCACAGTTGATCGGGGACTGTAGGATGGCAGGAAAGGAAGGACGAAAGAAGATGTTGGCTAACATCAGTATGGAACTGAACAGAAAACAGACCCAGCAGGCAGCTTTCGTGATCCGCCTGGAGTACAGGGAATACAGGAAAGGTGCCAGGAAGGAACCAGCCAGTGCACCCCAGGATACGCCCATGAGCTGGGCAATGAAGGTGACGTTGCTCTTATATTGGATCAGTGCCAGAACCGAGGAGATGGCGATGAAGACGACTACCAGCAGGCGCATACACAGCACCTGCTTTTTGTCGCTCATATTTTTAAGGAACAGATCCTTGATAAAGTCAATGGTCAAGGTAGAACTGGAAGCCATCACCAGGGAAGACAGGGTGGACATGGAGGCGGAGAGCACCAGGATCACTACCAGGGAAATCAGAAGGGGTGAGAGGCCTGACAGCATGGTGGGGATGATGGCGTCATACCCTTCTGACGCCACGTCTACCTGGTCGGAGAATAACCTGCCGAAACCGCCCAGAAAATAACAGCCTCCGGCTACCACCAGGGCAAACAGGGTGGAAATTATGGTGCCCTTCTTGATGGATTCCTCGTTTTTGATGGCATAGAATTTCTGTACCATCTGGGGCAACCCCCAGGTGCCCAGGGAAGTGAGGATCACCACGAACAGCAGGCTCAAGGGATCCGGTCCCAGAAAAGAAGAGAAGATGCCCGGAGTGGAGGAGACGGCTTCGTCAGAGACCCTGGCCAGGCCATCCATGGCAGCCATCAGACCGCCTTTACACTTCAACACTGCCACAATGATGGTGGCGATTCCCCCCAACATGATGATACCCTGTAGGAAATCATTGATGGCGGTGGCCATATATCCGCCGGCGATGACATAGACCGCTGTCAGCACTGCCATCAGCAGGATACAGACAGAGTAATCCATGTTGAAGGCCATACCGAACAACCGGGAGAGGCCATTGTACAGGGAAGCTGTGTAAGGGATCAGGAAGATGAAGATAATGATGGAAGCACCCACCTTCAAGGGCCTGCTGCCAAAACGTTCCCCGAAAAACTGCGGCATGGTGGCAGAGTCCAGATGTTGTGTCATGATCCGAGTCCTGCGGCCCAGCACAACCCAGGCCAGCAGGGAACCAATGATGGCATTGCCGATACCAGCCCAGGTGGCGGCGATACCGTAACGCCAGCCGAACTGTCCGGCATAACCCACAAAGACCACAGCAGAAAAATAGGAAGTGCCGTAGGCAAAGGCGGTGAGCCACGGGCCTACGGAGCGCCCTCCCAGAACAAAGCCATTCACATCAGTAGCGTGCTTACGGCAATAGAGTCCGATGCCGATCAGCACTGCAAAATATAGAACCAGCAATAGTAGTTTCATGGTTTTCTCCTTTTACAGTTTAAAGTGTTAAAGCAACTATAGCATAGATTACAGGAAGATGCAAATAATTTTGGGGTACGAAAGTGAACAGTAATACACTATGAGTGGATCAAGGGGGCATTTTGCGAATGGATATTGCAGGATGATTTCTTTTCCGTTATAATACATTCATGCAGGAGCACCTGGGCATCCCTGAAGACAGGAACCACAGATGTGATTTGGAAGAGGTGCTTCGGCGTGGTACATTTCCATAAGGCCTGTTCCGGGAACGGGAATATTCTGGGGCAGGAAAGAAAACCAGGAGGAAAACTGTAAGAAAGGAATACACAGACCATGAAAAAATACATTCATGTGGCATTTATGTATGCGATAGCTGCCATGGCAGGGGGCGTTTTCTACCGGGAGTTCACCAAATGGAGCGGGTATGCGGATACCACTGTTCTGGGGAAGATACATACACATTTGTTTTTGCTTGGCATGGTGGTATTCCTGCTGGTGGCTTTGTTTGCAGGTTCCATGAAGCTGGAACAGGAGAAAATGTTCCGGGTCTTCCTGGGGGTCTATAATGTGGGTGTACTGCTGACAGCCGTGATGATGGCCGTGCGGGGGATTGCTCAGGTGAAAGCCGTGGAACTTTCCAGGAGAGCGGATGCTGCTATCTCTGGTGTAGCAGGAATCGGCCATATCCTCATAGGAACAGGGCTGGTGCTGCTTTTGCTTTCCTTGAGGAAGCAGGCCAAATAAGGCTGCAGGAAATGTCAAATACAGAAAATGAAAATGTAGGAAACAGGAACGGGTTTTGCCTCTGGAAACCCGACAAACCATAAATGATATAGAAGGAGAAGCACCCTATGAAGCAAGATATGATTGTCATCCTTGACCTTGGAAGTACACAGAACACTGTGATTGCCCGCGAAATCCGTGAACTTGGCGTATACAGTGAGATCCACCCCCACGACATTACGGTGGAGGAACTGAAAAGCCTGCCTAATGTAAAGGGTATCCTCCTAAATGGCGGGGAAAACCGTGTGGTAGACGAAGCAGCCGTGGAGATAAGGCCGGAACTTTATGACCTGGGTTATCCAATGATATCAGTGGATTATCCTCAGTCCAGATGTGAGATACAGCTTGCCACACTTCCCGACAGGGATTCTTTACAGAGATTCCTGTTTGAGGACTGTAAGGCAGTGGCCAACTGGAATATGAAGAATTTTATTGAAGACCAGGTGGAACTGATCCGCAGACAGGTAGGAGACAAAAAGGTATTGTTGGCTCTGTCTGGAGGTGTGGATTCCTCCGTAGTAGCAGCCATGCTTATCAAGGCCATCGGGCAGCAGCTTGTGTGCGTCCATGTGAACCACGGACTCATGCGCAAGAATGAGTCCGAAAGTGTGGTGAAAGTATTCCGGGATGAGCTCCATGCCAACCTGGTTTATGTGGATGCCTCAGAGCGCTTTCTGGGTAAGCTGGAGAATGTGGCAGATCCAGAGCGGAAACGCAAGATCATTGGCGGCGAATTCATCCGCGTATTTGAAGAAGAAGCCAGAAAACTGGAAGGTATCGATTTCCTGGGCCAGGGGACCATTTATCCGGACATCATTGAGAGCGGTACCAAGACAGCTAAGATGGTAAAATCTCACCACAACGTGGGCGGCTTGCCGGAAGATCTGAAGTTCGAACTGGTGGAACCCTTGAAGCAGCTTTTTAAAGATGAAGTGCGTGCTTGTGGTGTGGAACTGGGCCTTCCCCATGATATGGTATACCGTCAGCCCTTTCCCGGCCCTGGACTGGGGGTGCGCTGCCTGGGGGCCATCACCAGGGACAGGCTGGAGGCGGTTAGGGAGGCAGATGCCATCCTCCGGGAAGAGTTCGCCAGGGCAGGACTGGACAAGAAGGTGTGGCAGTATTTTACGGTGGTGCCGGATTTCAAGTCTGTGGGTATGAAGAACAATGCTCGGGTATTTGAGTACATGGTGATCATCCGTGCCATTAACACCATTGATGCCATGACGGCTTCCGTGGAAAAGGTGGACTGGGAGGTGTTGGAGCGCATTACAAATCGGATCCTGGCTGAGGTGGAACAAGTGAACCGGGTGTGTTATGACATGAGTCCCAAGCCGCCTGCAACGATAGAGTTCGAGTGATGAAATAGGATTTGAGAACCTAGTGTTTATGCGGTTGCAAGCAAATT
>CAJTOJ010000068.1:4254-4466 GCA_910577665.1 uncultured Acetatifactor sp.
CTTCTTTCTCGATTTTCTGAAATTCTTCCATAAGCATATCACTGACCGCCTGTGAGGGGACTTTTGCCCAATGCTTTGAAGTGTCCAGTTCGGGGTACTTGTACCGCCACTGGTCGTATTCCTCTCTGCTTATTTCGCCCTGTTCCAGTTTGGCGGCTTGCTCCTGCCATGCGTGGAACATATCAAACATGGACGTGTAAGTGGAATAGTCG
>CAJTOJ010000069.1 GCA_910577665.1 uncultured Acetatifactor sp.
GAAGAATCTGTCCTGGAGTTCTCTTCCCCGCTGGACGATAGGCCGGGCCTTGGGCGTACACACCAGCACAGTCTTACGTCTGTCTCCTGGAAAGTCACTCCTGTCCAGGTACCCCTCCTGCACCAGCCGGTCCACGTTCACGGACACCAGGTTGGCCTTCAGCCCCCGCAGCTTCACAATATCCCTGGCCGTATTGTAGCCCGGATTGTTGGCCAGGAACATCAAGATGTCGAAAGCGGTCTGGGGCATATGGAACTCCCGGCACAGGGACTTGCAGCGGATACAGTAGGCCTGGAAGAAATTGTGGGCAAATTCTATACTGACTCTTTTCAGCATAAATACTTCCTTTCTGAATATTTCAAATTTGAATATTTTATAGGGAAACCATAGCACTTTAACCAGAAACAGTCAATAGAAAAGGAACCGATTTTATACTTATTTCAGTTTGTTTATTTTCAAGTTATTTTTGATACAAATCCATGATAGGAAAATGGCGCAAAGTGGGAAATAGTTGTATTCCGGATACTTTCATGCTAACATAAAGGAAATCATCTGTGAAATCCACCAAAAGGAGACCTATATGGCATCAGAAAAAAAGAAGACCATCCCTCCCTTCCCTGCTACCGGACAAGCCATGGAAAGGGGACGAGACAATAGCCAGGCAGAGGATAACAGACAATCCCCTCCAGAAGAACCTATTTCCGCTACCTATCGCTATGCCCCCCAGGGAACCAGGCCGGATTGTGTCCGGGAGGAATCTGCCATGTATGAGACCACCCATAGAAAAAAGCCGGGAGAATATACCATTGCAGATTATAATGCCTGGCCCGGGGAGCAGCGGGTGGAACTCATTGACGGCATTATCCATGTTCTGGAAGCCCCGGGATTCGTCCATCAGCAGATTGCAGGCGAACTGCTCTATGCCATAAAGTCTTTTATCCGGAAAAATGGCGGCGGCTGCATCCCGCTGTCCTCCCCCATTGATGTCCGTCTGGACTGTGATGACAAAACCATGGTGCAGCCAGACCTCATCATCCTGTGTGACGAAGACAAAGTCAGGCACTGGGGCATCATGGGTGCCCCTGACTTTGTCCTGGAGATCCTCTCCCCGGCCACCCGGAAAAAGGACTGCACCAAGAAACTACAGAAATACGCCGATGCCGGTGTCAGGGAATACTGGATTCTGGATCCAGATAAAAAGATACTCCTCACCTATGATTTCATTCACGACAATATGCCCTGCATCTACCCCCTGGCAGGCACGGCGGGACTCGCCCTCTTTGACGGCCATCTCCAGATCGACCTGGATGCAGTGGCCCGGCTGGTCCAAGACTGGCCGGAATGACCCACCGCCTGTGTAAGTCAGCAACCTGGCGGCATTCGCCCAATGTCTGCCTCGCAGTCCCCTGGCCCCCCCTGTCCGCGTGAGTCAATGCTTTACACCTTCCCAGGCGGCTGTTATTACGGAAACGTCATCAGCCCTTCGGCCTGCATCCGAATCACATAAAATGCCCGCACCCATTCCAACTCCTGTTCCATAACCGCCGCCAGGGCCAGCAGACGCCTTTTCCCCAGCCTGCGGTCCAGCAGGGCAAAGATACGGACCAGGGGATTCTCACAGACAAGGCTTTTCTCAATGCTTTGATTGTCAAAGATATGGAAGGCTTCGTAGAAAAGCCAATTGTCAAAGCAGCCGTCCTTCAGTGCCCCCTCATGGGCAAGCCGAAACGGCAGCCCTGGGTCATTCTCATCCGGAAGGCTTACACGCAGTTTTTTGTATCTGTCCCAGTAGTTCTGATCATAGTCATAATAATTGCTCCGCAGTATCTCCACGCCATCCAGCCGGATGGCAGCCCGGCCCTCATGGTCAGCGCTCCTGCTGTAACTGACTGCAAAATACTGGATGTGTCCCCGGAGAGCCGGACAAAGGTAATCGTTTTCCAATTTGTTCCGTATCCCGCTCCAGGTAGATACCCTCTTGGAACCCATAGGCGTCACCCCCATATAGTTGGTCAAGTCCGTTTCCCTATAAAAAAGTTTCCCCTGTTTCCCGCTCTGTCCTGCCTGCCTTTTAAGCCATTCCTTCCCCCTCCGGGGCAGGACAGTCCATGGTTCCCTCCACATATCCCCGGTATCCACCCGCCCTGTTCCGGGGGCTGTACTGGCTGCACAGGTACGTTTCCTGCCGCCCGTCAAAATCTTTCTCCTCCAGGAAAGCAAAGTAATCGTCTTTGCTGTTCACCTTCAAGCAGTCTTCTTTATGGCGAACGTAACAGAGCATCAGTCCATAATCATCGCTGCCATAGGGAGAGTAGTCAGCATACTGGCAGGTAAAACAACTTTTTAGGTAATATGTAGTGGTCAAGCTTTTTTGTAACATTTGTGGCTAAAAAAACTACCTGCTTACCGTTAGGATATCCGCAGTTTCCGCCACCCTTGACAGCCGCCCAAAGGGATGTTGTCAGTTGGGTACCGACGGCGACGAACTCAGGAACAGACTTTTACCTTGTACCCGCCGTCGGATTTGGGAGCGTAACATCCCTTTGGGCGGCTGTCAAGGGCAAGCCCCAGAGGGGTGGCTGCTTTCCTTCCTTCGGCTCGGAATCTTGGAACAGGCCATGTACCTGTCGTTAGGCGCACCGTGCTTCAAAAGGGGGTTTGTATCCATTATAGGAATGGGGCCGTACATGGTTGTAGATGACATAGGCGAATTCCTCCACTGTCTGGTACATCTGCGCCTCCGTCCTGAATTCATACAGATTGATGCATTCGTTCTTCAGAGTGTTGAAGTACCGTTCCATCGGTGCATTGTCGTATGGGTATCCTGCTTTGCTCATGCTCTGGGTCACGCCAGCGGATTCACAGAATTCCACGAATGCTTTTGATGTGTACTGGGAGCCCTGATCGCTGTGCAGGATCAGCCCTTCTTTGGACCCCGGCTGTGAGTCCAGGGCCTTCTGCAGGGTACGGACTGCAAGGTCGCTGGTGATGCGGCGGTCTGTGATGCTGGCCACCACACTGCGGTCATGGAGATCTATGATTGTACAGTTATAGCGCACATCCCCGTTCTTCAGGAACAGGTAAGTGAAATCCGTACACCATTTTTTATTGATCTCCTCCGCCGTGAAGTCCTGCTTCAGCTTGTTCTCAAATATCTTATGAGGCTTCCCGGGCTTTGTGCCTGGCCTCTTGGGGCGGACGATGGAGTGCAGACCTAATTCTCCGTTCATATATTTATGGATTGTTGTCTGGCTGTAGCCATACCCCCTGCGTTCCAGATAGGCAGTCATACTGCGGTACCCGTCTACTCCATTGTGGCTGTGGTAGATCTCTTCGATCAGTTCCTTGATCTTCTCTTTTTGGGCATAGTAACCCGCCTTCCGGTGTTTCCGGTAGTTATAGTAGGCATTCGGGCAGATCCCCAGCCGCCTCAACAGCCAGCGGATGCCGAATTCCTTATGGTGTTGTTCGATAAACCGATAAGCCTCTAATCGATTTCCTTTGCAAAGAATGCCGCTGCTTTTTTTAGGAAAAGATTCTCCTTGCGGAGTTCTTCGTTTTCTCGCTTGAGTTTTAGCAGTTCCTTCATGTTATCGTATTCTGCTTTTGCTTCAGGGCTTGTCTGGCATTCTTTGCTGAATTCGCCGCACCATTTGGAGATGCTGGCTTTGGATACACCGTACTCTGCGGTGATGCTTTTGTAGGTACGTCCTTCCTCCTCATGAAGACGGACAATCTTCTTTTTGAATTCGGGTGTGTAATTTTGCGGCATAATAACTCAAACTTCCCACACTACTTCCGGGAATAAAGCCTTGATAAATGCCGGTTGGG
>CAJTOJ010000070.1 GCA_910577665.1 uncultured Acetatifactor sp.
ACGCTGTCTCGGGTTTTTATGCAAAATGCGCATAAAAACGTCTCGCGTTACTGACGAGTGAAAAGTAGCTGAACAGTAACAAAATATACGCAAAATGTGAAAAAACACTTGCCAAATGAGTACCTTTTGTGTTATAGTATTTTTTGTCGGTGAGTCTGACACAGGGGAATAGTACAGCGGTAGTGCGGCGGTCTCCAAAACCGTAAACGGGAGTTCGATCCTCTCTTCCCCTGCTTTATAGAAGGAACCTTGAAAGGCAAAGATGTCTTTTCAAGGTTTTTTTATTTCTGCCAGCCATGAACCGGATAGCGTTATACAGCCAGGGCTGGGAGGATCAGGGGAGGGAAGGAGAGAAGAAGATGGAAAAGGAGCAGAAATGGCACCTAAAGAAGCAGCAGGACCTGCTGCTGGAGAAAGCGCTGGAAACTTTACAGGAGTATATCCTGGAACTTGCCGTACAGGCAGGAGAGGACAGGGAATATGGCGAGACTTTGTGGCAGGAAATCTGTGGTTCTGCGGGGCTTCTGCAGGAGCTGGCGTATTACCATGACTACGGGGAATTCCTATGCAGATACCAGGTGGCCGGATATACCCTGGCAGATGTGCTGGTGTGGCAGGTAGACCATTTTAAACTCTACATGGACAGACCCATGGATATGAACCGTTACCGCAGGGAACGTCTGCTTCTGGCGGCCTTCCACACACTGGCCCGGCTGGAAAAAGAACCGGCATCCCTTACAGGAAAAATCCAGGCGGAAACAGGACAGGACATCCCTTAGGATGTAGGATTCCGAAAGGGATGTCCCTGGTGCTTTCAGATATTCTCAAGCATTCTTCTCACGCTGGCCGCGGGTGTACGCAATCTCTTCTTCCAGGGAAGCAGGGATGGGGGTATTGGAGTTGCGTAACTTCTGGCACAGTACACTTAGGTGGTGCAGGCGCTGACTTTTTAGAACCTTCTGGCGGCCTATGAGTTCCGAGAACAGGGGATTCTGCTCCATGCTGACGGAAAGCTCTGCAGAGAAGGGACAATACGTCAGCAGGATCCTTCTGGAGACCTTGTTCAGCCGGGGAGAATTGTTCCCTTCGAACAGGATCCACAGGATATAATCCCGCACGAACATCTCCTTGAAGCTGTTCCTGGCCCTCTGGAGGCTGGTGTGAAGCCGCTCCTTGGCCTCGGCGCTGAGTTCATGGTTCTTGCGGTAGAATTGCACATAGTCAAAGTATTCGCTGGTCAAGGAGCGCTCCGACACATCATTCCAGCGGGCTCCCTGGATCCGTTTGCACATTTCCCAGCGGAATTCCCCGGTGAGGCGGATCAGGGAAGTGGTGATATCTTCCAGATGGAAGATGGAAAAAGCCATTCTGGAAGGGCTATTTCGTTTTTTGCCTTCGATTTCCTGCCACATGACACCTCTGGTTCCCGCGTTGGGCATAAGGATGATATCTGGCAGGAATTCCATATGGACAGTCTCCTTACCAATGGTGTCCATGTGATCCAGGTCAAGACTTTCCCTGTAATAAGCCGAGTAATCCACAGTCCGGATCGTCTCGATGGCGTCTCTGATCCTGGCCACAGTGACAAAGGAAGCATCCAGGTCTTTTAGGACATTATCTGTCGTAAAGAGCGGGCAGTAAGTGGTAATGCGCCCAAAGGTCACCTTGTTTGACTGGCGGAACATGTTCTCCAGCTCAAAATCTATCTTGTACATGGGATCGTTCTGCATCTGGGTTGCCTGTGCAGCTGTGATATTGCCCATGGCTTTCTGTTTGTTCAGATAGACATTGTAATCCTCGTCAAATTCATTCCGGCTGGGATCCTTTTGGCCTTCGTAGATGGCCTTCAGCCAGTGGAAGAAAGGATAGTAGCCGAAGTCATCACTACTTTCCATGGTCTGGACCAGACGGTATAATGTCTCGCAATTCTGTGCACCAGCCAGCTCTTCATCCACAACGCCAAAATACAGGAAAAGCTTTACCGGGGCCGGAATCTGGGAGCTTACCAGGGCGCGCTTACACACAAAAGCATATACTTCATGGAATTCCTCTGTCAGCTGTCTGCGCAGACGGTTCACGGCATCCTCCATGGCATTTCTGTCACTTAGCGCCATGTAGCTTGCCACATGTTTGCGGAAGGTATTGCTCTTCTCCGGATCCATCTGGGCGTAATCCAGAATGGCATTCAGGCTTCCGGCTACTGCGGACTTGACGGTAGCAGCTTCTGCCTCCTTTGTGGCCAGGGACTCATCCGTTGGAACTTCAGAGGAAGCGGACTGGGGTACGCTGCCACGGAAATTACCCACCCTCAGGGCCACTGCATTCTGATCCAGGGAATAGGCGTGTTCCAGGGTATGGATCATCCTGTCGATTTTCTGGTAGAGTCTGCCGGCGTCCTGGCTGGCCGGTTCCAGGCTCTGATAGAGGGAGGTGCACATGTCAAACAGGTCCCCGCCGGAAGGCTGGAAGTAGTATGGGATCACCTGGCAGCGGTATTGGAACTGCTCTTCCAGGATGGAATAAGCCTTCCTAAAGTCCAGGCATCCTTTGCGGAGCATACCGAGGGAGATCCCGGGAACCTCTGTCAGCATCCTGGCACCTTCTCCGGCGTAGAAGGATTTCAGTCCCTGGTAATATCCATTGAGCCAGGAATCGGAATCTTCGGCAATATATGCGGTGATTTCCCCGATACCTTCCAGGGCACGGGAGGGTATGCTGTAACGGCTGCTCAACTCGTTATAGAAATGGTAATCCTCGGTGATGTTCTGATACAATTCAATGCAGGACATCTCTGAAAGGGAGCACTGGCCTAAGAGAATGGTAATCTGCTTAAACAGGGATCGCAGGAAAAGTCTGGTCAGATCCAGGCTATTTGCCAGCAGCTTGTCCAGGGACTCTATGGTGCCTGCGGAAAAATTCAGCAGGGAAGTATCCTCAACTGTAGTATAGCCCAGGAAATGTAATTCTGAGCAGAGCTCCCCCACACCGATTACATCTCCTTTTTTCAACAGATAAGATCCTCCGGGATATTCCACAGCTACCTTTCCCTGAGTGATCAGATGCAGGGCATTTAGGGGCATACCGCTGCGATAGAGTCTTTTGTTTTTACCTAAAGTGATTCCAGCCATTGCCTTCTTTCTCCTTGCATGGTTTTTCTTTCAATTAGGCGTTTGCGAAACGCCAGAACCCGCATAAATACGGGATTCTCTTTGTTACA
>CAJTOJ010000071.1 GCA_910577665.1 uncultured Acetatifactor sp.
GGAGGAATACAGGGAGGATGGCTCCCTCCTAAAAGTTCTTTCCACCGGGGAGATCTTATGTGAAGGGAACCAGTTCAACGCCAGTATATCTATACAGGATTTCTGTCTGCTGGGGAACGGAAAGGTATATGCATTGCTGAAGGATGATACAGAAAATCTCTGGAGGGTGGCAGGGATCGATCCTGCCACAGGGCAGTTTCTTCTGGAGGACAGGCTGCAGATGGCTATGGAGGTCATGACACCGGGCATGGGGAGTGCAGGGGATGCCCTGGCCATACTGGAGCATGGTACTCCTGGCGCAGGTTCGGGAATCGTGAAGTGGAACCCCTCAGATGACAGCAGGAGCCAGGTACTGTCTTTTACCGGTACATCTTACACATTGCGAAGCGATAGGAAGCTACAGGATATCCAGGTGCTGGAGGATGGCAGTGCGGAATTCCTCTGGACGGATTACCAGGAATCGGCAGGGCTGCTGGAACGGTTGCAGATGGTTAAGGTGGACAAGGTGCCCGTTGTCATGCGGGGCGTATTCTATTCGGATCCCTGGATCGGGGAACAGGTCTCCAGGTTTAACCAGGAGAATGACACTTACCATGTGATCCTGGAGGACTGTGGCAGCGGTAATGACATGGAGGATTTTGCACGGCTGACCAGCATCCAGGTGGCAGCAGGGAAAGGGCCGGACATTCTGTGCGGGGACAGGCTGCTGCAGGATTACATTGCAGGGATGTTGGAGAAGGGGGCGCTGGAGGAACTGAACCCTTACATAAAAGGATCTGCCATCCGGGAGGAGGAGTATTTTCCGGCCGCCTTTTCCACCTGGCGAGTGGGAGAACATATCTATGGGGTCAGCCCCAGACTGAACATAGTTGGCGCCAGGATGGATGTGGAGATACTGGGCAGCACAGAGACGTTGGACGTAGAAGCCCTGGTGGATGCTCTGCTCTCCCAGAAAGAGGATGGGGTGTATGCAAGGGGGGCAGATGCCGGCAGGGTATTGTGGTCCTTTCTGGAGGGAACGGACAGCCTCTGGGGAATGGTGGACTGGGAGGAGGGAACCTGTGATTTTGATACCCCGTTATTTGGGAAGCTGCTGGAAGCTGCCAGACGGTTCGGGGATGACGGAAGAAAGCAGCCAGAGGCAGGCATAATAGAAAGCAGATGGTTTCATGACATATTTAGGTATGACAGCCTGGAAGAACAGGAGAGCGAGGGAAAGGTATCCTGTGGGGTCCTGTTCGATGATGGGTGCTATGGTGCCGTCCGATCTACATTTACCATGGCAGTCAATGCCAATTCCACACACAAGGAGGGAGCATGGGAGTTTCTTCGTTTCCTGCTGGGGGTGGAGGTACAGAATGCAGATTCTGCCACTCTACCAGTGAACAGGGAAGCTTTTGAGCAGTGGTTGCAGAGGAATATAGAGCAGGGTTCAAATCTTATAACCCAGGAAGGTGTGTTCTGCTATACCAAGGAAGACATTACGGCTAAGAAGCAGGCAGAGTACAGGAAGGCCATAGAGGAGGCCCGTCCCTATCCCATCCGCACGGTTCCCCTCCTAAATATTATCCAGGAAGAGGCAGCAGAGTATTTTGGCGGCGTCAAGAGCGTGGAGGAGGTCAGCCGGGTGGTGACAAACCGGGTGCAGTTGTATCTGGATGAGTGGAAATGAATGGCATTCCTGGACAGGGAGGGAAGTGTGAAGAGAACTTCTAAGTCTGCAAAGTACACAGACTAAGAAATTCTAAAACTTCACACCAAAGAACGCAAGGACAGCGTTCTTCCGGGAATCGTAGATTCCGTGCGATTGGTTTGTGCCAGCTTTGCTGGCATGAGGGGAAGTATGAAAGTAAATTTTCATACTTGTGATTGGTATGTGTACAAGAGGATGTGTAAACACCCCTCTTTATGCGGATACGGAGGTATAGCCATGGATAGGAAGAAGTATTTACACCTCTGTATATCTTGGTTTGTGGTTCTTCTGCTTCTACAGGTGGTCATACCGGGCTGCAGTAGGAATATATTGACAATACGGCAGAACCTGCTATTCTATTTGTATAGAGCATATTTTTTTCTTGGTCATTTTTTCATTCAAATAATCTGGATTTCATCGGGAAACTCTATGCTTTGAACCCTAATTTACAAATTGGAAGGCAGGAGTTTCTGTAAATGTAGCACTTCCTGCCTGGAACAGGAGCAGCTATGAAGAAACTGGAAGAAATGAACCTGGTGGACGATTTCCTGGCGTACAGCTTGACAGTCCACAAGACCTACGGGGAGGAAGCTTCCCGCTATATCCTGGAGTGCATCCTGCAGCGCAGGATCCGGCATCTGACGGTGATGCCCCAGAAAACCTG
>CAJTOJ010000072.1 GCA_910577665.1 uncultured Acetatifactor sp.
GGTAGAACCGTTCAATGAGCGGTATCCCTTTGAACATGGCATAAAACTGCTCTCTTGGGATATAACATACGTTTTCTTCGGTAATATCTTCAACGTCGTATGCCGTTTCGTAAAAGACCTGTCCAAATAAGTACTGTTCCGAAACCTGATAGCCGGATATCTCCACCCAGTTAGGCCACCGCTCCTCCGGCTCGTCTGGGGATGCTACAATCCCATCGTTCGTAGAAGGAATGTGGAACTTATACTTCCTATTCCCTTCCAATGCGTCTCTGATCTTTTCCTTGTCCGCCTGCGGGAAGCGCACCATAATGTCAGAGAGGATGCAGGCTTCCACCGCATCCGCCGGGACGTCAAATCTGCCGTCCCATTCCAGCTGGCTGATCACTTCTTTTGCATCTTTGTAGTTCAATCCTCCATACAGAGACTTTTTGATATACATAGTCAGCAGCCTCCCTCTTTCTGGTTACAGATCTTGAACAATTCCAGGATCATTTCCTTGATAGCCTCATCATCTGCAACCAACTCTCTGATGCTGCTTGGACAGCCACCCTTTCCTCTTTCTGGTATCCATCCCTCGACATATTCGTCAATGCCGAAATCTTCTGCATACGCTTTTAAATCTTCTAGAAAAGACTCAATGGGGTTATCAGCATCAAAATCAATGATCATGTTGAAATCTCTGTCTGCTGGTGAATACTTTCCCAGTTCAACATAATTACTTTTACTGTAATGCCATCCGTTATAGCTCCCTTCTGGCTCACGGTATATGGTATAGCTCCAATGCTGGTTCTCCGCCTGTTGCAGTACCTGCTCTAATGCTTTATTTCTGATCTCTTCCATCGTTTGCACCTCCTGCTACCTTCTACTCCCACTCATACACGGGCAGGCCCGCCATCGTTTCTGTTGCAGAACCTGGAAACCCCGTAGCTCAAGAAATACTGGTTATGGCCGTCAATGCCCTGCCCGTATGATGGGACAGAGTGTTGTTTCTGCGGCATTTCATACCATTTTCTGTTCGCCCCAATGGATGCAGAGTTTCCCGTTCTCATCCCGTTCCTGGCGCATCAGAAGGGAGAGCAGGTCGTAATCCACATCAAACCTGTCATAGATCTCATCCAGGTCCACATCCTGCCCTTTCATAAACAGGTTCAGCTTCTCCTTTGCCAGCACCATCTGCATCAGGTTGGATTCAATGCTTCCGGCGTAGGTAAGGAAATAGATGTCCTTGTGTTCCGTTGAGGTATACCGGATGAACCGAAAATAAAACTGGCTCATGCCGGAGTTGTTGTAATGCAGTTCCGGTATGATGACTTTATTGACATAATCAAAATTGACGCTGGAGGGGAGGCTCTGCTGGGTGCAGAGAAGTATCCCGTTCCCGCTGTCCTGCAGTGTCTGGCGGAGTGCCCGTCTTTTGGCAAAGCTGGTGTTGGCGCCGGTCACCACAAACAGGGGGCGGTCCGGCAGGTATTCCCGCAGTGCCTTTTCATAAGATTCCAGCACGGTAACATGCCGCACCCCGATGGCAATGATCTCGTTCTCCCATTCAGCAGCCATCTCAACAGCGGCCATGACCTTCACCGGGGTATCCCCCGTGTATTCCTGTACCGTATCCGGGGCGGCGCCGATGCGCAGGAGAAGCACGATCTGCTGGACCAGGCGCATCATGGAATCCTTTCTAGAATTACCTGTGGAAGAAAAATAGTTATCCCGCATGGTATAAAATTCGTTTATCGCTTTCTGGTAGACATCCTTTTCTTCCGGAGGGAACTGAAGCAGTACCTGGTGGATCTGCTTGATATCCTTGCAGGAAACCTCTTCAAAGGTCCTTGTAATGACGGTCTTCCCTAAAATATCGCTGAGGATATCCGCGTTGTAGATATCCTGGGTGCGCTTCTCCATGCCGAATACGGTTACCTTTTCCGGCAGGTGGGAGGCAGCAAACAGGGAATACCCTTTCTTATAGGCAGGGATGGGCTGGCCGAAATAAGGATTGCTGTCGCAGTCCGGTTCTTCGTCTGCCTCCGCTTTCTTGTCATGGTGATAGATATACGGATTCCAGGAGATCATGTTGATAGAATTGTTGTAGAGCAGTTCCAGCTGTGGGGCA
>CAJTOJ010000073.1 GCA_910577665.1 uncultured Acetatifactor sp.
GCTAAGGAAATGCCTCCAAATAACCTACGCAAGCCTGTTGCAAAATTTACAGATTTTATCAGGTTTACTCTAAACAAAATGCGTAGATTATTTTCCGGCAGTTCCTTAGGTGGATTTGGAATACATCGCCAAGATACCATGATTCATCTCATATACTTCATCACAAAGCAGTTCGATGTCATCTTTATTATGGCTGGCCAAAAGTATCAAGTTGCCCCTCTCTTTTTGCTCTAAGAAAAATTTTCTCATTTCCGCAACCCCTTCCTTGTCGAGGCCATTCATCGGTTCATCTAAAATCAGAATCGCCTGGTCTTCCATTGTGGCCTGGGCGATCGCCAGCCGCTGGCGCATTCCCAGCGAATAATGGCACACTTTTTTCCTGGACTGCGGGTCAAGCCCGACTTTCAGCATGATGGAATGAATCACCGCCGGATCTTTTTTATGGGTGATGCGGTATAGATATTCCAGATTACGGTATCCTGACAGATTGCGGATATAGCCAGGCTCTTCAATGATGATTCCCGCATGTTCAAGCATATCCATCTCCTTTCCCATCACTCTTCCATTTACGGATATTTCCCCTGAATCCACATGAAGAAAGCCGCAGATACATTTGAACAAAACGGTTTTTCCGGAGCCGTTATAGCCAATGATTCCATATATCTTTCCGCTTCTGCAGGTGATATTTATGTCATTCAGTATAGGAATACCCTTAAATGACTTGCTTACATTTTTTACCTCAATCACAAACTGTTCCACTCAGGCACCTCCCTACTCTTCTTTGTACCATTGAAATTCCATCTTCTTTATCTTTATCAATATCAGGACAGCACATACTGCAATCCCGGCCGCCAACATTATCAGCATATAAAGAACCGGCGGCTGGATAAAACTGTCATGTAATTTCACGCCGATTTGTGTTACCCTCATCCAGTTTACCGGGACGAACATCGCCATCTTCTCTCTTAACAGCGGATGGATATTCTCGACCAGGTAGATCATGAGCACCATGACAAATGCCGCCGTAACCGCTACACTCCTGTTGATATAGATGCTGACAGCAAACATAAAAAGGCCAATAAAACCGATTCCCAAAGTACCGATGATAACCGTCAAAGCAGTCAGTTCCAACGGCGAAAACATCTGCATGGTTTCATAGGAAAAGGCAAACAGAAACCGGTATTCTTCCGGACTGCCTGTCAATGCCAGTGTATGATACAGTTTCCCCCAATCCAGGGTAAGCTCACATGACCCGCTTAATAAGGCCATGCTGAAAAATACATTTGCAGCCATTATCAAAAACGACTGCGCAAGGATCGCGCTGACCTGGCATGCCGCCCATCTGCGCCTGCCGGTACGGATGACCTGATACATATTTTTATACTGCATAAATGGGACATCTGAAAAACAGTAAATAATCCCGATCATAAATAATAGCAGATAGAAAATATTTGACAGGATAAATGGGAATGCCCACGGTGCAGCCGCGTATCCCATATCTCTTGAAAACGCCGCCACGGGCCTCATATACAGATGCAGCATAAAACCCTGCAAAACTGCCACTACATAAGTCCTGGAGCTGAACACCCTTTCTGTAAACATCTGACGGAAAGACCGAAAATACCCCGTCATGCTCATATCCTCCTTTTTGACTGCAACATGCCTGCAAAGCCAAGGAGCAGCCATGCCGCTGCCCCCAGCAGGAATGCCCATGCGAGCATTTTCCAATCGCTGTTCCAAATATTATGCCTTGCGTCAAAGACCACGCGCGGGTCAAGCGCTGCTATTTTCCGAAAGCTGTCTGCGCCAAATTCGATCAATATCTGGTAAAGCAAAACAGGTACGGAAAATACCAGCAGTTTATTCGGCCAGAAAAGTGAAAAAAACGCTGCCGCCATTGAGAGGATCCCCGATATTTCTGCTTCCCTCTATTGCATTGTCCAGCAGATTCCCCAAAACCGTACATACATCACTGGGCTGTATGCCTGTATTTACCGGGAATTCCGCATCGATATCTGTTTTCATTCCCAGC
>CAJTOJ010000074.1 GCA_910577665.1 uncultured Acetatifactor sp.
CAGCTGCTTTTTGCTCATAAACGGGCGCTCCGCTCATGCTTCGCAGAATGTGCTCATTCATGCAAGCATGATTCGCCCGTTTTGCGAAGCATGGCTGAACTTTTGAGGTAAAATCCTAAAAATTCCACATCCGGGCTTGCCCATATGGCGTCAAATTGGTACAATGGAGAATAGAATAGCCAGGTGGGAGGTTCCCGGTGGAAGGAAGGATAAAAAGGCACCGGCAGTGGAATCCGATCCAGGCTTTAAAGGAAAAGAGAAATAGGAGGAGACAAGGTATGGAAACAGAAAGGAAGACAGGTATGGAAGCACCGGCAGAAGTCCCCGTGGAAGCGGTGGCACAGGTACCGGAGGCAACGGTTCTGGCGGCGCCGGAAGCACCCACAGAGTCCATGGCAGATTACAGCAAGGAACTGGAGGCATCCTTCCGCAAGATCCGGGAAGGGGATATTCTTACCGGGACTGTGATCCATGTGAATGAGGAGGGGGTTACCCTGGATCTGGATTATTATGCGCCAGGTGTGATCAAGGCGGCAGACATGAGCCGGGATCCCTCCTTCTCTGTGCTGAATGATGTGCATGTGGGCGACAAGCTGGAGGCAACTGTGGTGAAGCGGGATGACGGGGCAGGGAATATCCTGCTGTCCTGTGTGGAAGCGGCAGAAGCACTGGGCTGGGACAAGCTTCAGACCTATCTGGAGGAGAAGACCATCCTGTCCGTGAAGGTGAGCCAGGTGGTGAACAAAGGGGTGGTTGGATATCTGGAAGGCATCCGGGGATTCATTCCTGCCTCCCATCTGTCCCTGTCCTATGTGGAGGATCTGGAGAGCTTTGTGGGTAAAAGCCTGGACGTGCGGGTAATTACCGTGGAAAAGGGCAGGGAGAAGCTGGTACTCTCAGCCAGGGATGTGCTCAAGGAGCAGGAAGCAGAAGCCATGAACCACAAGATATCCATGATTGCCCCTGGCACTGTGATGGAGGGGAAGGTGGAGAGTCTGATGCCTTACGGTGCCTTTGTGGATCTGGGAGAGGGTCTGAGTGGTCTGGTGCATGTGTCCCAGATCAGCCAGAAGCGGATCAAGGCACCTAACGAAGTGTTAAAGACAGGAGATACCGTGAAGGTAAAGGTACTGAATACCAACAATGGCAAGATCAGCCTGAGCATGAAGGCTCTTGCCGAGGATGCCCAGCCGGATGAGGTGGACGGGAAGCTGGCCGCCCAGTATAGCTCCGGGAAATCCGTTGGCACTTCTCTGGGAGATCTGCTGAAGGGACTGAAATTGTAAGATTCTTTTTGGAGATTACCAATAAGCATGAAGCCGGTTTTAGCAGGGATACTGTGGAAACCGGCTTTTCTTTAGTTTTTGCGTGTTGACAGCATTGTGCACAAACAATCATGTAAATATACACTGCTTGTGGTTATAATTTTCAAAATGGTCGAAATCAGGTAGAAATCAAGCTGTATAGATCAGAAAAATTCCTCTTTTTTTTATATAATATGTACATGACTATAGCGACTCTTCATTGGGACATCCGGAAACAAGGATGTAATGGGGAAGGAGCCAGGGCAAAAAGCGCGAAGGTGCAGAAAAGAGGAGGATTTTTACGGGAATGAACAAAAGGAAAGGACGCAAAGCCTTCATGGGCAGGGGAATGGCATATTTGATGAGCCTGGTTCTGGTGCTGGGAAGTGTGGGCTTTTCGGATGGAATGTATGTACAGGCTGGGAACCTGGCAGATGCATCTGTTCCCGGGACAGATGTGCCGGAAAACGACAGCCCCGGGGATGCGGGAGAAGGGACCATTCCTTCGGAAGACAGTTCTGGAGAGGGAACTGTAGAGACCGGGCCTGCAGAAAGTGAAGGAAGCGGAGAGGGGGATGTGCAGACCGATCCTTCAG
>CAJTOJ010000075.1 GCA_910577665.1 uncultured Acetatifactor sp.
CTTTATAGGAAATTGCGTCTTTTGGAGTGACAAAAAGAAACATACGTTTTGCGAACATATGTTTGACAAAAAATAAATGTGGGCATAAAAAACAGGCGGTACGGAATTTTAAAAGATATAGAATCCATCTTCTCCGAAATCGTCATCAAATAAGTCGTCTTCATTTAAGAAATAATCCATATCGAGAAGGTCATCCTCGCTCATACGGCGAATGTCCTCGGATGTCATTCCTTCCGGTGGATGGTCCATATATTTTTTGCGTAGCTTCTCTGTGTCTGGTTTCATATGTGAGCCCTCCTTTACAAGGAGTATATCACAGGAATCGGATATCCGAAAGTCATGCAGAAGACCTTTTTCCACGAGAACGGGACATGGTTTTCTCGTACATTTCTTCCAGAGAGACACGCTTGTGGTTAAAGTAAAGTTCTAAAAACAGCATGGTGGCGCCGCATTGACACTTTAAAGGGTCATAGCCAAAAGCAAGAAGGATGGCGGTACGCCACTGGTTAAAGCTTCTGAAAATGCGATGCTTTTCACGAGAGACGGCTCTGAGGAGTTTTTTGTCAATCTCCCGATGCCTTGCGTAAAGGCCGCCATAACGGATCATTTTATAATGCTTTTCGGGGATATGGCGGATGAGGCGTTCTATGAACTCCATAACAGGGATGGTCTCTTCCACATATCTGTCATCTTCATGCCGGTTGTAATGGAAAGTGACAAAGTCACCGTCGTATTTATCAATCCGGGAAGTGGCAATCACAGGCCGCCCGAGATAACGCCCGATATATTTCACCACGGTTCTGGGGTCACATCTGTTTGGCTTTGCATAGACATAGAAGCCTTCCTTGTGCTCCCGGTAACAGCGTGCCTTCACCTTTTTGAAAGAGCGGCCGACCATGTGTTCCATTTCATTGAGAAGGGCGGTACGGAAAGCATTGCGCAGGTAAGTATAGTTAAAGTGGTTGACATTGCGCCAGGAACCGTTGTCGCTGTAGCCGCCTTCTGAAATGAGGCAGTGGATGTGTGGGTTCCATTTCAAATCCCTGCCAAAGGTATGGAGGACCATGATAAAACCGGGAGTGAAGTTCATGGACTTGTTCTGTTTGAAGAACATCCGTGAAACAACGCTGTTCACGGCATGGAAGAGACAGTCAAGCAGGGAGCGGTCCTCAAGGAAGAAGTCCCGGAGCTGGCTGTCGATGGTGAAGACACAGTGCCGGTGGATGCAGTTGACGAGCTTAAAGGACATGGAGGTAGTGCGCTGCATGGCGTACAGGTTCCCACAGGTGGGGCAGAAGCGGCTGTGGCAGCGGAAAGGAACGAATTTCAATTTGCCGCAGTGGGGACAGCCATACATTGCACCACCAAAGGAAGGATCGCCGCAGTGGATCATCTTATCAACATTTTCGATGACTGAGTCACGTGGATGAAGAATATAGATTATTTCTTCATAATGGTCTCTGAAAATATTCTGTAGTATGCTCATGAGACTATTATGCAGGAAAACAGCAAAAAAGGAAACCCCTAATTGTGTGCCGCACAATTTTTCCCCCATGAATGGGGGCTAGGGGGTTGAAGTGCCGAAGGCACTTTTTTA
>CAJTOJ010000076.1 GCA_910577665.1 uncultured Acetatifactor sp.
GGAAAAACAGCGCTGGTAGACATGATACGCGAACATTACGAAAACGGAACTGCCAGCGCCGTCGAGCTTACCTGCGATAAGGAATGTACGGTTTTACTCACTACAGGCTGTTTTCTATATGAAACGCAATAAGTTTTTTTGGTAGGTAAGGAGTAACAATGTATCAACTCAAAACAATAAAATCCGATATCACAAAAATAACCAATGTCCAGGCAATCGTAAACGCCGCCAACAATTCCCTTTTAGGAGGAGGCGGGGTGGACGGTGCTATTCACAGGGCTGCAGGCCCGGGACTTTTAGCAGAGTGCAGGACACTTCACGGATGTGAAACAGGGCAGGCGAAGATTACAAAGGCATATAACCTGCCATGCGACTATGTAATACATACCGTAGGGCCGGTTTGGAGAGGCGGCGGAAATAGGGAAGAGGAACTTCTGGCAAGTTGCTATTTCCATTCCATGCAGGTAGCGCTTGAACATGGAATCAGAAGCATTGCCTTTCCGTCCATATCAACCGGAGTATATCGATTTCCGGTAAAGCTTGCTGCGAGCATTGCGGTAAAGACAGTCATCAAATTTTTGAAGGATAACCCGGACAGCTTTGACATTGTTGAATGGGTCTTGTTTGATCTGGCAACAGAAAATGCTTATGAGACAGAAGTGAGGGAAAGTATCAGCCCTTCATTGTAGTACCACCAAGTGGAATCTGCTGGGGAATTGGGCATCGGAAATCTATCTCGCATGTGGAGAAGACGGGAAATATCTGGAGAGCAAAAAGGCGAATCTGAACTACTCCCGGGACTATCTGGAGCTGGCCGGATATTATGAGGAACATGGAGACAGCAAGCAGGCGCTGCAGATTGTCCAGGAAGGTTTCCGGAAGGTAGATGGGCGGCTGGATGAAATCTATGAGTACCTCTTCCGGTATTATGTGGAGCATGACGATCAGAAAGCTCTGGAGGAGCACCGCAGGAAGAAGCTGCTGCTGAAGCTGCTGGAAGGATTCAAGGCATAGGTTTGGACTGCCCCAAGCTGTAGACAAAGAGTCTGCCCCATTCTGCGCTTAGGAAATGCCTCCAAATAACCTACGCAAGCCTGTTGCAAAATTTACAGATT
>CAJTOJ010000077.1 GCA_910577665.1 uncultured Acetatifactor sp.
TATTTTATGTGTGGAATTGACAGATGGGCTGCTGCTTTCACATGGGACAAGGTACGAGTTTTAGGCTTTCAATTTCCGGAGGGATTTTATTATGAAATTTCAAAGAACAGATGGCAAAAATAAAGATTTTATAGAAAACTGCCGACTTCTTGATATTGATTTGGACAGGCGTGTGGGAAAAAAGATAAAGAGAGATAAATACAAGAAATATAACCAGCTAGATGAAATAAAAGAAGCAATCGTTGTTTATGAAAATGATAAGGTGGTTGGCGGTGGTGCTATAAGAAAGTATGATGAAGAAAATATAGAACTAAAGAGAGTGTTTGTGCATACTGAATATCAAGGACGGGGGATAGGGAGTAAACTTGTTGCCTTGTTGATAGAGTGGGCTATGGAATTGGGATATAAAAGGATGATTCTTGAAACAGGAGAGTTATTAGCTGAATCTTGTGCTGTATATAAAAAATTGGGGTTTGATATTATTCCCAATTATGCTCCATATGTGAATATGCCAGAATCATTGTGTATGGCAAAGGATTTGAGAGGCAGATAAATTCCTATATTGCGAGAAAGATAGAATAAATTTTTTAGTAATGATTTTAACATGATGGTATTATGTAATATAGGTGGTTAGAGAAAAATTTGTATTTAGATATTTTGGGAGGAAAGTATGGAATATGTAACGGCGACTTCTGACATGGCGAGTGCGATTTATAATGTTTTACATACAACGATTAAAGCGGTATATGCAAAGTATTATCCCAAAGAGGTAGTGGATTTCTTTTGCCAACATCATAGTAAAGAACATATTTTAGATGGTATAGCGTCTGGAAATATGGGCGTATTATTTGAGAATGGTGCGATTGTTGGAACGGGCTGCTTTGATAATAATCATATTACGGGATTATATGTGCTGCCTACTTATCA
>CAJTOJ010000078.1:0-526 GCA_910577665.1 uncultured Acetatifactor sp.
GTCTGTACGCATAAGTCTCCCATGGAAATATCCGCACTTGCAATCGTTTCGCCTTTCCCCGTATCGTAAAGATAAAGCTGATCCGCCGCAACGATAATCCGGCTTCCATCGGCATAATAGCAGCCTCTGACCTTTCCTGAAAAAGCGGAATCCTGGAACCTGCTGACCGCCACAATATTTTTATCCGTGCCGTTATCCTGCTGATCAATCACGTTCATTTCGCTGCTTTCATTTCCGGTATTTTCCGATGAATCATCTTCCAGGGATTGCGTTTCCATGTTTATGGCTCCATTTTCAGAGCTGTTCCCATTCTCCTGTCTATCCCCGCAGGCCGACAGATGAAGCGCCAAAGCAAGCATAAGTATCATACACATCCATTTTGTTTTCATTTTTATACCTCCTGGCGCGCTCCTGCGCGCATACCAATCAAAATTTGAAAGTTTACTTTCAAACTTAGTCCTCCTTGTATAATAAAATTGAACCGGTTTTACTTGTAACTGAATTTCCGTCCGCTGCGACGGCTGTC
>CAJTOJ010000078.1:544-888 GCA_910577665.1 uncultured Acetatifactor sp.
AATCCATCCAGCTTAAGCGTATCTATGGTTGCTTCAATGATCCACACATTTCCTTTGCTTAATGTGACATCACAGGAAACCGCTCCATCAAAAGATATAGGCTTATGATTTAAGAAAAATGATATGCCATATCTTGCGCCTGGCGTTCCACAAAGGGTGTAGCGCACGGTAAGCGTATCTTTCCCGGTAATGTTGATATTGTCATACACCACATCGCCGTCATAGGCAAGCGTCCAATAGACACTGTTATCCAGGGTATCCATGGTAACGCCATTCCATCCTGCTCTCACAAGCTCATTCTCAATAAAAGAGGAAGTGACTTTTTCCTCTGAAATGCTGACATC
>CAJTOJ010000079.1 GCA_910577665.1 uncultured Acetatifactor sp.
CAATATATTCATTATTTGTTATTATCACAATCTTACTGTAATCTAATCCTGAATTTGTTCTTTTAGATCGAATACTCTTTTTAAATTTGAAAGCATATTTATGGTTAATATGGCTCCTATAAGGGATACAAATAAAATATCCATAATGGGACTGCACTAATAAGCAGTTATATGGCCTACTATTCTTTCTAACAATTTCTTTATATGGTGGATTTGGATAATCAGCATAAAATTTATTTGTCAGATTCAATACCTGATAATCAAATGAATCTTCTTTTGGACTCATAATATCTCCTTAGTAAAAATGGGAGAGCCATTGCCCTCCCACAATTTTCATCACTCGGTCACTTTTATTTTACCGTTGAGTCAGAACCGTCACTCAACTCATCGCTCTGTCACTTTTATTTTACCGTCCTGTCAGAACAGTCACAGGACTCATATTGTGATGAAGAAATCAATTAGATTTCTTATTTACATTATATCCAATCCCAACCAAACATGCAACAAACATAAAATGAACATTTTATGAACACCTTATGAAATCACCCCATATATAGGGTATTTCTTTTATCATTATACTATTTTGATATTGGAAATCAAGCTTATTTTTGTACTTTGCCGTATGTGCTTGTGGAGAACACATACGGCTTGTACATGAGTTGCTATTGTGGTACATCCAGATTGTGGAAGTGTTCTGGATGAATGCCGATATAAGTTTTGAGGCTTATACCGGCTAAAAAACTAAATATTTGGAGAATGTGAAGCGTATGGAAAATTTATGTCA
>CAJTOJ010000080.1:0-238 GCA_910577665.1 uncultured Acetatifactor sp.
GCTCCCCGGCGCGCTCCACCCGGCAGCGGAATTTCTCCCGGAGGGCCGTTACCAGGGCCGTCTCGGCATAGGCCCCGTCGTTTACCACCGCCTCGGCGGGGGAGAAGCGGCCCAGCTCGTTAATAATATGCTCCGCCCGGTCCTTCCCGGTGAAGGAGGTGAGGTGGGCCCGGCCGGTGGTAATGTCGCAAAAGGCGATTCCGGCGGACCGGGCGTCGGCGTAGACGGCGCAGAGGAA
>CAJTOJ010000080.1:275-516 GCA_910577665.1 uncultured Acetatifactor sp.
TCTCGTCCAGGCAGCCGGCGTCGGTAACCGTCCCCGGGGTGACCACCCGGATGATGTCCCGCTTCACCAGCCCCTTGGCGGCGGCGGGGTCCTCCATCTGCTCGCAGATGGCCACCTTGTAGCCCTTGGCGATGAGCCGGGCAATGTAGCTCTCGCTGGCGTGATAGGGGATGCCGCACATGGGCACCTGCTCTTCGGCGGGCTTTAAGTGCTTACCCTTGTCCCGGCTGGTAAGGGTCAG
>CAJTOJ010000080.1:526-774 GCA_910577665.1 uncultured Acetatifactor sp.
GCGTCGTCGGCGAACATCTCATAGAAGTCGCCCAGGCGGAAGAACAAAATGGAATCCGGGTTCTGCTTTTTAATTTCCAGGTACTGCTTCATCATGGGGGTCAGCTCTGCCATGGGATTCCTCTCTTTTCTCTAAAAACTCCTGCTCACAGCTCCGCCGAGGCGCCGCAGTCCATGGGCCGCAGCCGGTCCCCCAGCGCTTCTTTGAGCCGCCCATAGGCCCAGTCCCCGGTGCAGTGGCCGGTGTAG
>CAJTOJ010000081.1 GCA_910577665.1 uncultured Acetatifactor sp.
GTCTGGTGATGCATGCAGATCACTTCTGGAACCAGGATGCGGAGCATGTCTTGTGGTATGGCATTTACGAATATGTTTTCGCCCATCCGGAGAAGATCAGTTTCTTTATCACCAACACGGATGCCCAGGGGAATCTTCTCCGGGAACAGATGCAGAAGTATAGGGGAATATGTCCTGTGATTACCACCATACCGGTGGTGGGGCTTTCCAGGCTTAGGAAGCCCTGGAAGCCACGGCGCAAGTATGCATTGCTGTCCGTGGGCCGTCTGGCGCCGGAGAAACGGATGAACCAGGTGATAGAAGCTGTGGTGGCGGCCAGGAAAAAGGTACCGGAACTGACCCTGGATATCTATGGGGAAGGCGGGGAGAGAGAAAGGCTCCAGGAACTGATACGGAAGCTTGGCTGCGGAGAGTATGTGCATCTGTGCGGCTTTCAGAAGCTGGATGAAGTATATCAGGAGTATGAAGCCTATATATCTGCATCTTATGTGGAGACATTGGGGGTGACACTTTTAGAAGCCGTTGGTTCCGGGCTTCCCATTGTCAGCTACGATATGCGTTATGGGGCCCAGATCTTCGTTGAGGAAGGAGAGAACGGTTATAAGGTGCCCTGGGAGGACGTGGAGGCATTGGGACAGGCAATCGTCCGCCTGTTCACGGAGGCGGATCTGGAGGCATTCCGGAAGCATTCCTATGAGATAGCAGAGGGCTACCTGGAAAAGGAGGTGGAGAAGAAATGGCAGAACCTATTGTGCTAAAGGATACCATATTAC
>CAJTOJ010000082.1:0-453 GCA_910577665.1 uncultured Acetatifactor sp.
GTAACCCAGGATACCCTTCAACTCACCCTCCGAAGCAGCCTTCATAGCGGCGCAAATCTCGTCGTACTTAGCGGGCTTGGCGAGGTTGACGGTGAGGTCGACAACCGACACGTCGAGGGTCGGAACGCGCATCGACATACCGGTGAGCTTGCCGTTGAGCTCGGGAATCACCTTACCCACGGCCTTAGCAGCGCCGGTCGACGAGGGGATGATGTTGCCCGAAGCGGCACGGCCGCCGCGCCAATCCTTCATCGAAGGACCGTCGACGGTCTTCTGCGTAGCGGTGGTCGAGTGAACGGTGGTCATCAGACCGTCGGTGATGCCGAACTTGTCGTGGAGCACCTTGGCGATGGGAGCCAGGCAGTTGGTGGTGCAGGAAGCGTTCGACACGATCTTCTGACCGGCGTAGGTGTCGGTGTTGACGCCGCAAACGAACATCGGCGTATCGTCCTT
>CAJTOJ010000082.1:540-751 GCA_910577665.1 uncultured Acetatifactor sp.
CGTACTTGGCACCGGCGGCGATGTGGGCCTCGGCCTTCTCCTTGGTGAGGAACAGACCCGTCGACTCAACGACGTACTCGGCGCCCACCTCGTTCCACTTGAGGTTGGCGGGGTCCTTCTCGGCGGTCACGCGGATAGCCTTGCCGTTGACGATGAGCTGGCTCTTCTCGACGTTGAAATCCACCGTACCGTCGAAACGGCCGTGCATGGT
>CAJTOJ010000083.1 GCA_910577665.1 uncultured Acetatifactor sp.
CCTGCGTCCGCTCTCGGCGCACCCGCACGGCGCAAGGCCGGCGAAAGAACCCCATGCGGCCCGGTCTGAACAGCACGGCCGCTGCCCGATTTTCCATTTTCAATTCTTAATTTCAGAAATCGGCGTGCTGCGGCGTGCGCGGGAAAGGCTGCACATCGCGGATGTTGGTAAGGCCCGTCACGAAGATCAGCAGCCGGTCGAAGCCCAGACCGAATCCGGAGTGCGGAGCCGAGCCCCAGCGGCGCGTATCGAGGTACCACCAGAGTTCCCGCTCGTTCATACCGAGTTCCTTCACCCTTGCACAGAGTTTGCCATAATCGGCCTCGCGTTCCGAACCGCCGATAATCTCGCCTATTCCGGGGAACAAGACGTCCATTCCGCGTACGGTCTTGCCGTCGTCGTTCTGCTTCATGTAGAAAGCCTTGATCTCCTTGGGATAGTTGATCAGAATGACGGGGCGCTTGAAATGCTCCTCGACCAAGTAGCGCTCGTGCTCCGACTGGAGGTCGCAGCCCCATTCGCACGGGAACTCGAACTTGCGGCCCGAAGCCTTCAGTATCTCGATGCCCTCGGTGTAGTCGAGGCGCTTGAAGTCGTTGGCCAGCACGAATTCGAGCCGTTCGATCAGCCCCTGGTCCCACATCTTGTTCATGAATTCGAGGTCTTCGCGGCAGTTGTCCAGCGCATAGCGGATCAGGTACTTGAGGAAGTCCTCGGCCAGCTCCATGTTGTCCTCCAGCTCGAAGAAC
>CAJTOJ010000084.1 GCA_910577665.1 uncultured Acetatifactor sp.
GGCGAGGCCCTCGCCGATTTCGCCGGACCGCTCGGCCATCCGTCGGAGTTCGTGCGGATGTCGCCCGAGGAGCTGCGCGGCCGCCGCTATCTTTTCATCGGAGGAGGCGTCGGCACGGCTCCCGTCTATCCGCAGGTCAAATGGCTGCACGAGCACGGTGTCGGAGCCGATGTCATCATCGGCGCCAAGAACAAGGAGATGTTGATCTATACCGACGAGATGCGGGCCGTGGCCGAGCACCTCTACATTGCCACCGACGACGGTTCCGAGGGTTTCAAGGGGCTGGTCACCCAGCTGTTCGAGCAGTTGATCGCCCAGGGCCGCCGCTACGACGAGTGCGTGGCCATCGGCCCCATGATCATGATGAAGTTCGTGGCGCTGACGACCGCGAAATACGCACTCAAGACCACCGTGTCGCTCAATGCCCTGATGGTCGACGGCACGGGCATGTGCGGCGCCTGCGTCGACGGACCCGAGTTCGACGCTCACCAGGTCGACTTCGACGAGGCGATGCGCCGTCAAGGTATGTATCGCACGCAGGAGCAGCGCGCCGCGGCTATCGCCGCCGAGCGTGCGGCGGGTCACCAATGTAGAATCGGATTGGACAAGTAAGCTATGGCAAACAAAATTCCGCGCGTACCCGTACGCGAACAGGACCCGGCACGTCGGGCCGCCAATTTCGAAGAGGTATGCTTCGGCTACGACCTCGACGAGGCGACCCTCGA
>CAJTOJ010000085.1:0-399 GCA_910577665.1 uncultured Acetatifactor sp.
TAGGTATTCCCGTTCTTTGCTGTCCGTTTCTCTACCCGCATCGCCAATTCCCCGGCTGGACACTGCAGCATTCCGGCATCCTTATTGTAACAGAATCCTTCTTCCAGTTTTCCGTTTGCTGCCGCTGCCACCGCCGTATTTGTCCGTGCAATTAATGTAATCCCTTCGCCACAGGCTTCCAGATTATCATCGCTGACATATGCCATATCCCCTATTACTTCTGTCACTTCTATCCCTGTTTCCTGCACCTTTTCTATCAGTCCTGGTAACTCCTGGCCGTCCGGCGCACCTCCATGCGTTACGCTTATCCCCGCAATCAGACGTTCCTCTGTCATTGCCAGGTGGTTTTTATATCCGTAAAATGTGCTCGTTGGCGTTTTGTGCCCAAACCGTGCATCT
>CAJTOJ010000085.1:483-723 GCA_910577665.1 uncultured Acetatifactor sp.
TTCATTTCCCTGGCAAGCTCCTGTATCTTCCCGCTGCCACAGGCTGCTATCCCTTCCTCCAGAGCCTTTAGCAGATTTTTTGTATATGCAATTTCTTCCTCCAGTCCGGCTTCCAGGGATGGTTTTTCGGGGAATTTTTCTGATAAATCAAAAGCATTTTTATAGATTTCCTTCCGGAGCTGTTTACTCATATCCCGCAAAATCTGTGTAGGGGATTTCGCACGGACAGATGCGTTTGTA
>CAJTOJ010000086.1 GCA_910577665.1 uncultured Acetatifactor sp.
TATTTCCCGATGCTATTCCGTTTAGAATGTGTTCTTTACTATGATGTCTGCAAAAGAAATCCACTACTTCCTTTGGATAATATTTCGGATATATGGTTTCAATAGCCGTATGTAAAACATTTTGAATATCATCCGCCATATCAAAAGTTGCACTTGTATATTTCATATCGTTCCTCCGACAAGCTATCTCTCATTCTGAATTTTTTTATCAATTATACACGAAAGCATAGATTTTTTCAATTCCCCATACTACTTTTGTTTAGGCTTCTGCGGCACACCCATATACCATAGAAGTGCCGCCCCACCGCCTATAAATAAATTATCTCCCTCTCCACAACTTCCCTTACACAAACCCGAATATTATTCATCCTTTGAAAAATCCAAACTTAGGAGAAATCCAAACTTTTCTGAAAATGGCTTGATAATAGGGGATTCTTGTAGAAAAAAGTTTGGATTTCATTTCGCCAAATGCAATGCTCCAATTATGACAAAATGAGAAAAACACTGTTATTTAGCTCTGTTCCAACTAATTTATTTCCATTTTTGACAAAAGAAAGCCAAAACAAAATCCAAACTTTTTTGTCAGAAAACGCCTTAAATAAAGGATTTACAGAAGAAAGTTTGGATTTCTCAAAAGTTGGGATTTCAGGAAAAATCTAAACTTTTGGATTTTTCCTACCCATAAAAGCTGAT
>CAJTOJ010000087.1 GCA_910577665.1 uncultured Acetatifactor sp.
ACCTACTCTTTTCCACAGAGTAGAGTTTGCCATTGGCCAGCAGTCCAAAAAGCATACGTATCAGTTTACGGGAAGTCAACGCGAGTGCACGTTTGTGCTGATGGGTTCTCACCTCAGCAAATTTCTTGTCATAAAAGGCTTTGTACTCCGGGCAGTGCTGCATCACGCTCCCGGCAGCTTCGATCATGTAATACCGCAGGTAGCGGTTGCCGGCTTTATTCATGGGCGTATCTTCCGCCTCGAATTCGCCGGACTGGTTCTCTTTCCAGACAATGCCACAGTATTTGGCAAGGGCATCGTTGCTCTTAAAGCACTTGATGGTGCCAAGCTCAGCAAGTATGCCGCTGGCGTAGACCGGGCCGATGCCGGGGACGGAGGTCAGTATCTGGTACTCCGTGGGGTTAAGGCCCTTTACGGCTCTCTGGATTGCGGCGTTTATGGCCTTAAGTTCTTTTTCAAAGGCGCTGATGCAGTTGAAGGAACAGCCAATCGAAACGGTCAGTGGCTCGTAAAGGCACTGGTCCAGCCGGTAGGAGTCCTGTGCGGCCTTCTGGAGCAGATAAGTGGTCTGTTCCGGGTCGGCGATCCGCCCACGGCTTTTGGAGCTGATAAAAGCAACCAGTTCATATA
>CAJTOJ010000088.1 GCA_910577665.1 uncultured Acetatifactor sp.
TAAACACTATGGCAAAAGAAAAATTCGACCGCTCGAAACCGCATGTCAACATCGGTACCATCGGTCACGTAGACCACGGTAAGACGACCCTTACCGCTGCAATTACGACCGTTCTTGCTAAGAAAGGTCTGTCGGAACTGCGCTCGTTCGACTCGATCGACAACGCACCCGAAGAGAAGGAACGCGGTATCACGATCAACACCTCGCACGTAGAGTATCAGACGGCCAACCGCCACTATGCTCACGTAGACTGCCCGGGTGGTAGTAGCCGCTACGGACGGTCCGATGCCCCAGACCAACGAACACGTACTGCTCGCCCGCCAGGTGAACGTACCGCGTATCGTAGTGTTCCTGAACAAGTGCGATATGGTAGACGACGCCGAGATGCTCGACCTCGTTGAAATGGAAGTACGCGACCTGCTGTCGAAGTACGAATACGACGGCGACAACGCTCCCATCATCCGTGGCTCGGCCCTCGGTGGTCTGAACGGCGAAGCTCAGTGGGAAGACAAGATCATGGAGCTGATGAATGCTGTCGACGAATACATCCCCATCCCGCAGCGTGAGAACGAGAAGCCGTTCCTGATGCCTGTCGAGGACGTATTCTCGATCACGGGCCGCGGTAC
>CAJTOJ010000089.1 GCA_910577665.1 uncultured Acetatifactor sp.
GTATGCGGCAGGCATCCCCGTAAGATTGGATATCTTCCCTGTTCTGGTTACGGATCAACCAGTTGATTTCCGTTTCCAGCCTTTCAACATAAGATTTGGAGTATCCACTGGTTTTTAGTTTCTGAATCAAGTCAGCATAAATATCATTAGTTTTATTGAATTTCATTAGCTGATCACCTCCTGCATCCTATGGTAATAGATCTGGAAGATGTACAAAATAAAATCCAAACTTTTTATACGGCAAAAGCTGAATTTATCGGCTTTCCCGTAAAAAGTTTGGATTTCTCCTAAGTTTGGATTTTCCCACAATGCCGAAGGCGGCGGAATCCCACCCATTTCTTCCTACCTTGTTATAAAAAACAAAAAAATTCCTTGCAGACAAGACCATATTCCTGTAATATAGTCTATAAATCTGCAAAAAAACAGGAGTGCCGAAGCACCCCCATTCCCTGGGTGTAGATAAAAAACTTTGGTATAATGCTTTATTTTTTCTGTTGATTGTGATATTATATTACATATCGACAGGAGGGATTCATATGGATGATATCAAATCGCCATCCGCCGTCACCATCGGAGAATTATCCAGAATCGTAAAAGAATTTGAAGAAAAAATACAAAA
>CAJTOJ010000090.1 GCA_910577665.1 uncultured Acetatifactor sp.
CAAGCTTGAAAATCAAATGTCTGCTTCGCAGCCGCTTGATTTTCTGCGCTATGGATATCATATCAAAAAATGTGTTTTTTGAAAATATATTTTCTCCAAATTATATGACCGCATTCCTATTTCTTCCGGGCCTGAGAGGGGGATATCCCGTAGCGCTTTTTAAACAGCTTACTGAAATGGTACGCGTCGTCATATCCCACCAGCGCCGCCACCTCCTGAATGCTTCCGCCGTATCCTTCCTCCAGAAGCTCCATGGCCTTTTCCAGACGAATGTTGATCAGATATCGGATAGGGGTGTCTTAAATATCTTGGAGATATAAAAGGGGCTCAAATACATGTTTTCGGCCACCTGATCCAGGGATATTTTTTCGCTGTAATGGTCTTCAAAATACCCTACAATTTTCTCCACGATATATTTTTTATTGGCAGACTCAAAGGAATACCCTTCTCCTCTTTTCTCGATGGGCTCACATTGTTCCCTGATCACCAGCAGGAGCAGCTGCATCAGATAGGCCTTCAGCATAAAATATCGTCCCTGTCTGCACACGGAATTTTCCGCCTCCATAGCCGAGCAGATCCGGAACAGCTTCTGTCGCAGTTCT
>CAJTOJ010000091.1 GCA_910577665.1 uncultured Acetatifactor sp.
CGCATAACCGCCGCCCATCAGATAGACGATGCCGCAGCTCGACCCGGTAGCCGCGACCACGCAGCCGCACAATGCCGACAGGCGGCCCAAACTCTGCTTGATGTAGATGACCGTCAGATGACTGAGGGTCAGCGCACGAATCGTCCGCTCCTCGTCGGCCCCCGTCTCCTCGGCGTAAACCACCACCGGAAGCGTTGCCGCGATGCCCTGGTTGCCGCTGCCCGAATTGCTCATGACGGGAATCATCGCCCCGGCCATCCGCGCGTCGCACGCAGCGGAGGTGTAGGAAAGAATCCGCGAGAAAATGCTGTCGCCGATGACTTTCAGTTCGCGCTCGCGCCGCAGGGTCCGGCCGACGCAATGGCCGAATTCGCCGCTGAACGACCGTTCGGCCGCCGCCTTGTTGAGCCGCCGCGTTTCGAGGATGAAACGAATTTCGTCGAGCGGTGCCGTCATGGCGAAATCCCACACCCGCTGCAACGACAGCGGCACCCCGTCCGTCTCCTGCTCCGCCGCTCCGGACCTACGCTCGTCGAGCTCCGCCACCCCGTCGCGCTCCAGATAGACGAACCGGGTATGCCCTCCGGCCACGAC
>CAJTOJ010000092.1 GCA_910577665.1 uncultured Acetatifactor sp.
ATTTTTCCCCCATGAATGGGGGCTAGGGGGTTGAAGTGCCGAAGGCACTTTTTTATTATAAAATGATGGTTTTTAAGGACTTTGTCAATGAAACATTTTTCGAGATGCCAAGGTCTCATCAAACCGTATCATATCTCTCATAGTCAATGATTTCTTTGATATTTAGATTGTAGTGCTATGAATTATCATATATTCGTCATGTTATCTGGATAAAATTCCAAGCATAGGTTGTTTTATAATCGTTTAGAAAAGGCGTTGAACCGCTATATTAATGTACACAAAATGTGAAAGATCATTTTGAAATATGAAAATATAATAAGGGAGAGCAAAAAAGAGGAATACATGCACTATCTTCTACAGTGTATTTTTTGAAAACCACTGGTTTTTTCATAATAGAATATAGCAGCTTGTAAAAACAGTTGGATCTGCTATAATGCAAACAGGGGTATTTTGCTGTTTGCTTGTTAGGCGTGTTTTTGGGGAACTGCATAAACAAAGTAAACTGAAAAAGGGAGGGTTATATGGTAGATCAAGAATTATTGCATGCAATTTCTGATATGATG
>CAJTOJ010000093.1:0-215 GCA_910577665.1 uncultured Acetatifactor sp.
ATTGCTATAACTGATAATGGACTTATTCAGATGTCCAATATTCATTTATGGGTATTCCTATTCGTATCAAACTCTTTTATGAGGTAACTACGCAACTACACAATCACTACACAAATTTGCTATTGAAATACATAGACTTGTATAGAGATATATGCTACTTTGAACTTGCTCAAACATTGATTGTATAAGACTTTATAGAGAAACATGAAGATATA
>CAJTOJ010000093.1:225-563 GCA_910577665.1 uncultured Acetatifactor sp.
GGTTCTCTTGAATACCGTTCCGCCTACGTTTTCTATGACAATTGTTCCACGTTCATCATTGATTTTCCTTAACCCTCCATACTGCCTAAGTATTTCTTCCTCCAGCAGGGCCGCATACCCTACCAGTTCATTTTCCACTGCCTCCAGCGGCTGTTCCCTCATCTGCTGTAGCCCCGGCACCATCAGTTCATATATCTCCAGGATTCCCTGTCCGCTGATTCCCAGTTTTTCACGGTACTCCTCCACCAGCTTTTCCCTGTTATCACGCATGTACTCAAAATGCCTCCCTATTTTGTCAAGTGATTTTCCTTAAAAAATCAAGGAATTTTAAGCTTTAT
>CAJTOJ010000094.1 GCA_910577665.1 uncultured Acetatifactor sp.
GCCAGGCCGTTGGGAACGTTGGTATTGGCGGGATCAATGTTGATGTGGTCAAAGAGGTTGGTCTGCATGAAATAGCGGTAGCTCTGGTCATGGGTGGGAGCCAGCCCCGCGTACTCGTCCAGGTTCACGCTCTTCACCTGGGAGAAGTCCAGATCCCCGGCCTTGTACCACTCAATGAGCTGCTTGTACATGCCGATGGGCGTGGAGCCCGTGGCCAGACCCAGCACACAGGCCGGATTGAGGTGCACCTGGGCGGCGATGATGTGGGCCGCCCTGCGGCTCATGGCCTGATAGTCCTCTGTGATGTAAGTTCTCATGACGTTTTCCTCCTTCTGCTCTCTCAGGCGGCCCCGGAGTGCGGAGCCGCCTGTGGTTGATAATGGATTCGCTGATGAAATTTCTTACCAGATCTGCACCCGGGCCTCCTGGGGCAGGTACATGCCGTCCCCGGGCTGGATGTCGAAGGCCTCATAGAACTCGTCCAGGCTCTGGAGGGCCCGGTTGCCCCGCAGCTTGTCGGGGGCGTGTAC
>CAJTOJ010000095.1:0-270 GCA_910577665.1 uncultured Acetatifactor sp.
GGTGCTTCCCTTCCACGATGACGCGGTCAAGCTCCCCGTTGTTCTTCGCCCTCTTCTGTTCGAGGTAGTCCGGCACATATTCCTTCCGGTATTCCAGTTCCCCGCAGTAAAGGCGGTTTTTCAGGATTGAATATTATCCCCCTTGGGAGCCACCAGTTTCCCGCTTCAGAGCCACCCGGAAATTTCTTCCTTGAGAGCCACCTCAGACACAAGATATAGTAATACTGCCCCTGTCGCTTGAAAATACAACAGAGGCAATATTAGGTCTAA
>CAJTOJ010000095.1:308-525 GCA_910577665.1 uncultured Acetatifactor sp.
CAGATGATTATGCTTCTATCTCGTCAACAAGCCTTTTGAGCTTCTTTGAATCATACAGCTTTCTCAGGTTTGTTTCATTTGTAGGGATTTCATAGGCATTATGGATAATCCTGTCCATGATGGAATCCGCCTGCGTCCCTCCGCCGAGCCTGTTATGCCATTCATCCACAGGATACTGTCCGACAAAGATTGTTGAGTTATTACCACTGCGTTGTTC
>CAJTOJ010000096.1:0-299 GCA_910577665.1 uncultured Acetatifactor sp.
TCTATTGTCACACATTTTCCCCCCGCAGTCGAGGTACGCACTATCTACCGGTTACGGGGTATATTTCCTCTACCCTTTAAATATGCAGCTATTTTCAAAGTGCAGGTTTGCTGTTATTTTAGCAAAATCTACACTTTTTGTCAGTGGTACAGATTATCTACCAAATACTAGGAACTTACAAAAGCTTGTCAAACTTTATTGTAAGTCAATACTTATAATGTAAAATAGCAAATTGTTTGAGGATAGTGTAAAAAAGGTTGTGTCTTAGAAAAAAGACTCCTTAATCATGATATGGAGAT
>CAJTOJ010000096.1:309-521 GCA_910577665.1 uncultured Acetatifactor sp.
TGGTATACAGGATAGACTTGTTATAGACTATATAAAAAATTTAGGTGTTAGTCAGCAAATGGGTCGGTAAGGTTATATGGCCAGTAAACCAGATTCTCTTACGTCCCTATTGCTATGGTAGTAATCGATGCCTGTCACCGCCAGCACCGCACCTACCAGCCGTTTGAAACACGGCACTTTCGGCACTACATAGCTTTCAGAGTTACATTATT
>CAJTOJ010000097.1 GCA_910577665.1 uncultured Acetatifactor sp.
TTGCTTTTGGATAATATGCAGCCCGGCGTGTGGTATAAGGCATCAGCCTTTGAAGGCATTGTATCTGTGAAAGAATCCCGCATAAAGGAGCTGCTTAAAGAATTGACAGAGCAGGGTGAGATAGAAGCAACGGGAAGTACAAAGGGGAAAATGTATAGAAAGTGCTGAGAAAAGTGTGAAGAGAATTTCTAAGCCTGCATAAGAGGGTGTGTAAACACCCCCTCTTTGGACGCAGACAAAGAAATTCTAAAACTTCACACCAAAGAACGCAAGCGTATGAAACAGGATTTGCTACAGCGCATGGAACTGGAACCATGTATCTTAATGACCGGGAAAAGCTACACACATTTAAGCCAGGATGTTATTGACTACAGATGGAACATGGCTGTTACCACCAGCTGTGAACTGAAGTTTTCGGTGGCCTTTAAAAATGATGGCAGAATGGTCCGGGATGTCTTTGACGCCTCAGACATGCAGGCCAATATGCTGAACCGCAGGAATCTCCATGTAGTAA